>DAOLDD010000040.1:0-31473 GCA_035327585.1 Kiritimatiellia bacterium | reverse complement strand
TGCCGAAAGCGGCGGGCGGCACGGCGTCACCCGGCGCGGGCACGATGACGGTGGGCTGGGACGCGCTGCAAAGCGGGATGCCCTACGTGCTGCAAGCCGGCGAGTCGGTTGCCGGCCCCTGGACCGACACGGAGACGGTCGTCCCCACCAATCGCCTGCACCACGTCGACCTCCCCGCCACCGGCCCCGCCCCCCAGCAGTTTTTCCGCTTGCGCGGGCCGTGAGGCGTTCGCGCTGGGATAAAATCCTACCGGATCAATTGCCAGTCGAGGGTCGCCGTGGAGGACGCGGGTGTTGAGAACACCACCGTGAATCCGTTCGGGGTCTTCTCGACCACGGCATCCTGGGTGAGCCAGTTCGGCTGGATGTTCAGCGCGTAACGCGCATCCGCCTCGGGTTGCTCAAATTGGATCGTCATCGCCTTCGCGCCCTCCGGCACGGCAACGTCCACGCCCCGCAGGTTGCGTGCGGAAACCTCTGTCGCGGACAGGCCTTCGATGCCCTTGACCGATGAAATCTGAAGCGGGCTTCCGACGATGGCCATGTCGCCGCTCTTCGGGTCCACCGCGAGCGTGGTCTGGCCGCCGGCGTGCCGCCACAGGACTGGTTGCGCGCGTTCGTTGGGCTGCTCAAACTGCAGCGCGGCCTCGGTCACGTCCGCGGCGAAACGAACGCCGGTTCCGACGACGCTGCCGATGTGGAGCCCGGTTCCGTAATACGGCTTGCGGTCCTTGCGGGTCGCGATCGCGTCGCGGTTGTGGCCGCCGCCGACGAGGTTGATGCCCGCGCTCATGGAGATGGTGCCGAAGTTGATCAGCTCGACCATGCCGTGCGCCATCGTGTCGGGCACGTTGTTGTAGACGCGCACGCGGATCGGCATGGGCAGGGCCGGGTCGGCGCCGATGGCCTGCTCGATGGGGTCGCCGGCCGCGAAGTCAAACGCCGTGCCGCGATCCGCGTTGGGCACGACGCGAACGATACGCGCGTCGGACTTCTCGGCGACGCCGTGGTCGCGATCCTGCCAGCCATCGCCCACATCGTACGCATACGCGCCGGGGGCGATGATGTAGGAAAGCGGGCGGACATGGCCATCCCACGTGTAGTTGTCCTCGTTGTAGAGGTTCGGCGCGCCGGCATCACCCGCGGCGTAGCGGATGCGCTCGATTTTGATGCGGCAGGTGCCGTCGGCGTTCTTCCGGAATTGTTTGATCAAATACCAGCGGTACTGGGTGCGTTCCAGGGTGCTGTTGTAAATCACCCCGAGATCCCGCGCGCCGGGCGTCAGGCATTCGCCCTCGTCGGCCACGGCGAAGAAACGGCCCACGATGTCCTCGGTCCAGCCGCAGTCGGCCGAGCCGATGATCGCGCCGCCGAGATTGTTGACCCATCCATCGACGAGGCTCGGGTAGGCCTTGTTCTGGTACACGTAGTTGAACTGCCGCAGGGGATGGCCGTTCCAGGTCGTGATGCTGAGCGCCTCCTGGCCATCCTTCTCGTAGGTGTAGGAAAAATTCGCGAGGTCGATGCCGTCGTCGACAAAAGCCTTCGGATCATACGCCGGGTTGTGGATCGTGTGGCCGCCCCAGTCCTCCGGCGGCACGATGACGATGTGCCCGGCGGTGAGCCATTTGTCCGGGTTCATGTTGATGATCGCGCGGGAAGTGGCGAGTTTTTGTACGTTGCATTTGCCGGGCGCAAAGACGATGGCGTCGTCCTCCCAGTTGACCGACTCCACCACGCTGTGGAACGGATCAGGATCCTGCATCACCTCCGCGTTGACCACCACACCCTGTTCGTCGCCGAGCCCGCTGAACACGTCGCCCTGGTAGACGTAGCTGCCGCTGATCAGGAATGAGTCGCCATGCGCATACTGGCGGCGCGTGACCTGGAGTTCCATCGTCTGGTTGTCGCTGTTGGCCGTGCTGCTGATGTTCAAACTGCCGGTCACGTGCTTGTTGTAGATGATGCAGCCGGCGGGATGATCGTATTGCAGATCGGCGACGAGGTAGTTGAGCTTCCGCTCCGCGTCCCAGCCGATGGACTTCACCCAGACGCGGTCGAAGGGCGGCTGGTACGCGCCGCGCTCGCCGGTGATGGTCAGGAATTGTCCGACGAAAATGCCGCGGATTGACGGCACGTAGATGCGGCGGTCCGCGCCCTTCTCGACCGCTTCGCTGGTCAACTGCATGTACGACGACGCCCCGCGCACGACGGCGTTGCGCAAGCCCTTCATCTCATGGGTGCCCTGGAAGGGCAGCCCGCGCGGCTGCATGTTGATCAGCCGGTAATCATACGCCCCGTACCAGCCGGTCGGCGTTCGCTGGCCGACCGCGGGGCGGTGTGTGACCTCGTAGCCTTTACGCCGGTCGAGAATGGTAACCGTCGGTCCGCTCTCGCGGTCGTTCTGGTAGGAATTTTTTATGACCAGACCCTCCGGCGCCGTGGCCGGCACCACCAGTACGCCGCCGCCGTTGTCGATGATCCACCGGCAGGCCTGATCCAGCGTGGCCTGCGCCGTCGCCTTCGTATGAATTTCGCCGAAAGCGCCGAGGGCGTATTCGCCGTTCTTCGACACCTCGACCGCGCCCAGGCGGCCGACGAGGAGCAGGGTTGCTGCGATCACCAATCCAGAATGACGTTTCATTTTTCCAATTCCTTTACGTCGGCGTTTCCGTGCGCGGAGCGCCCGGACCACCTATAGTGGTTCTCAAAAGTTTTGTCCTGAGCCCCAGCGGGCGGCAAGGGCCTGCCGCCCTCCAAGAACCGGGCATTTGTGTGGAGGGCGCCGCGCCGTCGGCGCCGAGGGTTGGTGACCAAGACTAAACGTTCGGGCGTCACTTAAAACAACATCTCGGGTCATGAGCGCGGTGATGATTATTTCAGCAGGATGGAATGCGTTGCCCGGCTGCCGGTGAGCACATCCTCCAACTCAAGGGTCCACTGGCCGCGCTGGTCGTTGACGGCGAAGTGGATCGTGTGCGCGGCGGCGCCATCCGTGGCCAGCAGCCGGCGTGTGTACTCGCGGTTCGGTTGCCCGCGGGGATCGCGCACGGTCAACTGCAGCGGCGTCGGCATGCGGACCGGCGTGTCGCTCGCGTCGAGGAGAACGGCGTTGAGGACGACGGGCAGCCCTGGTTGTGTTTCCGTCGGCGCGCCGGAGAATTCGAGTTGAACCGGCAGGCGCTCGGGGAAGAGTACCAGCATGCCCTCCCATTTCGGGATCGTAACCGTCACGGTCATCACGCCTCCGGTGCGGGTCGTATCCAGGAGCCGTCCGCCAAAAACATCAAACGCGAGACGTCCGTCGTCCGGGCGCGTCAGGGTGGTGGTCACCAGGTCCCGGCGGTAGCCGAGTTCCGTTTCGAGTGCGTGTGCCGCGTCGAGCGGAGATTCCGCGCCAGCCTTCAGCCGCGCGAATTCGGCGGTGGTGTAGTTGTGCACCAGCCAAGCGCCCGGCGTGCCGTCCGTCGCCGCGACACGCCGAACCGCCATGAGGGGATCGTCGCAGTCCACTACAGGCGGCGCGATTGGGGTCAGGTCCGCGCGAATCTTCGCGATGGATTCGAGTTCGCCGTATTTCCCGAGTTCCCAATCCATGGCGGTGGCGCCTTTGATGGGAATCGACGCGGCGGTGATTGAATCCACCAACACACGTCCGCCAGCGGCGATGTAGTCTTCCAGCAGCCGCACCGTGTTGGCGCGCATCCAGCGGGTCTGCGCGAGAATCACCGTCCGGTATTGGCGGATGCGGTTCGCGTCGAGTTCCTCGGGACTGACCGGTTCGACATCGGCCTTGGCCATCAGCAAGTTCAGGAAGGGATACACCAGCTCGTGGGCGGTCTCGAGGCGGTAGGTGATGGCCTCGAACGGCACCAGCAGGGCGATGTCCTTCGGGGTGGGGCGCAGTTGTTCGAGCAGCAGGCCGTAGCGGCGCGACCATGCGCCGAAGGTTTTCATGGCGGGCATGGAGCCTTCCTTGCGCTGCGAGTAGATGAAATACGAGATGCCTTGTGCGCCGCCGGCGAACATCAGCCAGAGGCTGTTGCGGTGGTAGGAATCGAGTTCGAACCGGTAGCAGTCGGGCATGATCCACTGTTCGAGTTCGCGGTTCCCCATGCGGGCGGATTCGAGCCACCAGAGATGCGCCATCGGCGGCTGCCAGAAGCTGTTGTAGTAGTAGTAGAAGAGCAGGTTGAATCCGTCTTCGGCGCCGAAATTGAAGGGCGGATATTGCCCGGTGCCCATGGTCATGACGGGCCACTGCATGCCGCCGGGCACGGGCCCTACCTTGCCCGTGCCGCCGCTGGCGGACTCCATCGCCCGCGCCAGGCGTCGGCCCAAATCGCCGTACGTCTCGCTCCAGTATCGGGCCAGCAGGATCCACGGATCATCGTCGGGGATGATGCCGGGCGCGCGCGCGACGCTGATCATGCCGCGCGGATCCTCCGTGCCGGGCGGACGCGGCGCCTCGATGCCGTAGCGTGCGCGGAAGCCTTCGACGGCAAACCGGTTGTAGTCCAGGCCCAGCCATTGGCTGTAGTCATCCACGGTAGCCGTGCGCCGGCGAAAGGCCGGGAATGAATTGTCGAATGCAATGAAGCGCGCAAAGTCGTCCGCCTCGGCTTGACGCCGAAACGGGCTCGCGTAGCCGCGCGAAATGCGTTTGTCGCCCAGGGACAGGACGCGCATTACGCCGCCGGTTCCGCCGAGGCGGGAATCGTCGTAGCCCGGTGGATGCGGGATCACGGCGGGCTCGCCGTGATGACGGCTCGAAAAGCTGAAGCCATACCACAGGGCCAGGTCCCGACCCAGCGGGCGGTTCTCGTCGGAGAACATCGGTTCGAGGTTGTGTGCCGCCAAATCGTCCAGCAGATGCTCGGTCCGGTTTTGCTTTGGCGATGTATCGCACCAAATCCCGACATATGTGCCGCCGTGATCGGGCGGCGGCGCGACGCGCAGCTCGCGCGACAGTTCCAGCGTTTTGCCGTCCACCTCCAGATCCAGTGCCACCGTGTAGCGGCCCATCCGCAGTCCGGCCAGGTCAAAATGGCCGACGAGTTGATCGCGCTCTTCCGTGCCGACGGACACGGCGGCGCCGCCCGTGGCCAGCGAACGATCCCCTTCACGCAACGCAAAGCGGATTTGCACATCCCGCACCGTCGAATTCAGCGCGCGGACCCGCAGGAACAGCGGAACCACCTCGCCGCGCTGGTAGACGAAGCGCTGGTCATCCGTGCCAAAGCGCAGCGTAACTTCGAGCGGCAGCGACGGGGTGGGGAGCGGCGCGGCATCCGGCACGGTGACCGCGACGCCGGAATAGCGCGCGAGGCGATAGACATTCGCCAGCAGGGACGTTTGGGAGGGTCTCGCGCCGTCGGGAACGAAGATGAACCCGCTCAACGGAACGTCCGGCCGCAGGTTGACGAGGCCAACCCCGCAGTACTTGCCCGTTGAATCGGTCACGAATGGAATGGTCACGCCGCGCGCATGGACCGGACGTGTCAGTGTGGACGCCTCCTTGAGGCCCCACGCCTGGCCGGCCGCCGTGAGGAGGGCCGGGCCGGGCAGGCCGTAGAACGATTCCCGGTCGGTGGTGAGGCCGAGCATCTGTTCGCTCGCGGTGGTCCCGTAGGTGAAGAACGGGCCCTTTTCACCTTGCGCCACATACATCGGCACGTTGGCCAGCCAGACGACCCGGCCGCCGGCGCGAAGGTATTGCGCCAGCAGACAGTCGGCGAAAGGCGGATAGACGATGGAGTCGGGCGCCGAGCCCATGGTGAATATGATCGACGTGCCCACGCCCAGGTCGCCGGTGGATCGGGCCTTGAGCCAGGCGGCCGCCTCTTTCGCGTTTTTGGCCGGCAGTCCGCGCCGCGTGAAATACGCCGCCACGCCAGCATCGTCATGAATCCAGTGCGAATCGTATCCTGGATCATAATACACCACGGTCTCGCGGATGGCGCTGCGCGCGAGGTCGGCCTGCGTAACCGCGGCGTTCGCTCCGCCCGGCGCCGGCCGCTGGGCATCAATGCCGTAATAACCGAGGCGCGCGAAACTTTCCTTCGCGACCTCCCAGGCCCGCAACTGGTCCGGCGTCGCCGGCTTGATGGTGTTGGCCGTGATGGTCAGGAAATCCGATTCGACGCCATGCAGTTGCAGCGACAATTCCATCGCACCCGATGTTTCGGTCTCGAACAGCAACCCATAGATGCCCGGTTCGGACACGACGCGCAGGGTGCGCTCCTGGCCCCCACCTTTCAGGTTCAGCAATCCCTGGCCGGAGCCGGTGATTTGCCATTCGTACACGCCCGCCGCGAGATTGGTGGCTTGGGAAAGCGTCTGGCCGGGAACGAGCCGCGCCCCGGCTTGGGCGGTTGCATGTGCGGTCAGCAGCCAGACGATACCGAGGGCCGACAGGATCAGCGGGGTGATGCGGCGGGTTTTGCGTTTCATGGGGATGTCTTTCTGGTGGATATCAGATCAGCCCGGCGACGCGCTCGGCAACCGGCGCCAGTTCCGGCAGACCGCTGGCCGGCTGGTCAAGGTAGAACCAGGCGCAGCTCGACCAGTCATCCTGCCGCTCAAACAACCCGGAACTCTTTTCCCTTACACGCGCCTGCATGTCCACCGCGGTGTCGCCTAGCATGAGCGATAGGCCGTTGCCCGCCATCTGCGACAGGGAGGCGTGGTCCCAGCACCCGAGTTGCTGCATGGTCACGCGGATGTCGGTCTGGAACCAGACGGGGTCGGGCACGTGCAGGCGGTAGAAACAATAGTGGTATTTGTCGTGGTCCGCCAGGTGGCAGCCCTGATACAGGCTCGCGTACTGTCCCTGGCCCCAGGCGGTGCCGATGTAGTCCTCGGTTCCCGTCCCGCACAGCGTCGGGTTCGCGGTGTCGCCATCGAGATACATTTTCACTTCGCCTTCGCCCCACCAGGATTTGAAGTAGAGGCCCGTGTTGGCGATGACGCCGATATTACACCCCAGGAACCGTCCCCGTCCCCGCACCGCGGGGAGGATTTCATAATCCCTACGCAGGGTCGTGGGGTTTTCCCGCCGCCAGTGCGCATGCAAATACCCGGCGTCCTCCGGGTGGATGTCGCCGACCGTGCAGTCAATGTCGTAGAAGAACATGGTGAGATGGGTGTCCGACTCGTTGCAGACCACGATCCGCGCAGCCGTGCGGAACGGCATGGGGACGTAGCAGTTGAAACTGCGCCCCTCGGGGCTGGCGAACAGGGCGGACTGGAACGTCGCCATTTTGCCCAAGCCGAGGGAGAAGAAGTCGCTCAGCGGTGCGCTAACCGCCGGTTTGGACGCGCCGTCCCAGCAGGCCTCGAACCGCAGGCCGCGCATCATCTTCGCGCTGCGGTCATCAATCGTGATCCAGATTCGGCGCACCGTGCCGGACGTGTTCCGGAGGTCAAGCAGCGTCGCGGATTCCCCCGCCCGGAGTGAGATGCAGCCACGCCGCTTGCGGCCGTCATTTCCCACGCAGGCCTGCCCCTTTCCGGCCGTGGGATTCTCGGGACTCGCCCACCGTGTCTGCACGTTGCGGGCCAGCATGAACAAGTCGTCGGTTTTCATCGGGTGAGCCCCTTTTTCTTCTCTGTTCAGCGCAAGAGGAATGATGTGCGGTAGGCCTGCACCGCCGAATTAGCGTCGCGCGGCTTTGCTTCGCTGGCACCGTTGCCACATCAGCAGCCCACCTCCAAACAACAGGAGCGCCGTCGATGGCTCCGGAATCACAGTGATGGCCTCCACCGTCACGTTGTCAAAACTCATGTCCAGCGTGTTGGCGTCCGCGAATCCCGATTGGAGCAGGATGCGCCAATATTCGCCGCTGGCCGGGGCGGGCAGGGTGAGCGCGAAGGTATCCGTACTGGCCGTCGCGTAGTTGTGCAGCGTCAATTGCCATTCGGTCGATCCGCTGTCCACGCTGGGCGCCTCAAGGGTCATTTGGTACCAATCGCCAACCGTGACTTCGCCGAGCACGGTCGTGTTGGTGTGGCCGAGCGGACGTATATTGAAACCCGTGCTCGAACCATTTCCCGCCAGTTCAACGCCAATCGACTGGTTGCCCGTCGAGAACAGGCGGATCGCGAACTTGTCGGCGGCGGGGTCGATGACGCTGTTCACGCGGAAATCGAGCGTGACCGTAACCGCCGATGTGGAGACGGGCGTAAACGTGCGGCTGTCCGCGATGCGCCCATCCACCCCGTTGCTGTCGAAAAACAGCATGGTTTGCGATCCGCCCTGCGGCCCGCCCACGCCCTCCACGCTGATGTCGGTCAGGCCGTTCGCATTGATCGAATCCCCCAAATCATTTGCCCATCCGGCCGGATCCGTGCCCAATCCCACGCGCGGCGAGGGATTAAGGATGTCGCTCTCGAAGGTGTCGTTGACGAGGATGTCGGCCGGTGCGGACGCGGCGACGGCGAGGAGCATCGCGGCGGCGGATGAGAGGATCGCTGAAGGTTTCATGGTTGATAACTTCTCCGTGACGGATGGCGATTCGTTTTTATCGGGCGCTCAACCTTTCCTTTCGGCGCCGGAGCTCCGAAAGAGCGCAATGCTTGTTGCTCATACGTATTATACGCATGCCAGAGATGGCACAAGCATATTTGGATGAATTCTTTTTTCGCTCGTTCTCCGCGGTCTCGGCGTCTCTGCGGTGAAATATTCGGGATAATCGGGTCAGCCCAGGCCGGCGGCGCGGCGCGGGTTGTCCACGGTGAGCAGGCGGATCTCCGCCGGGCTGAGGCCCACGGCTTCGCGCAGGATTTGCGCGCTGCGCGCCATCGTGACGGCGGAGCCGAGCAGTTGGCCCGTCTCCGGGTGATGCGCGGCCAGATCCTCGCCGACCCGGACCGTCCAGCGGGCGAGCGTGTAGACGCCGGGCCCAAGTCCGGCGGAGGCCATGGCATCGGTCACGACCACCGCGCGGGCCGTGCCGGCGAGGCGCAGGTAATTGCGGAGCGCGAAAGGCGGGATGTGCACGCCGTCGGCGATGAAGCACAGCCACAGGCGGTCGGCGAGGTGCAGCGCGCGCTGGATGATGTTGTCGTGGCGGCTCAGCGTCATCGGGCAGCCGTTGCCGACATGGGTGAACAGGGTCAGGCCTGCGTCCGCCGCGGCGCGCAGGATGTCCAGCGGCGCGTCCGTATGGCCGGCGCTGACGCGGATGCCGTGGTCGGCGAGCCAGCGGGTCGTGCGCAGGCCGGGATCGTATTCGGGCGCAAGCGTGACCAGGCGAACGAGTCCACCGCCTGCCTCGACCAGCCGCGCCGCCGTGTCGGGATCGGCCGGTCGCATCGCCTCCGGCGGGTGGGCGCCCTGGTAGCCGCCATCCGGCTTGAGAAAGGGACCTTCGATGTGCAGCCCGGCGATCATGCGCACGCACAGCGGATCCTGCTCGCGCGCGTGGACGAGCCGCCGCAACCGCCGAATCATGACGGGCAGGTCCTCGGTGATGATCGTGGCGAGAATGCGTTCCACGCCGTCCGCGGCGAGCCGCGTGCAGGCGGTGTGGAGACCCTCCAGCGTCAGGCCGTCGTGGTTGAAATCCACGCCGCCATATCCGTTGACCTGAAGATCAACAAATCCGGGCGATGGTGTCATGGTGCAGCAGCGATGCCGAACCGCTGTCCAGCAGCAGTTCAACCCGGTCGTGCGTTTGCAGGATGGACGCGGGCACCTCCGGTGTCACCGGCCCCTGCACGGTGGCGGCCACAGCCTTCGCTTTGCGCTGGTCCGGCGCGCTGCACACTATGAGGCGGCTTTCCAGGATTTGGTGGCACGACATCGAGATCGCCCGCGTCGGCACGTCGTCGAGCGTCGGAAACCAGCCTTCGCCGTGTTGCTGGCGACGGCAGGCTTCATCCAGTGAGACCGTGAGGTAGGGCGACGTCGTCTCGAAATCCGCGGGCGGGTCGTTGAACGCCAAATGGCCGTTCTCGCCAATGCCGACGAAGGCGACGTCGATCGCGTGGCGACGGATCAAGGCCGAAAGCCGGGCGCACTCCTTCGCGGGATCGGCCTCGCCGTCGATGTAGTGGAACGCCGCGAGCGGCAGCGGGAGCCGGCGGACGAACCGCTCCCACAGGTAGTGACGGAACGAAGCCGGGTGGGTGATGGGCAGTCCGACGTATTCATCAAGGTGAAACGCCGTCACGTGGTTCCAGGCGATATCGGGTTCCGCGACCAGTGCCCTCAACACCTCGAACTGGGATGCGCCCGTGGCGACCACGATCGCGGCTTTCCCGTGATCCCGCAGCGCGGCGCGAATCGCGTCTGCGCCGATCGTCGCGGCACGGCGTCCCATTGCGGGCGCGTCGGTTTCGACCACGACGTTCATGTCCGGCTCCCCGGCGCCGCGCAGGATTCCCGGACGACCAGTTCGGGCGGGATGCGCACTTCAGCAGGCGACTTGGGCGTGGTGGCCAGAATGCGTCCAAAGGCCTCGCGCGCCAGTTCGTCGATCGGCTGGCGCAGCGTGGTGAGCGCGGGAATGCAGCGCGCCGACGAAGGCAGGTCGTCGATGCCCATCACCGAAATGTCGTCCGGCACCCGCCAGCCGCATTCGTAGAAGCCGCGCAGCGCGGTCTGCGCGGTCGCATCGTCCGTCGCGACCAGCACGGTCGGCGCGTTTTTTCGTCCGCTCCCGCACAGCGCGCGCGCGCCGTCGTAACCGGCGTCCGGTCCGTCCGCTTCATTAAAGGAGAACGCCAGCTTCGGCCATTTTCGCCTGCGCAATTCCGCCTCGAGCACGCCGCGGCGGAACCGCGCCGTTTCCGTCCCGTCGCCCAGGAAACCGACGGAACGATGGCCCGCTTTCGCGGCGTGATCCAGCAGCATGCGGATGCCGGCCTCCACATCCATCGCGACGTGTTGGACGCCGGCCCGCGCGCGCCCGGTGCCGATCTGCACCACGGGAAGCCGGTTTCGCAGGAACGCCGGGACGGCGCCGGGCTCGAACTGGCCGCCCACCACGATCAAGCCATCCACGCCATACTTGAACAAGATCCGGTAGTCGGAGCCGGAGGATTCGGAACCCACGCCGGACAGGATGAGCGAATAGCCGTCCGCGCTGGCGGTTTGCTGCAACGCCCCGATGAGCCGCCCGAGAAACGGATCGGTGAAATCGCGCACGACCACCACGATCGTCCGGCTGCTCTCGCCGCGCAACGTCAGCGCCGCGGCGCTGGGATGGTAGCCGAGCTGCTCGGCGGTCTGCCGGATGCGCTCAATGGTCTCCGGCGAGGCGTGGATGTGCGTCGCGGAGCCGCGCAGTGCCCGGGACACCAGCGACTGGGAGATGCCCAGTTTTTTCGCAATCATTTGTTGCGTCACGATCTGCTTCATAATTCTCTCGTGCTCACAGGTATGAGATGAGCCTATTCCTATCGGGCGAGCCGCACAAGCCCGAATCCAGCCAGGCCAGCGCGCGCGCGCGCATGGTCGGCGTTTCCCGGTGGCCGACGGGATGCCGCTCGAGGCGCCATGCCCGCGCCGCGCCCGCCGCCCGATACACCGCCCGCAGATGGCGGTCGATTGCGTCGAGTCCCGCGCGTGGCGTGAGCGGATCCCGCTCGCCCACGAGGGCCAGGTGCGCCCGCGGCGCAATCAGCGCGTTGATTTGCGCCATCGAGAAATGCCGCAGGATCCCGGGAACGAAGTAGTAAAAGCCGTGGCCGGCGACGCCGCCCGTGTCGAGCAGCGCCTGGTATTCGCCAAGGCAGCAGATGTCCACCACCGCGCGCACCCGTGTGTCCAGCGCGCCCACCCACTGCGCCATCGTGCTGCCCATGGACATGCCGATCGTGCCGATTCGCCTCGCGTCCACCTCGGGCCGCGACGCCAGGTAGTCTATCGCGCGCAGGCTGTCGTACACCATCATGCCCCACAGTACGCGGCCTTCCAGCAGCCGCCGCTTGACCACCGTGTGCTCAATCTCCCCGTGCCGTTCGCCGAACACCCAATGGTCGATGCACAACACCGCATACCCGCGCCGCGCCAGCGCCGATCCGTAGGGCGTTCGCACCATGTAGGGCGAGCTGCGGAACAACTCCTCCTTGCCCACGTGATAGCGTCCGCCGTGCGAATGGTTGAACAGAATCGCGGGAAACGGACCGCGTGCTCCGCGCGGCGTCACGAAATATGCGGGCACATCCTCCTCGCCGTTCAGATTCAGCCGGAGCTTCTCGATCCGGAGGTCGCCCCGCTCAATCACCTCGCGCGCCCGTACCTGGATCGGCCGCTTCCGGTCCGGTAGCGGGCCCAACAGCTTGTACAAACGCCTCCGCGCCGCCGCCGCCGCCTGAACGCCGTGTGTTATATTGCCGCTTATGCGCATGCTCATACCTATGACAGTTGCAAGAATAAGAATCCGTAACAAGCCCAAAAATCCTGTGGACCTGTCGGCAGCGCGCGGTGGGCGCGCCCGTAAAAAGCCGCGCTCACCCGCCTTCTCTAAAGCTACGGCGAACGTGCCGCGCGCGAAAAGGCGCGGAAATTCTCCGCGGAAGTATCCGGCGGCACCTCGCAACCGGCCGAGACAATGCAGCGTCCGCCGGCCTGCGCGATGGACTCGGCAACGCTCGCGGCGATGACCGCGGGCGAGCCGTTCTGGATCACGGCGACCGGATCGCATTTGCCGCTGAACACCTGCAGCGGGCCGAGCAGGGGGGCAAACGGAGCCATCGACGGCACCAGGTGGTCAACGTCGATGATGTCCGCGCCGGTGCGGATCATGTCGGGCAGAATCGCTGAGGTGTTGCCGCAGATATGCAGTTTCGCGATGGCGCCCAGCGCGTGCAGGTGATCGACCATCCGCTTCTCGCGCGCGAAGGCGAATTCGCGATAGAAGTCGGGTCCAATCTGCGAGCAGAACGCGTCCCCGATGCCCACGCAATGGGCGCCGGCCTTCACCTGTAATGAAATGAAGTCGATGTCGCAGTCGGTGATCACGTCGAGCGCCTTGTGGACGGCGTCCGGATCGTCGTAGAAATCCATCGAGGCGTTCGTGAGCCCGCGCAGGTCGCCGTATTCCGCAATTGGGCCTTCCACCCAGCCGACGATGAAGAACAGGTTGCCGCGCAGGCGCTGGAATTCCTCGATTTCGCGAATACGCCCGCGGCAGCGCGCGTGTTGCCGGGGATCGTAGGGCTTCAGGTTCGCGACGGCTTCGAGGTCCGCGAGATGGCCGCCGCGTTCCAGCGGTAGGTCATTTTCGACGTATTCAATCTGCAACCCGAACGCCTCGGCCTCGCAGTAGGGGTCCGACATCACCGTCACCCAATCGGCGTCGAAATCCTCCGCGCACCGGATCATCGCCCCGCACTTCGCGGCGTAATCGAGGCAGAAATCGCGGTACTTCACGCCGGCGTACCGCGCGGCCCATCGCATGATGATCGGATGGAATGGCGGGTGGTCCACTGGCTCGCCGCGCAGGAATCGGATGGTTCGCTCATGGCCTGTCATGGGGGTCTCCTTGCTATACCGGAACAATTCAGTTCAACCACGGATGAACACCGATAAACACGGATGAGATGGAACTTGCACGACGGACGAACCTCAATCCGTTTACATCCGTGTTGATCCGTGGTTTTCCTCCATATGGATGCGGCTATGCCGCCTCCCCGAGGATGCGCCGGCGGTATTCGCGCGGCGTCATTCCGGTGGATTCGCGGAAGCGGCGGTTGAAATACGAAAGGTTCTGGTAGCCGCTCTGGTAGCAGATGTCGGCAATGCGCGCATCGCCATGCGCGAGCAGCCCGCACGCGTGGCTGATGCGCAATTCGTTCACCAGCTCGGTCAGGCTGCGCCCCGTTTCGCGCTTGAGGCGGCGATGCAATGTGCTCGGCGCCATGTGAAATTGTTTCGCAACGGCATCAAGCCCCAGCTGCTCCATCGCGCGCTCGTGGATGTAGCGGAAGATGCGTTCAATCGGCGTGCCCCTGCGTCGTGGTGATGATTCGCCTGCCGCCACGGTCGAAAGCGAAACCGCGTTCTTAGCTCCAGCCAATACGTCGAACAACTCCAGCAGTCGGGCAAATCGACGCAATCCATTCTCGCGATGGCTTTCCCGGATCAATCGCACCGCTTCATCCCGTGAACGTCCCTTGAACTGGAGTCCGCGGCGGGATTTATCCAACAACGCCGCCAGCCGCGCCATTTCCGGCTGACGCAAAAACGATTCGCCAAACAGGGCGGCCGAGAATTGGAGGATGTACGCCTGGTTCCAGGCACGTCCCTTGCCGGAAGCGGACGTCCTCGCACTTGACCAGGTATGCGGAAGATTCGGTCCCAGCAGCACCAGGTCACCCTCGCGATACGCCTCCACCCGGTCGCCCACGACGCGGGTGCCGCGACCCCGCACGATCAGGGTCAGTTCATACTCCGGATGAAAATGCCATTTGAACGGGAAGCGCGCCTCCGACCGCACCCAGAACAGGTAGAGGCGGTCCGGCGTCAGCGGAACTTTCTCGAGTACGGGCTGCATGATGATCGGGCTGGAATCGATCCTATAACCCGGCTCGCTCGGAGAGCTCGCCCTACCAGTCGTCGACATTCTTCCATGTCGAAGGTAGGGCGAGGTGTCCCACCGAGCCGGTTTCACGTGATGGGAGCTCTTCTACATGCCTCTATTGCATGAATGGCGCATGATTCGTCAATACAATGCAATTATAGTATCAGTAATTGACGCGGGGGTGGAGGCGCCTTGTTTCGCGTGGTGGTAGCGTCTGGGCAAGGGATTAGGAGGAGTGCATGGCCACGATTACATTCATCACCCCGTCCGGGGAATCGCGGACGGTCGAACGCGCCGACGGCTCATTGATGGAAGCCGCGGTGCAGAACGGCGTGGAGGGCATCGACGCCGACTGCGGCGGCGTATGCTCCTGCGCAACCTGCCACGTCCACGTCGAGCCGGAGTGGGCGGAGCGCGTCGGGCCACCGGGCCCCGCTGAGCAGGCCCTGCTCGAACTGCAGGATTGCGCGAATGAACGAAGCCGGCTCGCCTGCCAGGTGCAGATCAGCGAAGCGCTGGGCGGCCTCGTCGTACGCGTCGCCCCACGCTGATGTCCGGTTCAGCGCCAGCTTGCGTGATCGTTGGGGGCGGGCACGCGGGCGCGCAGTGCGCGCTCTCGCTCCGCCAGCACCACTGGAACGGCGACATCACCGTGGTGGGGGATGAACCGCTCCAGCCGTACCACCGCCCGCCGTTGTCCAAGGGCTATCTCAAGGGCGAAACAGGTCCGGAACAAATTTTGATCCGGCCCGCCGCCCTGTATGCGCAAAAAAACATCTCCTTTCGCCTCGGTGCGCGGGTCGTCGAAATCGATCGGATTAAGCGCACGGTAATTTTCGCGGACGGCTCAACGCTCGCCTACGACAAGCTGGTGTTGGCAACCGGATCGCTGAACCGCAAGCCGCCCATTGATGGCATGGATCTGCCGGGCGTACATGTGCTTCGCACGGCCGCCGAGTCCGACGCGCTGCGCCGCGCCGTGGCCGACGCGTCCCGCATTCTTATTCTCGGCGGAGGGTTCATCGGCCTTGAAGTGGCTGCCTCGCTGCGCCGCCAGGGTCGCGCCGTCAGGGTGCTGGAGCGGGAACCGCGCATCCTCTCCCGCGTGACCTCGCCTGAAATGGCGGCGTTCCTGCACGGCATCCATCGCGAGGAGGGCGTCGAGATTCACACCGGTGTGACGGTGACCGCGATTCGCAATGGCGCGGGGCGGTTGCATGTCGAGACGAAGGAGCGCGCGGTGTATGAAGCGGACCTCGTTGTTGCCGGCACCGGCGCCGCGCCGAACACGCAGCTCGCTGAAGCGGCGGGGCTCGCGATTGAAAACGGCGTCCGCGTGGATGAATCGTGCCGGACCTCCGACCCGGATATTTACGCCATCGGCGACTGCGCGTGCCAGCATCACCCGCTGTACGATCGCGCCATCCGGCTCGAATGTGTGCAGAACGCGGTGGACCAGGCCCGGACGGCCGCTGCGGCGTTGACCGGCCAGCCGATTCCGCCGCGCCCGCTGCCGTGGTTCTGGTCGGACCAATACGACATCAAGTTGCAGATGGCCGGACTTTCCACCGGCTATGACGACATGGTGCTGCGCCGGCATCCCGACACGCCGCGCTGTCTTTCCGCGTGGTATTTCCAGGGCGACCGACTCATCGCCGCCGATGCGGTGAACGACGCCATCGCCTATGCCGTCGCGTCGAAGCTGATTTCCGGTGGGAAAGCCGCCGACCGCTCGCTCATCGCTGATCCACACGCGGATGTCAAAAAACTCATGGGAGCCCCAGTATGACCGACCTGCCCGATCCCTTTCGCGAACATCGCCAGAAGAGCGGCGTCCTCGTATGTCCGTTCCAAGGCGAACCCATACCGATGATTCTCGGCTACAAAGAGCTGCGCCGGGCGGCCAAGAATTGGGAAACGTTCAGCAACGACGCCCCGTTCCGCGTGCCGATCCCGTCGGAGGAATCGGTGCGCTCCGTCAGGCAGTTGCCCATCGAAACCGATCCCCCGGATCACACCGAATACCGGGCCATCACCGAACCGTTCTTCAAGCGGCCCTTGCTCCCCGACGTGATCGCACGCATCCAGGAGCTGGTCAGACGGATGGTCGATGGCGCGCTGGCCCGGGAACAGGTCGAGGTGCTCAGCGAGTTCTCGCTGCCGCTGCAAGCGAAGGCGCTGACCATCCTGTTGGATGTGCCCGAATCAGAGGCCGACATCTGGGTGGAGTGGGGCGTACGGGTCTTTGACGTGGGCGATGCCAAAGCGGATGGAAAGAATCTCGAACGCTATCTCACGCAGCGGCTCGACGCGGCCGCCGCGTCACCCGGCGTCGACTTCTTCAGCGTGTTGACGCAGACCGAATTTCGCGGCCGCAAGCTCACGCGCGAGGAGCAGATGGGGTTTGCGAACCTCGCGTTCGCCGGTGGACGGCATACCGTGATCCACACCGTGAGCACGATCATCGACTACATCGCGGGCCACCCGGAAGCGCTGGCGTTCCTGCGCGCGGATCCGAAACGGATCGTGCCCGCCGTCGAGGAATTCGTCCGCATCGCGAGTCCGCTCACCCACATCGGTCGTGTGTGCAAGCACGGCGCGGACGTGCTCGGCGAGCAGGTTCCGCCGGGCGGCCGGGTTGCGCTCTGCTGGGCGTCGGCGAACCACGACGAAACCATTTTCGAGGACCCGGACACGGTGAAGCTGGACCGCATGCCCAACCCCCACATCGGCTTCGGCAGCGGTCATCACAGTTGCATGGGCGCCGCGCACGCCCGCCTGCTCCTGCGCACGCTGCTGTCAACGCTCTGCGAAAAAGTCGACCGCATCGACCGCCTCGACGTCCAGCGGCACATCGAACAGGAAGCCGCCTACACGCGCATCACCGGCTACGACCGGCTCGTGACACGGTTTGTCCGGCGTGCGTGAACGCCGCCAACTGTGGGCCGACCTGGACCGAGACCACGGAAGAATTTGACGGGATGAAAGGGATTTGCGGGATTATTCCCGTTCACGTAAGCGTACACGTTCACGTGCACGATCCGAAAAATTCGTGAACGTGAACGAGAATGTGAACGGGTGCGGCGGGGAGTCCTCTGATCCTGTAAATCCTGTTCATCCCGTCCTGCTGTTTCGGAATGGCATTACGCGAAGGCGATGCAGGAGGGGGAGCCGACATTGACCGAGGTCTCGTGCGAGGTGGGGGCGAGGGGGACGGCGCGGATGCGGTGGCCGTCCTGGTAGGCGATGAGCAGCCAATTGCCGCCGGGGCTGAAGGCGATGTCGCGTGGGGTGCGGTCCGTCGGACGGTCGGGGGCTACCACGCGTTCGAGCCGGGGCCGGCCCTCGCGATCAAGGTGGAACAACGCCACGCGGTGGCCGCTCCGTTCGCTCAAGGCCAGTTGCTCGCTGTCGGGATGCAGACGCAGCGCCGCGCCGCCGCCTGCGCTGTCGAGGCCGGGCAGTTCCCGCAAGCGGATCACGTCGCGCAGGGTCAACGCGCCGTCGCGCGAATGGACGTCATAAACCAGCACCTGTGGATCGAGTTCGGTCACGACATAGAACAGCGGAAGGAGGGGATGGAAGAGCCCGTGTCGCGGCCCGCTGCCGGGCGGCGCGGGGATGCGCACCGGCGCGGCCAGCGCTTCGCCCGTATACGGCGGATGCACCCACACCGCGTCGCTGCCGAGATCGCACACGCAGAGGTGGCCGGTCCACGGCGAGATGGCGACATGATGCGCGTGGGCGCACGTCTGTCGGTCCGCGTCCGGGCCGCGTCCCTCGTAGGTGTGGATCGCGGTCGGTCCAGCGAGCCCGCCGCCCGCGAGCGAATAGGCGGTGAGTCGTCCGTCGAGGTAGGACGCGGCAAACGCGAAGTCGCCCGCGTCGGCGACGTGGCACGTCGCGAGGCCTTCCGACGACGCATCGCCGCGCGGGATCAGCGGGCCGGAGTCGGTTAATCCGAACCGCAGCACGCGGCCCGGTGCGCGAAACGTTTCCGAGACGGCGAGCAAGTCGCCGCGTCCGCTCGCGCAGAGCCAGGAGGGATTCACGATGTCGGCGCACCATTCGGGCGGCGTGAACCGGCCGGTGTCTTCATCGAATCCACTGCGCAGGATGCCGCGCCCGCGGGCATCCGCGAAAAACGGCGCGCCGTCGGTATAGCAGCCGAAAAACACGCGCGGCATGTCACATGACCCCGTAGCGGTCCCACACCTCGCGCGTCGGCATGCCCTCGCGGATTTTCTTCGCGACCATGCTTTCGGCGCGGACCTTCTCCAGCGCGCGGCGAACCGCCTCCTCCTCGGCGGCGCGCGGGATGGCGACAACGCCGTCCACGTCGCCGAACAGGATGTCGCCGCTCTCGACGCGGACGCCGTTGGAGAACTCGATCGGGCATCGGAAATCAATGACCCGTCCGCGTACGCCCTGATCCTGGCCGTAGGGCCCGTAGGAAAACGTCGGGAAGGCGAGACGCTCGATGCCGTTCGTGTCGCGGCTGTAGCCGTCGATCACCGCGCCGACCGCGCCGCAGTGCATCGCGCGGGTGCTCATCAGCTCGCCCCAGCAGGCGTATGCGCCGTGCGCGCCGGTGCAGGCGTAGATCTCGCCGGGCTTCAAGCTGTCGAGCGCGTCGAACATCAAGCCGAACGCGGCTTCGCGGTTCTCGTGCACGAGCCGGGTCCCGACGCAATCGGCCTCGAGCACGGTCATCGCGCGGCCAACGACGCGCATCGACGGGAACAGCGGGCGGATGCGGGGCGGGAGGTACTGGCGGCGGAAGCCCATGTGGTCGAGCACGTCGCCGATCACGCAGGAGAACAGCTCGCGGCGAATCGTATCGAGGAAGTCCGGGTCGTCGCGGAATGCAGTCATGGTGAAGCCTTGTTGATGCGGTCGAGTTGCGCCTTGAGGTAGCCCATCGCGTACGCGGTGCCGGCGTGCCACGGCGCGGCGCAGGTCATCTGCGGCGCGTGGTCCGGGATGATCACGCCGTTGAATCCGCAGTCGCGCAGGATCGCGAGCACGCGCGCGATATCCACGTCGCCATCGTCGATGAATGTCTCGCAGTAGTGCGGCACGCGGCCGCGCACGTTGCGCAGGTGTACGTAGCCGATGCGGCCCTGGCGGGCGTAGCGCTCGACGCAGCCGTACAGGTCGTCGTCCGCCATCTCGGCCAGTGTGCCGACGCAAAACTCGAGCGCGTTCGCGGGGCTCGGGTCGATGTCGATGAGCTTTTGGTAGAGCGCGTGGCGGTGCACGAGGCGCGGCTGCTGGCGTACCATCGGGAGCGGCGGATCATCCGGATGCGCGGCGAGGCGAATACCGCGCCGCTCGGCCGTCGGCAGCACCGCGCGCAGGAACACGGCGAGCCGGTTCCACAGCTCTTCATGCGTGATGGTCGGTTCAACGCCGGGCGGGGCGTCCGGGTCGTAGACCATGTTCCAGATCATGCCCTTCGGGATGGGCTCGGTGAGGTCGGGCGTGTCGGCGCCGTCGAGGCCGACCGCGCCGGCGTCGCCGCGCGTGTGCAGGTGCGCGCGACCGGTGACGCCGCCGAGACTGAAGTTGTAGCCGAACACCTCGATCCCGGCGTCGGCGAAGATTTCAATCTGCCGGCACGCCTGTTCGAGCTGTTCGTCCCGCTTGGGCCCGGCGAGCAGGACGTCGTGCCACTGCGCCGGGTCGAAGTTCTCGACGCCGTGGAAGCGGAGACCGTGTCGTTCGAGGTCGCGGCGGATCGCGAGCAATTCGTCGAGCGTCCACAGGCCGGGATGGTCGGCCACGCCCCAGCCCCGGTGTCGCTCGCCGACCGGCTGGTCCACGCGGCCGGACTCCGGGTCGGTTTTCACGCCGTAGTCGCAGAGGTGAACGATGATGTCCGTTGCGCCGCACTGCCGCGCGTAGCGGTAGTGCGCGTCGTTGAGCATGTGGCGATAGAGGCCGAGTCCGAGTCGCATGGTGGTCATCCCAGTTTGGGCAGGCTGACGCCCGCATCCACTTGCAGCACGTGCCCGTCCACCTCGTCGGCGAGCGGGGAGCACAGATAGACGAATGCGTTGGCGATGGCCTCGGGCGTGTTCCGCGTGCCGAGCGGCGAGATGCGGTCCACCCACGCGCGGTAGTCCGGGTTCGTGTCGTACATCAACTTTGAGCTGCCCGCGGCCACGTTGCCCGGCGACACGGCGTTCACGCGGATGCCGTGTTCCGCGTATTCGAGGGCCAGGTTCTTCGCGAACATTTCCAGCCCGGCCTTGCTCATGACGTAGGCGGTGATGCCGCTCATCGGGATGCGGCTGGCGTACGAGGAGGTGAAAATCAGGTGGCCGCGCGTCCGGTGCGCGACCCAGTGCCGAAGCGTCTCCCGCGCGAAATACGTCTGGCCCATCAGATTAAACGCCACGATCCGGTCAAACGCCGCCCGGTCGCATTCGGCGAAGGACTGGATGGTCGTGCCGCCCGCGTGGCCGAGGGCCACGTTGATTCCGGGATGCGCCGCGAAAATTTCCGCGCAGACCGACTCCACCGATTCCGGGTCCGCGACGTCCATCCGGTAATACGCCGCATCGGCGAGGCCCCACGCCGCCAGCCGTGCGCGCGCCGTGTCCGGCGCTTCAATATCCGTCGCGATGAGCGAAGCGCCCCGGAGGTGCAACGCTTTCAGCACGTACTCCGCGATCGCGCCGCAGGCTCCGGTGATCAACACCACCTTGTCCGACAGATCGACATCCGGTTTCCGTTGCATCGCGTTTCCGCCGTCAGGCGAACTCCAGTCTGCCGAAGTACACGGGCTGGTGAAACGAGAGGCGTTCGCCGATGGGCGACCACATCGCCCAGTGCGGATGCGAGGTGCGATCCCCGCACTTGTAGAAATTGGCCAGCCAAATCTGTCCCGGCAGCGGACCGAGCGGTCCGACGAACGCTTCGAGAACCTCCACCGGGATCACGGCCTCCAGCGACCAGTTCACCGGCTCGGTGATTTCGGGGTCCACCACCGGCGGAAGGGACGACGTGATCCGCACCTGCTGTCCCAGGGCCCACGGCGCCGCCTCGCATCCGCGGAATCCGCCGGGCGCCGGCGTCGGATCGGTGACATAATGCAGCAGGAGCGTGCCGCCCGCGTTCATCTCAAAATTCAGGTAGCCCTTGTCCGGCTTGGGCTGCACAAAAAACTCCACGCAACTGTCCGTGCACACCGGGTCCTGGTAGGTGCGACACACGGATCGCACATAGCGGTCCTCGACCTCGAAGCGAAGCAGCAGGTTCCGGCCGGCGTCGTACTGGAGACGCGCCCGGGCGCGCGGCCGGTGATCCGAGCTCCGCGCATGAAAGTGCCGGAGCGCGAGCCAGTCGCCCGCGCCGTCGCCGCCCTGGGGGCGGACGCGGTAGGCGACGCCGTCCGCGCTGGACGTGGAGGCAGAGTTCATGCGCGCATTCAACGAAAGCGCGCGCCCGATGTCAATGGCGCGAATGATGTTCATACGTATGAGTTAGTCGTAATCGGCCCGTTCTTCCCGGACCCGGAACGCCGTTTGGAACGATTCCGGCCTTTACACGGACCGGGGGCGCGTTATATATTCATACGTATGAGCATTGGTGATGCAGGCGGGCGCCTGGCGTTCCGGGGATTCCATTACGACATCGCCCGCGGCACGTATTTGCGCCCCGCCGCGTTCCATGAGGCGATCTGCCACGCGGCGCGCTGCGGGTACACGCATTTCCTGCCGTATCTCGAAAATATGATCCGGCTGCCGTCGATGGAGCGGGCGTGTCCGCCCTGCGCGTACACGGCGGAGGACTGGGGCGCGTTCCAGGCGACGGCGGACGCGGCGGGCATCGAGCTGGTTCCGCACTTCAACGTGATCGGCCATCTCGAGCACGTGGTGCCGGTGTATCCGGAGCTGGGTGGGGAGGCCGCGCCGGGGTGGGCGGACATGGACCCGACGCGGCCGGCGGCGCGCGCGTGGATGCTGCGCTGCCTGGAGGAATTCTGCGCGATTTCGCAAAGCGCATTTTTCCTGATTGGCGGCGACGAGTGGCAGCCGCCCAAGGCGCTGCTGGAACAAAAAGGCTTCGACGCGGCGCTGGCCTGGGTGGACCATGTGAACGCGGCGGTCGAGTTCCTCGTCGCGCGCGGACGCAAACCGATCGTCTGGCACGACATGCTGATCCACTATCCCGCCGCCCTGTCGCGCCTGTCGCGCGACGCGGTGATCGCGTTCTGGTTTTACGATGAGGATTCGGATTATCCGGTGCTGTCCACGCTGCGCGAACATGGCTTCCGCGTGCTGATGGCCTCCGGGGTTTTTTCGTCGCCGTGCGTGTTGACGCAACGCGGCGTCCGGGCGATCCAAACCGCGCGCCGCGCGGCGGAAACGCATCGGGCCGACGGGATTTTCGTCACCACGTGGGGCGACTGCCGGTGGGAATATCAGCGTTTCAACATGTCCGCGATCGCGGCTGTGTTGCGCGGGGAGCCGCCATCGCCGCTGGTGGACGCGCTGACGCTGTTCGACATCCGGCATCGGATGGATCTCGACGCGGAGCTGGCGCGCGGCCTCGACGCCGTGCGCCAGGGCGGCCAGCCCGAGCTCGCGGAGGCGCTTGATGCCGAGCGTCGCGGCGACGCCGTGCGGCGACGGGAGTTGTGTGCGCGTCATCACCATCCGCACGGCCCGTTGTATTCGGCGCTTGGCGAGTCCGAGGCGACGCCCGCGTGGACCGAGCCGCCGCCTGTGCACCGCGTTTCCGATGCGCCGGCGTTCGGCGTGGTCGAGGCGGAGGATGGCAGCTACCGCTTCTTTAACGGCGACGAGCAGTTCGACGTGTGGCCGGCGTATGGCGCGAGCCTGCAAGGGTGGAGCGTGGCCGGGCGCGAGGTGATCGCGGATCGCCGCCGGGCGCTGCGCCGCGCGTTGCTTCCCCCCGGCGGTTACCGGAGCTACTCCGCCCTGGGCGGCCTGCGTCCGATTTGGGCGCTGGGCACGCACAGCAACCCATCGATCCTTTGGCAGTACCCGTATGCCGCCCGGATCGTCGAAGCGGGATCCGACAGCGTGGTCGCGGAATTCACGCGGGACTTTTTTCACGTCGCCATTCGGATCCGCGTGAGCATTGAGCGCGGGGCGCCGGGCTTTCGCTACGAGGTGCGTGGCATCAATCGGCTTGCGCGGGCGCGCGCGGCGTTCAATTTCAATCTGCCGCTGACGCTGCGCCGCGCGGATGTCGAGGGCATGGCGCTGCGGTGGCGCGCGGAGGACGGCGCGCCGCGCGAAACGACCATCGCGCGCGAGCGGGTCAGTGCGTTCACCGTGCCGGCGCGCGGCCCGTTGACCGTCGCGGGCACCGCGTGGACGCTGGACATCGAGGCCGATCCCGCCGAAACCGCGCTCTATTTCGTGGATTGGGGCCCGGGCTTCATCACGCCCGACGTTCACGGCGTTTATCGCCCGCGCGACGTGAACGAGGAAGTCAACGCGACCTGGAGGTTCACATGTCGTCCCGTCTGATTGGAGGCTGTTTCGAAACCCGGCTCGCTCGGAGATCTCGCCCTACCCATTGGCCGGCGTTCCTTGAGTTTGAAGGTAGGGCGAGGTGTCCCACCGAGCCGTACTTGGGCTTGGGAATGGCCTCCAAACTCCTGCTAAGCCTGCTGATCGCGTGCGCAACAGCGGGCGCCGCGGAACCGGTGGAATTCCTGAACGGCTCCTTCACGGAGGGAGTCGACCACTGGCGCGTCCAGTTGGCGGGCCCGTATGCGGACGAGATGCCGCCGGACACCATCGCCATGTCGTGGGAAAAAGGGTTGCCCCAGAGCGCGAAAGCCGATGCGTTGTGCATCACGGTGAAGCCGCACAAGGGCGAGTGGGTCTTCTGCCACTATTCGGGCGCGATCGGCATGCTGAACCGGGTCGTGGAGCCGGGCACCCGGCTGCGCATCTCCTTCCGCGTGCGGGGGGAGGGCGGCGCGAAACGCCTCGGGGTTTCGCGGTTGTGGGGCGGCAGCACGGACACCGTGCCCGTCACGTCGCGCTGGATGAAGCAGCACGTGGACATCATGTCGGACGAGCATCCGATTGACGAACTGGTTTTCGCGCCCGTCGCGTTGTCCGCGAAGTCCCTGCAAAAAGTGGCTCCGGGAATCATCTACATCGACGACCTCGTTGTTGAAGTTAAATGAGCGGAGATGCGACAACAGCGTCCCGCTTTGTACCGATTGCCCGTCACGGGGACATCGAGGTCTTCCTGTGGACGGACGTATGCAACGTCTACGTGCTGCGCGACGGCGACACCGCGATGCTGATTGATATCGGCGACGGTAGCGTGCTCGACCGGCTCGGCGACATCGGAGTGCGTCGGTTGGAGTGGGTGCTCCTGACGCACCACCACCGCGAGCAGTGCCAGGGCCATGGCAAGCTGCGGGATTGGCAGTCGCAGGTCGCCGCGCCGGAAAAGGAGCGCGCCTTGCTGGAGCGCCCCACGGAGTTCCGCAAGGCGCGGCCCGCGCTGGAAGATCCGTTCACGACGCACGGGGCCAGCTTCGTTCGTCCGCCGCTCGACCCGCTCACCGTCCAGCGCGGGTTTAAGACGATGGATACCTTCACGTGGCGCGGGTGTGAGTTCTGGTGCGTGGAAACCGCCGGCAACAGTCCCGGGAGCATGTCCTACCTGCTGAATACCGCGGCCGGCTGGCTCACGTTCAGCGGCGACGTGATGCTCGCCGGCGCGCGGATGCACACGTGGTTTGATACGGAATGGGATTATGGTTTCGCGAAGGGGCTGTACACGCTGATCGAGTCGGCCAGCCTGTTGCAGGCCTTTGAGCCGACGCTGCTCCTGCCGTCGCACGGGCCGGTGATCGGGAAACCGACGGATGAACTGAAGGCCTACCAGCAAAAATTGCGGCGTCTCGCGCAGCTCTACGTCCGGGGCTATTCCATCGCCACGTTCGAGGGCGCGGACCAGGACACGATTTCCCGTCCGAGCGCGGTGCCGCACCTGTGGCAGACGACGCCGCATCTCTTTAAGTTTAAGGGACCCTGCTACCTGCCCAATGCGACCTTCCTGGTGGCCGATAGCGGGCGCGCCCTGATGATCGATTGCGGCCTCGTCGACGAGGCGACGCTTGATGCGACGATTGAGCAGATGCAGCAGCGTATCGGACTGAAGGGCATTGACGCGTTGCTCGTCACGCACATGCACGGCGACCATGTGCTCGGCGCGGCGCATTTGCGGGAGCGCTGGGGAGCCAAGCTGTGGACGCTCGACCGCGTCGCGCCGCCGCTGGAACAGCCCGACCGATTCGACTACGCCGCGCAATTGTGGTCCTACGATCGGAAGGTGAAGCCGCTCACGTTCGACCGCCTGTTCACGTCGGGCGAACGGTTCACGTGGGAAGGCTACGAGCTGACGGTGGACTGGATGCCCGGCCAGACCGAGTTCGCGTGCTGCGTCCACGGCATGATCGACGGCCGCCGTGTGGCGTTCACCGGGGATAACATCTTCGGCGATCCAGAGAATCCCCACCACGATGGTCACGAAGCCGTTTGCTGCCGCAACAGCGCGATCCTGGAAGAAGGCTACATCTACGCGGCGGAGTATCTGCGGCGACTCAAACCGGATCTGCTGATGGGCGGCCACTCGTTCGTCATGGACCGGCCCGGCGAACTGATCGAGCGGTATCACCGGTGGTCGCTCGAACTGCGCGAGTCTTTCCGTGCGCTGAGCGCCGAGGAAGACTACCGTACCATGTTTGATCCGTATTGGGTGCGCGTCGACCCGTATCGGATGAAACTGGCCCGCGGAGGCAGTGGGGACGCGACGCTCGTGCTGCGCAATTTCCTTTCCCGGTCCCGGGCGTATCGCGTGGGCCTTCGCCTGCCTGACGGCGTCTCCGCAGAGCGCCCGGTTCTCGAAGGCTCCATCCCGGCGGAGTCCACGATTCGCGTCCCGTTCCATTTGCGCGCGCACCCAGATCGCACGCCGGGCGTTTGTTTTATTCCGCTGGATGTGACGATGGACGGCCACCGCCACGGCGAGTGGTTCGACTTCATCGTGGAGGTCGGCGCGGAGGAGTCGAGGGCGTAGGGACGAAATTTTGTGAAACAAAGGAGCGGCTGAGCATATGACCAAGGCGATTTGTAATATTTACGGGCAGATGAGCATGGCGGGGGAGCGGATCGGAGAGGTGCTGGAGCATCTCGCCCGCAACGACATTCCCGCCGATATCAGTCTCGACGTGCGGGCCGGCCGGGAGCGGTGCGCCGCCGCGTTGGACTGGGAGAAGCGCGGCAACCTGGTCGCGATGGAGCTCTATCCGGGCTTCGTCGACCCCCGCTGCACGAACATGAACTGGTGGGCCTACTCGACGGAGGAGTGCATTCGCCTGATCCGACTCGCCCAGAAACGCTGGCGTGAAATGGGGTTCACCGAAATGGACTCGTTCAATACCTACACGCCGGGCAATTCCCTGGTCGCCGCCTGCAAGCAGACGGGAATCAAATATCTGCTCGGGTTCTGCGCCCCGACGATCATCAATGATGGGCATTGG
Source organism: Kiritimatiellia bacterium (assembly GCA_035327585.1). Classification (GTDB taxonomy): domain Bacteria; phylum Verrucomicrobiota; class Kiritimatiellia; order CAIVKH01; family CAIVKH01; genus JAMLJG01. The sequence continues at coordinate 4,392 of DAOLDD010000040.1, read as the reverse complement.
CAGATCACCCACTCAGGGTCGCCGCTGGCGCCGTTCTTCGCCAGTGCGGAGGATTATCGCAAGCCCGAGGCGCCGGCCCCGGAGAACGGCCTGTGCATCGGCAGCATGGAGCTGCGCAATCCGATCACCTGCCGCGAGAATTGGAGCGAAGGCCCGTTCGGCCCGCTCAACCACCTCATGGGCGATCGCACGATCGAACTTGGGGCGCTTCCCGTGGAAACCATCGCGATGTGCGAGGATTTCATCCGGCTGGGCGAATTGACCGGCGTGCCGCGATTTTTCCATGTCGACCTGCAATATTTCACCAGCCCCAAGAGCTACGACCTCAACTACAGCATGCTCGAGTGGCTGGTGGAGCAGCGCCGGCAGGGGCGGCTGGAATTCACCGGGATCAGGGAGCATGCGGAACGCATGCGCCGTAGCGGCGGCTTGCTGCCGCAGGCGACTTACTGGCGTGGCGAGTGCATGGGGCAGATGGTCGGCGGCCAGCCGGGCAACGGGCACGAGGCGCTGGTTGTGGAAAATATCAAGGGCCAGTGGCAGTTCCGTCGCGGGTCGGCGGGTGCGGAACGCTTCTTCGACTATACGAAGCGGTGGAACTTCGCGCCGTTTCATCCGAAGGGCGACGAACCAACCCACGACGGATACCAGGCAACCGTGCAACTTGGCGGCACGGTGGATCGCGGGGATACGCGCGAGCTTACGCTGCGGGTCCGGGCGCCGGCGGGGAAAACCGTGGCGGTTTGGGATGCGCTCGAAGGGCTGGCGTCGCCGTTCCGGGTGGCGGACTGCCCGGCCGGGATCACGGCCGAGATTGTACCGCATCCGGGTGGAACCGGCGGTGTGCTTCTGCTGGATGGGAAGAAAGTCTCCGGAACCATCCGGGTGAGCGTGGCGCACAGCGGGCATGCGGCGAATCAGCATTCGCGTCGCCTGCGGGACCTGGTGAGCATCGAGACCACCACGATTCGCGGCGAGCCGGTGTCGCGCCTCGCGCCGTTGGTGCCCTATGCGATGGACCTGACGGTCCGCTTCAACGGGCGGGGTATGATCCGGCGCGAATTCATCAATGGGCGCGATTTCGGCAGCGTCGAGGCGCTCGCGTCGGAGCCGGCGCGGATCACGCTGGACGGCACACGGTCATCGAGCATGGCGCGCTTTTGGGGCGCGACGGCCGACGCGCTGGTGTTTGACGAGGCGGAGCTGGATGCCATCCAGGCGCGGTTGCGCGTCCAGGCGGAGAACGACGGCGCGCCCCGCGGCGCGTCCTACCTGACCTGCGTATCGGAAAAAGACTGCCCGGCGTGGATTCGCCGGTCCGCCTCGCGGGCGGCGGATGCGGACATCAAGCGGGTGAACGCAGAGGTGGCGAAGCGGCACAAGAAGATCGTGGCGGCGTATCACATGGCCTCGGACCTGCCCTTCGGGACCAAGGGCCGCGTGCGCAACCAGTTCCATGATCGCCGCGCGCCGACGAAAGCGGGCGAGCTGTTCCCGATCTTCTACGACTATGGGCAAAGCTATGGCCCGGGCATCACCGGTTGGAACCAGTTCCTGCGCATCAACCTGGGCGCGCGCCGCCTCGCGCGCGGGAAGGACTACGCGCTCGTGCTGCACCTGTTCGATCCGGAGGGGCGCAATACCCGGCTGCGAATCGCGGCCCATGCGACCAACGCGGAGGGCGAGACGGTGGAGGGACCGACGATCATGTTGCACGAGCCGTTCCTCGTGGCGCAGGGCATTTCGGCCCGTTACTCGCCGGAGGCTTTTGTGACCGTGCAGTTGCCGAAGGAGTGCACGCGGACGGGCGCGGTGGATGTGGGCATTCACTCGCACTCGGAATACCTGGTGTACGACCGCCTGACCGAGGGATTTGGCTTCGTCTATCTGTCCCACGCCTGGCTGGTCGAGCTGCCGGGCGGGAAGGGGCGGTAGGGGTGCATCCAGACGAGCGCCCACCAACTTGGAAGACATCACCCTTCAACAGGAGATCGATCAGATGCAGCAACCGTTCCCGAGTTCCGAAACGGGCCACCCGCCCGTTCGTACTCGTAATCATGCTCGTAATCGTAATCGGTATTCCGCCGATTCATTAGAGCAAATTAGGATTTATCGCAGCCATCTTTTGACCTGTAGGCGCGCACGTTGGGCGCGCCGGCAAGAGGCCGCGCTCACCCTCCTTCGCCACGGCTGCGGAGGACAAGCCGCGCGCGGCTACGGTATTTCGCAATGTGTTCTAACCCAGGAAATAAAACGGAGGGCATCCTGTTGCGCATGCAATTGTCGATTGCGAGCACGAGTACGATTATGATTACGAAATTTCTGGGACACCCCGGCCCGACAACCCCTCTCTTTAGAATCAACGACTTACAGCATATCCACACTCCTTATCGGAAGCCGGGACGTGGGGAAAATCACTTTCAATAGGAGCACAATCAGATGCAGCAACCATTGACCTTCGACAAATATTCCGAAGCGGAAATCACTGTTCACGAATCGCAGGCCGGCTATGCCCCCGCGGATCACAAGGAGATCGTGATCTGGGTTCGGCGGCCCTGCCACAACGGCTTGTTTGAGCTGCAGGAGCGGGAATCCCATCGGCCGGTGTTCACCGGCGAACTCCGCTATGCCGGCGTGAACCTATGGGGCTGGCATGAATGGATCGCGGACCTGACGCGCTTCACGCAGCCGGGCAGGTACCGGTTCTATGTGATGGCCGGGTCCGGCTACATGGCCTTCGTGGAGCCGCTCGTGATCGAGGAGGGGTTGCACGCCAACCTGGCGCACAAGACCGCGAAGCACATTTTCGGCAAGCGCAGCGGGATTTATCAACACGACCGCGACGCCTGGATTCGCAACGATGCGCAGGATCATTTCGGCGAACCGATCCGGCATGTCGATGTGTCCGGCGGGTGGCACGACGCCGGGGACGACAGCAAGTGGACCTGGCTTTCCACCTGGCCGGTGATTGAGGGGCTGTGCGAATCGTGGGAACGGCTTAAGCCGGATTGGAAGGGGCCGAACGAAAAACTTCCGTACCCGCTGGCCGAAGCCGCGTGGGGCGTCGAGTGGCTGTTGAAGATGCAGCAAGGCGACGGCAGCTTTTTTTATGCCGTGGTGGATGTGAAGAAGCGCTTTGACCCGGTGAAGAAGCGCTGGCATCTAATACCATGGGCCTACGACGGGTATCATGATTACGATCCGTTGACCGAGAGTCCGCGTTGGTTGATTGACCAGTGGGGACGGGGTTATGCCAACCGGTTGATGGGTATTGATCATCTTTGCCCGAGCCTGCCGAACATGTACTACGCGCAACTGGCCGGCACGCTGGCCCGATTCGCGCGCGTGGTCAAAACGCTGGACCCGGACTTGTCCGGAAGAGCCGCCGAGGCCGCGCGGAAGACGCTGGGCTGGCTGGCGCAAAATCCGGCGGAGCCCGTTCAGCATATTTATACGGAAAGCGGGAGGGCGCTGGCTTGTCTCGAATTGTTCCGGCTGGGGGACGGCGACGACTTGCTGGCCAAAGCGGAAACCCACTTGGAGGCCGTACTGGCCTTGCAGGATGCGGACGGATTTTTTCATGCGCACCCGGGCGGGCCCTGTCTGGAATCGGAGCCCAAGCGCACGGAAGACCGCATCCTTTCGGATTATCCGTTCGCGTATCTGCTGGCGCCCATCCGCTACCTTCAGCAGGTGCGCGACGGACGCCTGGCATCCGCGTGTCGCACGGCGCTGGCGCAGCATGTCCAGTTGGTGAAGCGGCTGGTGACGCGTACCGGTTCCTTCCGCGTGTTGCCGGAATGGACGTTGCGGCCGGATGGCGAGGTGATCCTGTCGGGCGGCCATGGCTACAATGCCTGGTTCCTGGTCACCGCCACGTTTTGCGGCTACATGGCTGAACTGCTGGGCGACGACGAACTGCGGGTGCTCGCCGAGCGGCAGGTGCAGTGGGTGTTGGGCGCCAACCCGCGAGCCATCTCGTTCATGGTAGGCGTGGGTCGACGTCGGACCGCGCGGCAACCCTTGTTCGTTCACGTGTCCGGACGACGCGTCGAGTGGGGCATCACGAACGGCATGTATGGCAGCGGTCAGGCGGCGAGCGATTTCGGGAACTCCGTTTTTCTCGGCCAGCAGCCGCCCAATTATCCCAACGCAGGTTTGTCAGAGGAGGGCGGGTACGACGCACGCGCCGAGGAACCGTGGCTGAATGTGACCGGCTGGTTCCACTGGGCCAACGCCGTGCTCGCCGCGCCGCGCGCATAACGCTGAAGCCAGTAACAGCGTGGTCATTTGAAATAATCGATTACAGGGGAGTAATAGCGGTTCTTAAAAGTTATGTCCTATTGGTTGTAGCGACGGGATTGCATCCCGTCGGCCCGAATCCGACGGCAT
>DAOLDD010000039.1:0-33316 GCA_035327585.1 Kiritimatiellia bacterium | reverse complement strand
TTCTCAAAAGTTTCGTCCTGTTGGTTGTAGCGACGGGATTTCATCCCGTCGGCCCATCGGCCCGAATCCGACGGCATGAAATGCCGTCGCTACAGAGGTTCCGCATTTCCATACGTTTACCGCTGATACTCCCGCGGGTGAATGAACGGGATCTCAAGGTCCGGGTCGAACCGGCCGCTCTGCTTGTAGAAGCCGAGCGGGTTGTCGAACAGCAGCTTCGTCACCTGCTTCTCGCCAAAGCCGTTGTCCTTCATGTGCCCCGCAACCTTCACGAGGCTCAGTGGATCGGAGGACCCCCAGTCCGCCGAGCTGTTCACCCAGGTGCGCTCAAGGCCCCACTTCTTGAGGATGCCGATGCAGCGTTCGGGGTTGAGCTTCGAATAGGGATACACCGTCATGCCCGCCCACGCGCCGGAGTCGCGCGTCAACTGCATCGTCTCCTCCGTGTTGTGGTCGATCAGGATCCGGTCCCAGTCGTAATTCAGCTCGCGGCACACCGCGATGGTCCGCTCGACGCCCTTTTTCTTGCTGACCGTGGGCGTGTCGTGCGGCGTGTGGATCAGAATCAGCATGTTGCGCGCTTTCGCCATTTCCAACTGGCGCTGGAACACGTGTTCCTCGTTCGCCGTGATCAGGTTGTAGCCGATCTCGCCGACCGCGACGCAGCGCGGGTGGTCGAAGTACGGCCCGATCCCCGCCAGCGTCTCCTCCGCCAGCGCAAGGTTGTCCGCCTCCTTCGGGTTCACGGCGATGCAGGCATAGTGGTCCATCCCAAACCGCGCCGCGCGCACGGTCTCGAATTCGAGGATATGCTGAAAGTAGTCCCAGAACGTGCCCGCGTAGCGGCGCGGCGAACCGAGCCAGAACGACGGCTCCACGCAAACGCGAATCCCGTTCTCGTACATCGCCTGCAAGTCATCCGTCGTGCGCGACAGGATATGGATGTGCGGTTCAATAATCGTCATGGCCAACTCCGGACATTTTCTGACCAAACCCAAACCCGGCTCGCCGGGACGGCTCGCCCCACCACACCACTTCATTCCCATGCATTCAAAGGTAGGGCGAGGTGTCCCACCGAGCCGGAACAGACTTCGAGATCGTTTTTACAGACTCTGTAAATTACAGACGTTGCAACAGCGCAATAATCCTTTTAACGCACGTTGCAACTATTTCGTTCACTGGAAAACAATCGTCCGGTTCCCAAACACCAGCACGCGGTGTTCGAGGTGCGCGGCGACGGCGCGGGCGAGGACGAGCTTCTCCACGTCGCGCCCCTTGCGGATCAGATCCTCCACGGAATCGCGGTGCGAGACGCGCGCGATGTCCTGCGCAATGATCGGGCCGGCGTCGAGCTCCTCGGTCACGTAGTGCGACGTCGCGCCGATGACCTTCACGCCGCGCGCGTAGGCCTGGTGATACGGGCGCGCGCCGGGGAAGGCGGGCAAAAACGAATGGTGGATGTTGATGATCCGGCTGGGGAAATGGCGGATGAATTCGCCGGTGACGACCTGCATGTAGCGCGCGAGCACAACGAGGTCGACGCGGTGCGCCTCAAGCAGCGCGAGGGCCTTCGCCTCCTGCGCGGGCTTGTTCGCGGGATCAACGGGCAGGTGGTGGAAGGAGATGCCGAAGCGCTCCGCCACGCCGCGCAGGTCCTCGCGATTGCTGATGACCAGCGGGATATCGGCGTTCCACTCGCCGCCCTGCTGCCGCGCGAGCAGCTCGATGAGGCAATGCGACTCGCGCGTGACGAACAGCGCGATACGCGGGCGCACATCGCGGCGACGCACCTCCCACGTCATGCCAAAACGTTCGGCGACGGGGGCGAACGCGGCCGGAATGTCCTCCAGCGCCAGATCAAAGGCGCGGCGGTCCCATTCGAGGCGCATAAAGAACGCGCGCGACTCCTCGTCGGAGTGCTGCTCGAGGTCGATGATGTTGCCGCCGTGTTGCGCGATGAACGCGGTGACGGCGGCAACGATGCCCGGCTGGTCGGGGCAACTGATCAACAGGACGGCGGCTGGTGTGGAGGTGCTCATAGGAGACGGGTGGGGCGCGATCTCCGAGCGCGCCGCGGCGGGCGGGGACCGCCCGCCCCACCAATCTTACTTCTTCGCGTATTCCTTCAGGAAGCTGTGGAACAATTCGCGGTGGCCCTCTTCGTCACCCAGCAAGGTGATGGCGAGATCCTGCGTGACGTAGTCCACGCCGTCGCAGAGCTTGATGAGCTTGTTATACCCCTCGATCGCGTCCTCCTCGGCGGCAATCACGCCGCGGATGACGGCGAGCACGTCGGTCGTGTCGCGCGGGGGCTGGAGCTGTTTCTGGCGCGCCTCGAATTCAAAGGAGCCGGGCACGCGACCGCCGACCACCTTGATGCGCTTGGCGAGTTGCTGGGCGTGGCCGAGTTCCTCGGCGACATCCGCCGCGAGCGCGGCCTTGATTTCCTCGGCGCGAATGCCGTCCAGGTTGACGGAGTTGGCGATGTAGTTCTGGACCGTCTCGAGTTCCTTCCAGTAGGCGTCCTCAAGGGCTGCGATGATCGCTTTGTTTTTCTTCATCTGGGGCCTCCGGTGGTGATGTGGGGAACGAGCATACACCCGGCCGGTGGGGGAAACAAGGGGCGGGGTAGGTCTGTGTAGCTCCGGCGCTCTGCCGCCGGAGGTCCTTGACGGGGCCCTTCCGGCGACAGAGCGCCGGAACTACAGCCTCCCATCCCATCGTGCGTATGGTGATACTATTGTGAGCCCGCTAATATTTCCCACCCGCTACTCGCTCCTCACGCCCTCCCCCATCCCCCGCAGCATTTCCGCCACGGCCTCGTGCAGGCCGGTGAAGACGGCGCGGGCGATGATGCTGTGACCGATGTTGAGGGTGTCGAGGTGGGGCATGCGCAGGATGCCGGGCAGGTTCTGGAGGTTGATGCCGTGGCCGGCGTTGACCTGCAGGCCGGCGGCATGCGCGATGCGCGCGCCATCAATGAGGCGGACGAGTTCCGCATCCGCCTCCGCGCCGTGCGCCTCACAGTAGGTGCCGGTGTGCAGTTCGATGCACGGCGCGCCGAGCGCGACCGCGGCATCGATCTGGCGCGGGTCCGGCGCGATAAACAGACTGACGACGATGCCGGCGTCGCGCAGCGCGCGCACGGTAGGTTCCAGCGCGGCGCGCTGGCCGGCGGCGTCGAGGCCGCCCTCAGTGGTGAGTTCCTGGCGGCGCTCGGGCACAAGGCAGACTTCGTCAGGCTTGAGACGGAGCGTGACGGCAACGATTTCCGGCGCGTTCGCCATTTCCAAATTCAACGGCAACACTCGTTCCGCCGCGAGGCGCGCGACGTCGCGATCCTGGATATGGCGTCGGTCCTCGCGCAAGTGCACGGTGATGCCGTGCGCCCCGGCTCGCGCGCAGATGCGCGCAGCGTCAACGGGATCCGGGTAACACGTGCCCCGCACCTGCCGCAACGTGGCCACATGGTCAATATTTACGCCAAGTCTCATACCCTGTGTGCCCCTGTGCCTTTGTCCCTCTGTACCTTCCTAAAACACTTCCACCGGCGCGGCGGCGACCTTCAGCTTCCGCATTTCGGGGTTAAACAGCACGCATTGGTTTCGCCCCTTGCTCTTGCCGACGCGCAACGCGAGCTGTGCCTCCTCGAACAGGCCGCGCGCATGCCCGCTGTGGCCGGGCCAGCCGGCTACGCCGACGGTGACAGAAAGGCGGAGCCCGGAGCGCCCGAATGAAGCCTTGCGGATGTCGCCCCACAGGCGCTGGGCGACGGTGAGGGCGAGGGCGGGCGGGCAGTCCAGCGCGATCAGGAACTGGTCCTCATGCCAGCGCGCGATGAGATCACGTTCACGCGTATTTTTTTGCAGGAACGTGCCCATGCCGCGCAGCAGCGAGTCGCCAACTTCACGACCGTATTGCTGGTTGTAGCGGCGCAACATGTCGATATCGAGCACCAGGACGGACACCGGCAGGTCATCGCGACGGCGGGCCGCGACGAATTTTTGCAGGGCGGAGCCCAGTTGGTCCTCGCGTAAAACCCCCGTCAACGCATCCAGAAGCGATGCGGCGTCCTCCGTCTCGCCCACGTGCGCGGGCGCGGCGGGCAATTCCCCGGCAACGGTGGACTCGGGCCAATACCAGCCCTTGCCGTCCGCGCGGGCGCGATCGAGCGCCGCCGCCGCCTTGGCGTACAGCACCGGTGCGCTATCGCCATCCTCCGGGTAGGCCGCGAGCCCGGCCAGCACGTCGACACGCATGGACAACCCGGACGGCAGCACCACCGGTCGGGCGGAGAGGCCGGTCAGGACGCGCTTGATCACCTCCACGCTCGCGGTGCGGCTCGCGCGGATCAGTACACCCACTTCATCCTCCTGCAGGGGCATGACCAGGTCGTTTATGCGAACCGATGCACCGAGACGTTCGCCAAGAACATCCATTAATTCCGCGCACGGCCCGGCGCCGTGCAGCTCGCGCAGCAGCGCCCAGCCGGCCGGCGTGATTCGCGCGATGGTAAACGGGGCCGGATTCCGATGCGCCGTTCCCAGCCGTTGCACGATTTGCAGTTCAAAGGCCGTGCGCGCGGCGGGGCCGTGTTCCCGGACGTCGCGCGAACGGCGGGCGAGCGACTGGTAGCGCAGGTGACTGGCCAGCAGCGTGATCGCAGCGAAGCAGAGGGCGGCGACCAGGAGGGACTGGCCGATGATGGTCAGTCCCTCCAGCATGCAATCGCTCCTGAAGTGGCCGTGCGCACGCGCGGGGCGGGAATCACACCAGCGTGGCCCCCGTCTGCGCGTCGAAGAAGTGGCACTTCTTCATCGTGAACACCAGGTTCAACTCCTGGTTCACGTCCGCCTGCTCGGAGCCGTTCACGCGCGCAATAAAGGAATGCGTGCCGGTGTTGAGGTAGAGGTACGTTTCCGCGCCCATCGGCTCGACCACTTCGATCCGGGCCTTCGCCTGGTGGTCCGGGTTCGGATTCGTCACGAACAACACGTCCGCGACGTCCTCCGGGCGAATGCCGAAGACGATGTCCTGTCCCACGTGGCCGTGGAGTTTGGCCGCCTGGTTGTCCTCGAGGCGCACGGAGAAGTGGCCCTCGTTGAACCAGAGCCCGCCCGCCTTCTGTTCGATGCGGCCCTTGAAGAAATTCATCGGCGGCGAACCGATGAAGCCGGCGACGAACTGGTTCGAGGGCTGGTCGTACAGCTCCAGCGGCGGCGCGACCTGCTGGATGAAGCCGTCCTTCATGACGACGATGCGGTCGCCCATTGTCATGGCTTCCACCTGGTCGTGCGTGACGTAGATCATCGTGGACGACAGCCGCGTGTGCAGCTTGCTGATTTCGGTACGCATCTGGACGCGCATCTTCGCGTCGAGGTTTGACAGCGGCTCGTCGAAGAGGAACGCCTTCGGCTTGCGCACGATCGCGCGGCCCACGGCGACGCGCTGGCGCTGGCCACCGGAGAGCTCCTTCGGTTTGCGCTCGAGCAGTTGCTGGATGCCGAGAATGTCCGCCGCCTCGCGCACGCGGGCGTCGATTTCGGTCTTCGGGTAGCGGCGCAGCTTCAAGCCGAACGCCATGTTTTTGTAGACGCTCATGTGCGGGTAGAGCGCGTAGTTCTGGAAGACCATCGCGATGTCGCGGTTCTTCGGCGGCACATCGTTCACCTTCTTGCCGTCGATGTAGATGCTGCCCTTGGAGATTTCCTCGAGCCCGGCGACCATGCGCAGCGTCGTCGATTTGCCGCAGCCGGAGGGGCCGACGAGAACCACGAATTCCTGGTCCTCAATGACCAGGTTTGCATCGTTCACCGCCACCACGCCGCCCGGATAGATCTTCCACACATTTTCCAGCAATACCTTGGCCATGTTTTGTCTCCAGCATTCCTAGCCGCGGGCACCATGCCCTATACCGCGTGATGCGGTAATTCCGGCGAGAGCACGTCCTTGATACCACCGGTCCAGGGGCCGAGGCAAGGCGGGAAGACCGCCCCGGGGCGGCTCAACCGCCGCGCGCGGCGAGTTCCTCGACCCTCTTTTGCAGCGCGAGCAGGCGCTCGCGGAGTTCGGGGAGGCGGGCGAGCGCGGCGAATTGCCGGGCCATTTCCTTCTGCGGAGCGGCGGGGAAACCCAGCATGTAGGCCTTCGGCGGCACATCCCTGGTCACGCCGGTCCGGGCTCCAATGATCGCGCCGGCGCCGATATCAAGATGACCCGCAACGCCCGACTGGCCGGCCAGAATCGCGTGGGCGCCGACACGCGTGCTGCCGGCGATGCCGACCTGCGACACCAGCACCGCGTGATCACCGATCACGACGTTGTGCGCGATCTGCACGAGATTATCGATCTTCACGCCCCGGCCGATGCGCGTCTTGCCGAACCGCGCGCGGTCAATGGTGGTGTTCGCGCCGATCTCCACATCGTCGCCGATCACGACGATGCCGATTTGCGGCTGCTTGGTGCGCACGCCCTGCTTGTCGACGTCGTAGCCGAACCCGTCGCTGCCAATCACCGCGCCGTTGTGAATCCACACGCGATCACCGAGCACACAGTGCTCGCGGATGGAAACCTGCGGGAACAGACGGCAATCGGTCCCGATGCGCACGCCGTGTCCGACATAGGTCTGCGCGCCGATGATGGAGCGCGCGCCGATGGCGGCGCCCGCTTCAATCACCGCGAGCGGGCCGATGTGCACGCCCTCGCCGAGCACGGCGTCGGGACTTACGACCGCGGAGGCATGCACCCCGGGCGGATACGCCGGATCGGGCGGCGCAAACCAGCGGGCAACCTCCGCGAACGCGCGCTCGGGCTTTTCGACTTTGATCAGCGCACAGGGCGCCGGCGCCGTCCAATCCAGCCCGACGATCAGCGCGGAAGCCTTCGTCGAAACCGCGTCCGCCGCGTAGCGCGCCAGCGAAACGAAGGCGATTTCACCCGGACCCGCGTCGCGCACCCCCGCGACCGCGGCGATGAGCGCGTCACCCGCGCCGTCCAGTTGCGCACCGAGCCGGCGTGCGATTTCGCTGGTCGGGATCGGGGTCATGGCGGCCGGGGTGGCGGCTATTTCTTGCCCGTGTTCAGCAGCTCGATCAGCGCCGGGGTGATGTCACGCGACGGATCGTAATAGAGGATGTTCGGGACGCCGTTAAGATTGTCGCCGGAGGTTTCGACCACGGCGACGAAATTCTGGTTCTTCGCGTAGCCGGCGAGCGTTTCCTTGATTTCGACGACGAGCTTGTCGCGCACGCGTTTCATCTGGTCGGCGATCTGGCGGCGGCGCGTCTCCTCGAAGCGACGAATTTTTCCCTCCATTTCGCGCAGTTCGACGAGCTTCTCCTCCGCCTCCGAACGCCGGGCGCTGCGCGCCTCCTCGCTCAGCACGCGATCCTCGGACTCCTCGCGCGCCAGCTTGAAGGACTCCTGCAGTTCCTTGAACTGGTCCACCATCTTCTTCAGTTCGTCGCGGTATTCGCCCTCCTGCTCCTTGAGCTGCCCCTCGGCGAGCTTGGTCTTGTAGAACTGGTCGAACACCTTGTTCATGTCGACGAACACGATCCGGTCCTTGTCCTGCTGCGCATGCGCCGGGGCCGCAACGCCCATCACGCCCGCGAGCACCCACGCCGCCGCCAAACCACGCATCCGCATCATGCCTTTCATGCCGCACTCCCCTTGGGGTTAGAACGAATAGCCTATCGTAAACTGGAACCGGCCTGACTTCCGCGTGTCGTCCGGATCGGTCTCCAGCGGCCACGCATAGTCGAGCCGCAACGGGAACCCGGGGAAATCGAGCCGGATGCCGATGCCCCAATCCGAGTTATACTGTGAGAAATCCCACTCATAGGATTCGTCGTACACATAACCGATATCATAGAACGTCGCGAAGCGCAGGCGTTCAAAAACAGGTATCGTATATTCCGCCGTGGCGTACCACGCCGTATTGCCGCCGACCGGCTCGCCGTTCTCGTCCTTGGGCCCCACCTTGCGGAACTTGTACCCGCGCAGCGTGCGGGCGCCGCCGAGGAACTGACGCTCGAAAATCGGCACGTCGTCGTTGTCGCCATGCGATTCGACCACGGCCGTCCACGCGCGGATGTTGAAGACGTGGTCGAACCAGACCGTCCAGAAGGTCGAGGCCTGCGCCTCCAGGCTGTACACGTCCACATCGCCGCCCACCGGGCCACCGGCCCAGGAACCGCCCAGGCTCAACCGGCTTCCGCGCGTGGGAATGAAACTGCTGTCGCGGGAATCGCGGACGACGGAGGCGTTCAGCGAACTCTTCATGAATTCGCCCTCCTGCGACTGGAAAAACTCGGAGGCGTCGTCATCCACGTCGTGAATCTTGATCTGCTCCAGGCCGTAGGAGAGGTTGAGGCGCGAAAACGCATCGAGCGGCACACCGATCCCGATGTCGCCACCGGTGTTGCGCTGATCGTAGAGACTGCTGAAGTAGCTGCGGTTGCGGCGGAAGAGATTCAGCGTCAGCGCCAGTTTGCGATCGAGGAACCACGGCTCGGTAAACGACAGGTCGAGATCGTTTCGCTTCGTGCCGGCCGTCGCGCGCAGGCGCAGTTTCTGCCCGCCGCCGGTCGGCGGCCAGTTGAAGAGATCGAAGTTGCCCTGCGAGAGTTCGGCGAAGCCAATCAGGTTGTCCACGCTGGAGAAGCCGGCGCCGACGAGGAACTGGCCCGTGCGCCGCTCCTCGACCTCCATCGCCAGGTCGAACAGGCCGGGCTCGGTCGTATCCTCGGGGATGGCGGAAACAAAGTCGAAATAGCCGAGATTGCGGAGGCGGAGTTCGCTCGTGCGCGCCTTGACCTGGTTGTAGACCTCGCCGGGCAGCACCGTGATTTCGCGCCGGATGACCTTGTCCTTCGTGCGCGTATTACCCCGGATCTTCACGTCGCGCACACGTGCGCGATCCCCTTCAGCACGCACGTTGACATCGACGTCCACCACCTGCTCGCCTTCGCGCGGCTGGACCTGCGACTGGACCTCGCTGCGGATGTGCCCGCGGCTTCCGTAGAAATCGCGGACGGCCTGCTCGGCGCGCTCGATCGCCGCGAGCGTCGCGAGGTCATTGGGCTGGTTCGTGACGGCACGCTGCACGTCGGCCACGGGAAACTTTTGCGGCCCCTGCACCGCCACGCGACCGAAGCGGTACTGCCCCCCCTCGTCGACGGGAATCCGCACGCTGATCCGCTTGCCCTTTCCGGGTTCGATGACCGGGTCGCCAATCTGCGCGTCCAAATAACCGCGATCGAGCAGGACGCGGCGCACGACGTTGACGTCGGCATCGAGTTCCTCGGGTTTGTAGGTGCCCGCGCCGGTCAGCCATGACCACATGTTGGCCTGCCGCTGCTTCATTGCGCGGCGCAGGTCGTGGCCGATCACCGGCGGCCGGTCGTGGAACCAGGGGAAAATCGCCATCATCGCGCGCTTTCCGCGACCGGGATCGGGAATATCGCCGTCGAACCGGATGCGCGAGACCTTGGCGCGCCGGCCCTCCGCCACGCGCACCGTCACGTCCGCCGTGCCCACGCGTTCATCCTCGCGGATGGTCCACTTCAGGTCGGCATAGGGGTAGTAGCGCTTTTGGTAAAATTCGCGGACGGCGAGGGACTTGAACGCGAGCGTCGCATCGTCCACCAGGTCGCCGGGCCCGAGCGCCAGCAATTCGCGGACCTTCGCGTTGCCGATATCGTCGGCGCCCTCAATGCGGATCAGGCGGATGCGGGGCTTGCTGCGGACGACATAGGTGACCGCAACGCCGCCGGGGACATCGGTCACCTCGGTGGCGACATAGGCAAAACGCCCCGATTGTTCCAGCGCGCGGACATCGCGGGACAGGGCGGCGCGCGTAAGCTCCTGGCCGACCTCGACACTCGTGAAGGCGCGCACCGCGGATTCCTCCACGAGGCCGCCGCCGCGCCGTTCCACGCGAATTTCGCGGACGGGCGCCGCGTCCGCCGCGACGGCAAGCACCAACGCGAGGGCAGCCGCCATTCCGGCAAAACGCGCGCGGCTCACAGGTCTCCCGAGCTGGGTTGAAACTGGCCCGCGCCCTGGTCGGTCTCGATGCGGTTTTCGAAGCGCGTGGTTTCGTCCACGAAATTCAATTTAATCTCCCCTGTCGGCCCGTTACGATGCTTGGCGATATCCACGATGGCAAGCCTCTTGTCGTTGAAGTGCTCGTCCTGCGGATATTTGCACGGGCGGCGCAGCAGCATCACCACGTCGGCGTCCTGCTCAATGGAGCCGGAGTCGCGCAGGTCGGAGAGCTTCGGCACCGCGGTCTTGTCCCGCGTTTCCGGCGCGCGGCTCAACTGGCTCAGCACCACGACGGGAATCTTCAACTCCTTCGCCATCGCCTTGAGCGAGGACGAGATCGCCGCGGTTTCGCGCTGGCGGCCCTCGGACGATTTCATCGAGAAGTTCAACATCTGGAGATAATCGATCACGATCATCTGGATGTCATACTGTTTCTTGAGCCGGCGCGCGCGGGCGCGCAATTCGACGACTTCCAGGCCCGCCGAGTCGTCCACCAGAATCTGCGCTTTTTGCAGGTCGGACGCGGCCTGCACGAGGCGCTGGTGCATGTCGCCCGAGAGCATGCCCTTTCGCAGTTTGTCGGACGCGATGTTCGCCCGCGAGCAGAGCATGCGCTTCACGAGCGCCTCGCGCGGCATTTCCAAACTGAAAATCGCGACGGCGCGCGCCTTGCGGTCGTTCACCTCGCCCATCGCGACATATTCGGCGATGTTCATTGCGAGCGACGTTTTGCCCATGGAGGGGCGCGCGGCGATGATGATCATGTCGGACGGCTGGAACCCGCCGGTGAACCGGTCGATGTCCACATAGCCCGTCGGCACGCCGGTCACGCCGCTCTTGTTGCTGAAGATCTGCTCGATGTGGACCATCGTCTCCGTGACCGCCTCTTTCCAAGGCACCACGGTGCGGCGCTGGTCGTGCGAAATGTCGAAGAGATCCTGCTCGGCGCGGTCGAGGATGAGGTCCGCGGTATCCTCCGCGCGGTAGCACGATTCGACCGCCTCGCGCGACGACTCGATGATGCGGCGGAGGATGTGCTTCTGGCGGACGATGTCGATGTAGTAGTCGAGCGCCGCCGAGGTCGGCGTCGAGTCCATCAGCCCTTCGAGGTAGGCCATGCCGCCCACCGTGTCGAGGTAGCCGAGGTCGCGCAGGCGCTGGCCGACGGTCATCAGGTCGACCGGCCGGCCCTTGTCGTGCAGGTCGACGATGACGTCGTAGATCGTGCGATGGTTCGGAACGTAGAAGGATTCCGCGCGAATCTGGCGTTCGATCGCCAGATCCACCGCGCGCTGGGCGTCCACCATCAGGGAGCCCAACACGCCGCGCTCCGCATCCTCGCTGTGCGGCGGGATGCGGTCTGCGCGACCCGAAGGCGCCGGGGAATCCGGCAGGGCCATGGGCTTACTCCGCGACGACGTTAACCTTCACCACGGCCTGGACGTCCGCGCCGAGGCGGATCGTCACCGGCGCTTCGCCCAATTCCTTGAGCGGCGCGGGCAGAACAATCTTCTGCTTGTCGATCGCGATGCCTTCCTTCTGGAGGGCGGTGGCGATGTCCTGGGCGGTGACGGAACCGTACATACGGCCCTCGGAGCCCACCTTGACCGGAACGGCCAGGGCCAGGGCGGCGAGTTTCGCGGACAATTGTTCCAGTTCCGTGCGGCGGGCGGCGCGCTTGGCCTCGGCGGCGGCGCGGCGCTTTTCAACACGGCGGCGGGTGGCCTCCGTGACCGGCGCGGCGATATCGCGGGGCAGCAGGTAGTTTCGCGCGTAGCCGTCGGCGACCTTCACCAGGTCGCCGGTCAGCCCGAGCCCGTCCACGTCTTCCATCAAAATGACTTCTGTCGGCATGGGATATTCCTCCTCTGATCAGGGCAGCAGGCCCATGACGCGGGCGCGGCGGATTGCGGATTGTACCTGGCGCTGCTGCTTGGCGCTGGTGCCGGTGATGCGGCGCGGCATGATTTTGCCCCGCTCGGTCATGAATTTACGGAGCAATTCGCTGTCCTTGTAATCGACGTGGGTCACGCCCTCGAGATACTTGGCGCCCTTTTTCATGAGGGGCTGCAGGTCACCCATCATGTTGTCGCGGTTGTTGCGCCGCTCGTTTCGGTCTTTCTTCTCACGCATGGCCATATCCTATTTCTCCTTCAGATCTTAAAAGGGCAAATCGTCGTCGGCTTCCGCCGGGGTTGCATCGTCGTGCGGCGCCGGTGCGGCGCGGCTGCGGGGCGGAGCGGGTTCGTCCGGCGCGTCGCTGTAGTCGCGGCGTCCACCGCCACCACCGCCGCCACCGCCACGGCTTCCGCTGTCCAGAAATTGCACGCGCTCGGCCACGACGCCCAACTTGCTGCGCTTCTGGCCGTCCTTCTCCCATTCGTCCAGTTTCAGGCGGCCTTCAACAAAAAGCGGCGAACCCTTGCGCAGGTATTCCGCGCACAGCTCGGCGGTCTTGCCCCAAACGGTAACATTAAGGAAGCAGGTTTCCTCCCGGTCCTCGCCGTTGCTCGCCTTGTAGCGGCGGTTCACCGCCATGCCGAGTTCCGCGACGGCCATGCCCGAGGGCGTGGACCGCTTTTCGGGATCGCGCGTGAGGCGCCCGATCAGAAGGACCTTGTTCAGCGAGGCCATGGACTTACGTGGCCGCGGGCGCGGCGACCTCCGGGGCGCGCACGATCTGCGCGCGGAAGATTTCCTCGTTCAGCTTGAAGCGGCCCTGCAACGCCGTGATCTTCTCGCCCTCGAGGCGGAAGGTGACGACCATGTATTGGCCGCCGGTCTGCTTGTCCATCGGACGCGCGAAGCTGCGGCGACCCAGGCGGGTCTTCGCCTCCACCGTGCCGCCGGACTTCTCAATTTCAGCCACCACCTTGTCGAGCGAGGCGTCCAACACCTCTTCCTTCAAGGATTCCGGAAAAATAATCATCGCTTCATATTTGTTCATACGCTGTTCCTCGCCCTCTTCACTCGCACTCTCGTGTCCTCGTCCCCTCGACTCTCAATTAAACTCATTCATCGCGCGGGCCCAACCGTTCCGCAACGCCGCGGCCACCGCGTCGGCCGCCCGCTGCACCGCCTCCCGGATCACCGGCTGCTCGTCCGGGGTAAACCGCCCCAGCACATGCTCCACCGTGTCGCCACCCGCGTCGCGCCCGACGCCGACCCGCACCCGCGGGAACGCGTCCGAGCCGAAATGCGCGATCAGCGACTTCAACCCGTTGTGGCCGCCCGCGCTGCCCGCCTTGCGCAAGCGCAAGCGACCCGCCGGCAGATCCACGTCATCCACCACCACCACCACATCGGCCAGCGCAATTCCTTTTTTCCGCATCAGCGCGCCACCGGCCTCGCCGCTGCGATTCATAAACGTGCGGGGCCTGGCCAGCACCACGCGTTCGCCTTCCAGTTCGCCCTCCGCGAGGTCGGCGGGAAACCGCCAGCTCCGCCGGAACTCGACCTGCATGCGCCGGGCCAGCTCCTCCACCACGTCGAACCCGACGTTGTGGCGGGTGTGCGCGTAGGCGCGCCCCGGGTTCCCCAATCCAATCACCAGCTTCATGGGTCAACCGCGAGCCCGCGCCGGGCCGGGCGCAAATCCTACTTCTTCGCCTCCTTCGCAGGAGCTTTCTCATCCTTCTTCGCGGGCGACTTCTCGTCCTTCTTGCCCGCAGCCGCCGCCTCTTCACCCTCGACCTTCTTCTCCTTAAGGACTTCGGGTTCGGCCGCCGTCGTCGCCGCCGCGGGCGCCGCCACTTCCTCCTCACGGGGCGCAGCCACGGCCGCGATCGCGAGGTCGGCGTCGGTCACCAGCGTGTATTTCGCCGCGTCGAGCTTCACGTCGCCCGCGCTCAGGCTGTCGCCGATGCTCATCGCCGACACATCGACCTCGAACGCGTCGACGATGTCCGTCGGCAGGCACTCGACTTCGATGCTGCGCAGCAAATGTTCCAGCACGCCGCCCTGCTGGGTCACGCCCACCGGCTCGCCCACCAGGTGAATCGGGATTTCGATCGTCAGCTTCTCCGTCAGCGAAATCTCGTGGAAATCCGCGTGGATGATCTGGCCGGTGATCGGGTGGTGCTGGACATCCTTCAAGATGACCTTCTTCGTCTCCACGCCGGTGATGTCCAGGTCCATCATCACGTGTTCGCTCGCGTGCGAATGCAGCGCCTTCTTAAAGGGCTTCTCGTCGAGCTGCACGTTCGTCGGGGTCTTGCCCACGCCGTAGACGATGCCCGGAAACTTGCCGGAGCGGCGAAGCTGGCGCCCCGCGCTCGTACCCACGGTCGAACGCACGTCCGCCGTTACCTTGATTGCCGTTGCCATACGTTTCTCTCCACGCCCCACTCGGGGGCCGCTTGCCTATACCCTGAACAAAGATGTCACTGACTGGTTGTTGTGGACCCGCAATATGCCCTCGCCCAGCAGCTCGGCGACCGACAGCACCGTCACCTTGTAGCCATCGAACGCCCGCGGGGGCACACTGTCGGTGGTGATCAGCTCGGATATCGCCGACTGCTTGAGCCGCTCGATGCCGAGTTCCGTCAGCATGCAGTGCGTCACCGCGGCGATGATGTTTTTCGCGCCGCGCTGCTTCAACAACGCCGCTGCGCCCGCCAGCGTGCCCGCCGTCGTCGTCAGGTCGTCCACGAGCAGGGCATTCCGGCCCTCCACCTCGCCCACGACGCTGATCGCCTCGACCTCGGTCGCGCTCTTGCGCTGCTTGCCGACGATGGCCAGCCCGGCCCCGAGCATGTTGGCGTACGCATACGCCATCTTCAGCCCGCCGGGGTCCGGCGAAACCACCACCAAATCCTGGAGATTCCGCTGGCGCAGATGCTTCACGATCACCGGCGCGGCGAACAAATGGTCCACCGGGATGTCGAAAAAGCCCTGGATCTGCTGGGCGTGAAAGTCCATCGCCACCAACCGGTCCGCCCCCGCCGCGACCAGCAGGTTCGCCACCAGCTTGGCCGTGATCGGCACGCGCGGCTGGTCCTTGCGGTCCTGCCGTCCGTAGCCGTAGAAGGGAATCACCGGCGTGATGCGCGCCGCCGACGCCCGCTTCGCCGCGTCGATGATGATGAGCAACTCCATGATGCTCTCATTCGGCGGCATGCACGTCGGCTGGACAATGAACACGTCCTGCCCGCGAATATTCTCCACTATCTTGACAAAGATCTCTCCGTCCGGGAACCGGCTGATCTGCACACCACCCAGCGGCTCGCCGATATAATCGGCGATCGCCTTGGCCAGGGCCGGATGCGAATTACCAGACAAAAGCTTCAACGTATTCCTCAGTTTTCGCTGGTTGCCCGACTAGGATTCGAACCTAGACTCTGGCCTCCAAAGGGCCGTGTGCTGCCGTTACACCATCGGGCAATCTTCCGCGACAAAGAATACCATCCCCGCCCCGTTCGGTCACCCGAACGCAGGGAAAACTGCCCGCACGGACGCCGGACCCGCCTTCGCCGATCCGGACACAAGGGGTGCAAGCTAGGGAAGAGCCCCCGGTGCGTCAAGGGTTAAACGCGCGCCACGCCTTCTTCCGTTTTCCTGTATTCCGCTCTCCCATTTTTCCGTTTTCCGTTTTTCCGTTTTCCTCTTCTTTCAGTTGAACTCCCGCCCCGCGCCTGTATCCTAGCGCGCTTTCATTCACCTGATCGGGAGACGCATCATGTCGCGGGTATTCAATTTCAGCGCCGGGCCGGCCATTTTGCCGGAGGACGTCCTCGTCGAAGCCCAGGCCCAATTCGTCAACTACAAGGGCGCCGGCATGTCCCTGCTCGAAATGAGCCACCGCGGCAAGGAATACGACGCCGTGCACACCGAGGCCATCGCCAACCTCAAGCGCCTCATGGGCCTCGGCGACGACCATTCGATCCTCTTCCAGACCGGCGGCGCCAGCACCCAGTTCGCCCTCGTCCCCATGAACCTCCTGCTGCCCGGCCAGACCGCCGACTACATCAACGCCGGCTCCTGGGGCGGAAAGGCCGTCAAGGAGGCGAAGAACGTCGGGACCGTTAACGTCGCCGCCAACACCGCGAAGGAAAAACCCTCGCGCATGCCGAAGGACGCGGAACTCAAGCTCACCCCCGGCGCCGCCTACCTGCACCTCACGACCAACGAGACCATCGAGGGCACGCAGGTCAAATCGCTGCCGAAAACCGACGCCCCGCTCGTCGGCGACATGTCGTCCGACATCCTCTCGCGCCCGCTCGATTTCGCGAAGTTCGGCCTCATCTACGCCGGCGCGCAGAAAAACATGGGTCCCGCCGGCGTCACCATCGTCGCCATCCGCAAGGACCTCGCCGAGCGCGGCTCCGACGTGATTCCCGCGATCTTCCGCTACAAGACGCACGTCGCCGAGAATTCGCTCTACAACACGCCGCCATGCTTCGCCATCTACCTCGTCATGCTCGTCACCCGCTGGATCGACGCGCAGGGCGGCCTCGCCGCGCTCGCCCGGCGCAACGCGGAAAAAGCCGCGCTGCTCTATACCGCCATCGACGGCTCCGGCGGCTACTACCGCGGCACCGCCGTCGTCGAGGACCGCTCCGACATGAACGTCACCTTCCGCCTCCCCAGCGAGGAACTGGAGGAGAAATTCGTCAAGGAAGCCTCCTCGCTCGGAATGAAAGGCCTCAAGGGCCACCGCTCCGTCGGCGGCATCCGCGCCTCCATCTACAACGCCTTCCCCCGCGCCGGCGTCGAAGCCCTCGTCGCTTTTATGCGTGAGTTCCAGGGGAAGAATGGGTAGAAGGAATGAGGTGTCGGGTTTCGGGTGTCAGGAAAAAGTTTTTACAGACGTTGCAAGCCGCGAAAAAAGTTTTTACAGACGTTGTAAATTTCGCCGCTTCCTCCCTGACACCTGAAACCCGACACCCGAAACCCTTTACGCGCTCGTAGCTCAACTGGATAGAGTGTCGGCCTCCGAAGCCGAAGGTTGTGGGTTCGACCCCCGCCGAGCGCAGATTTTCACGGGGTGGCGCGCACTCCGGTTCAATTAACCCCTGATGGCATGACGGAGGGGGCGCGGAGGTGAAGCACAAGCAGGGACTCGGGGGGCTGGCCTTCGCGCGCGGGGGCGGTGTGGACCTCGGCGGAGTCGAGTCGGAACCCGGCGGCCGCCGCCAGGCGCAGCAGGTCCTCGCGGCGGCGGTGGAAATAATAGTGCGACGCCGGGGCGCCGGGCAGGCTGATATGGGTGAGCACGGCGCCGGCTTCCAATTCGCGCAATCCCGGGGCATCGGGGTTGAGCACGCTGCAAACGAATGACGCGCCGGGTTTCAACCGGCGCGCCGTCTCGGAAAAAACCAACCGCACGTCCGCGATGTCCATCAACGCGAGATTGCAGACGGCGGCGTCGAACGGACCGGGCGGCAGGATTTCCCACGACGCGGCGCGGGTCGCGTCCACCACTTCATAACGGATCGGCGGGCCCGCGGCGGCGTATGTGCGCGCCCGCTGCACGAACTGCGCGCTGCCATCGCAGGCGGTCACCCGCGCGCCGCGGGCCGCCAGCCGCCGTGCATACCAGCCGTTGCCGCAGGCGATCTCCAGCACCGTGCGATCCGCAACGTCCCCCAGCAGCCGGTCGAGCACGGGAGCCAGCGCGCGCGCGCCGGGACTCGCGCCATCGGCGCCGAGCTGTTCATCCCACCAGCCGGCCAGCGCGTCCCAGCGCAGGCGCGCCTCGGACGGGTCGGCCGCATCGAGCGGTGCGGCGTCGTTTGTGCGCAGGCAGGCGGCGATCACGGCGGCGGTCGCGGCGGCATGTGGTTCGCGAAAACACGTCGCATGCGCGCCGGGAATGGAGTGGATCCGCAAACCTGCTCGCGCGAACGGGCCCCACCCCATGTCGGGCGGAAGGCGGAATATATCGGCCAGCGGCTGCTCGCGCGCCACGAAGAGATCCACCGGCACGTCGAGCGGCGGCGGCGTGTAGGCTCGGGAGGCGCTGTTGCAGACCCGCGCGATGTAGTCGAACCGCATCATGGGCGGCACCCGGCGCCAATCCCAGCCCCAGCGCAGCCACCAGAATGTGACAAGTCTCCGCCACTGCTCGCGCGCGAGGCGTTGCACGCGCCGCCAGCGGTTCTCCGCCCGGCGGCGCGGGCGGTGCGGGAACTGCCTGTACCACCAGGCTCGGAGCAGGCCGAATGGACCGATCCCGGGCTTCAGGTCGAGTGAACCGCGGCCAAACGTGTCCATCAGCGCGAGCGTCCGCACCTCCGCTCCTCGCGCGCGCAGCCGCCGCGCAATGGCCCAGGCGAGCAGGCCGCCATAGGAGACGCCCAGCAGGCGGTAAGCACCCTCGGGTTGGCGGCGAAGCAGTTCGCGCTCCAACTGTTCCGCGCTCTCCTCCACAGAGTAGCAGGGCGCCGTTTGCCCGTGCAGACCGGGCAGTTGCAAGCCGTACACCGTGTAGGCCGGACCGAGATGCCGCGCGAGATCCACCAAGCTCGATGCGTCCATGCCGCCGCCGGGCAGCAGGAACACCGGCTCCGCGGATTCGCCGGCCTGCAGCAGCACCACGCCCGTGGAAAGCCCGGCCCCGCCCTCGCCGCGAAGGCGCGCCGCCATGCACGCGATGGTCGGGCAGGAGGAAATATGCAGCATGGGCAGGCTGATCCCCATTCGCTGCTCCAACAGGGTGAACAACGACATGGCCGCAAGTGAGTCGCCGCCCAGGTCGTAGAAATCGTCGTCCACGCCGATGCCCTGCACGCCGAGTGCGCGCTCCCAGATGCACATCAACTGCACCTGCAAAGGGTCTTTAACGCGGGCCGCGCGTGACGGCATGACGAGGGGGACGCCGGCCAGCGCCGCGCGATCCAATTTCCCATTCTCCAGGCGCGGCAGCGCGGCGACCGGCTGCACCAGCGCGGGCAGGGCGTGCGCGGGCAGGCGGCCGCCGAGCTGCGTCCGCAACGTCGAGGCTTTCCACGCACCGCCGGTCCGCGCCTGCACCCAGGCGACCAGTTTCGCGGACCCGCCCAGCGTGCGCGCGGCGACCGCGGCATCGAGCACGCCAGGCAACCCGCGCAGCGCGGCCTCGACCTCCAGCAAATCGACGCTGAACCCGCGAATCTTCGCGCGCAGGTCGAGTGGACCGAGATGCACGAGGCGGCCCTCCCGATCCCGGCGCCCGCGGTCCCCGGTGCGATACACGGGCCGCGGATCATCCGGCAGCGGCGCAAAACGGTGATTTTCGGCCGCCGCCGCGCCGACGTATCCGTCGGCGAGCCACGCGCTGCGCACCGCGATTTCGCCCGCGCCATCTTCACGGACCGGCGCGCCGCGCTCGTCCAGCACCAGCAGCTCCATGCCGTCCGCCGCCACACCGACGGGCACGGACCCGTCCGTTTCGTTTTCCGCGGCCGCACAGGGATGAAAGCACACGTTGCCGGCGCACTCGGTGATGCCGAGGCCGTTCACCAACACGCCGTCCGGGCGGAACCGGCGTCGGAACAGCGCCGCATCCGACGCATGCACCGGCTCGCCGCCGATTTTGATGCACCGCACGTCCGGCAGCGCCACGGCATCGGGCAGGTGCTGCGCGAGCGCGCGGAACAGCGAGGTGGTCAGCATCAGCACCGTCGCGCGCTCGCGGCGCAGGCGCTCCACCCAAACCTCCATCGGCTCGTCCGCGGGACGAACCGGCAGCAGCGTCGCTCCGGAGATCAATGCCGTGAGGTACGCGCCCAACGCCGCGCCATAGGCAAACGGCGCGGTCCACGCGATGCGGTCGTCCGGCGTGATTTCCAGGCGTCGGCGGTAGTTGTCCGACGCGTGCAGCAGGGCCGCGTGCGACAACAGGACGCCCTTGGGCCGGCCGGTGCGCCCCGAGGTGAAGGGGATCGCCGCGATGCGGGGCGGCTCCGGCGCCGCGACGTTATCCGGCGCGTCGGCGTCAAGCGAGGCGCATTCCAATCGCGGCAGTCCCTCCAACCGGGGACCCTCCGCATCCGTCAGCAACGCGCGCGCCGACGCCTCCGAAAGCACCTCCGCAATGCGGCCTTCGGGCCAGCGCACATCGACGGGCAGCAGCGCATGCCCGGCCCTCCAGACGGCCAGCGCGGCGATCACCGCCTCCGCGCCGGTCGGCAGCGCGACCGCCACGGGCGACCCGTCATCCGGGACGCGCCCGCGCAACGCGGCGGCCATACGCGCGCTGCGCCCGTCCAACTCGCCATACGACCACACGCGATCCGGCGCGATGACGGCGGGCCATTCCGGGTCGCGGGCCGCTGCCGCACGGAATGCCTCGGCGGCGGTTCGCATATGCGATCAACCCGCCGGAACGGCCTGCACCTGGTCAAGGAAACGAAGGTCGCTGAAATTCGACGGAATCTCCGCGACGTAGCCGAGGCGCTGCATCAACTGCAGGATGCGCTGCATGCTGTCCTCGTTTCGGATCGCATTGGCGTCGGGCAGGTTCGAGCGCAGCGCCCGGCGGATCATATCCTCGTGCACGCCGATCAACGGCGCGGCGGCGGCGGCGGCGTCATCCGGCTTCGCGCGCACATGCGCGATGGCTTTTACGTAGGCGCGGACGACACGCTGCACGAGGTCCGGATCGCGCTCAATCAGCGCCGCGCTCGCGGCCAGCGTGCACCCCGGCGCGCCCGGCCAGACATCGCCCGTCCGCCGCACCACGCGGCCGACACCGAGCTGCTCCATCATCGCCGCGTAGGGCTCGACCATCGACGCGGCGTCCGCGCCCTGCCCGAAGAACGAAATGATCGCGCCGTCGCCCGACGGGAAACGCCGCTGCACCGCCCCGGACCAGCCCATGCTCTCCAGCAGGCCCATCGCGGTGAGATCCTTCATGCCGCCCTCGCGCGGGACCGCCACGGTTCTTACTTCCGCCGGATCAAGGCCCTCGCGGACGACGATAGCCGCCTCCTCGATGCCCGAGCCGCACAGCAGTTTCAACGGCGCCTCGCCCTTCTCCGCCGCCGCCACGCGCGTCCACGAGATCACCGCGAATTCCACACTGCCCGAGAGCAGTTGCTCCGGGATCATCCACGCCGTCGGTGACACGTGCACCGAGGACTCCACCCCCTCCTCCGCGAACAAGCCGCGGGCATGGGCCACATAGGCGGGCGTCTGACAGACCCCGCGCAACAAAGCAAAACGAGCCAGTTTCGTAGCCATTAATCCTCCAGGTTTCCTGCCGGCATATTAATGCAGCGCCCCCGACCGTGAAAAGGAGGATCGGTCCGCGGAAGCCGGATTTGACACGGCGCGCAGGGTCTGGCAGGTAAGCGAAATGCTTCATGCGATTTCACGATGGGCGTTAGCCCGCATATTCCTTCCGCTGCTCGCGCTCTGCGTTTTCGCGCACTCGCCCCGCGCCACGGCGGCGCCGATTCCCTACACCGGGGACGGCTCGGACCTGCAGGCGTTCATCGACGCGGCGCCCGAGCGCGCGGTCATCTCCTGCGATCCCGGGGTCGAGCTTGTCCTCGACGGGTCCATCCACATCGCGCAGACGCTGACGCTGCGCGGGCTTCGGGCGCGGTTGCCGGACGGGCTGGGCCGGACGCCGCTGCTCGTGGTGACGGCGGACGACGCGGTCCTGGAGGACCTCGTGCTTTCCGGCAATCATCCCACCGTCCCGCAGGATGAACGAAGCCCGATCCTCCTCATCCATGGCAGCCGGTTCCGCGTCGAACGCTGCCGATTCTCCGACAGCACGAAGGACGGCGTACTGGTCACCCCGGCGAATGGCGTGGAGATCGACGGCGGCGTGGTGCGCGACATCGCGGCCTTCCGCATGGGGCGCGACGCCGTCTCGATCGCCGGCGACAACCGCGGCGCGCGCGTTCGCAACGTGCGCATCGAGCGCGTGCGCCTGCTGGGCGGCTTCCGCCGCGGCGCCCTTGAAATCAGCGACGGCACGGAGAACATCAGCGCGCGCGACATCTATGCGGAGGACGCCGTCTACGCCGTCGACGTGCAGGACCACGGCGGCGCGAGCGCACCCAACCGCAACATTCTCCTTGAGGACATCGCCGCCGTCGACTGCCGCCACCTCATCCGCACCCTCAACACGCCGCGCGATCACGCGAACCTGACCCTGCGCCGCGGCAGTGCGATTCGCTGCCTGCGCCCGCTCGCGATTTCCAACACCGACAACGTGCGGATCGAGGCCGTGCGCGTGGTTGCGAAGCCCGGCGTCAGCGAAAGCCCGATCCAACTCCAGGCCTGCCGGAACGTCCTCGTGCGCGGCATTTATCTCGAGGGCTTCGCCAGGGCGCCGGCCGCCGTCGCCGCCAAGCAGTGCCGAAATGTAGTGGTCGAGGACGTACGCACCGCCCCCGTCGGGCGCGCGCGCTGACGGCCCGCCGGCGCGCCGCGAAATTTCATTTTTCCGCGTTGTCAGCAAACGCGCGGCCTCGCACACTTCCGCCATGAAGATTGTTTGCGCGACGAGCGTCACCCTGGGCCGCGAGGCGTTTTCCACCATCGGCGAGGTCGCATGGATTCCGGAACGCGAAATCACCCCGGACGTGGTGCGCGACGCGGACCTGCTGATCGCCCGCTCCAAGGTTAAACTCAATCGCGCCCTGCTCGACGGCAGCCGCGTCGCCTTCGCCGCCACCGCCACCGCGGGCGTGGACCATGTCGACGCGGCGTACCTGGAGGAAAAGCAGATTGCGTGGACCTCCGCGCCCGGCAGCAACGCGAACAGCGTCGCCGAGTGGGTCGCCGCCGGCCTGCTCCACCTCGCCACGCGGCACGGCGTTGAACTCGAGGGCAGGACCCTCGGCATCATCGGCGTCGGCAACGTCGGCACCCGCGTTGCCGCGATGGCGCCCGCGCTTGGCCTGCGCGTCCTGCTCAACGACCCGCCGCGCGCAGCCGCGCAACCAGGCGCGATGTGGTGCGATCTTGATACACTGCTCGCGCAGGCCGACATCGTCACGCTCCACGTGCCGCTCACCGACGCGGGGCCCTATGCGACGCGCGAGCTGGTCGACTTTCGCTTCCTCTCCGGCCTCAAGTCCGGCGCCATTTTCCTCAACGCGTCGCGCGGCGAGGTGGTCGACGAGGACTGCCTGCGCCACGCCGTCGACCAGCATTGCATCAGCCACGCGCTGCTCGACGTCTTCGCGCACGAACCCGACGTCGATCCGCGCACCGCCGCCATCGCGGACCTCGTCACGCCTCACATCGCGGGCTACTCCTACGAAGGTCGCGTACGCGGCACCGACATGTGCTACCGCGCCGCCTGCCGGTTCCTGGAACTTGATCCCCGCTGGGCTCCGCCGCCCCTGCCCCCGGACCCGGCCCGCGAATTCGACGCTGACCCGCGCGGGCGCACGGAGCAGGACGTGCTGGCGGAAATCGTCGCGCGTGCCTACGACATCACCGCGGACGACCAGGCCCTGCGCACCGGGCTCGGTCCCGACGCGGCCGCGCGGCGCAGCCACTTCCAATCACTCCGCGCCCGCTACGCCGACCGGCTGGAATTTCCCGCGTTCACCGTCCGCGCACCCGCGCGCAGCGCCCTCGCGTCGCGACTCGGGCGGCTCGGTTTCACGGTTCGCCAGGACTGACGTCGGCGGGGGCCACGCCCTCCGCGCGCAGCGCACCGTTGCCCAACCGCGTGAGGTTGCCCCACGCCACGCGTGCGCCGCGTTCGATCGCGGCGACGGCGGCGCGCCGGTCGCGGTCGAGATGGCGCGTCAGCACTTCGTAGTCGTGCAGCGCACCGTCGGCGGCACAGCCGCGGGTCACGAACTTGCCGCGCTCCTCCGTCATCGGCGCGACGAGGCGCGCGCGCGAGGCGTCGGTTGGGGAAAGCGGCTCGCTCGGAGAGCTCGCCCCACCAGCAAGCGCGAGGAAGCTGAACTTCAAATGCGGCAGATCGCGAAACAGCGTGCGGTTTATTTTTTCGGCGAATGGCGGCGGGTTCCAGCGGCGGACTTCGTGGCACCAGAAGCGACCCTCCGCACGCAGCGGACACGGGCCATGGTGCAGACACGGGCCAACGATGCGCGCCCAGCCTTCCGCCGCGACACGGTCGCGCAGCGCTTCCAGCCGTTGCGCGGTGACCTTCAGCGCCGGTTCGATCACCACCAACAGGCCTCCAGGCGCGAGGCGCGCAAGCAGGCCGCGCAGCCACGCCGCGCCGTCAAACGCGGGATCGCGTTCAGCCAGTTCATTCAGGGCGAAAGAGCAGAGGATGAGGTCAAAAAGATCAGTCCGATCTGACCGAGCGGTCAGATCGGACTGATCCGTCTCCACCCCCGCCCCCGGCCACAACGCATTGCACTCCGCGGCAGCGTCGCGCAGGACCGCGAGCGAGCCGGCGGAACGGTCCACCGCGAGCAGCCGCGCCGGGCGTCCACCGAGCCGGTGCAGCGCGGCGAGTCCGGCGGCGCCGGTGCCGGCGCCGAGGTCGAGGATGCGGACGGAACCCTCCGCAGGCGGCCGCCAGCATTCCTCGAGCACAACCAGCGTGCGCACAAAAGTCTGCGGGAAGAAGAACAGCCCGTAGGCGATACGGGCGTCCGCATCGTCACCATAGTCCGAAGCGATGCCGGTCCGCTCCGTCGTGAAGCGATCGCTCAGCGCCTGCACGTGCGGGCGCACGCGGTCCAGCAGCGCCGGCTCGGGCAGGAAGTCCCACGCCCGCCGCGCCTGTTCCCGCCAGAAGTGCTCAAGTTGTCCAGGATAGTTCATAGATAACCACGGAGGGCACGGAGACACGGAGTGCAGGAAAGATCATTCTCCGTGCCTCCGTGATCTCCGTGGTGAATCATGCCGACCACCGGACCAGTTGTTTCAACGCGAGTTGCAGGTCGTCGGGAAGCGGCGCTTCGACGGCGACGCGCGCGCCGGTCGCGGGGTGCGTGAAGGTCAGCCGGTGCGCGTGCAGCGCGAGGCGGCCGAGGATCGGGCGCTCCTCCCCGCGCGCGGGTTTGTAGCCACGCTTGATTTCGGACAGCAGGAGGGGCCGTCCGTCGCCGTACCACGGGTCGGCCACAATCGGGCAGCCGAGGTGTTTGAGGTGAATTCGCAACTGGTGCGTTCGTCCGGTGCGCGGGCGCAGGCGCAACAGGGTCACGGACCGGAAGGGTTGCTCGATTTCGTAGCACGTCAGCGCGGCCTTGCCGCTGCGCAGGGTCTTCACGCGGCCGGGCCGGTTCGGGTCGGGCGCGATCGGCTCGTTGATCTCGCCCGTGGCGGCCGGGGGCCGACCGCGAACGAGCGCGACGTATTCCTTCTCCACTTCGCCACGTTCGAATTGGATGCACAGTGCGTCCAGCGCCGGCTTGGTCTTGGCGCAAAGCACCACGCCGCTCGTGTCGCGGTCCAGTCGGTGCGCGTTGAAAATCGTCGGCGCGAGCCGCGCGTGGACGAGCGCCATCAGATTCTCGCGCGCCTTGTCCCACCGGTCCGGCGCGATGAGCAGGCCGGACGGCTTGTCGAACGCGACAAGGTGTTCATCCTCCAACAAAATGGGCGGCAGCGCGGGCATTCGCGGCATGGAAGCACGAACGGCGGAGAAACACACGCACAGGATTTGGAGTTTGAATGCCGCGGCGCATCGTGCTACGTATATCAAATATGAAGACTACGTATTCCATCACTGAGGCGCAGGCCAAGCTGCCGATGCTGGTGCGCGAGACGGCGGGAGGCGCCGCCGTGGCAATCCAGCGGCACGGTGAGACCGCTGCGTATTTGATCTCGAAGGAACGGTTCGAGGGCATCCTGGAGACCCTGGAGTTGCAGGCCTCGCCGGCGGCGATGAGGGCCATCGCGGCGGATCGGCGCGGCAAGACTAAATATGTCCCGTTGGACGCGCTCGATGAGTGAGCTGTCCACCCCGGTCCGGATTGCGCCGCAGGTGCTGGCCTTTGTACGTTCGCTTGCGCCCGAGGCGCGGCACAAAATCAGGCTCGGCCTGCGCGACCTGGAGCGGGGGCGTGGCGACCTCAAGGCGCTTGAGGGCTCTCTACAGGGCTACCATCGCCTGCGCATCGGCGCATTTCGCATCATCGTCCGTTTCGGCACGCTGCCCGGCGGACGCCCCGCCGCGTTCTGCGTTTTCGCGGAACGGAGATCGCTGGTCTACGTGATGCTGGAAGACCTGCTCACCCAAGGTCTGGTCGCCAGAGACGAAATCGACATCGCGAATCGCGGGTGAGTCCCGCGCGGGGAGTGTTTGCGACGTCTGTAGCGGTTCTCAGAAGTTTTGTCCTGTTTGGTTGTAGCGACGGGATTTCATCCCGTCGGCCCGAATCCGACGGCATGCAATGCCGTCGCTACAGCGGTTTAGGACAGAACGTTTGGGGATTTCACTATTTCACCGATTTCAGCAGCACCTGCTGTGCGATGCGCAGGGTCGCGCGGTCGGGTTCTTTTTTCGCGAGCGCGCGGACGGCTTTCCAGTAGGCGTCGTCGGCGAGCCAGTAGCCCCAGAACAGGCCGGCGCGGCGGACGAGCGGGTCTTTGGAGTCGATGCATTTGAGGGCGAGCGAGCGGGCGCCGCCGGCGCTGGGGAGCAGGCGCAGCATCGGCTGGTAGGTCGCACCGGATTCGAGGTGCTCCATGAACAGCGACTCCGTGCCGACCAGGCCGGCGAGCCATTTGCGCTTCGTGGCGTTCGTTTCCAACTCGCGGCGGATGGCATCCAACTGGTTCGCCTTCCCCCATACGGTGAGATACAGCCCGGCCACGGACGCCTCGCCGAAGGAGGCGGCCGATGCGAAACGCCGCTCAACCCACGGCACGGTCGTCGCGCCCGCGGCCACGAAACGCGCCGCGTCCATCGAACCGCGCGCGAGGTCCAGCGCGCCGGGTTCCTCGCTGTCCACCAGCCCGGCAAGCCGCGCGAATTGTTCCTGGAATTCCGGCGGCGCCACGGCTTGGGCCGGCGCCGGGCGGGCCGCGAGCACGAACATCAACAGGAAGAGAAAGCGCATGAAGGAAGCTTTGACTGTTCCGCGGGCGACATTCAAGATTGCTCGCACTTCAGGACGCCGCGCCCACCGGGGACGGACGCGGCGCCGACACACGAGGAGACCACCATGGCGAAACCGAAAACCCGGTGCATCGGGATTCTGACGGCGGGCGGCGACTGCCCCGGCCTGAACGCGGCGATACGCGGCGTGGCGAAAACCGCGCTGCACTACGGCATGAAGGTGTACGGCATCCTCGACGGGTTTCGCGGCCTCGTCGAAAACCGCACGATGATCATCGACGACCGTGCGGTCAGTGGCATCCTCACCCACGGCGGCACGATCCTCGGCACCAGCCGCGACAAGCCGCACAAGATGCCGATGGGCGGCAAAGTCATGGACATGACGGACGTAGCCATCGCGAACGCACGCCGCCTGCACCTCGACTGCCTCGTCTGTCTCGGCGGCAACGGCACGCAAAAGAACGCGCTGCACCTGCACCGCGTAGGCGGCCTCAACGTGCTGACCCTGCCCAAGACGATCGATAACGACGTCGCGGGAACCGACATCTCGTTCGGCTACGACACGGCGCTCGGCATCGCGACCGAAGCCATCGACCGGCTGCACACGACGGCGACCAGTCACCACCGCATCATCGTCTGCGAAGTCATGGGCCACAAGGCGGGCTGGCTCGCGCTCGGCGCGGGTATCGCGGGGGGCGCGGACGTGATCCTGATCCCGGAGATTCCGTACGACATCGACGTGGTCACGGAGCACCTGATGTCGCGTCGGCAGGGCGGCAAGCGCTTCTCCATCATCGCCGTCGCCGAGGGCGCGCTGTCCATGGAGGAGGCGCGCGCGCTTGAAAAGCAGGCGGACCAGGCGGTCAAAGTGAAGAAGAAGAAAAAGGACCGGAAGAAAACGGACGATGATCCGATGGTGACGCCGAACGGGCACCTCGTGCTCGAGCCCAAGGCGAGCCGCATCGCGCGCCTGCTCCAACAGCGCACCGGGATCGACGCGCGCGTCACGTCGCTCGGCCATGTCCAGCGCGGCGGCATCCCGTCCGCGGCTGATCGCCTGCTTTGCACGCGGCTGGGCACGAAGGCCGGCATCCTGCTGGCGGAAGGCACCTACAACGTCATGATGGCGATTCGCGGGGACGAGGTGGTCCCGGTGGACCTCGAGGAAATCGCGGGCCTGACGAAGACCGTGCCCACCGACCACCGCTGGCTGCGCGTCGCGCGCATGGTCGACACCTGCCTTGGCCAGAACGCCAATGCATGAGCCCGGGTCCATCCGGATTCCCGGCGAACTCGTTTCGCTGCCCGCGCGCGGACTCAAACGGCCGCTCGACGGGTTCTGGACGCGGGGGCGCCGGCGCGCCGACACGTTGCTGCTGTTCGTGCACGGCATGGGCGGCAACTTCTATCGTTCGCTCTCGAAGAAGGAAATGCTGACGCAGGGCCCGCGCGCCGGCATCGACGTGCTGTCCTTCAACAACCGCGGCTACGAGCGCGATGTCGCGTACGAGGTATTCACCGAGTGCCGCCACGACCTCGACGCCGCGCTGGCGTTTGGCCGCGCCCAGGGCTACCGGCGCTTCGTCTTGCTGGGCCACAGCACCGGCTGCCAGAAAATCACGTACTACCAGCATCTCCGCCGCGCGCCGGATGTGGCGGCGCTGGTGCTCGCGGCCATCGGCGACGACTACGCCATCGCGCGGCGCGACCTGGGCGCTCGCTACGACCGTTGGATTCGGACCGCCCGCGACCTCGTGAAAAAGGGCCGCGGCGACACCATCCTGGCGGGCAAGGGCTGTCTCGGTTTTTCCGCATGCCGCTTCCTCAGTGTCGCCGATCCGAAGCAGGTCGAGGCGCGCCTCTTCCACATGGACGGCCCGCTGCGCGAATTCGCCGCCATCCGCACCCCCACCCTCGCGGTCCTGCCCGGGAACGAGGAATTCGCCTGCCTGCCCGTGCCGGAAATGGCGCGCCGGTTGCAGGCCGTTTCCCGCGCGCAGCCGTTCGCCGTCGAAATCATCCCCGGCGCCGACCACGGGTTCCATGGTGTGGAGGCGGACACCACCCGCCGCATCCTGCGCTGGCTGAACGCCCTGCCGGCGTAATCCGGACACGTACACATTCGCCTTCCCGTTTCCCGTTCACGTACTCGTACACGTTCACGAACGCGTGTTCCGCGGGGCAATCGTGTACGTGCACGGGAACGTGAACGGGAAACGGGGGCCCTTCACGAACACTGTCGTCAAACCGCCCGGTTTCGTGTAAAATTGCCCGTGTTCGTTAACCCCCAATACCACCCATGAAACTCCTCATCGCATCACGCAACAAAAACAAACTCACCGAACTGCGCGCCCTGCTGGATGCGCCCGGACTCGAACTCATTTGCGCCGCCGACGTACCCGGTGCGCCCGAGGTGCTGGAAGACGGCATCAGCTTTGAAGAAAACGCGGTCAAGAAGGCGGTCACCCTCGCGCGCGCGACCGGACTCTGGACGCTGGCCGACGACTCGGGCCTCGAAGTCGACGCCCTCGGCGGCATCCCCGGCGTGCACTCCGCCCGCTATGCCGGCGAACCGCCAAAATACGCCGCCAACAACAAGAAACTGCTCGAAGCCTTGCTGGGCGAAACCAACCGCCGCGCGCGCTTCCGCGCCGTGATCGCGCTGTCGAGTCCCGCCGGGGAAACGCGCTGCGTCGAGGGTTCCTGCGAAGGCGTCATCGTGGAAAAGGCGCGCGGACGCAAGGGCTTCGGCTACGACCCGCTCTTCCAACCCGACGGATACACCCAGACCTTCGCGGAGATGGACGCCGCCGAGAAAAACAAGATTTCACACCGCGGCCGTGCGCTCGCAAAGGCGAAGGAAGCGTGGGGCGCCCTGCTCGCCGCAAATCCCACGAACTGGTGAACGACTGGATAACGCCGTGCTTCGCGCGGCGTTATCCGTGCGCGGAGCGCCCGGACCACCCCAACAACTGGGCCCAAGAAATCGCTGCCACGCCCGGCCAACACCCCTCATGCGAGACATCTTCTTTAACGAATCGGGCATCCGCGAACTCGCGGGAAACCTGAAGGCGGCGTGGAGGCCGTTTGACGAACGCGCCTTCCTCGCCGCGATCCTGCCGTGCATGCCGCCGCTCGGCCTGAACGAGCGCAACGCGCTGGTCCGCGACACGATCCGAGCGAATCTGCCGGACGACTTCCGCAAGGCGGTCGCCATCCTGCTGCGCGCGCTGGGCCCGGAACGCCCGAACGAGGGGCCGGATTCCTATCCCGGTTTCTACATCATGGCCGTCTGCGCCTACGTCGCGGAATATGGCATCGACGACCCCGAAACCGCGCTGCCCGCATTGCGCGAAATGACGAAACGGTTCTCCGCCGAGTTCGCGATCCGCCCGTTTCTCGACCGCCACACGAACCGCACGCTTGCCGAGCTGCATAGCTGGGCGGTCGATCCGCATCCGCAGGTGCGCCGCCTCGCCTCCGAGGGCTCGCGCCCGCGCCTGCCGTGGGGCATGCGCCTGCACCGTTTCATCAAAGATCCCGAACCTGTGCTGGAAATTTTGGAGTTGCTCAAGGAAGACCCGGAACTTTTCGTGCGCCGCTCCGTCGCGAACAACCTCAACGACATCGCGAAGGACCACCCGGACCGCGTCGTCGCCACGCTGAAACGCTGGAAGAAAAGCCGGAACCCCGGCACGCAGTGGCTCGTCAAGCACGCCCTGCGCACGCTCCTCAAACAGGGTCATCCCGAAGCGCTGGAACTGCTCGGCTACCCGCGCGACGCGCGCGTGGAGGTGCGGGGCCTGCGCGTCGCGCCGCGCCGGATCGCCGTCGGCGACGCCGTCACCCTCTCGTTCGAACTGCGCTCAACCGCGCCGACCGCGCAATCGCTCATGATCGACTACGTCATGCACCACGTGAAGGCGAACGGCGCGACGAGTCCGAAGGTCTTCAAGCTGACCACGAAGCGATTGAAACCCGGCGAATCGGTGCGGGTCGAAAAGCGCCACTCCTTCCGCCCCATCGGCATCCGCCCCTACTACCCGGGCCGCCACGAAGTCGAAATCCAGGTCAACGGCCGCCGCCGCGCCAAGGCGGCGTTTGAGTTGGTGAAGTAATGCGCAAGGCGAGCTCAGAACACGGCTCGCTCGGAGAGCTCGCCCTACCCGTCATCGTTCTCCGGTGGTAGGGCGAGGTGTCCCACCGAGCCGGTCACAAGACCCTCGTCAACGCGAAAGGAATCCACCGCGACGTCCGTGCGAGTCAGCGCCTGGCTGATCTGGATCGACAGTTTTTCGATTTCCTCGGTCTTGCTGTTGAAAAACAGCTTCACCAGCCGCAGGTGCCGCGCGAAGAAACGGCTGACGGAATTTTCTGGATAGGCGTACACGCGCGTCGTGTAGTCGATGCCCGCCTCCGCGGGCCGGGCCGCGATGTGGATCACCGCCTGGAAATCGCCGAAGAAGCGCCGCCCCTTCGCATGGAACACCACCTCCGTCGTGGGCCCCTCGTGTTCCGCGCGGTGCACCTCGCGAATCGCCGTCTCCTGGCCCGACGTGTTCACATAGTGATAATCGACCGGGCTCGTCTGCGTGATGACGAATTCGGGTTCCTCCCCCTCCGGCAACAGGCGCGCGTACTCCGCCTGCACATCCGCCAGCAGCGTCGGCGAGGCGAACATTCGCACCGCGTCGGCGTACGGAATCGGCACGGAGCCCTTCGCTTCGACGCGAATCGGATTCTTCTCCAGCACACTCGTCGCCGCGTCATCGCTCGCAATCCGCGACGCCGTATCCAGCGCGGCACACACGCCCGCCACACTCCACACGATGAGAAATACCCAGCGCATGCGGGCAGGATGTTCCGTCCGCGTTAGCGGATGCGTTGCGGCCGGTGAGAATTCCGCGAGCGCACTAGCGCGTGAACTTCGGCTCCGGCGGGGCAAGCCCGCCGGGGGCCGGAGGGATTCGCCGCGCTATTTCGCCGCGTACTGCTCCACGAAGCCCGCGTAGAACGCGGCGGCGCGGACGAGGTGTTCGACCTCGACGCACTCGTTCGGCGCGTGCGCGAAGTGTTCGTGCCCGGGACCGAACCCGATCGTCGGAATCCCGTGCATGCCCGCCGTCGCGATGCCGTTCGTGCTGAACGTCCAGTGCCCCACCGTCGGCGCGCTGTTGAACACGTTCGTGAACGCGGCGCGCGCGGCCTTCACCTCGCGCGTCGTCTCCGGCATCTCCCACGTCGGATAATATTTCTTCGTCGGATACACCAGCCCGGTCCAGCTCGGTACCGAGTATTCCAGCACGGTGATTTTCGCCTTCGCCTTCTTCACCGAAGCCAGCGCCTTCAACTGCCGCACGACAACCTTCTCGCTCTCGCCGACAGTGAGCCGCCGGTCGAGATGGATCGTGCAGCCGTCGGCCACCGCGCACAGGCTCGGCGACCGCGAACGAATGTGGCTGATCGTGACCGTGCCCTTGCCCAGCGGCTTGCGCGGCTTCAGGCTCGCGTTCAACCTCTCAATGTCGCGGATGATCGGCGCCATCTTGTACACCGCGTTCACGCCGCGTTCAGGCGCGGAGCCGTGGCACGAGATGCCCGTCGTCTCGACCTCGATCTCCATGCGCCCGCGATGCCCGCGATAAATCCGCAGGCTCGTCGGCTCGGTGATGACCACGACGTTCGGCCGCAGCTTGTCCTCCTGGATGATGTACTGCCAGCACAGCCCGTCGCAGTCCTCCTCCTGCACCGTGCCCGTCACGTACAGCGTCGCGTCCTTGGGAAAGCCCGCCTTCTTCAACAGCGCGCCCGCGTACACCGACGACGCCACGCCGCCCTTCATGTCGCTCGTGCCGCGCCCGTATAGAATGCCGTTCTTCACGACGGGATCGAACGGGTTCGTCTTCCACTGCGCGAGGTCGCCCACGTCGACCGTGTCCACATGGCCGTCGATCGCGATGACCTTTTTCCCGTTGCCGATACGCCCGATGACATTGCCCATCGGGTCGATGCGCACCTCGTCGTAGCCGAGTTTCTTCATCTCCGCCTGGATGCGCTTGATCACTGCGCCCTCCTGGCTGCTCAACGACTTGATAGCGATCAAGTCCTTCATGAAGGCCAACAGCGGCGCCTCATGCTGCCGCGCGAGTTCGAGGAATGTGCTCATGTTTTTGCTCCTTGATTAGTTTCGATCAAAATCTTTTCCATCGCCCCCCGCGACCTTGCGTCGCGGGAGCGAAAGTTCCGCGGCTACGCAGTAGCGAAGCAAACTTCGGCTCCGGCGGGGCAAGCCCGCCGGGGGCCAAAACGGTTTTGGGATAG
>DAOLDD010000038.1:0-33897 GCA_035327585.1 Kiritimatiellia bacterium | reverse complement strand
CATGAAATGCCGTCGCTACAGCGGTTCATGACAAAACTTTTGAGAATTACTCTAAACGTGTTGCTTCCATAATGAGACGGTTAATGCAATGTCTGTAACGTACAGACGTTGCAACCCGTTGCGAACAGTTTTTTCCGCCCGAGGCGGAACGGACGTTGGAAAGCGCGGGATGAACGCGTCCCCCCCCACGAGGGCGTGGGGGGGGAGCCCCCGGCGCCCTCGCCGGGGGGCTCGTCACTCGGACGGCGCCGTCTTATCCGCGAGCGCGGCCTTCACCTCGTCGGTCAGGTACTTCGCGTCGGTGAAGGGCTTCGGGATCGGCGGTGCGTCGGCGAGCTGCCGGCTCGCGTTCAGCACGTCGCGACGGCTGATCTGGCCGACCAGTTTTCCATCCTCAAGTACGGGCAGGCGCCGGAAGCTGTGCTTGAGGAAGATATCCGCGGCGCGGAACAAATCCGCTTCGGGCTCGATGGTGAGCACCTCTCGCGCCATATAGTCTTCGACGTCGCCGGGGTCGCTGTTGTGGAACGCGGCGTTGGCGAAGACGCGCAGGCAGTCCTTCTCGGACAACATGCCGACCAGCGCACCCTCCGCATTCACCACGGGCGCACCGGAAATGCGATGTTTCAGCAGGCTGTCAATGGCCTGCCGGATCGGCAGTTCCGGGCGCAAGGTCACGATGGACGTAACCATGAATTCACGGACGACAGGTACTTTGCTCATGGCGCTTCCTCCTGTATTCAGGATACGTCGCGTGGATAAAGGTGGCAACACACCTTTTGCGCCCGTACGCCGGTGCGCGGCGGCGGGGCGGTGCGGCATACATCCATCACACGCGGACAACGTGGATGAAATGGACAGCCGTCCGGCGGATTCGCGGGCGACGGCAATTCGCCGCGCAAGACCTGTCTCGCCGCTTTGGGCACACCGGGCATGGGCACCGCACTGACCAGCGCCTGCGTGTAGGGATGCGCCGGGTTGGCGAGCACGGCTTCCGTCGGGCCCTCCTCCACGATGCGTCCGAGATACATCACCGCGACGCGGTCGGCGATAAACCGAACCACGTTGATGTCATGGCTGATGAAGAGATACGAAAGCTGGTACTTCTCCTTCAGGTCCATCAGGAGATTGAGCACCTGGGCTTGCACGGAAACGTCCAGCGCGCTGACCGCCTCGTCGCAAATGATGAGCGAGGGGCGCAGCGCGAGCGCGCGCGCGACGCTGATCCGCTGGCGCTGGCCGCCGGAAAATTCAAAGGGATAACGGTGCAACGCCGACGCGTCGAGTCCGACATCGGCCAGCAGGCGCGACGCCGCCTGCTCGCGCGGTTCGTTGAGCAGTCGATGATAGGCAAGCGCCTCCGTCAGCAGGTCGAGGACGGTGAGACGCGGGTTCAGCGATGCGGCGGGGTCCTGGAAAATCATCTGGACCTGGCGCTGGAGTTCCGGCGTCCGAATCCCGGCGGGCAGCGGAGCGCCGTTGAGCCGCATCGTACCCGCACGCGGGCTCTCGAGTCCCACGACGGTCCGGCCCAGCGTCGTCTTGCCGCAGCCGGATTCACCCACTAGTGCGACAGTCTCGCCCTTGCGGACGACAAGGTCCACGTCCGTGAGCGCCTGCACGTGGCCCACGGTGCGTGACCAGACGCCGCGACGGATCGGGAACCAGGTCGTCAGGCCTTCGAGTTCGAGCAGCGGCGCGCTCATGGCGTCCGGCCCTCCGGCACGAGGAAGCACGCGGCGTCGCGGCCCGGCTCGACGGCGAAACGGGTCGGCGCCTCCGCCGTGCAGCGCGACATCCGATGCGGGCAGCGGTCGGCAAACCGGCAGCCCGAGGGGTAGTCGCGCGGCGACGGGACCTGCCCCGGGATCGTCGCGAGACGACGCCCCGCCTGCGGTCCGCGCGGCATGGAGCGTAGCAGACCCGCGGTGTATGGGTGGCGCGGCGCGCGGAACAAATCGGCCACCGGTCCCTGCTCCACCACCTGCCCGGCGTACATCACGAGGGCGCGGTCGCACATCTCCCAAATGACGCCCATGTCGTGCGTGATCAGGATGATCGCGGTGTCCGCGTCCTTGAGCTCGCGCATCAGGTCGAAAATCTGGGCCTGGATCGTAACATCAAGCGCGGTCGTCGGTTCGTCTGCAATCACGATGGAGGGTTTCAGCATTAACGCCATGGCGATCATCACACGCTGCCGCATTCCGCCGGACAGTTCGTGCGGCCAGGCCTGCATGCGCTGGGCGGGATCAGGAATGCCCACGCGGCCCAGCCAGTCCTCGCCGCGGCGCCACGCTTCGCGGTCGGAGACCGATTCGTGCAATTGGATCGCCTCCACCAATTGCGCGCCGATACGGTGGAGCGGCGAGAGCGCGGACATCGGGTCCTGGAAAATCATGCTGATGCGTTTGCCGCGCAATGCGCGCAATTCGGGAATCGGCGCGCGCAACAAATCGCGCCCCTCGAAGTGGACGGAGCCCCCCGCGATGCGGCCCGGCGGTGACGGCAGGAGGCGCAGGATTGAGGAGGCGGTAACGCTCTTGCCGCAGCCGGACTCGCCCACCACGCCGAGCACCTCGCCCGCGTGCAAGTCGAACGACACGCGGTCCACCGCAGTGATCGGGCGGGTGTCCGTATCGAACGTCACTGACAGGTCGCGCACGGAGAGAACGGGGACAGAGTCCCTCACCCCTGCCCTCTCCCGCATGGCGGGAGAGGGTGAGTCCTGTAGGTCAGGCGACCATTCTCCCTCTCCCATCGCGCCACGGCGAAGCGCAGCGAAGTCGGGTGGGAGAGGGTTGGGGTGAGGGGTTTCCGTCATTCCAGCCTCGAATAGGGTTTCGGGTCGAAGGCCTGGCGGACGCCTTCGCCGATGAAGACACCGAGCAGCATGACGACGAAAAGCGCGAGCGCCGGATAGAGGGTGAGCCACCAGGCCCAGGGGTATTCCTGCGCCTGCGATAACAGCTCGCCCCAACTCGGCGTCGGCGGTGGAAGGCCGAATCCGAGGAAATCGAGCGCGGCGAGCGTGCCGATCGCACTCACGAGTGAAAACGGGAAGAACGTGACCAGCGGCACCAGTGCGTTCGGCAGCATATGGCGGAACATGATCAGGCGCGCCGGGAGTCCCTGGGCTCGGGCGGCCTCCACGAACGGCCAGTTGCGCAGGCGCAGAAACTCCGCTCGCATGTAGTAGGAAATGCCAATCCAGTTGAAGAGTGCATAGCAGAACAGGAGCAGGCCAAAGCTGCGTCCATAGATCGAGCCCATCAGGATCAGGATGTAGAGAAACGGCAAGGCGTCCCAGATTTCGATGATGCGCTGGCCGACGAGGTCGATGCGTCCGCCGCGATAGCCCTGCGCCGCGCCGATCAGGGTGCCGACGGCGAGGGATGCCGCTACGAGCAGCATCGCGAACGTCATTGAGCTGCGAAAGCCATAGATCAGCCGCGCGAGCACGTCTCGTCCGGCGCTGTCGATGCCAAGTGGATGCCCTTCGACGGGCCGGAACGGATAACGCACATCCTCGCGCTCCGCACGGACGCGGTACGGGCGGTCGCCGAGCGTGACCGTGATGGGATCGACGACGCGGCTGAATCGCTGCTCCGCCAACGCGAGAATTGACTGCTGTTCGGCCTCGTCCAATTGCGACCAGATGGACGGCCATTCGCCTGACGCCGGCTGCAAATCAGGTGTGAAGGCCCAGCGAAGTTCGGCCCGGCGCGACGGCTCTTCGCGCAGCGTGATGCGCAGCGTGCGCGGCGGCGTGGCGCGCGGAGTGAAGGGAGGCATTGAAAACTCCGCCTCCCGCCCGTCCGCGCGGCGCGCGGGCAGCGTGATGGCGGACGCCGGCTCATTGTTGAACCGTTGCTCGATGGCCTTTTTAAGTGCCTCCGGAAGGGCCCAGTCGTCGCCCAGTTGGCGCCCCTCCTCCGAGCCGTCCGCGCCATCGAAAAAGTAACCTGCGGCGACCCCGCGTGAGATCAGCAGCTCCGGTGAGACGTTGATCGTGGCCACGCGCGGGTCCGGGCCGAAGCGCATGCGAACATCATCCGGCAATTCGATGCGCTCCGGGCGAATGATTTCCAGCGGACCATTTGGGATGAGCGGCCACACCACGCGGTTGGCGGGATTCGATCGGAATCGCTCGCCGCGCACGAGGCCCTTGTAGTCAATCCGCGTGTCGGGCCCCTCGCCCAGCATCGTGCGTTCGGAATAGAAACGCGCGACGGGGAAATAGTGGCGGCCCTCGAACCGGAGGTAGAGCGGGTCCTGGTTGCACAGGAGTTCCGCCCCGAGGCTCAGCAGGTAGGCCGCCAGCAGGATGACGAACGACCACCAGGCACGCCGCAAGGCCATGAAACGGCGGATGCGGCGCCGCGTGATGGGATGGAATCGATCCAGCAGGTTCATGACTGGAAGTGAATCCGGGGATCAATCAACACGTAGCAGAAATCCGACAGAATGCGGCCAATCAGGCCGAGCACCGAGGTCAGGCCGAGAATGCCCATGAACAACATGTAGTCGCGGCTGATGATGGCTTCGAGGCTCAGCAGGCCCATGCCCGGAATTTCGAACACGCGCTCAATCAGGACTGAACCGGCAAACATCAACGTCAGCACGCCGCCGAAACCGGTCGCGATGGGGATCAA
The DNA here is from genome assembly GCA_035327585.1 of Kiritimatiellia bacterium. GTDB lineage: Bacteria > Verrucomicrobiota > Kiritimatiellia > CAIVKH01 > CAIVKH01 > JAMLJG01. Next base: position 29,245 of record DAOLDD010000038.1, on the reverse strand, counting down.
CGCGTTGCGGAGTGCGTGCCGCCAGACGGCGCGGCGCAGGCTGCCGCCCTTTGCGAGCACCGTGCGCACGTAGTCCTGGCTGATCTGTTCGAGCAGCGAATTCTTCATGAGCAGCGTCAGGACCGCGAAGTTGCCGATGATGTAGCACAGGACGGGCAGGAACATGTGATGCGCGACGTCCTTCGTTCGTTCCCACGCGGAGAGCGAATCGAAGTGGGCGGAGTGGAAACCCGACACGGGAAACCAATCCAGCGCGAAATCCGTTGTGCCGGAGAGGAAGCTCTTGAGCAGCATGCCGAAGGCGAAGGCAGGAATGGCGTAGCCCGTGAAGACCAACACGCTGGACACCAGGTCGAATGCGCCACCATGTCGCAGCGCCTTGGCAATGCCCAGCGGGATGCAGACGAGGTAGGTCAGAAAGAAGCCTGTCAGGCCGAAGATGAGGGAAACCGGGAAACGTTCACGAATGAGCTGCCAGACGGTTTTGTTCGGATATTTGTATGACTCGACCGAAAGGCCCATCCGGTCCGTCCAAAGCCACTTCCAGTAGCGCTGGGGTATCGGCTTGTCGAAGCCGAAGTGCGCCTCAATCGCTTTGCGCTGTTCGGGCCCGATTGAGGCCACGCCCGCCGCGCCGCGCTGCATATCGCCGAGTCCGCGCATTTGGATCAGCGCCTGCTCGACCGGCCCGCCGGGGACGAACTGGCAGATGGTGAAGCACACGAAGGTGATCCCGAGGAATGTGGGAATCACCAGCAACAGACGGCGAATGAAATAGCTCAGGCGATCCATCGCGCGAGTTTATAGCATCATCCGCGCCGTCCGCGCCATCCGCGGTTTGTCCGTACGAATTTTTTTCACCGCGAATTTCGCGAATTTGCGCGAATTTGGGGAGAAGGTTATGATTGCTAAAATCGGTCTCGGTCTCGGTCTCGGTCTCGGTCTCGGCCTCGGAACGAGGCCGAGGCGGAGGCGGAGGCCGATTGGCGGATTGGCGGCTCGGTGGGACACCTCGCCCTACCGAACCGGGTTTCAAATAACCCCTAATTCCGATACGCCTCGTCGAAGACGATCGTGGCCGGACGGCGCGGGAGGGGGCGCTGGGCGGGCATCGCGTCTGCGAGGTCGGCGGCAGCGTCCTCGTCGTACCACCAAAGCGAGTAGGCTGCGCGCTCGTCGCCGTGTTTTCCGAGCACGGTGTCCGGCATGCCGAATTTATTCCAGTAGAGCAGGCGCCTGTAGTTGATGTTCCACAGCAGGACGTACGGGAACTCGTTCACGAGCACGCCGTCGATTTCGCGGAGAATTGCGTTGCGTTTTTCAAGATCGAATTCCGTGCGCTGCGCGTCGACGAGTTCATCCACCCGCGCATTTTTGAAGCCCGTGATATTTTGGCTCGCAGGCCGGTCGGCCTCGCGGCTGAACCATTGGGACTCGGGATCGCGCCAGATACCCCCGCCCCAAGCCGCCCAGGTCATGTCGAAATTGAATTCGTCCATGTCCTTCATCCACGCGGACCAATCCTTCTGCACAAGGTCCATCTCAATGCCCACGTCCTTGAGGTCCTCCTTGTAAATCACGAGGAACTTGTCCGTGGACCCGTCGCGATTCAGGAAGTTGAAGCGAAACGGCTTTCCGTCCTTCTCCAGGATGCCGGTGCGCGGATTCGCCCTCCAGCCGGCCTCCGCCAGCAAGGCGCGGGCAGCCTCCTTGTCGAATGCGATGGCCGGATGCGGGCAGGGATGCTCGGGCGAATAGAGATCTTCGTAGTACGAGCGGTGGAGGAAATACTGGTCGAACATCAATGTGCTGTTCATTTTTTCGCGGTTGAGCAGGAGCGCCAGCGCTTTCCGCACGCGCACGTCGTCGAAAGGCGGGCGGCGCAGGTTCATCGCGAAGCCCTGGAAGCCGACCGGATTGTAGTTCTCCACGCGCTGCTTCACGATCCAGTTGCGATCAAACCGATCGCCGGACGTCTGGTTGACCCACTGGTGCGCGGTATAGACGGCAAAGAAATCGACCGTGCCCTTCTTCAGGGCATCGAACGCGTTATCCCGCTCCTGAAAATACATGAATCGGATCGACTTGAAGTTTCCGATGCCCTGGTTGCGCGCCGCTCCGCGCTGCCACCAATCGTCGCGACGCTCCAGCCGCGAGAAGAACCCCTCCTTGAGTTCCGCCAGCCGGTAGGGGCCGGAAACGACCGGGAACTCGAAGTGGATTTTGTTGAAATCCTGCGTGCTCATCGCGTGTTTTGGCAGGACATTGAATCCCGCGATCGCGAGCAGGTTCTTCCAATGCGCATCCCGCGCGGCGAAGCGGACGGTGCGCTCACCGACAATTTCCGGCGGCTCAAAGCGTTCCAGATCGACCTTGTGCGGACCGGTTAGATTTTTGGGGTCGAGAATCGCATGCCAGGTCCAGACCACATCCTCCGCCGTGATCGGGGCGCCATCGCTCCAGGCGGCCTTGGGATTGAGATGGATCGTAATCGTTTTTTTATCGTCCGACACCGTCCAGCGGTCGGCCATGCCCGGCTCGAATTCGAGCGTGATGGGGTCCATGGACAGCAACGAGTCGTACAGGCTATTGAAGACGTCCGCCGAGAGGACCGACGTGTCCAGCAGATAGTTCAAGCTGCGCGGATACGGCCCCGCGTACACAACCAGTTCGCCGCCCGGCTCCGCGTGCGGCGACGCGAATGGACTCGGGGCATCCTTCCAGCCCTCGGCGGGAAACTCCTGGTCGGCCCACGCCGCAGCCGAAATGCACGCACAGATCAACGCAACCAGAACTCGACGCATCGTATACCTCCGTTGGAGCAGCGCTCGCGACTCCACTCGACCCGCCCTCACCCCTGCCCTCTCCTCGGGGAGAGGGTGAGGATTTCATGCTGATCCAAAATGAATGAAGAAACCTACGGGTTCCCCGCCGGGATGCAAGCCGCGACGGCTGCGGCGAATTCACGCGGCGGTGGAGTACAGCTCGATCCGTGGTTTCGGCGCGTTGAGCCAACGCGCCCTACCCCCAAAACCGCGATTCAACGAACACATCCTTTGCACGCGGTGCCGGTTCGAATTCCGGTTCATTTTTCTGCCCAGTACGCCGCTCTTGAACAAGATATGCCTCGCGGCGATCCCGGACTGATCCTGTCTCAATGCCGCCGCCTTCCGTCACTCGTCCACGCGACTTTTTCTTCGATTTATTCAGAGCAATCATCCCCTGTAAGGTTAGGAAGGCGGAGTTTGTCAGCATTCGGTTCATCGGACAAGTCGTCAGTTCGGACGAGAAATGCCAGTTCCATGTGGACACATATAACGTTTATCCAAATCGCACCTCACAGCAGATCGTACTCTACCCTGCCTGTTCCGCCGCTTCGCCTTCGCGAAGGCGGGGGTCGAGGGCGTCGCGGAGGTGGTCGCCGAGGATGTTGAAGGCGAGGACGAGGAAGAATACGGCCAGCGTGACGAAGGTCATTTCCCACCAGGCGCCCTGCCACAACCGTGTGCGCGCGCTGTTCAGCATCAGGCCCCACGACGGCTCGCCCTGCACGCCGAGGCCGAGGAAGCTCATGAACACCTCGGTGCCGACGGACGCGGGGAAGCGCAGGGTGAAGGTGACGATGACGATGTGGAAGATGTTCGGCAGGATGTGGCGCGCGAGGATGCGCGGTGCGCCGAACCCGAGCACGCGCGCGGCCTGCACATACGCGCGCTCGCGGTGCTTCATTGTTTCCGCGCGGACCAGCCGGCAAATCCCCACCCACGTGGTCAGGCCGATGCCCAGGAACACGCCGGTGAGCCCCTTTCCGACGACCATCGCGATGGCGAGGATGAACAGCAGGCCGGGAATCGCGGCGAACGTCGAGTAGAGCCAGACGACAAAGTCGTCGACGCGCCCGCCGTAATACCCCGCGAGCAGGCCCAGCAGGACGCCGATGGGAATCGCGATGCACGAGGTGATGATGCCGACGTGGAACGCAATGCGCGTGCCCTGGACGAGACGCAGGAATACATCGCGGCCCAACCCGTCGGTACCCATCCAGTGCGTTGCCGAGGGCGGCTGGAATTGACGGTTGATGTCCTGGTGCTGGTAGGCCGGCGCGGTGTCGTACCACTGGTGCCAGCGGTAAGTCGCTTCGCCATACAGCGCAAGCCCTGCATAGAGCAGCACGACGAGAGTGGCCGCGAACGCGAGCGGACGCCGGCGCAGCATGGAACGGCACTCCGTCATGACAGCCGCACCCGTGGGTCCACCCACGCATAACACAGGTCCGCCAGCAGATTCGTCACGAGATAGAGGATGGAACCCAGGACGACGATCGCGCGGACGACATCCACATCGCTGTCGTTGATCGCGTTGACGGCGAGATAGCCGAGGCCCGGAATGCCGAAGAAACTTTCGAGCAGCAGGCTGCCGGTATAGAGGAATGGAATCGAGAGCACGACCTGTGTGATGATGGGCACCATCGCGTTGCGCAGCACGTGGACGAAAAGCACGCGGCCCCGCCCCAACCCCTTCGCGTACGCGGTGCGGACGTATTCCTTGTACATCTCATCAAGCAGGATCGTGCGATAGAACCGCACGCCCGCGCCGAGACCGCTGAACGTCCCGATGCAGATCGGCAGCAGCAAATAGGCCCACGAAGCGAAGCCCCACACGGGAAACCAGCCGAGGCGGAATGCGAGGATGTACTGCCCGGCGACAATCCACACCAGATAGTTGACGCTCATCAACGCCACCGCCGCGAGCACCATCAGGCGATCCGGCCAGCGGTCGCGGAAGAAGGCGCACCACAGCCCGAGCGCCACGCTCAACACGGTTTCGAGCACGAGAATCGGCAGCGCGAGCGCAAGCGTCGGGCCGATCCCTTCGCGCAACAAATCGATGACCGGCTGGTTCGCGCTGCTGGAGATGCCGAAATCCAGCCGCGCCAGTTGGCCCAGGAAAAATGCGAACTGCGAATCCCACGGCTGCGCCGTCAGTCGGCGCAGCCCTATGTGGGCGATTTCCAGTTCGCGTCCGTTCGCCCACTCGCGAAGCGATTCGACGGTGTCGGACCCGCGAGGAAAGGAAACATGGGAGGATCGCCAGTCGGCCTGGCCGGGCTCGCGCCAGCGCAGCCGCCATTCATACGCGGAATCCGCACGCAACGGGAACGCGAGCGGCGCCTGCCAGTCGCAATCCGCTTCGACGCGCAACACGCCATTTGCCCACCGCGTTCCTTCGAGGGAGGACCAGACCCCCGCGCCTTCAGCAAATTCCACGTCGGCCAGCGCGCGCGTCGCGACGGCGCGCCCCCAGAACAGCGGCTTGTTGTATCCGCGCTGCTCGTCGAATTCCTCCAGCGCGCGCGGCGAGGCCTTGTCCCCCAGCTTCATGCGTGCCGGACTGCCGCCCACCAGATTAAAAAGAAGGAACGTGATCACGATGACGCCGAGCACCGTCGGAATCATCTGCACCACGCGTCTGAGGATGTAACGAATCATCGTTTCAGTCGCGCAACCGGTGGTATTTTTCCATGCCATATGAAAAAAGGTGCGGCTTGCGATTGGCGACGCGGTCATGGTGGAGGGTGTAGATCAGCGGCTCCGCCATGAACAGCCAGGGACAATCCTCAATCGCGATTCGCGCCATCCGGCGATACAGGTCGGTTCTCTCGTCCGAATCCTCCAGGATGCGCGCCTGCTCGAACAGGCGATCAAACTCCGCATTGCGGTAGTTCGCGCGGTTCGAGCCCGGCGAGGCGTTCGGCCCGTAGAAGCATTGAAGGAAATTCTCCGCGTCGGGATAGTCGCCGATCCAGCTCAAATAGAACAATTGCGCCTGCCGTCGCTCCAGCTTGTCGTAAAACGCGGGGCCGTTGTTGAAGTTCAGGCGCAGGACGATTCCGATCCGCGCGAGGAACGCCGTCAGCAACTCCGCCGACTGGCGCAATTCCAGGTCGTCGGCGCGGCCGAGTTCCAGCGTGAGTTCCAGGCGCCGGCCCGTCGCGGGATCGCGCCCTTCGGGGTACCCGGCCTCCGCGAGCAAGCGGCGCGCGCGGTCCAAATCGAACGGAAACGGCACATGGTCCGGCTCGTATCCGGGCAGCGCGCTGGGAATCGGACCCAGCGCGCGGCGCACGCGCCCGTTGTTGAGCTTGATCCACTCGTCCGAATTGAACGCGCAGGTGATGGCCTGGCGCAGGTGCTTGTTCGCGCCGACGACCGGGTCGTCCATGTTGAACCCAACGTAGGTGATGCGCAGTTGCGGCGTGATGGAGAGCCGGATGCCCCGCTCGCGCAAGGCAGGCAACAATTCCCCGTGCGCGTCGACGACGATGCTCCAATTGTCGCGGGCGATGTCCGACTCATCGAGTTGCCCGCGCAGGAACATCATCCACTGCGTCGCCGGATCGGCAACCACGTAGCTCACGATCCGGTCGATGAACGGCAATGGCTTCCCGGCATCCGCCAGATAACCGCGCGCCTCGTCTTCCGGCTCCCCTGCCGACGGGTAGGCATCCACCCGACCCGTCGCGGCCCACTTCGGGTTCCGCTCGAAGATCATCCGATAGTTGCGCCGCCACTCCGCGAGCCGATACGGCCCGGTGCCGACGGGGTTGCTCGACAATCGTTCGCCATAAAACTCCACCGCCTCGCGCGCGACGACGCTGCCGTAGTGGAGCGCCAGCACCCACAGGAATTGCGGATACGGCCGGGTCAGCACGATCTCGACGCTGTAGCGGTCGGGCGCAAAAAGCCCCTCGACGGGCAAACTGTAATCCGTCTCCGCATCGCCCGCCGACGCGGCGCGAAAGGCGTCGAGCCCCGCGATCCGGCCTTCAAACGCCCACCAACCGCTCGAGCCAACCTTGCGATCCGCGAGCCGTTTCAGCGAATAGACCACATCCTCCGCGGTCAGCTCGCTACCCACGCCGCCGGGAAAACACGGGTCGTCCTGAAAATGGATTCCGCGCCGCAGGCGGAATGTGTAGCGCAGGCCGTCCGCCGATTTCTCCGGCATCGTCTCCGCGAGCAGCGGCTCCAGTCGGTACGGCCGATCCAGGTAGGCGATTTGCAGGAGCCCCTCGTAGATGCGCTGGATCGCCTGCGCCGAGGAAACGTCCGCCACCTTCGCCGGGTCGAACCCGCGGATGCGCAGCGAGGTGAGGTACAGGGTGGGGTCGCGCGTCCCTGCGGACTCCTCCAGTCGCGCACCGCAACCGGAGGCGCCAAGGAGTAGAAGGATGATAAAAAGTGCGCGTCGCATGGTTTTACAACGTCTGCAAATTTCCGCCTTCGCCAAGCTACGGCGGACAAGACAGACGTTGCAAGCCGCGCGAAACAAGAATTACAGACGTTGTAATTTTCCGGGCGACCCCGGGGCGCGGTCAGTTCGCGGCCGGCTCGGCGACGGGCGCCATGAGTGCCGGCGCTTCAACCGCCGGTGCGGCGACAGGCGCCGGGGCCGGGGCATCAAACATCGGGGCGGGCGCGGCTTGGGGCTGCATCGCGGGTGCGGAGCCCACGCGCTGATCAATGATCGAACGTTCGGTGCGGTGCGTGAAGACCATGCCGAGCAGCGCGGTATTGACGAGGAACACGAGGGCGAGCGTGACCGTGATCTTGGTCAGGACATTGCCCGCGCGCGAGCCGAACAGCGTTTCGCCGACGCCCGCGCCAAACGCGAGGCCGAGCCCTTCACTCTTCGACTTCTGCAACAGGATGACGCCGACCAGCAGGAGGCAGGTCACCACTTCGACCAGAATCAACAAAATGCGCAAGATACCCATCGTAGTTCCTATATCCTTTTCGCCCGGCTCGCCCGGTTTTGTTTACATGGCGCCGCGGACGATTTCCACGAACGACCGGGCTTCCAGCGCCGCGCCGCCGATCAGGCCGCCGTCGATATCGGGCTGGCTGAACAACTCGCGGGCATTGGAGGCCTTAACGCTGCCACCGTATTGAATCCGCACGGATTGTGCAACGGCTTCGTCGGCGATGTCGCGGAGCAGGCTGCGGATCAGGGCGTGGACTTCCTGCGCCTGTTCCGGGGAGGCCGTCTTGCCGGTGCCGATCGCCCAGACGGGCTCGTAGGCCAGGATGCATTCAACCAGGTCGCGGGGCGTAAGGTCGGCGAGGCTGCCGCGCACCTGCGTCGCGATGACCTCCTCCATGCGTCCGCCCTCGCGCTCGTCCAGCGTCTCGCCGATGCAGACGATCGGCTTGAGATTCGCGGCCAGCGCGGCCTTGGTCTTCTTATTCACGATCTCGTCGGTCTCGCCGAAGTACGCGCGGCGTTCGCTGTGGCCGAGGATCACGTAGTGGCAATACAGCTCGCGAAGCATGCCGGCGGAAATCTCGCCGGTATAGGCGCCGCTCTTTTCCCAGTGCATGTTCTGCGCGCCGAGATCGACGTGCGTGCCGGTGATGGCTTCGCTGACCGCCTTGAGCGCGGTGAACGGAGGACAGAGCACGATGTCGACATCCTTGCAGTCGCCGAGTTCGCGCTTGATGGCAGTGGCGAGGTCGATGGCCTCGGCCACCGTTTTGTTCATTTTCCAGTTGCCGGCTACGATGGGTTTGCGCATGGGGGTGTTCTCGGTACGGGGTGCTATGTTCGTGAAATCAGGCTTTGTCGGTGAGGGCGACGACTCCGGGTAGCGCCTTGCCTTCGAGGAATTCGAGGCTCGCGCCGCCGCCGGTGCTGATGTGGCTCATCTTGTCGGCGAGCCCGCTCTTGTTCACCGCGGCCACGCTGTCGCCGCCGCCGATGATGCTCAGGCATTTCGTTTCGGCGATGGTACGGGCCATGGACATCGTGCCTTCCGCGAAGGGCGCCATTTCGAAACAGCCCATCGGGCCGTTCCAGACGATCGTCTTCGCGCCGCGGATTTCCTTCGCGTACAGCTCGGTGGTCTTCGGGCCGATGTCGAGGGCCATCCAGCCGTCTTCAATGCCGCCCTGCGGCACGACCTTCGTCGCGGCGTCAGCAGCAAACTTGTCGGCGATGACGTGGTCAACCGGCAGCAACAGCTTCACGCCCTTGGTTTCCGCCAGCTTGATCAGGTCTGCCGCCAGCGAGGCCTTGTCCTCCTCCACCAGCGACTTGCCGGTCGGGATGCCCATCGCGCGGTAGAATGTGTAGGCCATGGCGCCGCCGATGAGCAACGCGTCGACCTTGTTTAGCAGGTTCTGGATGACGTTGACCTTGTCGCTGACCTTGGCGCCGCCGAGGATGGCGACGAAGGGGCGTTCGGGGTTCGCGAGCGCCTGCCCCATGTACTTGACTTCGCGTTCCATGAGGAAGCCGGCAACGTTCGTCTTGAAGAAGCGGCAGATGACCGCGGTCGAGGCATGCGCGCGATGCGCGGTGCCAAACGCGTCGTTCACATAAAGGTCACCCAGTTCGGACAACTGGCGCGCGAATTCCTCCTGCTTCTTCTTCATCTCCGACTTCGCGGCCTTCTTTTCCTCGTCGGTTGCGGTCTCGGGCAGTTTGACCTTGCCCTCCTCTTCCTTGTGGAAACGCAGGTTTTCCAGCAACAGCACGTGCTGCTCGCGGTGCAACGAGGCGGCCATCGCCTTGACGTCGGGCCCGACGCAGTCAGGCGCAAACATCACGGGGCGGCGCAGCAGTTCGGAGAGACGATCCGCCGCGGGTTTCAAGCTGAACTCCGGCTCGACCTTGCCGCCCTTCGGGCGACCGAGATGGCTCATGAGGATCACGGACGCACCGTGGTCCAGCACGTATTTGATCGTCGGGAGCGCGGCGCGGATGCGCGTGTCGTCCGTGACGGCGCCGTTGGCCACCGGCACGTTAAAATCGACACGGATGAGAACGCGTTTACCTTTAAGATCAAGGTCGGCGATGGTCAGCTTGTTCACGGCGAATCCTCCGGGCGGCGGCGGGGTTCACCCGCCGCCGCACACAGGTTAAGGGTTTTGACTTACTTCGCGTCGGCAGCAGCCATGTGGCGGACGAGGTCCACCACGCGGTTCGAGTAGCCCCACTCGTTGTCGTACCAGGAGACGACCTTGAAGAAGCGCTTCTCGCCCTTCAGGTTGTTCTGCAGGGTGGCGAGCGAGTCGTAGATTGAGGAGCGCTGGTCGTGGATGAAGTCGGTCGAGACCAACTCCTCGTCCGTCACGCCCAGGATGTCCTTGAGGTACGTCTGCGAGGCCTTCTTGAGGGCCGCGTCGATTTCTTCAATTGAGGTGTCCTTCGTCGTGCGGAAGGTCAGGTCCACCACGGAGACGTTCGGCACCGGGATGCGGAACGCCATGCCGGTGAGCTTGCCCTTCGTGGCGGGCAGCACTTCGCCGACGGCCTTGGCCGCGCCCGTTGTGGACGGGATGATGTTCTGCGCCGCCGCACGGCCACCGCGCCAATCCTTCTTGGACGGGCCATCGACGACCTTCTGCGTGGCCGTGTAGGCGTGGATCGTGGTCATCAGGCCGGTCTCGATGCCGAAGCCTTCCTTGAGGAGCACGTGGACCACGGGCGCGAGGCAGTTCGTGGTGCAGGACGCGTTGGACACGATGTTGTGCTTCGCGCTGTCGTATTCCTCGTGGTTGACGCCGACGACGAGGGTCTTGACCTCACCCTTGCCGGGCGCGGAGATAATGACCTTTTTGGCGCCGGCCGCGAGGTGGCCCTTGGCCTTCTCGGAATCGGTGAAGAGGCCGGTCGACTCGATGACGTAATCCACGCCGAGCGCCTTCCACGGGAGCTGGTCGGGGGTCTTCGTCGCGGCGACGCACTTGATCTTGTGGCCGTTGACCACGATCGTGTCGGCTTCCTCCGACGCCGGGTTGCTCTTCTCGGTGCTGACGGCATGCTTGAACTTGCCGTGCACGGAGTCGTATTTCATCTGGTACGCGAAGTAATCCGCGTCGGTCGATACGTCGACCACCGCGACGACATCGATCGTTTTACCCAGCAATCCCTGATCGCAGATTGCCTGGAAGACCATGCGGCCGATGCGGCCGAACCCGTTAATGCCAACTTTGATCGCCATGTCCTGTCTCCTGCTCTTGTAAGCGTTGTGTTATGGAGTCCCGCCAGCCTCAATGCCGCCGGAAATAAAGCCAGCATGTGTACCGCATGCGGCGGGGAGCGTCAACTGCGGACGGGGAAAATCAGGGAAACCCCGAGCACGCCCGGAGGTTTTTCCCAAGGCCTATGAACGAGCAATCAGGAACGCGAGCAGGATGCCGAGGATAAACCAGACCGGCAGGGAACCGATGAGGACCCAGGAGAGCATCCTGTTGCGGCGGAAACGATCCTGCAAATCACGCGCCTCCAGCACGCGGAGGAGCCGCAGGCGCACCTCCTCCAGGCGGAACGGCTTGGTCATGTAATCCGCGGCGCCCATCTTGATCGCTTCAACGGCGTCTTCAACCGAGGGGAACCCGGTGAGGATGATGATGGTTGCGCGGGGATCCTTCTCACGCAGTGCGCGCGTGAATTCGAGGCCGTCGAGACCCGGCATCCGGATATCGGTCATCACGACATCGGCGCAACCCCGGTGGTATTCGGCCAGCGCCTCTCGCGCCTGGTTGAATACGCGTGTTTCGTAACCAATTTCCTGCAGCATCGCGGCGAGCACATCCGATGTCGCCGCCTCGTCATCAATGACCCAGACCATCGCCATACGGGTCCCTCCCCGTCCGCCGCACCCGGGAAACAGCCTTCGCGGATGTTCAGCGGCATTCCGTGTCAATCGTTACGCGATCACAGCGGGCAAAGGAAGCGCGAATTGCGACGATAGAATCCTCACGGCCCCGCGAGATACCGGAATCGGAGGGCAAATACCTCGTCCACGGCCATACCGCTTTCCGGCTGCGCTGTTGGATCGAAGTCCGGCGCATACACCACTGCGCCACGAACACGGCCCTCGGCCAATAACGCCCGCAGCGAGGGATTATCGACAGCGTTGAGCACATAAACGAGCGGGCGGTCCCGCTGCAAGCGCACGACCTCGCGTTCCGGCTGCCCGGTCAGGATGACCAACGCCGCCGTCTGCGCATGAGACGTGGCCACCCGTCGCGCCTCAATATCAGCCGCAAGCCATTCCTCGTCCGTCTGTGCATCGCCCACCGACGGACCGGACCGGCTGCGCGCCAGCGTGCAGCGGAACCGCCCCGGGTCCAACGCCGCCTTTAGGCCTGTGACCTGCGCGTCCTGAACCGCCTGCCCGTCTTCGGTGTTGTGCGGCGTATAAAGCAGGACAACCTCCCCGCCGCCGGGCAGCGCCTCCGCCACCGCGCGACCCAGCACGAATCCCGCCGCCTCGTTGATCGCCATCAAGTGAGCGCGCGCGCGGCCCCGCTCGCGGCCCGGCAGGTTCCGCGCCGTGATGCCCAGGACAATACCGAGCAGGACGATCACAACACTGTAACTTCCCACGGTCCTCGACATTCGCATGATACACGCTCCAGGGCATTTACATCGGAAAGATATTACGATATATTCGATCCTAATGCAGGGGCGCATATTCAGCAAGTCGCGATCCGGCTTTACGCTCGTTGAAATGCTTGCGGTGATCCTTGTCGTTTTCCTCCTGCTCAGCCTGCTTGCGCCGTCGCTCCAGCGCGCGCGGGATGTTTCGCTGACCGCGGTCTGCCTCGGCAACATCCGGCAGATTGCGACGGCTGGTTTCGTGCAGTTTTCCGACAATGAAGGACAGGTGCTGCGGGAGGTGGAGGACAACGACATCGGCTGGCGCGCCCCGTGGCGTCTCTACCTCGTGGGCGCGGGTCCGAACGGGCAGGATCACTACATGCGAACGCAACTGCCCAACGGGACCACCGTCGCCCGTTCCTGGGGTCTGCTCTACCGTGACACCTACGTGGAGGACTCCCGCGCGTTCTATTGCCCGTCCCGGGAACGGGATGAATCCACGACGGAAATCAAACACAAGGATTACTGGGGCGCGGTCGGGACGGGCCCGGTCGCCTGGCGGACCCGGATGAATTTCAGCGGCGCCGCCCGCCGTGTATCCGCCGGCTATCAATTCAACGCCTATCGCATTGAGCAGATCAGCGCCCCGGATATCTTCGGGCGCATGTCAGGGTTCACCCCCCAAACGGAGCGGATTCCCCGCTACAAGCAGGCGCTCGTTTTCGACATGATTCGAAACACGGGCGCCATGTCCTATCACGCCGGACCCGCCATGAATGTTGCGCTCGTCGATGGTTCCGCGCGCACCTACCCGGCGCAGCGGCTGATCGGTCGCATCAACTCGGGGCTCAATAATGCCGACGAAAATTGGAACGTATTCGACCTCCTGATGGAGGATCTCGTCCGGCCGAATTAGGCCGTCATTCCCGGACCCGCACCATCAGCCGGATGTAGCCCTGGTCCAACACACCCAACGGGAGCCCGGCGGTGTAGTGCCCCGGCGAATCCTCGAACACCGCGATGAGGGCATCGTTTCGCGTCCACGTGAGCAGGTCCTCGGAAATCTCCACATACGCCTCACCCCGGCGCGCGGCGGCATCTTTGGGCACGTCGAACAAGAGATGGCGAATGCCTTCAACCACCTCGACGGAACCACGCGGCAACTGGTCGGGATCAAAGGGGACAAGCGGGTCCCTTCCGAGCAAATACTTGATTGCATTCGCAACGCCGTCACCCGCAGGCGCTGCGTCGGGCGAGTCCTGGCCGGACGGAAGCGCATGGCGGCGCGCCCAACGCGCGAACGTTTCCCCGACCACCACCGCGGATACTTCGCCCGTCGGCTGGTACGACAACGAAAAGAATACGCCACCCGATTCTAGGACCCCGCCCTCCCCCGATTCAGCGAACGTTCCGACGCGCGCGCCGCCATGCCGGATCAACGGGATGGAGTCGCCGGGATTCAGCGCCAACCCTTCCGGAGCCGACAGGTCCAGACTGACGTTGGTTCCGATGGTCAACGCGCCCTCACACTGGATGGCGGCGTCCGGCAGGTTGCGCAGGCGAAGCGAAAGCATGCCCGCCCCCGCGACGGTCACGTCATTCGATGCGCGGACGGGTTGCCGGAACGCCAGCATCGCGCCGTTGGAAATCGTAAGCGATGCCTGTGCGTGAATCACGACGGGTGCGTCCAGCGTGTGCGAGCCCCGGGCAACATCGATGTGGGCGTTCCCGTTTTCCGGGTTCACGCGCAGCGGCGTCTCACCGCTCAAGGTGTACGGCTCGCTGTTCCGGAAGCGCAACCCCGCCAGTTCAACGCCATCCGTATCCATCATGACGCGGACCTCGTCGATTTCAAAAAACGCTTCGAGCCCGGTGCGCGGCGAAATGAACAGGCGCGTGATGTGCCGGTCATGCCACTGGTTCACCCCGGTCATCGGAATGATCAGCTCCTGAAACTCCCCATTTCCCGTGTAGTTCACCAGCACCCGCCGCGAAACCGCCCGGGCGTTTGCGGTGCTGATGCCCCACTGGAAATCGATCACCGCCTCCGGCACGTCCGCACGCATGCGTATGCGCACCTCGGGCGCGAGGCGGCCTTCGAAATTCAGTCCCGGTTTCCGCAACGCCAGGTCGTCATCCGCACCGGTGCGCCTGCCGCGCAACACGCCGCCCGACACCGTGACGTTCGTCACGCTCACCAGTTCCCACCCCTCAAGTTGTCCCGCCTGATCGAAACGCCAGCGGCGCGATGGCGCGGGCAGTTGAATTGTCGCCGGTCCCGTCGCCGCGCTGCCAAATACCGCTGTATCCCGCCGCGTCACCGCGCGCTTCCAATAGAACCAATTCGACAGCCCATGCCAGTGTCCTGATCCCGGGGCCATCCATACCGCGTCACCCGCGGTCGGAGGCGGCACCGGCAGCTCCCCGGCTTGAATCGGTTCCGGCGAAACCGGGACGGTCTCCAGGAAATTGCCGGCGAAGTCGAATCGCAGGATGCGGCCCCCAACCTCGCGGATATACACACCATCCGCGCTCACGGCGAAACCGTCGGAAGCCGACAGTGGTGCACCCTCAAACCAGCCGCCCAGCGCGAAGGAGCCAAACGGTGCGTCGCGATGCTGCGTTTTCTCCACCCGTCGAACGACGCCGCTGGTCAGGCTCAATCGATGGTCCCTTCCCAGCGTGCGGAAATTCGCGACGCGATGGAATGTGATGAGATTCGAATCATGTCCGCGCGGCGGCTTGTTCCCGCCCACGTCGAACGCTGTTCGCGCGGCCACGAGGAGATCGTCACCCTCGATCGCAAAGTTCAGATATTGGAACCCCTCGTAATCGACGTTCGGCGAATAGAGGAAAAGTGCCTCCACGTTCCAGTTTCGCAGGTCGGTAGAACTTGAGATCGCTGCGGCGTTTCGCACCATCTCCGGCGGCTCGCGTTCGTTCGTATGCGCCGCCAGCACGGGATTGGACAGCACATAGAACCGGCCCGACAGCGGATCGTAGGACGCGCCAAACTTCTTTTCGCCTCCCGGCAGCGCCACCCATTCCTCGTCGTAGGGCGTTTTGATCGACGCACCATCCGTGGACACGCGCAGGAGGGCTGAGTTGGGCAGCCCCCCAATCTTCGGCATCACCACCACGCCCGCATGGGGCGACGAGACGATCTGGGCTTCCGTCACCGTAAGCCCGGATCCCAATGGCCCTTGGTTTACGGTGGCCGCCGGGGTGATGGTCCACACATTTGACTGGAGCAGGTCGGCCGTCAGCGGCGCCGAAAATGCGCGTGTCCCGCCCTGCGCCATCCATACGCGATTGCTGAAAAATACCGGGTTGTGCGGCGTGCCGCCCCAATTCGTGCCGGAGGTCAACAGGCCTGTCGCCGCATTCGTCGGAACCGTCCAGCTTTCGCCCCGGTCCGTTGACTTCCGAATCACCACGTCGCCCGGCGCGGCCGTGTAGCCCCACAGATACACGTCACCCTCATGGACAAACACGCTGCCGCGTTTCATGTTTGTGATCGTATTGAGCTGAATCCAGGTCGCGCCCTGGTCGGACGATCGCCATATCTTCGTCGTGCCCGACACATCGGCCGTTGTGTCGTTGCCAAAAATATTCGCGGTGACGAGGTAACTGCCGTCCGGCAGGATCGCGATGGAGGGCGAGGTGGTATAAATCGCCTTCTGACCCGGGACCAACACCGGATACCCATCCCAGTAGAACCACACCGCTGGCGACGGTTCATGACTGCCCGGCAGCACCACGCCCGGCACATGCCCCATGCTTTGCCCGAATACGAATGCCGCAGGAGCAAATAAAAATGCCCAACACAGAACTATGGGGCGGATTCTCACAACTTCGCCAATGATAACACGTAATATGGCGAAATCGAGCGGGAAAAGAGTGGAGCGGGCGGCGGGAATCGAACCCGCATGGCCAGCTTGGAAGGCTGGAACTTTACCACTAAGCTACGCCCGCAACTGGTGAGCAGCTTAGGAAATGCAGCGATTGAGTCAAGCAGGCAACGGGGACAGACGAATCGCGCCCGCTATTTCACCGTCAGGGTGACGATCAATTTGCCGTCGCCCTGCGATGCGCCGCCGAGGATCGCGGGCTTGCCCCGCTGGAGCGCCACCGCGGTGCTGAGATAACGGGTATCCCCGCGTTGCCAGCTCACTTCGACGCGACTTTTCCGGTCGCGCCCGGTCTTGAGATGAAGCACATGGCCGTCCCCCAGCGCCACGGTCGCTGCGCCCGGTGTGTTCAGGATCACCGACCCCTGTCCCAGCAACCGGTAGGTCTCGAAGCGAAACAGCGGGCGCAGAATGTAGTCCACGCGTTCAAGCCGCCGGTCCAGCGGCGCGGGTTCGTTCGAGGCGAGGATCAGCATCGCCTCGACTTCCATCGGCTGGGCCTCCGCGCGCGGCGCCGGAACTGCCAGGAAAAGTACCGTCCATATCGCAAGCAGTGTCTTCATTGAATTCCCTCGCCCGCGGGCGGGCCGTTTGGCGTCACCAGCCAGATGACCACGGCGCCGCTTGACTCATCCTCGTACACCATCGCAGTGGACCCCGGCAACTCCGCTTCCACCCACTCCACCCGCGCCGGATCGGCGTAGGCCGCGGACGGCATTGTGATGCGGAGGCTGAAAAAGCCCAGCGCGAGCATGAAGATCGCCGTCGCCGCGAGCGCCGCCCAGTCCCAGCGGAAGCGGCCCGCGGCGTGCAGGTGGGAGCGCCGGTCATCGCGCAACTGGTGAATCGCACGGCGGACGTCGTTCCACATCACCTCCGCGGGGGGTGTCGGAATCGACTCGCTGCGCAGATGGTCGCCCAGCGCCTTCCACGAGGCCTCCGCCTCATCCACCAGCGCCGGGCGAACGCCCATGTCATCGATCTTCCGCGCGCGGGGCGCGGCCAATTCGCCGTCGCGCCGGCGGCTCCACCACTTGATCTGTTTGTCGATGTTCATCGCACGCCCTTCATCCATTCCTGCACTTGCCGCCGCGCATAGAAAATGCGCGACATCACCGTGCCCGTCCTGCTCTTCATCGCCTGCGCGATTTCGCGGTACGACAGGCCCTCCACCTCGCGCAACACCAGCGCCATCCGGTGCTCCGGCGACAGCCGCGCCAGCGCCGCGTCGAACGCGCGCCGGATCTCCTCGCGTTCCATGCTCCGGTCCGGACGCCCGTCGTCCGGCGGCTGCCACTCAACCGCCGGCCGCGGCTCGCGGGCTGGTTCCTCGTCCAGCGAAACCTCCCGCCTCCGCGCCGAGCGCCGCGCCTGGTCCAGCACCGAGTTCGTCGCGATGCGGTAGAGCCATGTAAAAAACTGCGCGTCCCCCTTGTAGGAGTCCAGCCGCTGCCACGCCTTCACCCACGTCTGCTGCGCCAGCTCCCGCGCGTCCTCCGCGTTGTTGACCATCCGGTAAATCACGCCGTACACCCTTCCGTGGAACGCCTTCACCAGCTCGCCGAACGCATCCTCGTCCCCGCCGCGCGCCCGCGCGACGAGATGCGCCACCGCCTCGCGGCTGAGCGCGTCCTCATCGGAGTTGGACGGCGCTGGGGTGGGGTTATTCATTTGCGGAAGAATTCGACGCTGGCCCCCGGCGGGCTTGCCCCGCCGGAGCCAACGTTTGCTTCGCTACAACGTAGCCAGGGAACTTCCGCTCCCGCGACGTCCGCCTTCGCCCAGCTACGGCGAGACAAGCGAGGTCGCGGGGGGCGGCTACAAGGCTTTGGCATTGGCTCTGCTCAATTCGTCATTTTCAAATTTTCAACGTCTGTAATTTCTTTTTGCAGCGCTTGCAACGTCTGTAAATTACAGACCCTGTAAAATCATGGGCGCCTCGGGACCCAGCCGATTTCCTTGTATTCCCAATCCACTCGATCCTGACGCAGGGTGAGTTCACCAAAACCGGCTTCCGTGCCGTGCCAGGGGCCGCGCCACCATTTGCCGCAGACCGCGCCGCCGGTGATGAACGTCGTATCGCGCCAGCGCAGCATTTCGTTGACGTGCAGGTGGCCTTGCAGGACGAGGTGCAGCCGGTGATTCGCGAAGCAGTCGAAGACCTCGCGGTTGTTCACAATGACGCGATTGCGCGGGGCTGCCTGGTCGTGGCCTTCGGTGGCCTGGAAGAAACTCGTGAGCAACGGCATGTGCGTGACGAGGACGATCGGCTTCTCCGGGCGGATTCGCGCCAGTTCGCCGCGCAACCAGGCCAGTTGCGCTTCGTCGACGAACCCGCGGTATTTGAGTTCATCCCGCGTGACCTGCACGCTGTCGAGCAGGATAATCTGGTAGCCGGCGGCATCGAAGGACATCGTGGTGCGCGGGATGCCGAGCTCTTCGCGAAATGCAGCGCGCGGGTCGGCCTCCGGCTCGCTACCGTCCTCCGGCATCGCGCCGACGAGGTCGTGGTTGCCCAGGACGGTGATTGGCCGCGGCGAGACGTGGTCGCGCAGGTGTTCGCGGTAGGCCTGCCAGCGGTGCGCCACCGCCGCGCGCGAGGATTGGAAGCCGTCCGTGATGCAGTCGCCGCCGCAGATCGTCATGTCGGCGCGCGTTTCGTTGATGGCGTGCGCGGTGCGGAACATCGCCTTCGGCGTGTCCCATTCCACGCGCGCGTGGACATCGGTAAAAAATACAATGCGCAACGGCGCCTGCGGTCCGCGCTGCGCGGCCCAGGAAAAGGACTTTGGCCAGCCGAGCGAAATCGCGGCGGCTCCCGATGTGGCGAGAAACTGGCGTCGATTTATCATGGGGTCTCCATCTTCCGGCGTCGCCGGCGCACATCATACGCGCCCCCGACCGCCACCACAAGCAGCAGCGAGCCGAGGACGGTTTGCGCCTGGCGCTCCGTGAAGGAGGTGATCAGTGAATGGCTGACCCAGCTCGTGTAAGGCTTGCGATGGGAGGCCGCCTCCGCGCGCGCGCGCAGGTCCGTCGGCCAGTCGCGGCCCGAGGCGCGCAAGGTGTGCGGATACCAGTTTTCCAGCAGCCGCTGTTCGGCAAAGGAGATGCTGATCAGGTTCGCGTGCTTCACCGGGTCGTCGCGGTTCGCGCGGGCGTAATTCCAATAGCGGTCGCGCCGGAAGAGGCGCACGCGCAGCTCGTGCAGGAACGGGTCGCGCACGGCGGAATACTGTTGCAGGAAGGCTTCGTACTGGTCGTCGCGGCCCAACTGCCGGAGAACTTCCGCAACCTCCTCCGCCCGCGTGGCGTCCTCGGAGCGCAGTTGCTCCGCGGTCAGGCGCGATTTGAATGTACCCACCCCGGGATCGACGATGCGATGGCCGTATTCCACCATCGTTTCATCGAAGACGAAGAGGCCCGGTCGATAGGAATAGAACGGACGCCACACGTCCGGCGTGTTGGATAGGCATCCGAGCAGCAGCAGAAGAACGAGCGCCGCCAGGCGCCACGCGGCGCGGGCGGAACGATGGCTGGCCGGGATCTGCCGACAGCGCGTCGCCAGCCCGGCCGCCAGCCCCCCCTGGATGAGCAGGACGGCCAGCACGTTGATCACCATGTCGCGGAAATCGAAGAAGCGGCGCGGAACCGCCCACTGGATCACCTCGTCGAAAATCCCGAGGAACGCGCCCAGCAACGCGGCGCACGCGTATACCCCGCGATCAGCATAACGCCGGCTGTAGGCACGGTGAAGCAGCAGCGACAACACCCCGTATTGCAGCAGGTGCATCGCCTCCTCGGCGTTGCCGCGCAGATGCCAGGTGCCCCACGCAAAAATCGCGGCCAGGGTCAGCAGTACGACCCACTGGCGGCGCGTCATCGGCTCCGCGCGGCGGCGAAAATGGCGCACGGCGGCCAGCACGCCCAACACCACGGAGGCATACACCACCCAGGAAAACGCCGCCCGCGTCCAATGCTCCGTCACCCACTCCTGCACCGCGCGCGCCAGCGGGATACAGCCATAGATGAACACCGTCCACGCCATGACCGGCAGCCAGTCGCGCGCAAACCCGCGACATCTTGTGATCCAATCCTGCATGCCGGGGCAGCATAGCGATCTCTGCGCGCCGCCGCACGCACAACCGCCCCGACCGCCGATCAGGGCGACTGGACGCGGAAGAAGCGGTTGGGGGCGTTGGTGTCGATGGGCAGGTTGGCCCGGAAGAGACTGGAGTCGGGCGGTGTTTCCGGCACGAGGCCGATCCATTGCCATTGGTCAACGGGCGTCATTGCATTCGTGGTGGCGTACACGGAGAAGCTGGCGCCGGGGACGCCGCCCGCGAAGTCGAATTCAATCGCGCCCGCGCCGCCGCCCGCGCCATTCCGAGTGAGTCCGCCGAGGTTCACCTCGTTGGTGCTGAGGCGCAATTCAAAGGCGCCGATGTCGCGCGGGTCGTCCCGGATGAATCCGCGCTGATCCGTCGATGCGCCGATCAGGAAGCATGCATCGACGGCCGGGCTCCAGGGATACAGCGCCCGCGTGGGCGTGCGGCCACCGTATTGGGCAAGCGGCGCGAGGCCGGGATCCGACACCCCGACGCGGTTGCTGTTGACGCCGTCGACTAGGCCGCCCGACCCGCCGGGCCCGATGAGGTTGTAGATGGACCCGACGCCGAACGACGGGATACCGCCGATGTCCGACGGCGCGGCGAGTCCGTCGGTGTTGCCCGCCACAATGGTCGCCTCCATGGTCGTCGGCGCGGCGCCCGGCTCGTTGTAGATTCCACCGCCGCTCGTGGCCGCCGTGTTGCCGGCTATCGTGGCGTGGGTGATGTAATTGGTGCCCTGGTTCGCAATGGCGCCGCCCCAGCCCCCGGCCGCGTTGCCGGACAATGTCGAGGTGATCACCCGCAGCGTGGCGTTGCTGTCCGAGAAGACCGCGCCGCCGGACTGGATCGCCGTGTTGCTGGCCAGCGTGGCCAAACTAATGCTCAAGGTACCCTGGTTGTACACCGCGCCGCCGTTCGTGGCGTGTCCGCCCACAAGGGTCAGGTTTTGCAGGACAATGCTGGCGCCGGTTGCGACTCGGAAATGTCGCATGGGCTCGGCGCCGTTGACCCGGATGGTCAGACGCGGCGCTTGTGGGGCGCGGATAAAACGCACCGACAGGTTGGTGAGCAGGATGGCGGTGTTGCCGAACTGGGCGTCGCCCACCTGGGTCAGCTCGACGGTCTGCCCGGTGAGATTGCTGGAGAATCCAACAGCGCCGGTGGTGTAGTACAGCGCCTCGCGCAGACTGGTGCCGGCGCCGAAGCTCGCGTCGCTGGTGACATCAAACTCGTCGTTGGTCGCGGTGACCGTGCCGGACTCGACCAAGACGAACTCGAAGGCTCCGGCATCGGGGGCGAACCCGATCACCCGGTTGACCCCGCGCTGGTCGGTGGAGAACCCGGCCAGCGGCGCGCCGCGATTGATCGCAGGACTGTTGGGCAGCAGGGCGACGGTCGGCGTGGGGCCGCCATTGGTGATGGAGAGCGAGCCGAGGAACAGGTTCGGAGCGTCGACGCCGGTCACGTTGCCGTTGACCCCATTGGTGATGCCGGCGGCGCCGCCGGTTCCGAAGACGTTGCCGCCGCTGTCCGGATGGAATGCGCCGCCGCTGGTCCCGAGCACACCGTCGGCTGAGTTGCCGGCGACGATGGAGTTCTGGATCGGCACGATGCATCCATTCAGGAACAGGGCGTTGGGTCCGCTATTCGACGTGACGGTGATGTGCTGGAACAAATTGGACGACGCGGCGCTGCCGATGGCGGAGCCCAGGTTCGCCGCGATGTTGCCGGCAAAGGTGGAATTTTCAACGACCAGCAGCGGCGATCCCAGCCAGGCATAGATCGCCCCACCCTCCAGGGCGAGGTTGCCGGTGAACGTGCAGTCGCGTACGGAGAGCGACCCGAGGTTGATGAGGACGCTGCCGCCAGACGCCGCCTGTCCGCCGGTCAAGGTGAGATGGCGCAGGGTCAGCGATCCACCGGCCTGCACGAGAAAGTGCCGTTTCTGGACGTTGGACGCAACGGCCAGCATAATGCCGGGCGCGCTCGTGAGGCCCTGGAGGGTCACCGAGCCGGTCACGGCCAGCGCGCTCTCGTCGGCGGGACTCGTCCAGCCGGTGTCCAGCAGGACGGTCTGCCCGGCCAGCGCGGGCGCGAAGGTGATGGTTTGGGGGCCGGGTTGGTTTTGCGCGTACGTCAGCGCCTCGCGGAGGCTGGTGCCCGTCCCTTGCTCGACATCGGCGGTGCCATCGTCTTCATCCACAAGCGTCGAGACGATCAGGGGGTCGCGCGGGAATAGCTCGAACGCGCCGATATCGGGCGCCGCATGTCGCGCCACGCCGCGCTGGTCGGTGGTCAGGCCGGGAATGGCGGCGCCCGCCCTGTGCGCCGCGCTGACCGCGGTGATCGGGAAGGTCGGCGTCGGGCCGCCGTTGGATCCGAAGGCGCCGAGGCCGGGGTTGGAAAACAGGTTGCTCACACTGCCGGCGAGCGGGGTAATGCTGGAACCATCGGCGATGATATTGTTGCGGACGAGAGCGGAGTTCTGGAATCCCCCGATGCCCGGCGAGCTGGAACCGGCGCCGTTTCCGAACACGGTGCAATGCGTCAACTCAAACGATCCACTAGCGTTCCAGATCGCGCCGCCCGGCGAGTTCGTTCCAGCAACGTTGTAGGCGAAGGTGCTGTTGGTCACGAAGAGCGTGCCCAGGTTCTGAATGCCACCCCCACCCAACGGGCCACCCCCGTTCGTTGCCGTCCGATTGGAGACAATCGTGCTGGCCGCAATCGCAAGCGTGTTGGAGTTGAAGATGCCGCCGCCGGCGTTGCGGCCGATGTTGGATTCGAAAATCGTTCGATCCACCCGGGTGGCGCCGGCATTGTGCAGGCCGCCGCCGCCGCTGAAGGAATATCCGCCCGCGATTACGCTGTCTTCAATGACCAGCGCACCCTGGTTGTCGATGTTTCCGCCATACTGACCACCAGACGAAACGCGGCCGTTTTCGAGGCGCAGGTTGCGCAGGGTGAGGCTTCCGTTGGTCGACACGCGGAACAGGCGGAGGTCATTGGTCACGGCGCGGCTGATGGTCAGGCTGCCCGTGGTGGTGTTCTCGATGATGATCTGGCCGCGGATCGGCAGCGCGGTGGGGCCGCTGGCGGAATCACCGGCGTGTTCCAGGTCGATGGTCGCTCCGGCCAGCGCGGGGTCAAAGCGGATGACCACCGGGCTCGAATGATTGTTCGCCGCGTTCACCGCGTCGCGCAGGGTAATGTTGGTACCCAGCGTGCTGAGGATCACATTGGTATTGAAGCCGCCCGGATCGGTCGCATTGTTCACGATCACGGTTGAAACGGACGACAATGACGTGAACGAGAAATTGCTCACACGCTGCGTCGCGGTCGCGCCGCCGGTGGCCGCGGTGAAGCCGATCCACGCCTGGTTGTCCGATACGGCCACGGGAATATCCACCGGGAAGTTCGTCGTAAAGGAGGCGCTCGACGTCAGGTTGGTCATGGTGACGGTAAGCGAGCCGCCGACATAGGTCAGATCGAAACGGATCGGATCGGCGGACGCGGGATTCGCCTGCGGCGTCGGAATGTAGGGGTTGTTGGTCGTGATTCCGGCCCCGCCGGTGGTCACCTGTATGCCCGGCCCGCCGGGCGCGCCGGCGTAGATGTTTATCATGAGGGCGAAACTTGGACTGATCCCGGTGTAGCCGAGTCCGCCGCCGCCGCCGCCGAGCGCGGCGAGACCGGCGGGTGCATTCTGCACCACGAAGGCCACGCCGTCAGCCCCGCCCCCGCCGACGTTCAGATATTCAAACGAGACTTGGAAGGCATTGATGTCCTGCTCAAAGAGATACCAGGCACTGCGGCTCTGGCCGATGCCTCCGTCGGTGAGGGTGAACACCTGGTTGGTGAGTTCCGCCCCGCCATTGAGCTGCCACGAAAAGCGGTCGTCCGTCGTGCCGTCGGTGACCGTCATGGAGAACGGCGCATCGGTAAGGCTGTAATCGGTGTAGGCGCGCACCAGACTCTGGTAGAACCCGCTCGGCACGGTCGGGTCGCCCGAAAGCAGGCCGTCGAGGGCGAGATTCATTCCGGTGGGAAACGACGTCAGGGGGGCAAAGGACACCGGCAATCCACTCGTCGCGGTGAACTGGAACGCGTTTGACTGACCTTTGATGAGGATGGTTGAGGTCGGCGACGTGAAAATCGGTGCGAACGTGGGAAGTTCGTAGGCTCCGAGGTCGGGCTGCTCGTAGCGCGGCTGGCCGCGGGCGTCGGTGGTCAATCCGGCGACGGCGAACCCGGCGTTCACCGCGGGACTGCCGCTGGGCAGCGCCATGGTCTTGACCGGGCCGCCGTTGGTGGTCAGGACGCCGAGCAGGACATTGGTGTTGCCGATGAAGTTGGTGCCGGTGGTGGTCACGAAACCAGTGAGGTTCGCGGGGACGAAGTTCGTAATCGCCGCGTCCCAGCGATCGTTTTCAACCACCAGGTTGTTTTCCAGCATATTGACGAAGCCGCCGCCCACATGCAGGGCAAAGGTCTCCGCCAGTTCCTGGACGTTGCGCGCGACGGTGCAATTCACCATGCGCATCATCACGCCGAGTTCGTTATCCACCGCTGATCCATACCGCGCGCGGTTGCCGGCGAACGTGATGTTGGTAAGCCCCAGGGTGCCGCCGTTGAAAACCGCGCCGCCGCGGGCGATGGGGTTGGTGGCGCTATTGCCCTCGAAGGTCGAATCGACAACCGACATGGTGCCATTATTCAGCACCGCCCCACCCCACACGGAACTGCGCAGAAAGTTCGACTGGAAACTGCTGGCCGATATCGACAGCACCCCCGCGTTGACCACGGCTCCGCCGCCAGCATAGACCTGCTGGACCTGAAATCCCTCGGAAAACGCCACCTGGTTGTTTTTAAACACGGAATGGGTGATACGTGCCGTGCCGTTGGTGGACTCCGTGCCGATGGCCGGCCCGGAATAGTGCGAAATATTGCTCTCGAACGTGCAATTCGTCACATACATCGAGGCCCCGGCCGTGCTGAAGATCGTGCCGGCGTTCTGGCCGTTGTTGAAACCGAAGAAGGATCCGCGGGCGATCAACTGGCCGGCATTGAACACGGCGGCGCCGTAGCCGAGGTCGTTCGTGTTGCTGTTGAACAGCGAAGAGGCGACGAACGAGGTCATGGTGACCTCGTCGAGCGTGAGGTCGCCCGCGTTCCAGAACCCGCCGCCGTTGTTCGCGACGCCCCCGCGCAAGGTCAGGCGTTCGACGCGCACGGTCGCGCCCGGCGCGATGTCAAAGAGACGCGTGAGCCCGGTGGGCAGGATGACCAGGCCCCCGGCTGGCGCGATCAACTCGATGTTCGAGGTGATCCGCAGCGCGGTGGGACCGCCGTTGTTGCGCGGCGAACCGTGCGGATCCATCGTGGAGGTGGCCTGCACCAGCGTCACCGTCGCGCCGTTCATCGAGCCCGAGAACACAATCGCGTCGTCACCCGGCGTATTGTTCGCCGCGGTAATCGCGTCGCGCAGCGTCACGACCGGGCCCAGCGTGCCGACGGTCAGGTTGGTATCGAACCCGCCGGGATCGCCGTTGCTGTTCACGGTGATCGTCGTGGCCATAAGCCCGGGACACGCCGCCACCAGCCAGCACAACAACCCCGCACCCAGTATCGTCACCCGCATTCGCCGCATTTGTAGCCCCCCCCCAAAAAAACAACCCTCATCCGTATGAATGCACACTCGTACGGGATTCCCTGATAGTTCAACGGGCGTGCCACGTCAAACCGGATTATCACCTGCGTCACCATGCGCACCCCACCGTGCGCGGAACCACACGGCGGCGCATAGCAGCAGGACGAGCGCGACGATTCCCCAGACCTGGCGTTCGCTGACCCGGTGGATGAGGTGCTGGCTGACGGCGCTTACGTAACGGGGTTCGGCGTTCACGTGCGCGGCAAGGGCTTCCTTCAACTCTTCCGTCCACGCCTGCGCGGAGTGCGCGAGGGTGTTGGAGAAGTAGCGTTCCAATATCTGGTTCTCGCGGAAGGCGACGGTGACGTGGAAGCGATACCATTCAGGCTCGAAGCGGTATTTGGGAAGCACGCCGAAATAGTGGTTGCGGCGGTAGAGATGAACCATGACCTCATGCGCATACGGGTCGCGCGCGGGGGTGTAGCGGGCGAGGAAATTCGTGTAGGGTTCGGACACCGTGTAATGGCGGAGAATGGGGCCGACTTCCGCGCCGCGCTCCGCATCGAGATAGGCAAGGTCCTCCGGCGCATAGCGCGAATAGAAGCCACCGATGTCGGGGGCGTCGTAGCGAAACCCGTATTCGCTCATCGCATGGTCGTTATCCAGCAGGAACGCCAGTGCGGGGAATCGGTCGGAAAGGCGCGCGGCGGCGACTGGCGTGTTGGATGCGCAGAGGCCGAGCAGCAGCGCCTGAGCGGCGACCAACGCGGCGGCGAGACGGACCGATGGGCGGCGAATGGGACGCTGGATGAACGGCGGACGGATGCCGGCGGCCAGCGCGATTTGCACGAGCAACGCGGCGGCGGTGTTGTGCAGGAGGTCGCGCAGGTCCCAATACCGACCCGGCGTGAGCCACTGAGCGAATTCATCGACCGTGCTGGCGAGCGAACAGAGAAGGACCGCATTGAAATTGATGAGCGGATCGCGATCCCGGTGCGCCAACGCGCGGAACGCGAGCAGGCTCAACACGCCGTATTCGACGAAATGCACCGCCTCGGCGGGCGTCTGCATCAGTGTGGTCGCCATCCAGACGAACACCGCGCACACGCCAAGCACCACGGCGATGCGCGGCCACGGCAGATGCTTGACCCGGCGCTGGAGCTGTATGCAGACGGCGACCGCGCCCAACACAATCAGCGCGATGGAAATCCACCGCAGGGCGCCTGGACCCCACTGCTGGTCGGCCCAACGCTGGATCGCGCGCGCGAATGGCACGGTGGCGTAGATCGCCATCGCCCAGAGCGCGAAGGCGATCCAACTCGCGGCGGCACGACCTCGTGGTGGGGACTGGAACATCCGCACGCCCTCCGGTCGCCCGCGCGCCGCGAACCCGCTCCGGCCTAGTCGTGGATGCGGTGGGTATCCGCGGTCAATTGGCGCAGGCGCTGCTTGATCTCAGGCGTCAGCATATCGGCCCGGAAACGCCAGCGCCAGTTATCACTCTTGGTGCCGGGCACGTTCATGCGCGCCTCGGTGCCGAGGCCGAGCATATCCTGCATCGGGAATACCGCGGTGTTGGCGCGCGAACGCATCGCGAGGGCGATGAGATCCCAGTGAATCTCGCTGCCGTCGCTGCCGAGATAATTCAGGATCGACCGGCGCTCCGCGTCGATTTCCTCGCGGCTGCGGGTGCTCCCCTCGCCCGGTTCGCTGCGGAACCAGCCGACGGTCGTGTCGTTGTCGTGCGTGCCGGTGTAAACGCAGCAATTGGGCGGATAGCTTTCCGGGCGATATTCGGCGGCCTTGGCGTCGTTGCCGAACGCGAACTGCAGAACGCGCATGCCGGGCAGGTTGAATTCGTCGCGCAGCGCGTCGACGTCGGGCGTGATGATGCCAAGGTCTTCCGCGATGATGTTCATCTCACCGAGGTGCCGTTTCAACGCGTGGAAGAGATCCTCCCCGGGACCCGGCACCCACTTGCCGTTGATCGCGGTTTCGGCGTCGCCGGGAATTTCCCAGTAGCCCGCGAACCCGCGGAAATGGTCGATGCGAACGATGTCGACCATCTGGAAAATCTTGCGCAGGCGCGCAGCCCACCAGGCGTAATCCTGGGCTTTGTGCACGTCCCAGCGGTACAGCGGGTTGCCCCAGAGCTGGCCGGTCGCGCTGAAATAGTCCGGCGGCACCCCGGCGACGACGGTGCAGTGGCCATTCGGCTCAATATAGAACAGCTCGGGATTTGCCCACGCATCCGCGCTGTCGTGCGCGACGAAAATCGGGATGTCGCCGATGATCTTGATCCCGCGATCCCGGCAATAGAGGCGGAACCGGTGCCATTGGTCGTCGAAAATCCATTGCAGTATCTTCGCGTTGCGGACGGCGGTGCGGTAGTGCTTGCGCGCGTGCGCCAGCGCATGCGGATCGCGGCGGACCAGCTCGGGTTCCCACGTATGCCACGGTTCGAGATTGTGCGCCTCCTTGAGCGCAATGAAGAGGGCGAAGTCCTCGAGCCACTCCGCATTGCGTTCACAGAATTCCATGAACGCCTGCTTCTGCGTCGGTGTCGCGTGGCGTTCAAACGTGCGGCACACCGTCTTGAGAATCGCCATGCGGGCAGGTATGACGTTTCCGTAGTCGACGTGATCTTCAGGAAAATGCGGGAACCGGTCCAGGTGCCAGCGGTGCAGCAGGCCGTCCTCCACCAGCATATCGAAGCTGATGAACAACGGGTTGCCGGCGAACGTGGAAAACGACTGGTACGGCGAGTCGCCGTAGCCCGTCAGCCCGTGCGGCAGGATCTGCCAGAGGTGCTGGCCCATCTCCACCAGTTGGTCCGCGAACGCTCGCGCGCTGGGCCCCAGATCCCCCATCCCATAGCGGCCCGGCAGCGACGTGATATGCAGCAGAATTCCACTCTCACGCGGAAAATTCATACCAATCCCTCCTGTGTTAGGAAAAAGCTGCGAAACGTTAAGCGTTTTACGCGTGAAAAGTCACGCGTTTCTTTCGGTTGTCTTGATGAGCTGCCCGCATGGACGATTTCGTAATTCTCCGCTTGTGTTTCGGCGCTTGTTAGCGGATAACCGCCTCTTGCACCGGCTGGTCATACCGGCCGGCCAAGATGGAACGGGGCGTGGCTCAGCCTGGCTAGAGCGCTTGGTTCGGGACCAAGAGGTCGCTGG
>DAOLDD010000037.1:0-34508 GCA_035327585.1 Kiritimatiellia bacterium | reverse complement strand
GGCGCTCCGCGCACGGAAAACGCCGCGCGGAGCGCGGCGTCCACCCGTGATGATGGTGGCACTATCCTGCAAACGTTCCCGGACTCCGGCGGGTAGCGTTCGGGGAAAACCCTGTAAACGTCCGCCGCAAAATGGGCTACATTATTCAACCATGCGCGTATTCCTCTTCCTGCTCGTACTGTGCCCCGCCCTCGCGCGGGCGGCGCTCATCACCACCCACACCGACGCCGGCGGACCCGGCGCGACGGTGAACGGCAGCATCGCCGCCAACGAATACGGGCCCGGCAACAGCTACGCGTTCACCGGCGGCGGCACGGGGTTCGGCGGCCAGCTCGGGCCGGCCACGCTGTACATGAAAAGCGATGGCGCGTTCCTCTACGTGGGTTTCAGCAATCTCGGCGTACCCGGCGACGGCAACCAATACCTGGTTTATTTCAACACGCGGCCCGGCGGCTATCAACCCAACGGTGAAATGACCGACACGAACAGCGGTGGCCGCGCGAACATCTCGCGCATGTCCCGCGATGGCGTCGAAACGGTGACATTCAGCAACGGCATGCAAAGCGGCGCCGCCGACTTCGCGCTGCTGTTCTACAACAACAGCGGCGAATCGGGTTTCACATTCTTCTGCGAATTGCGGCCCGCGGGAGAGGCGCACGCCACGCTGCCGCACACGGTGGCCGGGCGCGGCACCAGTTCACCGGAATTCCGGTTCGCCTTGTCCGACCTCGCGCTTACGCCGGGCGGCGTGATCGACTTCGCGGCGTTTGAGATCAGCACCACCGGGTTCCTCTCCAACGAGGGCATCCCGAACCTGAATCTGCCGTCCAACATCGGCTTCGGCACGGGCCAGACCAACGTCTTTTCGGACTTCCACCGCTTCGTCCCGCTGGTGGCGGGCCCGGCCGGGCCGCTCACGAACCGGGTGGGCAACTTCACGCTGCGCATGCCGCAGCAGTTGCCGTCGGATACGCCGGTCGTCTATGCGACGCCCAACGCGTTTCCCGGCCTGAACTTCGTCAACCCGATGTGGACGGCGGTCCCGCCGGGCGAGACCAACCGCCTGTTCGTCGGCGAACGCGCGGGCGTGGTCCAGGTGATCACGAACCTCGCCGCGCCGACGAAAACAACGTTTCTTAATATCTCCGGCCGCGTGAACGGCGCGGGGGAAGGCGGCCTGCTCGCGCTCGCGTTCCATCCGGGCTACGCAACGAACCGCCGCTTCTTTGTATTCTATACGGTCAGCGTAGGCAGCGATTTCCACACCCGCGTGTCGGAATTCCAGACCAGCGCGACCAACGCGAACTTCAGTCCGACCAATGAAATCGTGTTGTTCAGCCAGGTCAACGACGCGAACAACCACAACGCGGGCGACCTCGCGTTCGGACCGGACGGCTACCTCTACATCACCACCGGCGACGAGGGGAGCGGCAACGACTCGCTCAACAACAGCCAGCGCATCGACAAGGATTTCTTCTCGTCGATCCTGCGCATCGACGTCGACAAGAAGCCCGGCAGCCTCGCGCCGAACCACCATCCCGCCATCGCCGCGCCGACGAATTACGCAATTCCGCCGGACAACCCGTTCATCGGCGCCACCCAGTTCAACGGCAGCGCCGTGAACAGCAACAACGTGCGCACCGAGTTCTGGGCCGTCGGCCTGCGCAATCCCTTCCGCTTCGCGTTCGACGAGGTGACCGGCGAATTGTACGCGGGTGACGTGGGCCAGAACGCGCGCGAGGAAATCGACCTTATCACGCGCGGCGGCAACTACGGCTGGAAGTGGCGCGAGGGCAAAATCGCCACGCCCGGCATCGGCACGCCGCCCGCCGGGTTCACCAACTGGATTAACCCGCTGCTCGACTACACACGCGGCAGCGCGACCAACCAGGGCACGAGCGTCACCGGTGGCCGCGTCTACCGTGGAACCGCGCTGCCCCAACTGCTCGGGGCCTACATTTTCAGCGACTATAATTCCGGCCACATCTGGGCGATGCGGCACGACGGGACCAACGCGACCGCCTTCGCCTGGCTGGCGACCGACGGCGGACTCACCCACTTTGGCCGCGATCCGCGCAGCGGCGAATTGCTGCTCTGCGACCTCGGCGAGAACCAGGTGAAACGTCTCGCCGCCGGCAACGTCTCAACCAGCGCCCTCCCGGCCACGCTGCAGGACGCCGGGGTGTTCCATGACCTCGCGACGCTGACGCCATACGCGGGCGTGATCGCGTACGACCTGAACCTGCCGTTCTGGTCGGACGGCGCGCTGAAGCGGCGCTGGTTCTCGATTCCCTCCACGAATCTGACCATCACGTTCCAACCCGACGCGCCCTGGACGGCGCCGACCACCACGGTGTGGATCAAGCACTTCGACCTGCTGCTGACCAACGGCGATCCGACCTCGGCGCGCCGCCTCGAAACGCGCCTGCTCGTGAAGAACGCGGGCGGCAGCGGCGGCTACGGGGTGACCTACCGCTGGGGCCTCTCCACGACGAACGCAGTGCTCGTGCCAGCGGCGGGACTCGACGAGCCGTTTGTGATCAACGACGGCGGCACGATCCGCACGCAGGTCTGGCGCTATCCCTCGCGCGCGGAGTGCCTGCAGTGCCACAACCCGGCGGCCGGGTTTGCGCTCGGCTTCAACACGCCGCAGCTCAACCGCGACTGCACATTCGGCCCCGGCGACGAAACGAACCAGCTCCGCCGCTGGAGCGACATCGGCTATTTCCACACGAATGTCGCGTCGGTGAATTTCCTGCGCGCGCTCGCGCATCCGACGAACGTGGCGGCGAGCATCGAGCACCGCGCGCGGTCCTATCTCGAAGCCAACTGCGCGAATTGCCACTTCCCGGGCGGCCCCGTGCCCGCGGGCTTCGACAGCCGCCTCCATACGCCGCTCTCCGGCGCCTCGCTCGTAAACGGCGCGCTGGCGAACAGTTTCGGCGACCCGAACAACGTCGTCGTGCGGCCCGGCATCCTTTCCAACTCCATGGCCCACACGCGGATTTCCTTCCGCGGCGCGGGCCAGATGCCGCCGCTCGCGTCGTCCGTCGTCGACACGCAGGGCCTCGCGCTCGTCGCCGCGTGGATCGGTTCGCTGGCCGGTTACCAGACGTTCAGCGAATGGCAGCTCGCGAATTTCGGGTCCACCACCGATCCCGGCACAGGACCGGACGACGACTTCGACGGCGACGGAGCCGCGAACCGGCTGGAATACCTCGCTCGCACCGAGCCGACCAACGCCGCGAGCGCCTGGGCGGGCGCGTTCATCGACATGTCCGCGGGTGGACCGCGCCTCGGCTTCGATCAACTCGCGAATCGCGGCCACGTCATCCAGGCCTCCACCTCGCTGACGGACGGCGCGTGGACCACGCTCGACATTCCGGAGAACCGGCCCGCGTTTATCGCCGCCGATGCATGGGTTGAACTGGATGCCCCGGCCGACACAAATGCGGCGGGCCTCTTCTATCGCGTGAACCTCTACGAGCCGTAAGCCGCGTCAGCGCTCGCGGTCTTCATCCGCATCCGCCTCGCCGGAGAAGTCTTCCTCCTCCTCGGTGAGCCGGTCGGCTTCCTTGTCGTCCCCGAGAATCTCCTTCAGATTCTTCACGTCCTCGAAGTCCGGATCGTCCTCTTCGTCGAGGTCGTCCTCCGCATCCTCGCGATAGGGGCAGTCCGCGGAATTGATCGGGCAGACGCCGTCGGCGAATTCCTGGCGGCAGACGGGGCACTCCTCGTATTCGGCCGCGCCGAACACTTCGGACTCCTCGTCCAGATGGGTCGGTTTCTTTCGATTGGGTGACATGGCTTCTCCTCATTTCGGCGCCCGCCCGCGCCGCATGGTTCCCAACGGAAAATTTACCCGCGTCCCCGCGCGCCTGTCGAGTGAACGCGGCGGAAAAAAGACCGCGTCACCAGGCGAGCGCGATCCACCCCGCGAGCACGAGGAGCGACGCGAGGGTGACGGGCACGCCTGCGCGCGCGTGTTCGCGGAACGTGATGCGAACGCCGGCCTGCTTCGCCTGCTCAATCACGATGAGGTTCGCGATGCTGCCAATGGTGATGAGGTTGCCCGCGAACGTGCTGGCGAGCGCGAGGACGTACCACGCGCGCGGGTCGGCGGCGTCGAGGAATTTGATGAGCAGCATGACGGCGGGCACGTTGCTGACGAGGTTGCTCAGGAACACGGCGACGATCGTGAGGGTGAACGGTTCGTCCAGATGCAGGCCGCGCGCACGCGACGCTTCCACGATCCACGCGGGCCAGCCGGTGTGTTCGAAGCCGCGCACGACGACGAAGAGGCCGATGAACAGCGCGATGAGATGCCAGTCCACGAGGCCCATCAGCGAGCGGGTCGCCATTTTGCGGCTGCACAGCAGAACGCCCGCGGCGACCAGCGCGGACAGCTCGCGCGGCACGGGCGCAAAAAACGCGGCGATGAGCAGCGCGGTCACGATCAAGCCCTTCCGGCTCTGCGCGCGGTCGTAGTCGGGCCACGCGCCGTGTTCGGCATCAGCCGGGGCTACTGTCGCCTGCCAGCGGCCGCGGTACAGCCCGCAGAGAATCGCGTAGGCCGCCGCGAGCGAAAGCGCGCTTGGCGCGGCGCACCAGAGGAAGAAGTGCCCGAACGAGAGCCGGCCCACCTGGCCGAGCAGCATGTTCTGCGGGTTGCCGATGATCGTCGCGGCGGAGCCGATGTTGCTGGCGATGGCGAGGCCCAGCAGGAAGGGCAGCGGGTTGAGCCGCCGCCGTGTGAGCGACCACGCGAGGACCGGGGTGAAGGCGAGGCAGACGATGTCGTTCGCGAGCACGGCGGAAAGCGCGGCGCTGACGGCCATCACCAGCGCGAGAAAGCGGCGCGGGCGGTCCATCGCGCCGGTCAGTTGCAGGGCGATGTGCGTGTAGAAGCCGCCGAGCCGGAACTGCGAGGAGAGGACCATCAGGCCGAACAGCAGCAGGATCGTCGGATAGTCGACGGCGGCGACCGCGTGGTCCGTATCGAGCACGCCGAACGCGATCATCGCCACCGCGCCGAGCAGCGCGATCCCGGTACGGTCGATGGCGAGGCCGGGGATCTCCCCGAGGGCAACGCCCAGGTAGGTGAGCAGGAAGATCAGCAGCGCCGGTGTAAGGAATTCGGGCACGGATGGAAGTATTTGTGGGACTCTACAAAAGTTAATCATGCATCGCTACATCACATTCATCGACCTTCCCCACCCGGTCGGGCACGTGTTTGCGTGGCATGAAGGGCCGGATGCGCTGCCCGCGCTGCTGCCTGCCTTCCCGCCCGTGCGCATCCTTCAGCACGAGGGGATTCGCGATGAGGCGATGGCCGTGTTCGAGCTCAATTTGGGGTTTAAGCGCGTGCGTTGGGTCGCGATGCACGAGGATTATGCCCGCAACCAGCAATTCCGCGATGTGCAGGTGGAGGGTCCGTTCAAGTTGTGGATTCACACACACCGCTTTGCGCCGCTGGGCGAGACCGCGTGCCGCGCGGAAGACATTGTGCAGTATGAGCTGCGCGGCGGTCGCGCGGTCAACTTCCTGCTCGCGCCATTTGTCCGACTGGCGCTTGCGGTGATGTTTGCCCAGCGCCACCGCGCCCTCGAACGCGCCCTGCGCGAAGCCTTCGCCCGCAAGCCCTGTGCGGCATAAGAAGTATGGAACCACCAATGGAGCGGATTATACTGTGAGCCAGTTGTTCACCTTCCGGTCCCCGATCTCGTTGACACACTCCTTTTTACCACCCGCTTCGCTGGAGTACACGGAGTTCATGAAGAGGATTTTTTTGGGGGGGCGGCCGAAACGCCCCCCTCCGTGTCTCCGTGCGCTCCGTGGTGAAATCCTTTTTTTCCCACGTGGTTAATCCCATCCCATGACTTCCGCGACGACCATTTGGTGGATACGCCGCGATCTGCGGCTGGCGGACAATGACGCGCTCTGTGCCGCGGTCGCGCGCGGGGGACCGGTCGTGCCGGTGTTTATCTGGGCGCCGGAGGAAGAGGCGCCGTGGGCGCCGGGCGCGGCGTCGCGTTGGTGGCTGCACCAGAGCCTCGTCGCGTTGGCGCGCGCACTGGAGGCGCAGGGTTCCCGGCTGGTGATCCGGCGCGGGCCGACCGACCGAACGCTCGCGCAGCTCACCGCCGAAACGGGCGCGACGGCGATTTACTGGAACCGCCTCTACGAGCCCGCCCTCATCGCGCGCGACACGCGCATCAAGGCCGAACTTCGCGCGCGCGGGATCGACGCAAAATCGTTCAACAACGCGCTGCTGCATGAGCCGGGCGCCGTGGCGACGCAGCAGGGCAAGCCCTACCAGGTCTTCACGCCGTTCTACCGCGCCTGCCAGGCGATCGGCGAACCGTCATCGCCACGGCCCGCGCCGAAAAACATCCCGGCAGGGCCGCCGATTGAATCGCTGGCCGTGGACGACCTCGGCTTGATGCCCAAGATTCGCTGGTATGACGGGATGTCGGAGGCGTGGACCCCGGGCGAGGCGGGCGCGCGGAAACGGCTCGCCGCATTTGAGGACAAGGCGCCGGCCTACAAGACGCAGCGCGATCGGCCGGACCTCGAAAGCACCTCGCGCCTTTCGCCGCACCTGCATTGGGGCGAGGTGGGCCCGCGGCAGGTCTGGTGGGCGATTCGCAAGGCGCATCCCGGCGGCGCGGCGGAACCGTACCTGCGGCAACTGGTCTGGCGCGAGTTCGCGCACCACCTGCTCTATCATTTCCCGCACACGGCGACGGAGCCGCTGCGCCCGGAATTCGCGTCGTTTCCCTGGAGCGACAATCCGAAGTGGCTCCGCGCGTGGCAATGCGGACGCACCGGCTATCCGATCGTAGACGCCGGCATGCGCGAATTGTGGCGCACCGGCTGGATGCACAACCGCGTGCGCATGATCGTGGCGTCGTTCCTTGTGAAGGACCTGCTGATTCCGTGGCAGGCCGGCGCGGCGTGGTTTTGGGACACGCTGGTTGACGCGAACCTCGCAAACAATACCCTCGGCTGGCAGTGGACGGCGGGGTGCGGGGCGGACGCCGCGCCGTATTTCCGGATTTTCAACCCGGTCCTGCAGGGCGAGAAATTCGATCCCGCGGGCGCCTACGTCAAACGCTGGGTCACCGAACTTGCGCAGGT
Organism: Kiritimatiellia bacterium; assembly: GCA_035327585.1. Taxonomy (GTDB): domain Bacteria; phylum Verrucomicrobiota; class Kiritimatiellia; order CAIVKH01; family CAIVKH01; genus JAMLJG01. The sequence continues at coordinate 27,368 of DAOLDD010000037.1, read as the reverse complement.
TCCGCCCCGCCTCATCCACCGGCTGTCCGATGGCGACCCGGACACCCTCCGCGCCGCGGGCCTCATCCCCGGCGCCACCTACCCCCATCCCCTCGTCAACCACGCCACCGCCCGCGACGCCGCCCTCGCCGCCTACGACCGGATTCGCGCGCAATAAGGGCGGCTTGGCCCAAGCCGCCGCGGCGTTTCTCCCCCACGGGCTGCAACTCCAGTAAAAGCCTGACTCCGTCCTCATTCTTTCCTAACCTGTGCGCGCGAATCTCCCCGTGGCGATTTGTGCGCGAAGGAGGGAAACATGGCGAAAAAAACGATTCTTTTGATTGAGGACGACGAGGACATCCAGGAGCTCGTTTCGTTTCATCTCGGCAAGGAAGGCTACACGATCAACGTGGTGGGCGCCGGCGAGGCGGCGCTGGATGCGGCGCGCAAGCATGTGCCGGATCTGATCCTCCTCGACCTGATGCTGCCCGGCATTGATGGCCTGCAGGTCTGCCGCAACTTCCGAAACGAGCCCAAAACCAGCCATATCCCGATCGTCATGGTCACCGCGAAGGGCGAGGAAACGGACGTCGTGACCGGTCTCGAAGTGGGCGCGGACGACTATATTACGAAGCCCTTCAGCCCGAAGGTGCTCGTTGCGCGCATTCGAAACATCATGCGCCGCAAAGCGCGCGACTCGGCGGATGATTCCTCGCCCATCACCGCGCACGAACTCGTCATCCACCCCGGCCGCCACGAAGTGTTGATCAAGGGGAAGCGCGTGGACCTGACCTTCACGGAGTTCCGCGTGCTGCACTTCCTCGCGCGCCGGCCCGGCTGGGTCTACACGCGGCAGCAGATCGTCGACGCGGTGCGCGGCGAGGACTACGCGGTCACGGACCGGTCGGTGGACGTGCAGATCGTCGGCCTGCGCCGCAAACTGGGCGCCTGCGGCGACTACATCGAGACCGTGCGCGGCGTCGGCTACCGGTTCAAAGAATAGCCGAAAATCCAGCCCGACTTCTCACGCCTTCCTCACACGCCCCTAACGCGGCGGCGCAACGGTGCGGGCGCTTGATTGATCCGGGATTCCCAAACGATCCGGTCGATCAGTGTTTGAACCACAATCAGTACCAGGAGGTATCATGAAGAAGTCAGTCATGCTGGCCCTGTTGGCCGGCGCCATCACGGGCGCGGTGGCCGTCACCGCCCAGGAAACCAAGGCCCCGTCCTCATGGGCGGACAAGGTCACGCTCAAGGGCGACGTCCGCGTCCGCTATGAAGACATCGAGGAAGACGGCAAGGCGGATCGCCAGCGCGATCGCTACCGCCTGCGCCTCGGCCTCGACGCCAAACCTTCGGACGAGGTGAAAATCGGCGCGCGCCTGACCTCCAGCGACGGCGGCGACCGCATCTCCGGCAACTCCACCTTCACCGACGCGGGCAGCAAGAAGGACGTCTTCATTGACCTCGCCTTCATTGAATACAGCCCGGCGGCAATCGACGGCTTCACGCTGATCGGCGGCAAAATGGAGAACCCCTACATCGCGGTCTCGGACCAGATCTGGGACGGCGACTACACGCCGGAAGGCTTCGCGGCGAAATACAGAGTCGGCGGCGATCTCAAGGCGATGCTGGCGGCCGGCTACCACTGGCTCGAGGAGCGTTCCAGCGATGAGGACGATGCCAAGCAGTTGGGCGTCCAGGGCGCCGTGAAGCTCAAGACCTGCGAGAAGTCCTCGCTGCTCGCGGGCGTCGGCTACTACCTGACGCAGGATCTCGAAGGCCGCGCGCTGTTCGACGGGAAGTCGTTCGGCAACTCGACGACGAAGGTGGTCGACGGCGACACGACGAACTCCCTCTTCGCTTCGGAGTTTGAAGTGCTTGAATTCTTCGCCCAGTTCGACGCCAACTTCGGCCTGCCCATTTCGGTCTACGGCTCCTACGCCGTGAACCAGGACGTGGATGACGAGGATACCGCGTGGATCGCGGGCCTCACCCTCGGCAAGGCGAAGGAAGTCGGCTCGATCGAAGGCGGCTACAACTTCCGCGTCGTCGAGAAGGATGCCGTGCTCGGCGCCCTCACCGACTCCGATTCGTTCGGCGGCGGCACGAATGGCGAAGGCCACAAGTTCTATGTGCGCTACCAGCTCGCGAAGAACCTCCAACTCGGCGCCACCTACTTCCTGAATTCCAAGGACCCGGACGGGAAGGATACCGACTACGAGCGTCTACAGGTTGACCTCGCGGCCCGGTTCTAGTTCGAACCGCCGGGCGGGCCTTCCAGGCCCGCCCGGCGAAATGTACCGCGCAACACATCAGGGAGAAGACCCCATGATTGTTCGCAAAGAGGAGGCCTGGGTGTTCGACGCCGACGACTGCACGACGCTTCGCCGCTTCATCGAACGGGCGGAGGTGATCAGCCTGCGGACGCTGGCCCAGTTCACTGGTTTCGTGGAAGAGAAAATTGAGCAACTGCTGGATAACGGGGAGCTCGGCGCACAAATAGAGTGGATGCGCCCTCTCGCCGCGCCGGCCCGGCCGGAAACGACATTCTGCCGCTGGCGGACGCCCAACGACCGGCAGTTCACGTGGGAACAAAACTATTTCGAGGGCCGCAGGCCCGCCGCCCGTGGCGGAAACCGGACCCTCCCAACACAGAAGGACGTATAACATGGAGAAAATGAGCATTCGTTCCGGCCTTGCCGGAGTTCTCGCCGCCGCCCTCGCCGCGGTCCCGGCATTCGCCGGCCCGGCCAAGGTGGATGAAAACATCGCCGCCTATTCCAAGGTGGAAGGTGTTTCCGGCAACGTCAACAGCATCGGCTCCGACACGCTGAACAACCTGATGGCGCTGTGGACGGAAGGCTTCCGCGCCGTCTATCCCAACGTCAACATCCAGGTGGAAGGCAAGGGCTCCTCGACCGCGCCGCCCGCGCTGATCGAAGGCACCGCGCAGCTCGGCCCGATGAGCCGCCCGATGAAGTCGTCGGAAATCGACGCCTTTGAAGCCAAATACGGCTACAAGCCGACGGAAATCCGCGTGGCGGTGGACGCGCTCGCCGTGTTCGCGCACAAGGACAACCCGATCAAGGGCCTCACGATGCAGCAGGTGGACAGCATCTTCTCCAGCACCCGCAAGATGGGCGGAGCGGACATCACCACCTGGGGCCAGCTCGGTCTGACCGGCGACTGGGCGAACCGCCCGATCTCGCTCTACGGCCGCAACAGCGCCTCCGGCACCTACGGGTTCTTCAAGGAACACGCGCTGGCCAAGGGCGACTTCCGCGCGACGGTCAAGGAACAGCCGGGTTCGTCCTCCGTGGTGCTCGGCATCGCGGGCGACCTGTACAGCATCGGCTACTCGGGCATCGGCTATGCCAGCGCCGGCGTTCGCTCCCTGCCGCTCGGCATGTCCGAGGATGCGCTCTTTGAATCCACGCCCGAAAACGCGATCAGCGGCGACTTTCCGCTCGCCCGCTTCCTGTTGATCTACGTCAACAAGAAGCCCGGCCAGCCGATGGACCTGCTGACGAAGGAATTCGTGAAGTTCGTCCTCTCCAAGGCGGGCCAGGAAGTCGTCGTCAAAGACGGCTATTTCCCGATGCCGGCCGAAGTGGTTGAAGAAGAATTGGGCAAGTTGGAATAGTCCGATATTGACAGGGACGGGAGGCAGGCGGAACCCTGCCTCCCGTTTCGTTCCACCCCGCGCAGACGACCATCATGGCCGCTGAAAAACCAAAACGTTATGAGATCGCGCCCTTCACCCGCTGGGTGGACCGGGCCATGCAGCACTTCATCAAAATCGGCGGCATCAGCATCGTCACCGCGGTCTTCGCAATTTTCATTTTTATCTTCTGGCAGATTCTGCCCCTCTTTTCCCAAGCCCGCGTAAAGTCGGACACCTCCTGGACCGTCCCCCCCGGCGATTATGTCGCGCTCGGCGCGGACGAATGGTCCGCCCTGCCCTTCCTGCTCGACCGTGAAGGCGGCGTGACGTTTGTGCGCGTGGACGACAACGCTTCACCCGACCGCCAGCTGATCCCCCTGCCGGACGGCGAATCCGCGGCATCACTCGTCTACCACGCCAAACGCCAGGAAGTCGTCGTCGGCACCTCCCACGGCAAGGTGCTCGTCGCGGAACTCGGCTATCAAGCGGCGTTCGCGGACGGCCAACGCACCATCAACGCGAAGCTCAAGGCGCAGCCGCCGGTCCAGGTGGGCGAGGCAGGCCACCCCGCGCTGCTCGCGGATCTCGACGGGTCCGGCGCGCAACGGCTGGCCGCGGTGGTTCAGCAGGTCGACGGCCGGACGCGCTTGTTCGCCGCCTTGATCACCCAGCGGCGTTCGCTGGTCGGCGGCGGCGCCTGGAGCGTCGCCAAACGCTTTGACCTTTCCGACCAGTTGACCGGCGAGCCGCTCCGCCTGCTGGTCAACCAGCGCGCAGACAGCCTGATCCTCGTGCTCTCCGACGGCACCCTCAAATATTTTCTGCGCGAGGGCGACGACCTTCTGCTGCGCCAGACCTGGCAGCCCTTCCCCGACACGGAGGGCGCGGCGCTCGCCGTCGTCGACTTCCTCTTCGGCGACGACTCCCTCGTCGTCATCAACCAGCGCGGAGAGAATCGCGTCTACAGCCTCTACGAACACGGCGACGAGGGCCGGCTCTTTGGTCGCACCAAGGAATTCCCGTCGCTCAGCGCGACCCCCATCGCCTACAGCAAGAGTCTGCGCAACAAGGCCTTTCTGGTCGTCGGCGAAAACACGGCCTCCTTGCGCTACGCCACCACGGAAACCATCCGCTGGACCGGCAGCCTGCCGTTCGACGCGCGCCTCGCCTTCGTCGGCCTGAAATACGACAGCCTCTGGTTCCTCGGCGGAGACAGCACGCTGCACCGCTTCGTATTGGACGACCCGCACCCCGAGGCGAGCTTCAAGGCCTTCTTCGGCAAGATCTGGTACGAAGGCTCCGCCGAACCCAAGTACGAATGGCAGAGCACCGGCGCATCGGACGATTTCGAGCCGAAGCTCTCCATGGTCCCGCTTCTGATCGGCACGCTCAAGGGCACGCTCTACGCGATGCTGTTCTCCGTGCCGCTCGCCCTGCTCGCCGCGCTGTACACATCGCAATTCGCGCACCCCGACTTCAAGCGCTTCGTGAAGCCCATCATGGAAATCATGGCCTCGCTGCCCTCTGTGATCCTCGGCTTCCTCGCCGCGCTCTGGCTCGCGCCGCTGGTCGAACAACGCGTGCCCTCCTTCTTCCTGATGATGCTGATCCTGCCCGTCACCTCCGTGGTGTTCGGCGCCATCTGGAACCGGATGCCGTACCGCATCCGCCGCCGCATCCGCCAGGGCCACGAGTTCATTTTTATCGTCCCCCTCCTCGCGCTCGGCGCCTGGGCGGCGTGGCAGCTCGGCCCCGTGCTCGAATCCACCTGGTTCGTCGCGCGCGATCTCAGCACCGGCGCGCCGGTCGCGGACTTCCGCCTCTGGTGGGTGCAAACGACCGGCCTGCCGTTCGAGCAGCGCAACTCGCTCGTCGTCGGCTTCATGATGGGCTTCGCCGTCATCCCCATCATCTTCACCATCACCGAGGACGCGCTCTCCAACGTGCCGCCCGCGTTCCGCTCCGCCTCCCTCGCCCTCGGCGCGAGCCGCTGGCAGACCGCGATGCGCGTCATCCTGCCGACCGCGTCCGCCGGCATCTTCTCCGCCATCATGATCGGCTTCGGCCGCGCCGTCGGCGAGACGATGATCGTCCTCATGGCCACCGGCAACACGCCGATCATGGACTTCAACATCTTCTCCGGCATGCGCACCCTGTCGGCCAACATCGCGGTCGAACTGCCCGAGGCGCCGCACCACGGCACCCTCTACCGCGCGCTTTTCCTCGGCGCGATGCTGCTGTTCCTGATGACCTTCTTCGTCAACACGCTGGCGGAACTGCTCCGGCACCACCTGCGCGAGAAATACAAGGCCGTCTAAGATGAAACTGCCCCAGCACAAACTCGGCAATACCCGGCCTGCGGGCGAGACCGGCGTCTGGCTCACGTCGATGGGCTTGTCCATCGGCCTCTTCATGGTCCTCGCGCTGCTCGGCCTCATTATCTACAACGGGCTCGGCGTCTTCTGGCCGAAACCCGTCGTCCGTATCGACCTCAAACCCGGCAGCGCCTCCATCCAGCGCGACCAGCTCGTCACCGGCGGCATCATTACCCGCACCCGCGACCGGATGATTCCCCAGGAAACGGGCAAGGCGATCGAACGCGAATGGCACATCCAGACCGGCAACAAGGACGTCTACGGACAGGGCTTCCGCTACATCGCGTTTGACGATGCCGCGGCGACGGAATTTCCCTCCAACGCAATCGTCGTCGAACGCACCGAGTACGGCCACGCCGTTGGCCTGCCCGTTGCGCTGGAACTGCCGGACGGCCGCCGCATCGAGGCGAACGCGGACGCGTTTTCCTCGGAATTGCGCGCCGCGATGAAACTCATCCGCAGCCTGCGCGACGACCTGCGCCAGGTGGAAAAGAAAGCCATCGGCAAAATCAACCACGCGATGACGCAGTTGCGCTTAAACCCCGACGAACTCGCGTCCCCGCGCGGCCAACAGCGCCAGGCCGAACTCCAACAACGCTATGAAGTGCTCGCCGCCGAGGCCACGGGCATCCGCACCGAACTCGACAAGGGCCGCCTGCACCTGCGCCTGTTCACCGGCGAGGAACGCGCCCTGCCGCTCGGCCACGTGGTGTACTTCCACCATCCCAACCGGATGACGACCGCCGAAAAAGTCGGCTTCTTCTTCCACGGCATCCGCGCCTTCGTCGCCGACGAGCCGCGCGAGGCCAACACCGAGGGCGGCATCTTTCCTGCCATTTTCGGCACGTTCGTGATGACGCTCCTCATGAGCATCGCCGTCATGCCCTTCGGCATCCTCGCCGCGATCTACCTGCGCGAATACGCCAAACAGGGCTGGTTCACTCGCTCCGTGCGCATCTCCGTGAACAACCTCGCCGGCGTGCCGTCCATTGTATTCGGCGTGTTCGGCCTCGGCTTCTTTGTCTATTTCACCGGCGGCACGATCGACCAGCTCTTCTTCTCGAAATCGCTGCCCACCCCGACCTTCGGCACCGGCGGCATCCTCTGGGCCGCGCTGACGCTGGCGCTGATGACCGTGCCGGTCGTCATCGTCTCCACCGAGGAGGCGCTCGCCGCCGTGCCGCGCGGCACGCGCGAAGGCTCGCTCGCGCTTGGCGCCTCCAAATGGCAGACCATCTACCGCATCGTGCTGCCCGCCGCCGCGCCCGGCATCATGACCGGCCTCGTGCTCGCCATGGCGCGCGGCGCGGGCGAAGTCGCCCCGCTCATGCTCGTCGGCGTCGTGAAGCTCGCGCCGACGCTCCCGATCGATGACCTCTTCCCGTTCGTCCACCTCGACCGCAAATTCATGCACCTCGGCTTTCACATCTACGACCTCGGTTTCCAGTCACCCGATTCCGACGCCGCGCGCCCGATGGTCTTCGCCACCACGCTCTTCCTGATCGCCCTTGTCGTATTGTTGAACCTCGGCGCCATCATCATCCGCGAGCGCCTCCGCCGCAAATACGCCACCGGAGCCTTTTAGACAGGAGTCCCGCCATGCCCGCCACCCTCGAAGCCCCGCCCGCGCAAGACGTCGTCATTGACGTCAAGGACGTCAGTTTCTACTACGGCGCCAACCAGGCCCTGTTCAACCTGAACATGCGCATCCCGCGCCGCCAGTGCACCGCCTTCATTGGCCCGTCCGGCTGCGGCAAATCCACATTCCTGCGCTGCATCAACCGGATGAACGATCTCATCGACGGCGTCCGCATGGAGGGCTCGCTCGTGCTCGACGGCATGGAGCTGAACTCGCCGCACGTCGACGTCATCGCGCTGCGCCGCCGCGTCGGCATGGTCTTCCAGAAGTCGAACCCCTTCCCGAAATCCATCTACGAAAACGTGATCTACGGCCTGCGCATCGCCGGTGTGAACAACCGCTCCGTGCTCGACGAGACCGTCGAGCGCTGCCTGCGCAAGTCCGCGCTATGGGAAGAAGTGAAGGATCGCCTGCACGATTCCGCGCTCCAGCTTTCCGGCGGCCAGATGCAGCGGCTCTGCATCGCGCGCAGCATCGCCGTGAACCCGGACGTGATCCTGATGGACGAGCCCTGCTCCGCGCTCGACCCGCGCGCCACCTCGCGCGTCGAGGACCTCATCGCCGAATTGCGCCAGGAATACACCATCGTCATCGTCACCCACAACATGCAGCAGGCCGCCCGCGTTTCCGACTGGACCGCCTTCTTCTATGAGGGGAAACTGATCGAGTTCGGCGCCACGGACCAGTTGTTCCGCAAGCCGGCCAACCAGCAAACACAGGACTACATCACGGGTCGATTCGGATAATTCATTCGTACGCGTCCTCGTTCACGTACACGTTCACGAAAAGTTGCGTGAACGGGAACGTGAACGCGAACGATTTTCAGGAGACATCACCATGGCCGTACACTTCATGCGCGAACTGGACAATCTCAAGAAGCTCAGCCTCACCCTGGCGGCGATGGTTGAGGACAACCTTCGCCTCTCCGTCAAAGCCGTGCTCGAGCGCGACGAACCACTCGCGCGCAAGGTCATCGAGGCCGATCATGACGTCGACGTGCAGGAAGTCGCCGTTGAGGAGGAATGCCTGAAAATCCTCGCCCTGTACCAGCCCGTCGCGCACGACCTGCGCTTCATCGTCGCGATGCTCAAGATCAACCACGACCTCGAGCGCATCGGCGACCTCGCCGTCAACATCGGAGAACGCGCCGTCACGCTGGCCCAGCGCCCGCAGCTTACGCGCGACTTCCAGGTCCAGCAGCTCGCCGACACCGCGCAATCCATGGTCAGCCGCAGTCTCGACGCCTTGATCAACCTCGACGCCAAGCTCGCCCGCGTGATCTGGCTGGAGGACGACGAGGCCGACAAGCGCAACCGCGAACTCCTCAACGCCGTCGAGGAGGAAATCCAGCGCGACGCCTCGCAACTCCAGAGCCTGCTCGCCCTCACCTCCGTCTCCCGCACATTGGAACGCATCGCCGACCACGCGACCAACATCGCCAAAGACGTCATCTACATGATCGAAGGCGACATCGTCCGCCACCGCTCCCGCTTCCTCCGCGCCCAGCAGACGACGGCGAAACAAACCTAACCCACACCGCGCGGAAAAGTTTCAACGTCTGTAATTCCTTTTTTCCAGACTTTCAACGTCTGTAAAAACGATTTGCGGCGCGGCGGGGCATCGTTCGCGCGCGGGACAGGCGGTGGTTGCGGGAAAGCGGGGGGACGGGTATTCTTCCCGGCATGGCGCGCCCGTTTGAATCCAAAATCCAGGACATCGTCTACAACGTCGATGTCGGCATCGGCCTCCGGCTGATCAAGCTCGGCCTCTACCTGTTGATGCTCCTGTCAATCATGGTGCTCTACACCGCGACGCAATTCCGCGGCTTGAAGGACGCGGAGGCGATGGACCTCGCGCAGCTCGGCCGCAACCTGATGACGAAGGGGAGCTTCGTCACGCAGAACATCCGCCCGGCGAGCATGTGGTATCTCGTCGACAAGTCGAAGGCGGCGGACCCGCAGTTGCGCGAACACCCGGACATCGTCAACCCGCCGCTCCACCCGGCGCTGCTCTCGGTGGGCTTCAAAATGTTCGAGGGCGCGTTCGCGCCGGACCGCACCGCGCGCACGTTCCCGCCCGAGCAGTGGGTGATCGTGCCGACGGGCCATCTGTTCAGCATCCTGACGGGCGCGTTGATTTTCCTGATCGCGCGGAAACTGTTCGACAACCGGGTCGCGGTGCTGGGCATCACGCTTTTTTTCCTGAGCGATGCGGTGTGGGGCATGAGTATTTCCGGGCTGCCGTTTCCCGTCGCGACCTTTTTCATCACTGCCGCGTGGTATGCCGCGCTGATCGCCGGCAGCCGGCACGAGGCGGGCGGACGCGCCTGGGGCTGGGCGCTCGCCTCGCTGGCGGCGGGCCTATTCTGCGGCCTGGCCTTCCTGACGCGCTACGGCGCGATCGCAGTGGTCCCGGGCATCATCCTGTTGCTCGCGTGGTCGGTGCGCCCGTACGCGGGTCGCGTGGTCGCGCTATTCCTGTTCGCGTTCCTCCTCACCGTCGCGCCGTGGCTTGTCCGCAACGTGCTGGTGAGCGGCGGGCTTTTTGGCCTCGCGCCGTGGCTCGCGTTGAACGGGGCGAATCCGCTCACGGACAACCTGTTCGAGCGAACGCTGGCGCAGGACCCTACGCTGGGCGGGATCATGGCAGCCCTGCGGCCCAAGCTGATGCTCGGCCTCGCCGAAATCTACAACACGCAACTGCGCCTGCTGGGCGACGGAATCCTCGTGGGCGTGTTCTTCACCACGTTCTTCTATTCGTTCGCGCGCGAAAACGTGCGGCGCCTGCGCTGGTGCCTCGTGGCGGGCCTGTTCGTGACGATTCCCGTGGCGGCGGTCTACGGGCAGCCCGGCTATCGCCTGCTGTACCTGTTCCTGCCCTTCGTGGTGCTGTACGCCGTCGCGTTCTTCTACATTCTGCTCGACCGCATGCAGCTCCGCATCCCGCTGCTGCGCATGGGCGTGACCGGCGGCTTCCTCGCGCTCGGCGCGCTGCCGCTGGTGCTGACGCTGCTGCCGCCGCGCACCGGCGTGCCGTATCCGCCCTACTATCCGCCCTACATCACGCACGTCAGCCGCATGCTGAACCCGGACGAACTGATGTGCACCGACATGCCGTGGGCCACCGCGTGGTACGGCAACCGCAATTCGCTCCTGTTGCCCGCGTCCATCGACGAGTTCTACGAGATCAACGACTACATGCGCCGGGTCAGCGGCCTCTATTTCACCACCATCACGCGCGACCGCGAATACATCCGCTCGCTCGTGACCGGCCCCTACCGCACCTGGTTCCCGCTGCTCGAAGGCCGCATCCCGTCCGACTTCCCGCTGACCCAGGGCTTCCCCCTGAGCAACCTCGACCAGCTCTTCCTCACCGACCGCCAGCGCTGGTAGCCTCCGCCGCGGCGGGATTCTGCTATTGTCACCCGTGGGGGCGGGAGCTTACCCTCGCCCCATGAGCTTCAACGTACCCACCCGCGACAACGCCAAACTGAAATCCCTGCTCGAACGCATCCAGGCGGATGCCGAGCTGAACCAGCTTTGGAAGAGCGCAAACATCAACGCCGTCGACCGCAGCGGCATCAGCGACCACGGCGAGATCCATATCCGTATCGTCGCCAACGCGGCGCTCAAAATCCTGCGCCTCATGATCGAAGGCGGCGTGGCGCCGAGCGTGGTGCAGCATCACAAACTCACGAACGACGACGCGGAGGTGATCGTCGTGCTCGCCGCCTGCCTGCATGACGTCGGCATCAGCGTTCACCGGGACGACCACGAAAAATACTCCCTGTGGATCGGCTACCCGAAGGCGCGCCAGTTGCTGTCGGGCCTTTACGAGGAACCCGCGCTGACGATCGTGACGCAGGAAGTCCTGCACGCGATCATCGCTCACGACGCGGACCAGCGCTGCCTGACCATTGAGGCCGGCGCGCTGAAGGTCGCGGATACGACGGACATGACGCAGGGCCGCTCGCGCATCCCGTTCGAGGCGGGCCAGGTCAACATCCATTCCATCTCCGCCCTCGCGGTGAAGGACGTGAAGATCGAGAAGGGCGAGAAACGCCCCGTTCGCATCGCCGTGACCCTCGCAAACTCCGCCGGCATCTTCCAGCTCGACAACCTGCTCAAGCACAAGCTGAAGAACTCCAGCATCGTCCACCTCGTCGAGGTCGTCGCCCAGATGGAGGAAGGCACGACCGAGAAACGCCTGTTCGAGGTGTACACGCTCTAAGCCGTACACGTGCACGTTCACGTCGTGCACGTGCACGAGAACGTGAACGAGAACGTGGAAGACTAGACCGGCCAGTCCAGCGCCACCTTCATGATCACTTTCCGCAGGGGGCCGAGGCCGCCAAGCGGGGCATGGGCGTCGGTCGGGAACAGAATGCAAAAATAGCCGGGCGGGACGGCGGCCCACGTGTGCACGGGGTCGAGGAAAAAGCCGATATCGCGCCCCTCATCAAACGGCTCGCGCGGCGCGCGGCACGAGGCGAGGTCGCGCCAACCAATCTCCTCCGGGCCGGACACGGTGAACTGGACATCGATGAACTTCCGGTGCGCCTCCAGCACCGCGCCGGTCCGTCCGCGGCCATCGAGGTGGTCCACGATCGCGAACAGCCGTCCCTCCAGCAGCTCGGTCCGCCCGGGCGGCAGTGCGGCGAGATCCGCATCGCGCAGAAAAGCGAAGGCGCGCGCGAAACCGGGCTGCAGGTTTTCGTACACGGACATGCGATCAACGTGGTCGAGTACCATGGCGGGAGCTGCCTTGTGTTGGAGGACGGTTTTGCTATGCTGGCCGGTCAAACCAATGGGAGTTTGTTCCATGTCGCGCTTCATTCGCAAGTATCTTGTCGCCGTCGCGGCCGTTGCACTGCTGCCGCACCTCGCCGACGCGCGGAACCTCGTCTACAACGGCAGCTTCGAGGCGGAAAGCGCCTTCTCCTACGGATTCGCGCAGAACTGGAAAATGAACGACCCGGATGACCACGGCGACGCGTGGGGCAGCGCCGCGCGCGAAAACTGGCGCGCGAAGGAGGGCGAATTTCTCATGGCCCTGCGCGGCACGTGGGCGGAAACCGGCGACTTCGGCGGCGTCTGGCAGGAGGCGGAGGGCCGCGCGAACCAGGCCTATCGGCTCACGGCCTGGTTTTGGACCGACGAAGCCTGGACGGCCACCACCCAGGAAATGAAGCTCGAATTCTGGAACTGGGACCGCACGGAATTGCTCGGCTCTGCCACGCTACCGCTGGAGGACCTCGCGGCGGAATGGCGCCAGCGCGAACTGAACGCGACCTCGCCCGACGGCACCGAGTGGGTCCGCGTCGTATTCAACGTGTCCGGCGCAGGCCAGACCGGCGCCCTGCAACTTGACGACGTCGTCCTCGAACTCGCGCCGTAGCCGGTATGTCCGCAGTAGCCGCGCCCTCTGGTCGCGGTGAAAACACGATCATGCGCGAATCAGCGCGAGGATTTCGTCGCGGTGCTTCTGCATCTGGTCCGCGCGCTTCGCCTCGAGGTTCAACCGAATCAACGGCTCGGTGTTGGACGAGCGGACATTGAACCACCAGTCGGCGAACTCCACGGAGAACCCATCAAGTTCGATCACCTTGCCCTGCCCCGCGTATTTCTCGCGCAGTCGCTGCAACACGGCCTTGGTGTCGTGCACCTCGGAGTTGATTTCACCGCTGGAATGGTAGCGCTGGATCGGCTTCATCAATTCCGACAGCGGGCGGTCCGACTGGCTGAGCAAATTTGCGACGTAGAGCGCCGCAAGCGCGGAGCTCTCCGTGAAGAAGTTGTCCTTGAAGTAGAAATGACCGGACAGCTCGCCCGCGAACAAGGCGTCCGCCTCGCGCATCTGCTGTTTGATGAACGCGTGGCCAACGCGCGACATCATGGGCCGGCCGCCGCACTCCTCAATCACTTCCTTGACGGCCCAGCTCGAACGCAGGTCGTAGAAAATCGCCGCGCCGGGATTGCGCTTCAGCACCACCTGCGCGACGAGCGCGGTGATCATGTCGCTGGTCACGATCTGGCCCTTCTCGTCCATGAAACCGACACGATCCGCATCGCCGTCGAAATAAAGGCCGAGGTCGTAGTTCCCGCTCTTGATCTTGTGGCGGAGCGCCTCCCACGTCTCCTCGTGCAGCGGGTTCGCCTCGTGGTTGGGGAACGTGCCGTCGAGGATGTCGAACAGCGGGTCGATCTCAAAATTCTTCAGGCCGCGCAACACCTCGCCCTCGGTGATGCCCATGCCGTTGCTGTAGTCGATCGCGACGCGCAGCGGGCGCTTGAGATCGGCGAAACCGCGGATGCGCTGGACGTACGCCGGTATGATGTCGTGCCGGGACAGCGTGCCGCGACGGGCCGCGGCGGGGAAGTCGTTCGCAAGCACCAGCTTCTCAATATCCTTGATGCCCGTCGCTCCGCTGATCGGAATCGCCTGCTCGCGGCAGAGTTTGAAGCCGTTCCACTCGCCGGGGTTGTGCGAAGCGGTGAGCATGATGCTCGCGTCCGCGCCCAGCGTGCCGTTCGCGTAGTAGCTCATCGGCGTGGAAACCATCCCGAGGTCCACGACATCGGCGCCCTGCGCCATGATGCCGTCGGCCAGCGCCTGGAACAGCGGCTCCGAGTGCGGCCGCATATCGCGCCCGACGATGACTTTTTTGCAGCTGAGGAAGTTGACGAACGCGCGGCCGATCTTGCGCGCGAGGTCCTCGTCGAGGGTTTTGCCGTAAATGCCGCGGATATCGTACGCTTTGAAAATGCTCGCCATGGTGTCTCCTTTTGCCCTGGTGGGGCGTACCAATGCTTCGCGACGTTAAGGGCGCGCCGCCCGCCGCATCAAGCGCGAAAGCCCGTCGATTTGTGCGATCCTACCCCGCATACCGCGCGCGCAACAGATTCATCATGTGCACGTTGATGTCCCACTGGCTGGCGACGGGCTCCCTGGTGAACGGCAGGACGGGCAAATATGGCGGCGGCCCGAACTCGGGCGCGATCGTCAGGCGGTCCGCCCCGACCGCGCGCTTGTGCGCAACGCAGCGGTCCCACCACTTCAAATGGGCTTCGAGCGCGGATTCCCACTCGGGCGCGCGCGGATCGCTCACCTGTGGACCGTGGGCCCACCCCACCCGCGCGTGGATATGGTCCACGTGCGGGACGACGGCTTCGACGAAATCCGTCTGGTCCTCCAGCAGCGACTCGGACACGCAGCACCAGTGCGACATGTCGAGCGCGATGCGAACGGATGGCTCGGCGCGCAGCAGTTCCACCGTTCGCCACGCGGTATGGCAGCAGCGACCGCGATGTGTTTCATGCACCACCGGGACCCCGGTATCTGCCGCGACGCGGGCGGCGCACGAGAAGACCTCGCGATTCTGTTCGAGCGTGAACAGATTCCGCCCGGTGTGGCTGTTGGTGAACATCGGCTTGAAGCTGGCCGCGTAGCGCAGGCGGGCCTCGAATTGCTTGAGATGCGCGCCGAGGTCGCGCGTTTGAATATCCCAATGCTGGAGAATCAACTGAAGCCCGGCATCACGTGCGAGCGATACGACGCGCTCCACGACCGGGTCCGGGTCGGTGGCCGACAGTTCAATCCCGTCATATGCGGCTTCCCGAACCCGCGCGACGAACGCCTCCGGTTCCAACGCCTCGCTGCCCCACCGCGGACAAATAAATAAAAGGTTCATGACGCTCCTCCCGACGCGAGGGACTGTAAATGATTTTCGGCCCGCATCCACGGAAGAACGCTCAGGGCAGATAGCGTCGTGCCAGGCGGGCAAAGGCGGTCACTTCGCGATCGATCCAATCACGGTCGAAACCGCGCTCTCGGGCCAGCAGCGCGGCGGCGGCGGGCGCGGCTTCCACGCTCGCGCGCACGTCGAGCAGAAGCGCGCGGGTGCGACGAGAAAGCGCATCCTCCACCGTTTGCGCCATTTCGTGGCGGGCGGCCCAGACGATCTCCGCCCCACGGTACGGCAGGCGTGGATGCAGCGGGCGCGCCAATTCGGGGTCCGCCTTCGCCAGCGCTTCGATGTCCGTCGCCTCCGCGCCGTACACCGAAAGCGCGCCGAGCGCGGGCGCCGTCGTCCATCCGTGGAGACGTAACGATTCCGTTTGCACGGCGCGCTCAGGCAACCCTGCGGAAACCGCCGCCTTGTCCACCACGTCCGCACCCATGCGCCGATAGGTGGTCCACTTGCCGCCCGTGACCGTGACCAGGCCCGAAGGCGACACCTCGATGTAGTGCTCGCGCGAAAGCGCGGCCGTCGGCGAGCCGCGCCGCGCGCTGAACAACGGGCGCAGGCCGGCAAACATGCTCAGCACGTCGTCGCGTTTCGGCGCATGGTCGAGATAGCGGGCCGCGTGTCGGAGCAGGTAGTTGATCTCGGCTTCGAGCGGAGCGGGTTCGAGTTGCGCCTTCGGCACGGCGGTGTCGGTGGTGCCCAGCAGCACGCGGTCGTGCCACGGCACGGCGAAGAGCACGCGTCCGTCCTCGGTGTGCGGGACCATGATGGCGTCGTGGCCGGGCAGAAAGGAGCGGTCCAGCACGAGATGCACACCCTGGCTTGGGCGTGCGAGCGGGATCGCCGCGCGCTGGTCAAGCCGGCGGATCGCATCACCGAAGACGCCGGTCGCATTGATGACAACCCGCGCGTGTAATTCGATCAGCGGATGCGATGGGTCCTCCTCATCGCGCACGACGACGCCGCATACGCGGTTCTTTGATTTCAGCAGGCGCACAACTTTCAAATAATTCGCGGGCGCCCCGCCGAGGTCCGCGCAGGTGCGCGCGAGGCTGATCGCGAGCCGCGCGTCATCGAATTGCGCGTCGTGATAAATCACGCCGCCCTTGAGGCCATCCGCCTGCACGTTTGGAATACGGGCCAGCGTCTGCTTGCGCGACAACGTGCGCGACGGCGCGATGCCGAGATCGCCCGCGAGCGCATCGTACAACTTGAAGCCCAGGCCGTAGAACGGACCCTCCCACCAATCGTAGTTCGGCACGACGAAGGCGAGGTCGCGCACGAGATGCGGCGCGAGGCGGCGGAGCAGGCCGCGCTCGTGCAGCGCCTCGCGCACGAGTCCGATATGGCCCTGCCGCAAATAACGCACGCCGCCATGGATCAATTTCGTGCTGCGGCTCGACGTGCCCTTCGCGAAGTCGTGCTGCTCCACCAGTGCCGTGGAATACCCGCGCGCCGCGGCATCCACCGCTACGCCGAGCCCCGACGCGCCGCCGCCGATGACCAGCACGTCCCACACGCGGGACGCGTCGCGAAGTCGTTTCAAATGGGCGTCACGATTCATGAGGAGACCATTACGAATTGTAATCGGGCCCCCGGCGGACTTGTCCCGCACATCGATTCGTGTGAATTCGTTTCCATGCCAGGCTAATTCGTCTCCAGCCATCCGCGCGCGCGGGCGACGGCGCGTTTCCAGTGCGCGCGCTCGGCGCGAACTTCGGAGGGTATTCCTTTGGGTTTAAAATTTCGATCCGCTTTCCAGAGCGCGGCGAGTTCCCGTTCATCCTTCCAGAATCCGACGGCGAGTCCGGCGAGGTAGGCCGCGCCGAGGGCGGTCGTTTCGGTAACCGTCGGGCGCACCACGGGCACGCCGAGCATGTCGGCTTGCGTCTGCATCAACAGGTTGTTCGCCGACGCGCCACCGTCCACGCGTAATTCGCGCAGCGGCACGCGCGCGTCCTTCCGCATCGCCTCCAGCAGGTCGGCGGTCTGGTGCGCCATCGATTCGAGTGTTGCGCGGGCGAGATGCGCCGCCGTGCTGCCGCGCGTCAGGCCGAGCAACGCCCCGCGCGCGGCGGGATCCCAATACGGCGCGCCGAGGCCGGTGAACGCGGGCACGAGGTAGACGCCGCCGTTGTCCGGGACGGATTGCGCCAGCGCTTCGATTTCGCCGGATTTGCGAATGAGGCCCAGTCCATCGCGCAGCCACTGCACCGCGGCGCCCGCGACGAAGACGCTGCCCTCGAGTGCGTAGGTCAGTTTTCCGCCCCGCCGCCACGCGACCGTCGTGAGCAGACGCTGGCGCGAGGTGACGGGCCGGTTGCCGGTGTTCAGCAACAGGAAGCAGCCGGTGCCGTACGTGTTTTTTACGAGGCCGGGCTGCGTGCCGAGCTGGCCGAAGAGCGCGGCCTGCTGGTCGCCCGCGATCCCGGCCAGCGGCGTCTCCGCGCCGAGCCAGCGTTTCGCGATGGGTCCATACACTTCGCTCGAATCGCGCACCTCCGGCAGCAGGGAATGCGGGATGCGCAGCGCGGCCAGCAAATCGTCGTCCCACGCGCCGGTACGGATATTGAACAGCAGCGTGCGGCTCGCATTCGACGCATCGGTGATGTGCAGGCGGCCGCCGGACAACTGCCACGCGAGCCAGGTATCGATGGTGCCGAACGCGAGGCGGCCCGCGCGCGCCGCTGTCCGCGCACCCTTCACGTGATCCAGCAGCCAGGCGAGCTTCGTCCCGGAGAAATACGGATCAAGCACGAGGCCGGTACGCCGCCGGAACAGCGGCTCCCAACCGCGCCGCTTGAGCGCCTCGCAATCGGAGGCCGTGCGCCGGTCCTGCCAGACGATCGCGCGATGCAGGGGCCGGCCGGTCGTGCGATCCCACAGCACCGTCGTCTCGCGCTGGTTCGTGATGCCGACCGCGGCGAGATCCGCGGGTTTCAGGCCGGACCGCTTCAACGCCGCGCGCGCCGTCGCGAGTTGCGAGTTCCAAATTTCCAGCGGATCGTGCTCCACCCAGCCCGGCTTCGGGAAGTATTGCCGGAATTCGCGCTGCGCCGCACCGAGCATGCGCCCGCGCCGATCGAAGATAATCGCCCGCGAACTCGTCGTGCCCTGGTCCAGCGCCAACACGCCCTTCATACGCGATCCCTCCCTGCCGCCAGCATAATCAATCCCCCCACACCCGAACAAGAACCACAGAAAGGGGTCAATTCTTTCTGCTCTACGACGCGCGAAGAAGGGTTGTCGGGCGGGAGATTCTGGATTTTGATGTGCGCATGAATTCGAATGCCCCCGTTTTACTCCCGCAACCGCGACACCTCGTGCTTGAACAGGGCGCGCTCACCCTGCGAGACCGGCGCTGTACGATCCATGACGCCAGCGGCGCGAACGACGCAACGGCGCACCGGATCCGCCAGGACCTGCGCCACGAATTGCGGCTCGACGCGGAACTGCTCGCCGACACGGACAAGGGCCGCGCGGCGACGATTCTACTGAATATTGACGCCACCCTTCCCGCACAGGGATATTCACTCCACGTCACGCCACGCCACATCGCCCTCACCGGCGCGGACGCCGCCGGGCTCTTCCACGTCGCGATGACGCTGCGCCAACTCGTCCGCCAATACCGCGATGCGATTCCCGCATGCCGAATCGAGGACCACCCTGATTTTCCCGTGCGCGGCGTGATGCTCGACATCAGCCGCGACAAGGTGCCCACGATGGATACGATGTTCCGCCTCGTGGAAGAACTCGCGGAATGGAAAATCAACCACCTCGAACTCTACACCGAACACACCTTCGCATACCGCAACCACCGCGCCGTCTGGGCACACGCCAGCCCGATGACCGCGGAAGAGGTGCGCGAACTCGATGCCTTCTGCGCCGAGCGCCAGATCGAACTCGTCCCCAACCAGAACTGCTTCGGCCACCTGCACCGCTGGCTGGAACACGAACCCTACAAGGCGCTCGCCGAGGCGCCCGACGGCTTCATGACCCCATGGGGCGAGCCGCGCAACGGCCCGTTCAGCCTAAACCCCCTCGACCCTCGCAGCCTCGCATTCGTCGAGGAATTACTTGCGGAACTGCTGCCGAATTTCCGCAGCCGCAGAATCAACGTCGGTTGTGACGAGACGTTCGACCTCGGCCAGGGGCGTTCCCGCGAGGCGTGCGAGACCGAGGGCAAGGGGCGCGTCTACCTCGACTTCCTGTTGAAGATCCACGCCGCCGTTTCGCGGCACGGGCACACGATGCACTTCTGGGGCGACATCATCCTCAACCACCCGGAACTGATCGCGGAGCTGCCGCGCGACGTGTTGCCGCTGGTCTGGGGCTACGAGGCCGACCACCCCTTCGCCGCGCAATGCGCACAGTTCGCCGACGCGGGCCTGCCTTTTTATGTCTGCCCCGGCACGTCCACCTGGTGCTCCATCGCGGGCCGCACGGACAACGCGCTCGCAAACCTCGACAACGCCGTGGAAAACGGACTCGCGCACGGCGCCTCGGGTTATCTCATCACCTCGTGGGGCGACCACGGCCACTGGCAACCGTACGCGATCGACCTGCTGCCCTTCGCCGCCGGTGCCGCGCGTGCGTGGTGCTTTGACACGAACCGCGACGCGGACCTCATCCGCCAGCTCGACCAGCATGTCTTCCGCGATGAAGCGGGCGTGCTCGGACAACTGGCGCACGACCTCGGCCTCGTATATCGCGAAACCGGCCATGCGATGCACAACGCTTCCGCGCTCTTCCGGCTCGTTTCCCAGCGCAGCATCGAAAACCTGCAGGCGGCGATCCCGGAAGAAAACCTGCGCGCCGCGCGCGAACGGCTGCGCGCGGTGATGGCGCCCCTCTCCGGAGCCCGCAGTTCCCGCGACGACGCGCCGCTGCTCACGCGGGAATTTGAAATCGCGGCGCACCTGATCGAATGCGGCCTCGCCCGCGGCCTCGACGAGCCCTTTGATCGCGAGGCGATCCTCGCCGCCTACCGGGCCCAATGGCTCGCCCGCAACCGCCCCGGCGGCCTCGACGACAGCACGGCGAAACTGGAAGCGTGACGGGCGGGAATGACCAATTTCCAATGACCGAATGACCATTGGTCATTAAGTCATTCGTCATTGGTCATTTCTTCAGTATTGGTGCTCCGGCCCCGGGTACGCGCCCTGCTCAACCTCGTCGCGATACGCGGCGAACGCCTGCTGCATCGCACCGCGCAGGTCCGCGTATTTTTTTGCGAATTTCGGCGGCTTCGCGGTTAACCCAAGCACATCGTTCACCACGAGAATCTGGCCGTCACAGCGCGGCCCGGCGCCAATGCCGATCGTCGGCACGCTGACGGCCTCGGTGATCCGCCGCGCGGTGTCCGCGGGCATGCCCTCGAGCACGAGCGCGAACACGCCCGCCTCGTCGAGCGCCCGCGCGTCGCGCAGCAGCCGCTCGATGTCATCCTCCGTTTTGCCCTGCACGCGAAAGCCGCCCATCGCGTGTACACTCTGCGGCAGCAGCCCGATATGGCCGAGCACGGGAATGCCATTTTCGACCAGCGCCCTCACGTGCGGCACGCGAATTTCGCCGCCCTCCAGCTTCACGCCATCGACGCCCGCCTCCTTGAGACAACGCCCCGCGTTCGTCACCGCCTCGGCGATGGACGCCTGATACGTCAGAAATGGCAGGTCCGTGATGACCATCGCGTTCGGCGCGCCCCGGCGCACGGCGGCGCTGTGGTGCAGCATCTGCTCCAGCGTGACCGGCAGCGTATTGTCGTAGCCAAGCACGGTCATGCCCAGCGAGTCGCCGACGAGGATCATCGGGAGGCCCGCCTCGTCGATCAGCCGCGCCGTCACCACATCCGCCGCCGTCAGCACGGGAATCCGCCGTTTGCCTTTGAGGGCCCGGATGCGGGGCGCTGTCCATTTGGTGTTCATAGGAGAAACGTTAGGGGCTATCCCCAAACCGCGTTGACCCCCGCCGGGCGGAAAAAGAAATTACAGACGTTGTAAGTCGAAAAAATCATTTTTACAGACGTTGTAATTTTCATCGCATGCCGGGGATTTTGAAGCCGCCGGGCAGGCCGAATTTCGTCGCGCCGACGGGCAGTTCGAAGAGCGACGCGGGTTGCGGGCCGGGCTTCACGTTCTTCCAGTCGATGCGGAGTTTGCCGTCGGCGCTGAGCATGCGCACCGGCAGGCCGTCCTTCGCCGCCACGTAAAAGAAGAGTTCCTCGTCGCCCCTGACCCGGAATTTTTCGCAGTCCACGCCATCAACGTTCTCGCGGCCCAGCGGTTCCAACTTTTCAGGACTCGTCCAGGCGGCGCGGGAGACGTCCTCGTCCTGGTCGAGCGTCTTCTCGATATACATATTGCCCGGCATGATCATCCAGAGTGTCTTGCGCGCGCCATTCACGATGCTCACCATGGGTTCGGGCGCGCCCGCCGGCTGCATCTCCGTGCGCATATTGCCGGAGTCGACGTAAATTTTTCCGCTCAACGGCTGGCCGCGCACCGTCATCACCTGATCCGCGCTGAACCGGTCCACCGGCTTCACCGCCGCCCATGTGCCCGCGCCCAGACTAAAGAAGAGAACAACCACGGATAGACACGGATGGACACAGATACGAAGGAAGGAGCAGTCCTGTAATCGGTATCCGTGTGAATCCGTGTTCATCTGTGGTTCTCCTATTTCCGCCGCGCCATCGCGCGGCGGGCTTCGCGGTCGGCGTCGCG
Organism: Kiritimatiellia bacterium; assembly: GCA_035327585.1. GTDB lineage: Bacteria > Verrucomicrobiota > Kiritimatiellia > CAIVKH01 > CAIVKH01 > JAMLJG01. The sequence goes on along the minus strand of DAOLDD010000037.1, from coordinate 5,236 downwards.
TTTCTTGATCGTCTCGCGTTTGTCCTCGAACTGTTTGCCGCGTCCGAGGCCGAGCTCCACTTTGACCTTTCCGTTGCGCAGGTGCAAGTTCAGCGGAAGCAGGGTGTGGCCCTTGATGGCCGTCTGGCCGAGCAGCTTTTCGATTTCAGATTTATGCAGCAACAGCCGCTTGGGGCGGTCCGGTTCCTGTTGTTCGGCGGGGCCGTGCGAATAGGGTTGCACGCGCATGCCGTAGAGCATCACCTGCCCGTTTTCGACGCTGGCGTAGCCTTCCTGGAGACTGACCTCGCCCGCGCGGATGGACTTCACCTCGGCGCCGCGCAGCTCGATGCCGGCCTCAAGCTTCTCAACGATGAAGTAGTCGTGGTGCGCCTTGCGGTTGCTGGCAAGGATCTTGATGCCCGAGGCTTCTTTGGGTGCGGAGGTCATGGTCGTGCGGGCCCCTCACCCCCGCCCTCTCCCCGGGGAGAGGGGGTCAGCGATTAGAGCGAAATGACGCTGTCCGGCGAACTGGACGCAGGCGGCGCGGTGAAGGCGATTTCCGCCGTCAGCTTGCCTTCCGCGATTTCCTTCAGCGCGATGTCCATCGGCGGCTGGTTGTGGCTGTCCGGCTTGATCAACGGACGCTGACCACCCACAAGCTGACGCACGCGGCGCGACACCATGTTGATGAGCAGCGGCACGTTGTTGACGCGTTCTTTGGCCTGGTCGAGATAGGAAATGTTCATACGGATGGTCCTCTGGCGGAAGGCAAACAAGCCGGGGAAGTTAGCAACCCCGCCCACCCGCCGTCAAGGGCGGAACGCTGGTTCGGAAAAGAAAACGGGCGGCCCCGAAGGGCCGCCCGTTTTGGTTATTCCGTTTTCCGTCTTCCGTCTTAGTAGTCCATCCCGCCGCCGCCCGGGGGCATGGCCGGAGCTTCCTTCTTCTCAGGAATCTCGGTGACCATGCATTCGGTGGTGAGGAGCAGACCCGCGATGCTCGAGGCATTCTGGAGGGCCGAACGGGTGACCTTGGTCGGATCGATGATACCGGCCTTGATCATGTCCACGTAATCGCCGGTGGCGACGTCGTAGCCGTTGCTGCCCTTGGCCTTCTTGACTTCCTGCACGACCACGGCGCCTTCGATGCCGGCGTTGTTCACCAGCTGGCGGAGCGGGGCTTCGCAGGAGCGACGGACAATGTCCACGCCGATGGCTTCATCGCCGGAGAGCTTGAGGTCGTCGAGCGCAGCCTGCGCGCGCAGCAACGCCACGCCACCGCCGGCCACGATGCCCTCTTCGACCGCAGCACGAGTCGCGTGCAGGGCGTCTTCGACGCGGGCCTTCTTCTCCTTCATCTCCGTCTCGGTCGCCGCGCCGACATTGATCACGGCCACACCGCCGGCGAGCTTCGCCAGGCGTTCCTGCAGCTTCTCGCGATCGTAGTCGGAGGTGGTTTCCTCGATCTGGCGGCGGATCTGGGTGATCCGGGCCTGGATGTCGGAGGACTTGCCGGCGCCTTCAACGATCGTCGTGTTTTCCTTGTCGATCGTCACGCGCTTCGCACGGCCGAGGTCGGCGGGCTGGATGTTTTCCAGCTTGATGCCGAGGTCTTCCGAAATGAAGCGGCCACCGGTCAGGATGGCGATGTCTTCCATCATGGCCTTGCGGCGGTCGCCGAAGCCGGGCGCCTTGACGGCGGCCACTTGAAGCGTGCCACGGATCTTGTTGACCACGAGGGTCGCCAGCGCTTCGCCTTCCACGTCCTCGGCGATGATGACGAGCGGGCGGCCGCTCTTCGCCACCGTCTGGAGCAGCGGGAGCAGGTCCTGCAGGTTCGAGATTTTCTTCTCGAAGATCAGGATGTACGCGTCTTCCAGCGCCGCTTCCATCGTGTCCGGGTTGGTCACGAAGTACGGGGAGAGGTAGCCCTTGTCGAACTGCATGCCCTCGACGACGTCGAGCGAGGTCTCGATGCTCTTGGCTTCCTCGACCGTGATGGTGCCGTCCTTGCCGACCTTGTCCATCGCGTCCGCGATGATCTCGCCGATCGCCTTCTCGCCGTTCGCGGAGATGGTCGCGACCTGCGCGATTTCGGCGCGGTCCTTGACCTTCTTGCTCTGCTTCTGCAGCGCGCCGACGATCGTCTCGACCGCCGCGTCGATGCCGCGCTTGAGGCTCATCGGATTCGCGCCGGCGGTGACGTTCTTCAGGCCTTCGCGGTAGATGGCTTCCGCCAGCACCGTGGCCGTGGTCGTGCCGTCGCCCGCGATGTCGCTCGTCTTGCTCGCGACTTCACGGACCATCTGCGCGCCCATGTTTTCGAACGGGTCGGGGAGTTCGATTTCCTTCGCGACCGTCACGCCGTCCTTGGTGATCGTCGGCGAACCGAACTTCTTGTCGAGGACGACATTGCGCCCGCGAGGGCCCAGGGTGGCCTTGACCGCGCGGCTCAGTTTCTCCACGCCGAACAGGATCGCCTGGCGCGCTTCCTGGTCATACTTCAATTGCTTTGCTGCCATGTGTGTTCTCCTTGATTGATGGAATGCAGATTAGTCCTGGATCACGCCGAGGATGTCTTCCTCGCGCACGATCTGGTATTCCTTGCCGTCGTACTTGACCTCGGTGCCGCCGTATTTCGGCATCAGCACGCGGTCGCCCTTCTTCACGTTGAAGGGAATCTTCTCGCCCTTGTCGTTGAGCTTGCCCGTGCCCACGGCGATGACTTTGCCCTCCTGGGGCTTCTCCTTGGCCGTGTCCGGAATGATGATTCCACCCTTGTTGACTTCACCCTCTTTGAGGGGCTCCACAAGGACGCGATCACCCAATGGTTGGATCTTCATGCTGTCTCTTTCCTCCGTTTGCGTTGCTTGTTTATTCGCCGGCGCCGGCACCCGCCGGACTGCCTGAAAATGTCCGAATGACCAATGCCCCAATGACCATTGGTCATTCAGTCATTGGACATTGGTCATTTTTTCTTCTTATCGTCGACCATCGTAAAATCGGCGTCGATCACGTTGCCCTTGTCGGACGAATCCGACGCTTCGGATTGACCCGAAGCGCCCGGGCCGGGCGGCGGCGCGCCAGCCCCGGCATCCGCGCCGGGCTGCTGTTTCGCCTTCGCGTACATCTCGGTGGAAATCGCCTGCATCTGCGCAGTGACATCCTCGAGGCCGCTCTTCATCTTCGCGGCGTCGTTCGCCTTCACGGCGTCCTTCAGCGCGCTGATCGCGGATTCGAGTTTCGACTTCTTGTCCGCGTCCACCTTGTCGCCATGCTCCTTGAGGAACTTCTCGGCCTCGTAGGACATCGCATCAGCGCGATTGCGGGTTTCGACTTCCTCCCGCTTCTGCGCGTCCTCGGCCGCGTGAGCCTCGGCATCCTTCCGCATCTGCTCGATCTCTTCCTTCGAGAGGCCGCTGGACGCGGTGATCGTGATTTTCTGCTCCTTGCCCGTGCCGAGATCCTTCGCGTTGACGTGCAGGATGCCGTTCGCGTCGATGTCGAACGTCACTTCGATCTGCGGAACGCCGCGCGGCGCGGGCGGGATGCCGTCCAGGTGGAACTTGCCGATCGTCTTGTTGTCGCCCGCCATCTTGCGCTCGCCCTGCAGCACATGGATTTCCACGGTGGGCTGGCTGTCGGACGCGGTGCTGAAAATTTCGCTCTTCTTCGTCGGGATCGTCGTGTTGCGCTCGATCAGCGGCGTAAAGATGCCGCCGAGCGTCTCAATGCCCAGCGTCAGCGGGGTCACGTCGAGCAGCAGCACGTCCTTAACCTCGCCCTTGAGCACGCCGCCCTGGATGCCGGCGCCGACCGCGACCACTTCGTCGGGGTTCACGCCCTTGTGCGGCTCCTTGCCGAAGAACTTCTTCACGATCTCCTGCACCTTCGGCATGCGCGTCATGCCGCCGACCAGGATGACCTCGTCGATTTCCGACGGCTTGATGCCGGCGTCGCGCAGACAGTTTTCCACCGGGTTGATCGAGCGCTGAATCAGGTCGTCCACCAACTGCTCCAGCTTCGCGCGGGAAAGGGTGATGTTGAGGTGCTTCGGCCCGCTCGCGTCCGCCGTGATGAACGGCAGGTTGATTTCCGTGCTCTGCGAGCTGGACAGCTCGATCTTCGCCTTCTCCGCGGCTTCCTTGAGGCGCTGGAGCGCCATCGGGTCCTTCGAGAGGTCGATGCCGTTCTCCTTCTTGAACTCCGCGATGAGCCATTCCATCACGCGCAGGTCAAAGTCATCGCCGCCGAGGTGCGTGTCGCCGTTCGTCGCCTTCACCTCAAATACGCCGTCGCCGATTTCGAGGACGGAAATGTCGAACGTGCCGCCGCCGAGGTCGTACACCGCGATCTTCTCGTCCTTCTTCTTATCGAGGCCGTACGCGAGCGAGGACGCGGTCGGTTCGTTGACGATGCGCAGCACGTCGAGGCCCGCGATGCGACCGGCGTCCTTCGTCGCCTGGCGCTGGCTGTCATTGAAATACGCGGGCACCGTGACGATCGCCTGCGTGATCTTCTCGCCGAGGTACGCCTCCGCGTCCGACTTCAGCTTCTGCAAAATCATCGCCGAGATTTCCGGCGGCGAATACGTCTTGTCGCCGATCTCCACCGCCGCGTCGCCGTTGTCCGCGCGAACGATCTTGTACGGGACGCGCTGCGTCTCGGAACCGACCTCGGCATGCTTGCGGCCCATGAACCGCTTCACGGAATAAATCGTCTGGTGCGGATTCGTCACCGCCTGGCGCTTCGCCGCCTGGCCGACCAGCCGCTCGCCGGATTTCGTAAACGCCACGATCGACGGCGTCGTCCGCCCGCCTTCCGCGTTCGGAATCACCACCGGCTCGCCGCCCTCCATGACCGACATACAGGAGTTCGTCGTACCCAAATCGATGCCTAAAACCTTGGACATAAAGTGCCTCGCTTTCTTTCGCTTACCCACCATCAAGCAGGGGTTATGCCAAGAATGTCCGGTCGGCACGCAGAAATCATCTCAAGCCATTCGTAGTCATGTTGTTGCAACTCATTCTTGACGCTCTTCCACATAAATTTATGCGCGATAACAGCGACATCATGTCACACCCAAGATCGGGGCGTGTCACACCTGCGCCCGGTTTGGCGCAACGGGCGCCGCCGTAATTCCGCCGCCCCACCGGCGGATAGGACACCAAGAGTAATTCTCGAAAGTTTTGTCCTGAATCTCTGTAGCGACGGCATTTCATGCCGTCGGATTTGGGCCGACGGGATGCAATCCC
>DAOLDD010000036.1:32820-34544 GCA_035327585.1 Kiritimatiellia bacterium | reverse complement strand
CCGCCGATGAATTCGCGGATCAGCGATTTCGACGGGACGGGGCTGTCGTCGAGGACCGGGTTCACGCCGTTGAGCAGCTCGAAGATGCGTTTTGCGCGGATGTACGCGTCCTGCCGCTTCGGCTGGTCGCGGTAGGTCTTCATCGCCTCCGGGAAAAAGTTGAACAGCTTGGCCTTGAGGATCGGGATCTCGTAGGGCATCGCGCTGTTCACAAGGTAGTCCACCGTGCCGATGAACGGGATGATGTTCTTCAACTCGCTGCGCCGCACATAGTGCCAGTGCGCCAGCGTTTGCAGCGGCTGCAGGTTGCGGTGCCAACTGTCGCGGATCATCCGCCGCATCAGCCGGTTGTCCGCCCACCGCATGAAGTTGCCCTGCCCGTCGCGCAACTGGCCGAGCGTCTCGATGTAGAGCCGGAATTTCTTCGACGCCGGGATCGACGCCGTCATGCCGTCGTACAGCCCGTGCAGGCTGTCGATCAGCAAAATCTGGTTCGGCGCGAGCGACATCTCGTGCACGTCGAGCTTGCGCGTGCCGGTCTTGAAATCGTAGTGCGGCGTCTTGATCGTGCGCCCTTCCAGCAACGCGAAGAGGTGCTGGTTGATCAGCGAGAGGTCGAGCGCCTGCGGCGTCTCGTAATCGTAGTCGCCGAATTCGTCCTTCGGGTGCATCTCGAGGTCGAAGAAGTAGTGGTCGACGTTGATCGCGACCAGCTCCATCCCCGCGGCCTTCAGCGCCTCGCTCATCTTGATCGTCGTCGTCGTTTTCCCGGAGGACGACGGCCCCGCGATGATGACGATCCGCACCTCCGGCAGCCGTTCGATCACCGCCTTCGCGCCCTCCGCCACTTCGTCGGAGTACCGCTCGTCGCAGTCGCGGATGAGCTGCGCGAAACGCCCGCGCGAGATGATCTCATTCAAGCCGTCGACCGTCTCGCAGCCGTGGTCCATGTTCCAGCGCAGAACCTCGTAGATTTTCTTGTAGGGAATGTTGTCCGTCGCCTCGATTTTCGATTCGCGTCCGTCCCGCTTGCGCGCCCGTTCGTGGCGGTACACGATGAACGCCTTCGCCGTGTGCACGTGGCCGTTCTTGATGAGGACCTCCTCGACGATGTCCTGGATTTCCTCGACGCTCGGCATCGAAAACGGGCCGTACACCTCGACCAGCCGCCGCTCCACCTCGCCCGCCAGTTCCTCCGCGAGCCGCCGGTCCGTGCCGCCCACGGTCGACGCCGCCTTGAAGATCGCCGTCGCGACGCGGTCGCGGTCGTAGGCGACGATATTGCCGTCACGCTTGACGATGCGCTCAATCGGACATACCGGATTGCTCATGACCCATAACCTCCCGAGGCGTCCCGCCCACGCGGAACCCGCCTGCTTGCAGGGGGATACAGTAGGCGAAACGCCGGCGCTGCACAAGTCGCGACGTCTTCCCCGCCGCGCCGCCCCAAATTGTTTTTACAGACGTTGAAAGTTTTTAAAATCGTTTTTACAGACGTTGTAACTTTTCCGCGCGCGGCGGGGCGTTCAGAAAAGCCGGCGGCGGGGTCGGGCGAGCGAGCCGTGGCGGGTGTGGATGACGAGGCGGATGAGGCGATTGCCGGCGTCGTATTCCGCGTCGATGCGTTCCGCCGGTGCGCCGGTGATGATGGCGCAGGACTGCGGCTCCCGCAGCCGGATCCGCCGCCGCGCCTTCTGAAGCATCTGGTCCGCCCACGCAATCAT
>DAOLDD010000036.1:0-32720 GCA_035327585.1 Kiritimatiellia bacterium | reverse complement strand
TCACTCCCGGTTGGTCGCGAGGCCGAGGCGGAGGATGCGCTGGATGAGCTGGGGGTAGGCGAGTCCGGCGCGGGCGGCGGACTGGGCGAAGTCCTCGTCGGCGGCGAGCATGGGATTGGGGTTGGCTTCGATGAAATAGAGGTCGCCCGCCGGGGTGAGGCGCAGGTCGAGCCGCGCGTAGCCGTCGATGAGCAGCAGGCGGTGGATGCGTTTGCAGGTGTGTTCGATTTTCCGGACGAGTTGCGGGTCGAGTCCTTCGGCGAACTGATTCTCGAGGCCCCAGCGCTTCCGGTATTCCTCGTCCCACTTGGCCTTGTAGGTCGCGATTTTCGGCTCGTCCGGCGGCACTTCGCGGAAGACGAGTTCGCGGATGGGGAAGACCTGGAGCCGTGTCGCGCCGAGCACGCCGACGTAGAGTTCGCGGCCGTCGATGTATTCCTCGGCGATGACGTCGTTGTCGAATTTTTCGTGGATGAACCGCACGCGTTCGGCGAGCTGCGCGTCGTCGTACACCAGCGAGGCCTGCGAGATGCCGAGGGAGGACTCCTCCTTGAGCGGTTTGACGAGCAGCGGGAATTTCAGCCCGCGCGTGGGCATGCGCCGCCGCCCGCGCGGGATCATCACGAAGCCGGGGACGTGGATGCGGTGGTAGCCGAGGATTTTTTTGGAAATGCCCTTGTGCTTGCACAGCGTGAGCGGGACGGAGCCGCAGCCGGTGAACGGCGTGCCGTCCATTTCGAGGACGGACACGATGTTCTGGTCGAACGCGCGGTTGTTGCGGAACTGGTCGGCGAGGTTGAAGACGATGTCGGGCTGGAACGCGGCGAGCTTCTGGCGCAGCAGGTCGAGGTTGTCGAAAAGCGCGAGATAGTTCGTCTCGTGGCCGAGTTCGCGGAGCGCGGCGAGCACGTGGGCCTCGGTTTTCCAGTCGGGCGTTTGCAGCTCGGCGGAGAGATCCTGGTCGAGCGCGGTCGGCGCGATGGCGTCGAAGAGGGCGAGCACTTTGAGTTTTCGCTTCATTTGCTTCGTTTGAATTTGCCGGTGAAGAGGTAGTTCATGACGAGGGTGGCGAGGTAGGCGCCGGTGCGCTGGCCCTGCGCGGCGTCGTCCGCGCGCGCGAACAGCTTCAGTTCATCGCAGCGCCGGATGAGCCGCGCGAGCAGGCTGTTCACGCGGTACTTGCGCTCGTTGGTCCACTGGCAGACGTGGTTGACGAGCGCGCGCCGGTGCCGCCGCAGGTAGGCGGACGCGGGCAGGGCGGTGACGGGGTCCTGCACGCCGGTGAAGAGCTGGCGCAGGTCGGCGTCGTAGAAGTCGGGATAGGTGTCCTCGTAGAGCTTGCGCTTGGCGTCGTAGTAGTCGGCCAGTTTCACGTCGAGGCAGTTGTAGTCGGCCTCCTGGTAGGCGGGCTGGTGCGGCGGCGGCACGCCGGCGAGCGAGCGCATGAGCGCGTCGACGTATTCGAGTTTGGCCAGCGCGCGCCAGCCCGCGTAGCGCTCGCGCCAGTCGAGGCCGGGCGTGAGCCAGACGGCGAAGGTCTCGGCGAAATCCTCGTCGGGGTGCGCCTGCGCGTACCAGTCGTCGAGGTGCAGGACGAACGAGCGGCTGTGGGGGCGCGGGCGGTAGAACCCGGTGTCCTCCTTGGAGGCGAGGCCGAACGTTTCCTGCCATTTCTTTTTCCGCTGCATGCGGTAGGCGTAGGAGTAGGCGTGCGCGGCCTCGTGGCGCATCAGCTTCATGAACCACTCCGGCGTCTCGCCCTCGACTTCCATCATGAGCTTGCGTTCGAGTTTGCGCAGGCGTTCATGCACGAGGAAGAACGGGATGAAGATCGCGGGGATGCCGACCGGCACGAACCACTCGTCGCCAACGTGGCAGGGCGGCATGAAGACGAGGCCCTTCGCGGCGAGTTCGTCGTGGAGCTGGCGGACGAACGGCTGCAGGCCGCTGTGCTCCAGCGAGAGGCCGAGCGCGGAGATGTTTTGCGCCAGCAGTTCCTCGTCGGTCCGGTTGACCCACCCCGCTTCGTCCATGCGCCGGACTGTAGCGGAACGCCGCGCGAAAGGGAACGACGTTGTATTACGGGCCGACGTGCAGCGAGAGCGGTTCGCCGAAGCCGCCCGCGGGATGGAGCCAGGGGCGGAGGACCCATTCGCCGGGATCGGTCGGTGTCCACATGATGGATTGACGCGCGCCGGGCGGTGTTTCGCGGACGCCGAGCGGCTGGACGCGGCCCTTCGGCGAGCGCGCGTGAATCCAGACGGCGCCGGTGTGCCCGGTGACGGAGGGCGCCCAGGTGGCGAGGCCGGTGTTGATGAGTTCCAGTCGCACGGCCTGGCGCAGGCCCATCCGCGCCACGCCGCTGGTCGTCATCGCGGGCGGAATCCACTCGGCGTTCACCTGGCGAAGAGGCGCGGGGTCGCGATGCGGTTCGCCGCCGAGTCCTTCGGCGGGCCACTCGCGCGAGGATTTTGCCCAGCCGGTTGGACGCAGTTCCTCCACGCGCCCCGCCTTCGCTTCGTCGGCGTAGCGTTCCCGCCAGTCCAACCAAGCACCGCGCAGGCCGTCGGTCTGCCCCGCGGCATCGAGTTCCCGGCCACGCCACGGCGGCGGTGCGCCGGAAGGACGACGCCACTCCTGCGCGCGCGCCCGCAGCGCGTCGCCGCCGGGTCGCCACGTCGCGTCCGGATTCAGCAGTCCATCGTCGCGCCCGCCCGGTCGTTGGGGTCCGCCCGCGAAACCGCCATAGACGAGGCCCGCGGCCTGGCTGACCAGCAGCGAACGCGAAACCGCGTCGAGCGTGGCGGCCTGGCGGCGCTGGTCGGCTTCGGCGGGCGGATACGGCATGTCGGCGCGGATGTTGATCCAGAGCACGGGCTTCCCGTAGCCCACGGCGCGGGCGTAGGCGGTGTGAAATTCGATGCGGCCGGGTTCGTTGTCCGCGAGGTCCGCGCCGTCCAGCGTGAGGAAGTCCAGGTGATGCGCGCCCGCCGCCGGGTCAATCGTCAGTCCGCTGCGTGCGGTGAAGAGGCCGGGCCAGCCCTGTTCCCGCAGGAAGCGCGCGCAGGCGCCGTAGTGCCGGCCGATCCAGTCTTCGAGGAATCGCAGTGCCGCGAGGCGTACGGTGCGCGGTATCTCCGCGCGGGCGTCCGTCCACCACACGCCGGGCGGATGCGCCAACGGGTCCGCGCCCAGGACTTCCGTCGCGTGCGCGAGTTGGCCGTACTGCTCCAGCAGCCACGCGCGCCACGCGGCGGCGACAGTGTCCTCCTCCGAGCCGGCGCGGGGTGGGTGTACGGGACCGGGCGAGAGCGCGGCATACCGGTCGCCCGGGCTCAACCGCAGCGCGGCGAGCAACTCGCGGGCGCGCGCCCAATCGGGAGTCCACGGCGAGAGGGCGGGCAGTTCGAGGATCGCCCAGAGGTGCCGGTCGCGCAATTCGTCCATCAGATAGCGGATCTGCGGGACCTCCGACGGATGCGTGCAGGAGAGCGTGAGCGCGTTGAAACCCGCGTCGCGGAACAAACCCAGCTCGCGGCGCATGCGCGCGGGATCAAACTGCGCCGGATCGAACGGGCTGCGCGTCCGGTCGGCGGCGGCGGGCGCGTAGGCGGCGCCGACGAGGGCCACCGGGCGGCGTCCGATGATGAATGAATTGCCGCGCACCCCGATCCGCTCGTCGCCCGGAGTGGCGCGTGGCGACGGCTCCGGCAACAGGCGGACCGGCTGCACGACTTCGTCCAGTCGCCGCGTACCGGCCGCGTCCCACAACCCAATCCGGAGTCGTGCCTTCATGCCGGCGTCGCGCTGGCGCGGCGCGGTGCCGAGGAAGATCGACGTGGACACCAGCGTGGCCGGCGCACTCGCAGCCAGCGTCTCCGCCTGGCGGCGCGTGACGACGCCGTCCTCATTCTCCAATTCGGCGGTGACGCGCCAGGCCGACGCGGCGGGATTTCCGTTGGCGACGACGACGCGCAGGTCGAATGCACCGCCCGGCTCCATCACGTAGCGGTCCAATCCGGCTTGCAGCAGGAACTGCCGTTGCTGCAGGCGTTCCGCCGTGAGGCGGAGCAGCGCCGTGATCGTACCGCCGTGTTCGCTGGCGGCGTCCCAACCGATCCAGCCCCACGCACACGGCGGTGCGTTCGACGGCTGGCGGACGAAGATGGAAGCCGGCCAGCCGCGTGTCGCGCCGCCCGGGTTCGCCGCCTCCGCGATGGGAATCCAGCGTTCCGTCGCCCCTGTTGCTCCCGGTGGACCCGTCGGGCGTGGGAATGGACTTTGCAGGGAGATCGGCCGCGCGGCGGTGAGCAACCCGTTCGGCATCCCGCGGATTTCGCGCGCGGAAAACGCATACCATTCGGAGGCGGCGCTGAAGATTTCGCAGCCATCGCCTCCGGGCGAGGTCGGCGGGTCGCGGCCCCAGAACAGCGCGAGGCCGCCGCGCTGGAGGTGGTTCAGAAGCTGGGTCCACAGTGCCGGCGTCAACCGCCGTACCTCCGGCACCACGAGGACGGCGCCCGCCTGCCGCAGGCCCGGCCCGGCCGTCACCAGTTGCTCCGCGCGCAGTCGCCGCGCCTCGGGGAACGCCTCGCGCAGGATCGACTCCACCGCCGGGGTCCCCGCCGGTTCGGCGTGCTCAAGGAGCACCATCGCCTTTTCGTCGAGCGTCGCCGCCGGCCAGCCGCCATGCGGACCGCCGCATCCGGCCAGCAGCGGGACGAGCACCAGGAGCCATGCGATGCGAGGGGTAATCATGCGGGGGGAAGTTTCCCGCAAACCCGCGCGCGACGCAAAGCGGAAAAATCTGTTCGCCTCCGCCCGCAACGTCTGTAAATTCCAGACGCTGCAATTCTCCAACCGCGGAGTTCCGATGCTGCTTTCCTTGCGCGTGAAAAATCTGGCCCTCGTGGAACAGGCCCGGCTCGAATGGGAGCCGGGGCTGAACGTCATCACGGGCGAAACAGGCGCGGGCAAATCCATCCTCATCGGCGCGCTGAAGCTGCTGCTCGGCGAACGAGCGGACCGCAAATGGATCCGCACCGGGACCGACGCGTGCGGCGCGGAGGCGGTGTTCGATGTGTCGAAGCTCGACGACCTGCCCGCGCTGCTGGAGGAACTCGGCCTGCCGCCCGCGGAGGACGGCCAGCTCATCGTCCGCCGCATCGTGAAAGAAAACGGCGCGGGACAGAATCTCGTCAACGATACGCCGGTCACCCTACAGGCGCTGAAACGCATCGGTGAACGACTCGTCGACATGCACGGGCCGTACGACCACCAGTCGCTGCTCAATCCGTTGTTCCAGCTCGACGTGCTGGATGCGTACGGCGGGCTGGAGTCGGATCGCGCGGGCTGCCGCGAGCACCACCGCGTCATGTCCGAACTCGAAGCGCAGCGCGACGCATTGCAGGGCGGCGACGAGGAGGTGTCCGCGCGCATCGACCTCCTGCAGTTTCGCATCAACGAACTCGAGGAGGCCGCGCCCGAGGCCGGCGAGGACGACGCGGTCGCGCAGGAACACGCGGTGGCGAGCCACGCACAGCGTATTCTTGAACTCGGCCAGGGCGTGCTGTCCGCGCTGCAGGACGCCGAGGGCAACGCGTTCGACGCGCTCGCGGGCGCGCAGCGCTCGCTGGACGAACTGGCGCGGTTGCTGCCGGACGCGGCGGAGTGGAAGACCGAGGCGCGCGCCGCCGCGCAACAGATTCAGGCGCTCGCGGAGGCGATGCGCGGCGCACTCGACCGCGTGGAGGCGGACCCGGCGCGGCTCGACTGGCTGGAGCAGCGGCTCGCGCTCTACCAGCGGCTCAAACGGAAATATGCCAACGACGCGGCGGGCCTCGTGCGCCTGCTGGACGAATCGCGCACCGCGTTGAAGGAGCTCTCGCAACGCGGTGAACGACTCGCGGAGGTTGAACAGCGCATAGCGAAGGCCCGCGCGGAACTCGTCTCGCGCGGCCGCGCCCTCGGGCGCAAGCGGCGCGCGACAGCGGAGAAACTTGCGAAGGCCGTGACGGCGCAGTTGCGCGAGCTGGGCTTCCCGCACGGCGCGTTTGATGTCGCGATCGAGGAGGCGGAGCCGGGCCCGACGGGCTGCGACGCGGTGTCGTTCGGTTTCGCGCCGAATCTTGGCGAGGCGCGCAAGCCGCTGCGCGACATCGCGTCGAGCGGCGAAATCTCGCGCGTGATGCTCGCAACGAAAGCGGTGCTCGCAAAACACGACCGGATTCCCGTGCTCGTGTTCGACGAGGTGGACGCGAACGTCGGCGGCGAGATGGGCATCGCCGTGGGCCGCAAGCTCGCCGCGCTCGGCGCGAGCCACCAGGTCATCTGCATCACGCATCTCCCGCAGGTCGCCGCGCAGGGCGGCACGCATTTCGCCGTGGTCAAACGCGTGCGCGACGGGCGTACGTTCACCGAGGTGGACCGGCTCGACGCGAAGGCGCGCGTGGACGAAATCGCGCGCATGCTCGGCGGCAAGGACCTGACGAAGGTGACGCTGCAGCACGCGAAGGAACTGCTCGCCGCGGGCCGCGCATGATGCACTGGTGGACGGACCGGCCGGAGGCAATGCGCGGGTTTGTGCCGCCCGGTGCGGCGTGGACAGCCGCGCAGCCGGACGCCGCGTTCGCGCCCATCTGGCAAGCCGTTGGCGGAGGATCGGCGGCGTGGCGGGCGACGGGGCCGATTTCCGGAAGCGCCTATCCGGCGCGCGCCTGGGTACTCATCGACACGGCGGAGGCGTCCCAATTCACCGGGTTGAACGACGCGTTGGGCCGCGGCGCACGCGCGCCGGACGGCCTGGTCTGCATCGCGCTGACCGGGCGCAAATTTCACGGGCAACACGCGCGGCCCTGGCAGGCCGAGCGCGGGAACCTGCACCTCACCGCGTTTTATACGCTCGACCTGCCCGTCGCCGCCTTGCAGGCGGGCCTGACGATGGCGCCCGCCGTCGCCGTCGCCCGCGCGATCCGCGCGCTCTCGGAAGGACGTCTCGCGCCCCGGATCAAATGGGTGAACGACGTGCTGCTGGAGGAGCGGAAGGTGGCCGGCGTACTCACGGCCACCGCCGTGCAGGGCGACTGCGCATCCCACGCGGTATTCGGAATCGGCATCAATGTGGATTGCGCGCCCGCGCTTTCGCCCGAGGCCTGCGCGCCGCGCGCGGGTGCGTTAGCGGATGCGGACCCGGCGCTGCGCGGTGCGTTGCCACGCGTATTGTCCGCCGTGGTCGCGGCGCTCGATGATGCGGTCGCTCAATTGCGCGCGGGCGACGCGACCGGCTTATACGCGGAGTATCGCGAGGCGCTCGCCTACCGGGGCCGGCGCGTTCGTGTGCTGCCGCTTGGCGCAGACGCGGATCCCGCCGCGCCGCTCGCCGAGGGCGTGCTGGAGGACGTGCTGCCCGATCTCACGCTGCGCCTTTCGTCCCCCGGGGCGCGCATCGACTCCGGCCGCCTCGCGCTGGCGACGTAATCAGGTCCGGCGTTTCAGCCGCCAGAGCAGCGGGGCCAGCGCGAGCGGGAAGAGCGCGGCGAGCAGGAAGCCGGTGCGCAGGCCGGCCTGCGCGGGCGCATAGTCGGCGAACAGCGCGGGACCGGACGCCCCGGCCGTCGCGGTGACGTGGTCCGCCGTATAGCCGACGAGCCACGGCCCGATTCCACATCCCGTATCGCCGAACGCCGCCAGCAGGGCGAACAGCGAGATGCCCGCGCGCGGGAACGCGGCGGCGCCCAGCGCGACGATGCCAGGCCAGAGCAGGCTGACGAACAGGCCCGCCAGGATGCACGCGGCCAGCGCGAGGATCGGCCACGGCGAGAGCGCCATCACCGCATAGCACACCGCCGCGAGCAGCGCGCCGGTGATCAGCAGGGGACGCAGCGAGATTTCCGCGCCGTGCAGGCCGAACCAGAGCCGCCCCACGATCATCATCGCGCCGAACAAGCCGAAGCCTATTCCGTCGGACACCAGTTGCGAAAATCCGAGCACGGTCTGCGCATAGGCCGAGGTCCACTGCGCGAGCGTGACCTCCGCCGCGCCCGCGAGCAGGATGCCGAAGAGCGCGAGCCAGAAGAAGCGTGTCCGTGCCATGGTGCGCGTTTTCTCGCGCTGCGATTCGTGTACGAGCGGCGGCAGTTTCACCGCGAGGAAGCCGAACGTGTTGAGCAGCGGCACGACCGACCACGCCACCGCGATCCAGCCCCACGCCCCATGTCCGAACGCGAACAGCGCGACGGCGGTGACCGCGATCACGGCGACCTTGCCGATGGGATAGAACGCGTGCAGCAGCGCCATGTCCGCCTCCTTGCGGGTTGACGGTACCGCGTGGATGATCGGGCTGATCAGGACCTCGAGCAGGCCGCAGCCCATCGAGAACACCACCGTGCCGAGCAGCAACCCGTGGTACGGCGCGTCCGGGAACAGCAGCGGCGCCGCCGCGAACAGCCAGAGCCCGACCGCCGCCAGCGCCTGCGCCGCCACGGTCAGCGGTTTCACCAGGCCGAAGCGGTCCACCACCGCCGTGCACAGCAGGTCCACCGCCATCTGCGTGAAGAAATTGACCAGCACCAGGCGGCCCAGTTGCTCAAACGAGAGCTCGTACTGCGCGCGCAGCGGGATAAAAAACAGCGGCGTCAGGTTGATCACCATCGCCTGGATAAACATCCCGAGATGGCAACACCGTCGCACCGCCCGATGCGTCGGCGAGGAAGATTCAGTCGCAGTCATACGTGAAGTGTAGCACGCCCCGGTTCCTCCCCTGCTCGAAATGCAGCGTTCAATGTTCCATCGCCGCAGTTCTCCGCGGTGAACTATTCGACTGGGCGCCGCTGTTCCCGGCAGGCTTGTTTCAGGCGGGCTTTGTCCTCATCCGGCATCGCCGGGCCGGCATGCTGTCCATAGTGTTCCGCGTTGGAGCGAAGCCCTGTGCTCAGGCCGCGCAGTTGCTCGCAGTATCGCCGGCAGAAATAGCAGATGGTGAAGTGCAGGCGCATTGAAATCCGCTCCCGCACCGTGAGGCGCCGGTCGAGCGCTTCCGACGCCAACCGCGCCACCTCCGCGCACGAGGGGGTGATCCGGTCAATACACTGGGCGATCGTTTTGTGCATGTGGGTCGCACCCATTTCGTCGCGCCGCGCCGCGAAAACCTGACATCCTTATTTTCGAGGCAGGGTCACCCGGAAACAGGCGCCGCCGAGCGGGGACGCGAGTACCTCGACCCGGCCCTCGTGCTGCTTGAGGGCCGCTTTGACGGACAGGAGGCCCAGGCCGAGGCCATTGGGCTTCGTGGTGTACAGGGCCTCGAAAATCTGGCCGCGGCGCTCGGGCGGAACGCCCGGCCCGTTGTCGTGAACCTCGAGGACCGCCGCTTCCGCTTCCTCGGCGATACGCACCTCGACCCGGCCGTTCTCCGGGGCTGCTTCGGCCGCGTTCAACAGCAGGTTTTCCAAAAGATCCTGCATGCCTTCCGGGTGGATCCGAACCTTCAGGTGGTCCGGACCCTGCACGTGGAGGGTGCATTCGGTCGAGGCGCGGTGCCTGCGCATAAAGGCCACCTCGCGACGGACGAGGTCCATGAGGTCGGCCTCCTCGGCCTGACCGGCGGAGGGCGCGCGACCGACGTGCGACATGCGGCGGGTCATCTGGTGCAGGCGTTCGAAGGATATCCCGATGTCGTTGAGCATCTCCGACCCGGATTCATCCATCTGGCCATGTGATCGCAACAGTTCCACGTTGGCCATGCCGACCGTGAGTACGTTGTTCATGTCGTGCGCGACGGAGTGGGCGAGCAGGCCGGCGGTGGCGCGACGCTCGGCCGCCACCAGCGCCTCCTGTTGCGCGTGCAGGGCCACCTGGTTGCGGGCGACCCGGCGCAGCAGGATCGCGCACAACATGAAAATCAGCGTCGCGCTGAAGGCGACGAACGCAAGGCCTTTGATGGTCTGCAAGCGGTGATGAAGCTCTGACCCGCCCGCGACCATGGCCACCCAACGGTCGGAAAAGATGATATAAATGGCGCAAAAAGCGCCGTACGCCAGAGCGGCAGCCGCCGAAGTCCAGAGTGGCTTTTCCAAATAGCCGGGAAGCGCGCCCAGCGGTCTGTCGGTCTTGCTTTTCAATGTCCCACCCGCCATAGAGATACGCTCCCGCCCACGCGGAGGCAAGGGTTTCCATCGCGTCTCACGCGCCTTAACCGCTTGAATTCCGCCGCCCTCGCATGGCCTACTGCGCGCGGGCGGGCATCGGTCTCATGCTATTCAATAGTTTCCAGTTCATTCTCTTCTTCGTCGCCGTGTTCGGGCTGTATCTCGCCCTGCCGCGCCGCGGCCAAAACCGCCTGCTGCTGCTCTCGAGTTATCTGTTCTACGGCGCGTGGGACTGGCGCTTCCTCGGGCTGCTCGCGTTTTCGACCGTCGCGGACTATTATTTTGGACGCTGGATCGAGGACGCGCCCGACACGCGCCGCCGCAAGCAGATCGTGGCGGCCAGCATGGTGGTGAACCTGTCGTGCCTCGGCTTCTTCAAGTATTTCAACTTCTTCACCGAAAATTTCACCGCGCTGTGCGGCTGGTTTGGCGTGACGCCGGACCTCCCGACGCTGAACGTCGTGCTGCCGGTCGGCATTTCGTTCTACACGTTCCAGTCGATGAGTTACGTCATCGACGTCTACCGCCGTCGCCTCACCGCGTCGCGCCGGCTGGAGGACTTCGCCCTGTATGTCGCCTTTTTCCCGCAGCTCGTGGCGGGGCCGATCGAGCGCGCGACGAACCTGCTGGCGCAGATCACGTCCGACCGCCGCGTGAGCCATTTCGGTCTGACCCACGGCGCCTACCTCATTCTCTGGGGCTTCTTCCAAAAGATCTTCGTGGCGGACAACCTGGCGATGATCGTCGATTCGATTTTCGCGTCGGGCGCGAATCCCGCGGGCAGCGACGTCCTGCTGGGCGGCTACGCGTTCTTCATCCAGATCTACTGCGACTTCGCCGGCTACTCGAACATCGCGCGCGGCCTCGCCCTCTGCATGGGCTTCCGCTTCATGCTCAACTTCAACCTGCCGCTGCTGGCGACGAGCCCCACGGATTTCTGGGGCCGCTGGCACCTGAGCTTTTCCTCCTGGTTGCGCGACTATTTGTTCACCCCGCTCGGCGGATTCCGCAAGGGCCCGCTGCTGGCGTACCGCAACCTGATGATCACCATGGCGCTTTGCGGCCTCTGGCACGGGGCGGCGTGGCATTTCGTGGTCTGGGGCCTGTATGAAGGCCTGATGCTGGCGGCCCACCGGACGCTGATCGCCTTCAAGCCCTTCGCGCGGCTCGGCGAGTGGTTGGTGAAGCATCGCGTGACGCTCGTCCTCTGCATCCTGTTCCGCCTGCAGTTGTCGGCGTTCGGCGCCCTGCTGTTCCGCTCGCAGAGCATGGCGCAGGTGGGCGACATGCTGTCCGCGCTGGCGACGGGGTGGGGCACGGCCGGCGCGCACGGTTGGGAGCGCCTGCTGTTTTACATCGCGCCGCTCTTCCTCTTCGAAATCCTGCAATACCGGGCGCGCGACCAGTATGTCGTGCTGAAGTGGCCGCTGTTGGGCCGCGTCGCCGCGTATCTCGTGTTGTTCTATGCGATCGTTGTGTTCGGGATGAAAAATGCGCAGTCCTTCATCTATTTCCAGTTCTAGCCACTCCGCGCGCCGGCGCGTGAGCCGGGCCCGCTGGATGCGGTCGGGACTGCTGTGGACGATCCTCGCGGTGGCGGGGATCGAATTCGCCCTTTCGCGCACGCTGCCGGACCACTATTTCCGCCACGAGGTGGATGAACTGCTCCGGGAGGTCGACACCCGGCGGTTCACGGCGCGCAATCTGTCGCTCGGCAACAGCGTGGGCCGCCAGCTTGACCGCGGCATCGACAAACTGGAGCCGGGCTTCCTTGAGCCGATGTCCTCCAACGGCTCACTCGAAACCACGGGGCAGTATCTCATCCTGCGCCGCTATCTGGAGCGCAATCCGCAGCCCCGGAATCTGATCCTCTGGATGGATAATCCCTTCGCAGGCAGCCTGCATCTCATCTATACCGAGAATTACATCCAGCGTTGCTTCCTGCGCTGGCGCGAAATCGGCCTGCTTGCCTGGTGGAAGGGCAGCCCCACGTTCGCCGCGAACATGGTCGCCTACAAGCTGCTGCCGTCGTATCGCTACCGAATGGAATTGCAGGAGGAGCTGCCCTTCCTCGAGGTCATGAAGGTCATGGGCGACCTCCAAAACGCCGCGCGCGCGCGCACGGGGCTCGGCGTGCGGGAAAGCGTCTGGACCCGGCACTGGCAGGATTATACCCGCGACGGCCAGTCCATCTCCTCCGTCGCGTTGGAGCGCATGCTCGCGCTGTGTCAGGCGCGCGGCATCCACGTCTACCTCATCCCCACGCCGATGCGCGAACGCGAGGCGACGCGGCGCGATCGCCGTGGCGGGCGCACGGAGATTAACCAGCGACTCGCCGCCCTTGCGGACCGCTATGATGTGCTGCACTACCTGCCGGACCAGCCGGTGTTTCCGAATGACATGTTTCCCGACACCGCGCACTTCGCACCGCACCTCGTCCCGATACGCGCGCGTGAGTACCTCGATTTGCTGAAGGAATGGATGACCGATGACGCTGGCTGAATATGACCAACGCTGGAATGCGCTGCTGGCCGTCTGGCAGGCGCTGCATCGCGCGACGGATACGCCGGAAAGCGCGGCCGCCGTGCGCGGGCTGAATGCCGCCCTGCGCGCATTGGGCCAGTATGCCGCCCTCGATGGCGGGGGGCGCGGCGCGGAGGACGCGGCATATGGTCTGCTGGATGTCCTGCGTGTGGACGGTTTGCTCGCGGCGGACGAGGTCGACGCATTGAAAACGCTCGCCCCGCAAGCGCGCGAGGTGAGCCGGTTCACCGAATACTCGGAGGAGCGGGATCGCGCAAACGTCAATCTGGTCTCGCGTTGCCTGCCCGCCCTTTGGCGCATTGTGAACCTGGAGCAGGACGCGCTCCGCGCCCGGCGCCCCCGCGGCTTCCATGCCCGTCGCGCGCGTCGCGTCGCCGCGGGCGCGGCCGTGATCTTCGCCGCCTGGGTCGTTCTGCAGGGGGTCTTGATCGCGGCGGGCCTGTTGCGATCGACCGGATGGCGCGTCACGTATTTTTACAGCATCGACTTCCAGCGTCCGATGGCCGTGCGCGGCGAGCCGGCGTTGAGCCTTGATTACGGCGGCCGCGCCCCCGCGTTCCCCATCCGGCGCGACCGCTGGTCCGCGCGCTGGGAGGGCCGCCTCGTCGTCCCGGAAACCGCAAGCTATACATTCGTCGTGCAGGGCAACGACGGCTATCGCTTCTATCTGGGCAGTGAACTCGTCGCCGATTCGTGGCGCGTCCAGAGCTGGCGCGGCAGCGTGCGGAAGATCTCGCTGGACCTGAAGGCCGGCGTCTATCCCGTGCGCGTCGAGCATTTCGACGATACCGGCGACGCGGCCATACGCATTCGCTGGGCCGGCGGTCCGGTCCCGCGCGATACCGCCCTCGGCGCGCCGTACATCCTCAAGCCCTGAGGCGCGCGATGCCGGTCACCCCACCATTTCGCGGGCGCCGATATGCGGCGCGCTGGTCGCGTTCCGGTTTGTTGTGGACGGCCGTGGCGGTGGCGCTGATCGAATTCGTGTTTTCGTTCATGCTGCCCGGGAATCTCTTCCGCCACGAAGTGGACGTTGTGCTGCACAAAGTCGCCACGCGCCAATTCGAGAGCCCCATTCTTTCGCTCGGCGACAGCGTTGGGCACCAATTGGACCGGGGAATTGAACAGCTTGAGCCGGGTTTTCTCAGTCCGCTTTCTTCAAACGGCACCATCGAAATGGCGGGCCAGTATCTGCTCCTGCTGCGCTATCTGGAGCGAAACCCGCCGCCGCAAAAACTCGTGTTGTGGGTCGACGACCCCTTCCACGGCGATTTGGACCTCATCTATACGGAGAATTTCGTCGAGCGCTGTTTCCTGCGCTGGCACGAGATTGGAATGCTGGGCTGGTGGAAATGCAGCCCCGCGTTCACCGCCAACATGCTCGCCTACAAGCTCCTGCCGTCCTATCGCTACCGGATGGAGCTGCAGCAGCGCATCCCCTTCCTGGAGGTGCGCCGCGTGCAAATGGATTTCCTGTCCGCCGCGCGGGACCGGGATGCCCTGCATGAGCGGGAATCCTTCCCGACGCGGGCGTGGCGCCGTCTGGTGCACGGCGAACACACCATCTCCGCCCTCGCGCTGGAGCGCCTGCTGGCCCACTGCGAGTCGCTTGGCATTCAGGTGTATGTCGTGCCGACACCCATCCGCGAATACGAGGCCGCCCTCCGCGTCGCGAGCGGCGAGACGATCGAAATGAACGCCCGCCTCGCCGCCCTCAGCCGCCGCTTCACCGTGCTGCGCTTTCGGACGAATGCCTGGGTGTATCCCGACGAGATGTTTCCCGATGGATCCCATTTCGCGCCGCAATACGTGCCCGCCCGCGCGCGCGAATACCTGGATCTTCTCAGGCAGTGGTTCGCGGAAGAGGATGCCCATCGCCGGCCGGCGCGGCGTGCCTGAGACCGGGTACGACACCCGTCCGCCGGTGTCCCTGCTCGCCGTGTCCGTCGGTCATGACGTTCGCCGGGGAACGTCGGCGGGGGGCGTATGGAAGGGGGCAACGGGGTGGACGGCGGGAAACGCGGCGAGGACGGCGGGTTCGTCAGCGGCTTGGTAGAGCAATTTGACGTTGGGGCCGGCGTCCATGGTGAAGAAGAGGGCGAGGCCCTTTTCGCGGAGCGCCCAAATTTGATGCATGGCGGCGACGGATTCGGGGCGCCAGAACAGGACGGGCGGCCAGGCGGCGAGGCCGGTGGCGTGCATGGCGAGCGCGTTCGATTCCGCGGTCTGGCCGAGCAGGTTGAAGTCGCGGGTCTCGATGGCTGCTTTGATGAGTTCGAGGTCGTGGGAAACCTTGACCGGCCACGCTTCATAGAGCGCGGAGGTGCGCCGCGTGCGCTTCATGGCGTCGCGCGAGCTGACGGCCTTCTGTTCCTCGGTAATCTTCAGCACGCCCAGGCGCAGGTCCGGCCAGACGCCGGGCACGGGCTCGGCGTAGCTGTCCATGCCGTCCTCGTCGGCGCCCGCCTCCCACTCGACGAAGCCGGTGAGGATCGAGCGGCACGCGCTCCCGCTGCCGAGACGGGCGAGGATCGAGAGGTGTTTCCCTGGAAGGCTCCACCCGAACAACTCATTGAGCGCGAGCACAAGCGCGGCGAAACCGGAGGCGGAGGACGCCATGCCGGCCGCGGTCGGCACCGTGTTGCGGGTCTCGACGCGGAAGAACACCGTCGGCGAGGGGCGGAACAGGTTCAGGTAGGCGGAGAGCGCCCGCGCGAACTTGCTCCGGGGCGGCACCGGCTGCCCGTTCAGCTCCACCTCGTCGGCGGGCCGGGCTGACAGGCAGACGCGCGTCGTCGTGCCCAGCGGGCCGAGGGAGACGGACAGCGACGAGGTGATGGGCAGGTTGAGCTCCTCGTTGCGCTTGCCCCAGTATTTGCAGAGCGCGATGTTCGCGGGCGCGTAGGCGGTGGCGCAAAACTTGACCGGCATCCGGCCCCGCTTGTCGCCCAGCAACAGGCGCACCACGTCGGTTTTCTTGATGGAACTCATGACCGTGTTGCTTATCCCAGAGCCGCGCGGCGGGATCAAGCGCGACCCTTGTTGTAGCTCCGGCGCTCCGCCGCCGGAGGTCACAGACTTCCGCCGGCAGAGCGGCGGAACTACAGCGGGGAGACCACCGACTTCCGCCGGCAGGGCGGCGGAACTACAGGGGAGGTCGAGGTTGTTCGGGCGGACACAATATGCCGGGCGTGGTGGTGTTGGTCTAGTGGTGCAAAAAATACGCCAAAACTTCCCTAACCCGCGCTGCATCAGGTTTTCCCTGATTTCCTGTTGACCGCGCGGCGGTGCGAAACAATACTAGCGCTTGTGAAATGAACGCAGCCGGACAGGGCCGTTGTGTCCCCGCGCTGACCCGGAAGACCCCGGGCCAACGAGTTGACGCGCTTCGTTCGACCTCCATCTTGAAGTGGAGGCCGGGCGCGTGATTGATCCCCTTCAATCCGATCTCCCGCCCGCGGAACGCGAGCGGATTCGCCACAGCGCGCTCTACAACGACGACCTCGCGCCAATTTCCTCGCACGACCGACGCTGGGGCCTCGTGGATATCGCTCATCTCTGGGTCGGCATGTCGGTGTGCATCCCGACCTACATGCTGGCGAGCAGCCTGATCGACGGCGGCATGAACTGGTGGCAGGCGGTGCTGACCGTGGCGCTGGGCAACCTGATCGTGCTGGTCCCGATGGTGTTGAACGGCCACGCGGGCACGAAATACGGCATCACCTTCCCGGTTTTCGCGCGCGCAGCCTTTGGCACGGCGGGCACGCACGTCGCATCGGTTTTGCGCGGCATCGTCGCGTGCGGCTGGTTCGGCATCCAGACGTGGATCGGTGGATTCGCGATCTACAAACTGCTGTTGTTGCAATGGCCGGGGCTGGCGGATTCGCCGGTGATCGGCTTCATCAGCAGCGACCTGGCGCGGGTCAACGTCGCGCAGTTCGCCTGTTTCCTGTTCTTCTGGTGGATCAACGTGGCGATTTTTTGGCGCGGCATGGAGAGCATCCGCAAGGTGGAGAACTGGGGCGCGCCGCTGCTGATCGCGCTGGGGCTGGCGCTGCTGGTGTGGGCCTATATGAAAGCGGACGGCTTCGGCCCGATGCTGTCGCAACCGGCGCGGTTCGCCTCGTCCACCGACTTCTGGAAGTTCTTCTTTCCGAGCCTGACGGCGATGGTCGGGTTCTGGGCGACGCTGTCGTTGAACATCCCCGACTTCACGCGCGAGGCGAAAAGCCAGCGCGACCAACTGTGGGGCCAGTTCCTCGGATTAAACACGACGATGCCGCTCTACGCCTTCATCGGCGTCGCGGTGACGAGCGCGACGGTCGTGATTTTCGGCGAGGCGATCTGGAACCCGGTCGAGCTGCTCGCCCGCTTTGATAGCGTCGGCTTGATGATTGTCTCCATGTTCGCGCTGACGCTCGCGACGCTGACGACGAACCTCGCCGCGAACACGGTCGCGCCCGCGACGGCCTTTTCGAACTTCCTGCCGCGCGCGATCAGCCTGCGCGTCGGCGGCATCATCACCGGGATCATCGGCATCCTCATGCGGCCGTGGGAGCTGATCGCCGACCCGAGCGGCTATATCTTCACCTGGCTGATCGGCTATTCCGCGCTGCTCGGCCCGATCGGCGGCATCCTCGTCTGCGACTATTTCGTGATCCGCCGGCGCGAGCTGAACCTGGCCGCGCTGTACGACAGCCGCGGCGAATATGCGTACCAGGGCGGCTACAACCTGCGCGCGCTGATCGCGCTCGTGCTCGCCATCGCGCCGAACGTGCCGGGCTTCCTGATCAAGATCGGGAAGCTTGAAGCGAGCGAGTTCTGGACCGGCATCTACCACTACGCGTGGTTCATCGGCTTCCTGATCGCCTTCGTGCTGTACTACCTGTTGATGGCGAGTTACCGGCCTGGGAAAGAAGTGATAAATGACCAAATGACCAAATGACGAATGACCAATATCGCGAGACGAGGGCCTCCGCGCATTCGTCATTCAGATTTCGTCATTCGGCATTCCATTGTGGGGAAATAAATGATGAACACGACCACCGCCCTTCCAAAACTGCCGCCGTTTGACCACAAGCCGAAGCCCTACACGGGACCGTCGTACGACGAGACGCTGGCGCTGCGGAAGCAGTTCCTGAATCCCGGCCTCTTCCTCTACTACGCGAAGCCGCTGATGGTCGTGGAGGGGAACATGCAGTACGTCTACGACGAGACGGGGCGGCGCTATCTCGACGCGTTCGGCGGCATCGTCACCGTGAGCGTCGGCCACTGCCACCCGCACGTGACGCAGGCGGCGGTGAACCAGCTCCAGACGATCGCGCACACGACGACGATCTACCTGAACAACGTGATCTGCGAATACGCGGAGCTGCTGACGTCGAAACTGCCCGGCAACCTGAAATGCGTGTATTTCGTGAACTCCGGCTCCGAGGCGAACGACCTCGCGATCCTGATGGCGCGCGCCTACACGGGGAACTACGACCTGCTCGCGCTGCGCAACTGCTATCACGGCGGGGTGGCGTCCGCGATGGGCCTCACGGCGCACAGCACGTGGAAGTTCAACGTGCCGCATTCGTTCGGCGTGCACCATGCGGTGACGGCGGACCCGTACCGCGGGCCGTGGGGCCGGAACGATGCCGACGCGGGCAAAAAGTACGCGGCGGACGTGAAGGACGTGATCATGAACGCGACGCCGGGCAAGATCGCGGGCTTTTTCGCGGAGTCGATCCAGGGCGTCGGCGGCGTGGTGGTGTTCCCGGACGGCTACCTCAAGGAGGCGTACCGCATTGTGCGCGAGCACGGCGGCGTGTGCATCGCCGACGAGGTGCAGGCGGGCTTTGGCCGCACGGGCTCGCACTATTGGGGCTTCGAGATGCAGGGCGTGATCCCGGACATCGTGACGATGGCGAAGAGCATCGGCAACGGCGCGCCGCTCGCCGCGGTGGTGACGACGCCGGAGATCGCGAAGACGCTGTCCCAGCGCATCCACTTCAACACCTTCGGCGGCAATCCCGTCTCGTGCGCGATCGGCAAGGCCGTGCTGGAGGTCATCGACAAGGAGAACCTGCAGGAGCGCTGCCGCGTGTTGGGCGATCGTCTGCTCGCGGGATTCCGCAAGCTGCACGCGAAATATCCGGTGATCGGCGACGTGCGCGGCGCGGGCCTGATGGTCGCGATGGAATTCGTGACCGATCGCGGGACGAAGGAGCCGAACAAGGCCGCCTGCATGCAGGTCTTCGAGCGCTGTCGCGAGCTGGGTGCGCTGGTCGGCAAAGGCGGGTTGTACGGCAACATCGTCCGCATCACCCCGCCGATGTGCGTGACTGACGCGGATATCGACTTCCTGCTCGAGGTGTTGGACGTGGCGTTGTCGGAAATCTAAACGGAAGGAGAGGTCCGTGGGGTGCTGGAGTTCTGGAGTGATGGAGTAGTGGAGTGATGGAGTGTTGGGATTTGGCGCCCCCATCACTCCAACTCTCCATTACTCCAAGATTACCCGTAGCCAGCGCAGCATGTCACCTATTCGCATGAAAATCGGCATACCGAAGGAAATCAAGGTCAAGGAGAACCGGGTGGCCGGCACGCCGGCGAGCGTGCGCATGCTGGTGGCGTCCGGGCACGAGGTGCTGGTCCAGAAGGACGCGGGACTCGGCAGCGGCTTTTCGAACGAACAATACGCCGAAGCCGGCGCGAAGATCGTGCCGACGGCGGCCGATGCCTGGGGCGCCGACATGGTCATCAAGGTGAAGGAGCCGATAGAGCCGGAGTATGGCTTCCTGCGGCCCGGCCTCGTGTTGTTCACCTACCTGCACATCGCGGCGGACCGCAAGCTGACGGATGTGCTGGTGAAGTCGAAGACGACGGCGATTGCCTACGAGACGGTGCAGGTCGGACGGCGTCTTCCGCTGCTGGAGCCGATGAGCGAAATCGCGGGCCGCATGAGCGCGATTGTCGGCGCGTTCTATTTGAGCAAGGCGCAGGGCGGCGAGGGCGTGCTGCTCGGCGGCGTGCCCGGAGTGCTGCCCGGCAACGTGCTGATCATCGGCGGCGGGACGGCGGGCATCAACGCGGGCCGCGTCGCGGCGGGCATGGGCGCGGATGTCACGATCCTGGAGGTGGATTTGCAGCAGATGCGCTTCCTCGACATCAGCCTGCGCGGCACCGCGCACACGCTGTTCTCGAATGAGCAGAACCTGATGGATATGCTGCCGCAGGTGGACCTGCTGATCGGCGCCGTGCTGGTGCCGGGCGCGAAGGCGCCGAAGCTGATCCGCCGCGAAATGCTGCACGCGATGAAGAAGAACACCGTCTTCGTCGACATCGCCATTGACCAGGGTGGTTGCGCCGAAACCTCGCGCGCGACGACGCACGAGGACCCGATCTACTTCGAGGAGGACACGCTGCACTACTGCGTCGCCAACATGCCCGGCGCGTATTGCCGCACCGCGACGCAGGCGCTGACGAACGCGACGATCCCCTACGCGGTGAAGCTCGCGAACCTCGGGTTTGAAATGGCGATGCTGCAGGTGCCGGAGCTGCTGCCGGGCCTGAACACGCACGCCGGGAAAATCACCTACAAGGCCGTCGCCGACGCGCACGGGCTGGCGTTTGAAGAGTTCAAGCCGTGACCGGAAAATTTCAACGTCTGTAAAAATGATTTTTTGCGCTTACAACGTCTGTAAATATTTCTCCGCGCGTGTTGCAGCTCCGGCGCTCCGCCGCCGGAGGGCAAAAACTTCCGCCGGCAGAGCGGCGGAACTACAGGGGAGGATCAGGACTTCCGCCGGCAGAGCCGCCTTCGCGCGGCGCTTCGGCGGCCAAGGCGGCGTCTGTTGTAGCTCCGGCGCTCCGCCGCCGGAGATCGCAGATTTCCGCCGACAGAGCGATGGAGCTACAGGGGCCGAGGTAAAATCATGAAACTAAAACCGTTGCTGAGCGCCCGTGAGGCGGCGGCCAACATGGCCGAGATTGAACCGAAGTATACGCCGCAGGAGGCGCTGGTGGAGGCGGATCGCTGCCTCTACTGCTTCGACGCGCCGTGCATCATGGCGTGCCCGACGGGCATCGATATCCCGTCCTTTATCAAGAAGATCGCGAACGGGAACCTGACCGGTTCCGCGCGGGTGATCCTGCAGGCGAATCCGCTGGGCGGCTCCTGCGCGCGCGTGTGCCCGACGACGGCGCTGTGCGAGGGCGCGTGCGTGATGCTGGACCGCGACGAGAAGCCGATCAAGATCGGGCGGCTCCAGCGCTACGCGACGGACCACGTGTTCGACAACAAGATCTCGGTGTTGGGCAAGCCGAAGGTGAAGACCGGCAAATCCGTCGCGGTGATCGGCGGCGGCCCGGCCGGTCTCGGCTGCGCGGCGGAGCTGGCGCAACTTGGCTACGAGGTGACGATCTACGAAAAGGAAAAACAGGCCGGCGGCCTGAACACCTACGGCATCGCCTACTACAAGCTGCGGCCCGAGGACAGCCTCGCGGAAGTCGAGCTGGTGAAAAGTCTTGGCGTCAAAATCAAGACGGGAGTCGAGGTGGGCAAACAGGTCAAGATCGCGGACCTGGAGAAACAATTCGACGCGATCTTCGTCGGCATCGGCCTGGGCCGCACCTATCGCCTGGGCATTCCCGGCGAGGATTTGCCGGAGGTATTCGAGGCGCTCGACTTCATCAAACTCATCCACACGATGCCGCTGAACAAGGTGCCCGTGGGCCGGCGGGTCGCCGTGATCGGCTGCGGCAACACCGCGATCGACGCGGTCACGCAGGCGAAGCGCCTCGGCGCGGCGAACTCGATCATCGTGTACCGGCGCGGCGAAAAGGACATGCCCGCCTATCCGTACGAGTACGACATCGCGAAGGCGGACGGCTGCGAATTCATGTTCCACACCGTGCCGGTCGAAGTCGTCGCGGAAAAGGGCCGCGTCGTCGGGCTGAAACTCGCGCGCACGAAGGTGAATCGCGAAGGTCGGCTCGAAGTCGTCAAGGGCTCGGAATTCGTCGAGCCGTTCGACATGGTCATCAAGGCGCTGGGGCAGGAACCGCAGAGCGGCCTGTTGAAAAAGCTCTTCCCGAAGTTGAGGGTGGGCAGGGACGGCACCGTCACACGCGACGCGGCGACGGGGCAGACCAGCCTGAAGCACGTTTTCGCGGGCGGCGATTGCGCGAACGGCGGCCGCGAAGTGGTGAACGCGGTGGGCGAGGGCAAGAAGGCCGCCCGCGGCATCCACAAATGGCTGACGGGCGAACGGGTCGCCGGACCGGTCCAGGCCACGCGCATCGGCGTGGCGGGGCCGCCATTCGGCTCTGGATTGGACAACCCGGTTCGCGTACCGGAATTGGAAGCGGAGTATTACGGGAAGCAGTAGATTGGGCTGCGGATTCAAACGGGGTCGGGGTCGGAATCGCTGTCGGTATCGAAATGAGCTTTGGACACGAAAAATTGGATGTTTATCGCGCGGCCATTGAATATGTCGGCTGGGCCTATCGATTCTGTGAGGGACTTACCGGCCACAAGAATGCTCGCGATCAACTTATCCGGGCATCGCAGTCGATCCCCCTCAATATTGCGGAAGGAAATGGGAAAGCTACGGATGGCGATCGAAGAAGATACTTCGAAATCGCGAGAGGGTCCGCACTTGAATGCGGGGCCATCCAGGATGTGTTGGTGGAGTGCGGCGCGTTCGATCGCGCATCCAGTGAAGAGCAAAAACTGGTTCTGGATCGCATCGTCGCCATGTTAACTCGATTGGGACAACGTGGCTACGCGGTTCATGAGGGAGGGGAGAACTATCGGGCGAGAATCGATTCCGATACCGACCCCGAGACCGAGGATGCAGGTTTATTGAAGGAGTCCTGACCATGGCAGACCTATCGATCAATCTCGCCGGAATCAAATCGCCGAATCCGTTCTGGGTCGCGTCCGCGCCGCCCGCGAACACGGCCTACCAGTGCCACCGCGCGTTTGAGGCGGGATGGGGCGGAGTGGTGTGGAAGACCATCGGCGACCCGATTGTGAACGTCAGCTCCCGCTATTCCGCGCACAACATGGGCGGAATCCGGATGGTTGGCTTCAACAACATCGAACTGATCAGTGACCGTTCGCCGGAGACCAATTTCCGGGAAATCGCGGAATGCAAGAAGGCGTGGCCGAACCACGCCGTCATCGCGTCGCTGATGACAGACACGCGCGAAAACTGGCATGACTACATGAAGCGCGCGCGCGACTGCGGCGCGGATGGGGTGGAGCTGAACTTCGGTTGCCCGCACGGCATGTGCGAGCGCGGCATGGGCTCCGCCGTCGGGCAGAACCCGGACGTCATTGAGACGATCGTCGGCTGGGTGATGGAGGCGGCGGAGATTCCGGTCATCGTCAAGTTGACGCCGAATATCACGAGCGTTGCGCACGCGGCGCGGGCGGCGAAGCGCGGCGGCGCGGACGCCGTGTCGCTCATCAACACGATTAACAGCATCACGCAGGTGAACCTCGACACGATGTGCCCCGAGCCGTACGTCGCGGGTAAGAGCACGCACGGCGGCTATTGCGGGCCGGCGGTGAAGCCGATCGCGCTGAACATGGTCCACGAAGTCGCGGCGGACCCGGAAGTGGGGTTGCCCATTTCCGGCATCGGCGGCATTGGGAATTGGAAGGACGCCGCGGAATTCATCGCGCTGGGGGCGACCGGCGTGCAGGTATGCACGGCGATCATGCATTACGGGTTCCGCATCGTGGAGGACATGATTGACGGCCTGAACGACTATCTCGACGCCAAGGGCATGAAGTCCGTCAACGAGTTGAGCGGCAAGGCCGTGCGCAGCGTGAACAAGTGGGAAACGTTGGATCTCAACTACAAGCGGGTCGCGTCGATCGACTACGATAAGTGCATCGGCTGCAACCTGTGCTACATCGCCTGCGAGGATGGCGCGCACCAGGCCATCGGGCTGGTGAAGCCGAACGGGCAGGGCCTCGGCCCGGGCCGCCTGCCGGGCAAGCCGATTCCCGAGATCAAGGAAGACCACTGCGTCGGCTGCAATCTTTGCTCGCTGGTCTGCCCGGTGGACAACTGCATCACGATGGTGGACGTGAAGACGAACAAGAAGCCGATGAGCTGGAAAGATTACCAGGCCGCCATGGCGGCGGGGAAAATGAAGCCCATCCCGGCGCATCCTTAGAATTGTCAATTGCCCATTGCGAATTTCCAATTGAACTCGCACTGCGGCTGTAGTCGTCGATTGGCAATTGGAATTTGGAAATCGGAAATGGAGAAGAGAATATGAGCGCAACAACACCGATCGTTCCCGCGTTTATCAATGGCGAGTGGTTCGTGCCGCACGCGGACACCTACACGTCGGTCTGCAATCCGTCCACGGGCGAGGAAATCGCGCGGACGCCGATGTGCGGGCCGGAGCTGGTGGAGAAGGCCGTGGCGGCGTGCGATGCGGCGGCCCTCGATTGGGCGGAGACGCCGCCGGTCGAACGCGCGCGCATCCTGTTCCGCTACAAGATGCTGTTGGAGGATCATTTTGAGGAACTGGCGCAGAGTGTTACGCGCGAGCACGGCAAGACCATCACCGAGGCGCGCGGCGACGTGCGGCGCGGCGTCGAGGTCGTGGAATACGCGTGCGGCGCGCCGGAACTGCTGAAGGGCGAGGCGCTGGAAAACATCGCGCGCGGGATCGACTGCGACGTGATCAAGCAGCCCGTCGGCATCTGCGTCGGCATCTGCCCATACAACTTCCCCGCGCTCGTGCCGATGTGGATGTATCCGCTCGCGCTCGCGTGCGGCAACACGTTCATCTTCAAACCGAGCGAAAAGGTGCCGCTCACCGGCGTGCGGTTGATCGAGCTGCTGCACGAGGCGGGACTGCCGAAGGGCGTCATGAATATCGTGCACGGCGGCAAGCCGTGTGTGGATGCGCTGCTGACGCACCCCAAAATCCGCGCGATTTCGTTCGTCGGTTCATCGCCGGTCGCGAAATACATCTTCGAGACCGGAACCCAGCACGGCAAACGCGTGCAGGCGGCGGGCGGCGCGAAAAATTATGTGTTCGTGATGCCGGACGCCGACTTCGACAACTCGGTGACGGGCCTGGTCGACGCGGCGTTCGGTTGCGCCGGGCAACGCTGCATGGCCGGTTCGACGGCGGTGGCGATCGGGCGTGCCGCGGACAAGCTGTTGCCGCCGCTCGCCGAGGCGGTCCGCGCGATCAAGGTCGGGCCGACGGACCGTGATCCGACCGCGAAGATGGGCGCTGTGATCAGCGCAGCGCACCGCGACAAGGTCGCGGGCCTGGTCGCATCCAGCGAGAAGGAAGGCGCGAGCATTGTCGTGGACGGGCGTGCCGTGAAAGTGCCGGAGCAGCCGAAAGGGTTCTACCTCGGGCCGACCATCGTGGACCACGTGCGCCAGGAGATGACGATTGCGAAGGACGAGGTGTTCGGCCCGGTCCTGAACGTGATGCGGTTCGACGACTTGGAGTCCGCCATTGAGATGTCGAATAAAACCATCTTCGGCAACGGCGCGTGTATTTACACGCAGTCCGGCAAGGCCGCGCGTGAGTTCCGGCACCGGATCAAGTCCGGCATGGTCGGCATCAATGTTGGCGTGCCCGCGCCACTCGCGTATTTCCCGTTCAGCGGCTGGGACTATTCCTTCTTCGGTGACCTGCACCTGCAGGGCCGCGAAGGCATCATGTTCTACACGCGTCAGAAGGTGACGACGTGGCGCTGGTTCCGCTACGGCGAAGGCGACATCTGGCACAAGGAATAGCGCCTGGCAATCGCGGGAGTTGTAGCGACGGGATTTCATCCCGTCGATCCGAGCGGCATGCACGACGACATGAAATGCCGTCGCTACAGCGTCAACACACCGCGGGACGCGCGGTGACGGCGGCGGGCTGGAGCGTGCGGATGAAGCGGGCGAGGCGGCGCATCGCCTCTTGCAGGTCTTCCATGCCGGTCGCGTAGGCGCAGCGCACGTAACCCTCGCCGCAGGGGCCGAACGCGGTGCCGGGAACCACGGCGACCTTCTCCTGGTCGAGAAGCCGCAGCGCGAATTCCTTTGACGTGAGGCCGAGGTGGCCGATGTAGGGGAAGGCGTAGAACGCGCCGCGCGGCGTGTGGCAGGGCAGGCCCATTTCCTTGAACGAGTTGAAGAGGAAGTTGCGCCGCCGGTGGTATTCCGACCGCATCTCCTCGACGTCGGCATCGGGGTCCTTCAGCGCCTCGACCGCTGCTTCCTGGCTGATGATGGACGCGCACAGCATGGTGTACTGGTGGATCTTCATCATCGCCTCGATCAATTCCGGCGTGCTGCACGCGTAGCCCATGCGGAAGCCGGTCATGGCCCACGCCTTGGAGTAACCGTGCAGGAAAATCGTGCGCTCCTTCATGCCGGGCATCGAGGCGATGCTCACATGCCGGCCGTCGTACGTCAGCTCCGCGTAAATCTCGTCCGTAATGACGATCAGGTCGTGTTCGACGGCGAACGCCGCGATTTCGCGCACGTCGTCCGCGTCGAGCGTCGCGCCGGTGGGATTGTTCGGGAAGTTCAGCATCAGCGCCTTCGTGCGCGGCGTGACCTTCGCCTCCAGTTGCGCGCGGGTCAGGCGGAACCCATCCTCCGCGCGCGTCTCGATGGCGACGGGCACGCCGTGCGCGAAAATGACGACGGGCGCATACGACACATAGCACGGCTCGTGGTAGAGAATCTCGTCGCCCGGCTCGATGATCGCGCGCAGGGCGAGGTCCAGCGCCTCGCTGACGCCGACGGTGATGAGCACCTCCGTTTCGGCGTTGTAGCGCACCCCGTAGTTCTTCTCCACGTAGCGCGTAATCGCCTGGCGCAGGGAAATCAGGCCCATGTTGGACGTGTAGCTGGTCGATCCGCGTTCGAGCGCGTTGATCGCCGCCTCGCGGATGTGCCACGGCGTGTCGAAGTCGGGCTCGCCGATGCCGAGACTGATGACGTCCTTCATCGTGCTGACGATGTCGAAGAAGTCGCGGATGCCCGATCGCGGGATGTCGCGGACATGGGCGGCGATTCTGGAGGCGGGGGTGCGCATGGCGGGGTTCCCGTCGTCCGGGTTACGGCGAGACCTTCAGGCGTTCCGTGCCTTCCGGGCTCTCCATCAGGACGCCATGCGCCTTGTAGGTCTTGAGCATGAAGTGCGTCGCGGTCGAGATGACGCCGCGGATCGTGGCGAGCTTCTCGCTGACGAAAAAGGCGACTTCCTTGAGATCGCGACCATGCACGAACAACAGCAGGTCGAACGCGCCGGACATCAGGTATACCGACTGCACCTCGGGGAACTTGCTGATGCGCTCGGCGACGTAGTTGAAGCCGCCCTCGCGCTCCGGCGTGACCTTCACCTCGATGACGGCGGTCACCGAGTTGACCGAAAGCTGGTCCTCGTTCACGACGGCCTGGTAGCCGCGGATGATGCCCGCCTTTTCGTAGTCGGCAATGCGCCGCTTCACCTCGTCGACGCCCAGGTTGAGCATCTTCGCGAGGTTCTCCGGCGTTTCCAGCGCGTTGCGTTTCAATAAAACAAGCAGTTCGTCCATGGCGGCTCCAAACAAGTAGCGGCTAGTGATACCGGCGCCGCCCCCCAGCGTCCAGCCCGGAATGCCGGGCGGTGTCGCGTCCCCCGTGGCGCAAGGCCACGGGGGGGGGCTTACCCCCCCCTGCGCATTTGACGCGCGGGCGGCGGCGCACTACGTTCCCGTTCTCGGGCTCCCATGGAGTTCCCTATTTCGGAACGTGACGCGCAGGGCTGGGCGGAATTTTTCCGCCGAGGGGGGACTTTTTGTGCCTGGACCCCGCCAGGCTCCTCCGCCGCCTGGCTCGCCTGGGCGCTCGCCACGCAGCACCAGCGGCCCCTCGTCTGGGTCACCGACGGGCCCCGCACGCTCGACCGGCTGCACCGCGACCTGCAAACACTCGGCGGCGGACACGCGCGAAATCTCTCGTACTACCCCGCCTGGGAAGCCCTGCCCGGACACGGCGCGCCACCGCACGCCGATCTGCTGGGCGATCGGTTCGCGGCCCTGCGCGCACTCGGCGGCGCCACCCCGCCCGCCATCACCGTGACCTGCGTCCAGGCGCTCATGCAGCGCACGATGCCGCCCGGCTATTTCCGCGACGAAACACCCGGCGCGGAAGCGTTGCGTTCCATCCGGCTCGGCCAGGAACTCCCGGTCGAAACGCTGCTGGAAAAACTGGAACATGAAGGGTTCGAGTTTCTCCCCGAGGTCACCCGGAAGGGCCACGCCGCGCTGCGCGGCGGCATCCTCGACCTCTGGCCCGCGACGAGCGACTGGCCGGTCCGCGTCGAGCTGTTCGGCGCGACGGTCGATTCGCTGCGTACGTTCGATCCCGCCGACCAGAAATCGCGCCACCGCATCGAACAGCTCGACCTGACCCCCGCGCGCGAGGCGCCTGACCAATTGACCGCGAGCGTGTTCGACCACCTTCCGCCGAACGCCGTGTTCGTCTGGCATGAACGCGAAAGCATTGCGCACCATGCTGCGCTGTACGACGAGGTGATCCGCGAGGCGGACGCCGGGTCCGTCACGCTGTCCTTCGCCGCCGCGCGAGAACGGGCGGCGCGCTGGGCGAACATCGAACTCGCTGCCGCCGAGACGACGCCCGGCGAAGCCGCGAAGCTCGACCTCGCGCCGTTCGAGGGCGCGCCCGACCTCGCGGGCGGAAGCCTCCCGCCGGATCAGGTCGAACGCGAGCGCCAGCGCGTCGTCGCCGCATTGAATGAACACGCGCGGGGCGGCGGCACGGTGCGGATCTATTTCAGCACGCGCGGCGCGCGGGATCGCTTCGCCGAAACGTTTGGCGCGCTGCTGGAACCCGCCGACGCGTTCGTCTTGTGGGACGGCGGCCTGTCGGAGGGCTTCGTCGTGCCCGCCGCGAAATTGCTCGTGCTCGGCGAGGAGGATTTCTATGGCCGCCGCAAGGAGGCGCGCGGGCGCTACGACCCGCACGCGCCGCGCCGCGGCCCGCGCCGCCACTCCGGCGAACGCGTGGCGGATTGGAACGATCTCCAGCCGGGCGACTTCGTGGTGCACATGGACCACGGCATCGGGAAATACCTCGGCCTCTTCGACATCGAGGTGGCCGGGAAGCGCCAGGAAGTGCTGACCATTGAATACGCCGACAAGGCAAAGCTCTACCTGCCTGTCAGCCAGACGCACCTGCTGAGCCGGTACGTCGGCGCGGGCCGGCTGCGCCCCGAATTGCACGCGCTCGGCGGGAAACGCTGGACGCGCGACAAGGAGGCGGCCCAGAAGGCGGTGCAGGATCTCGCCGCGCAACTGCTCGAAACGCAGGCCCGCCGCGATGCGCTGCCCGGCCACGCCTTCGGCGAGGACACGCCGTGGCAGCACGAGTTCGAGGGTTCGTTCCCGTACCAGGAGACCGAGGACCAGGAGCGCGCCATCCACGATGTGAAGCGCGATCTCGCGATTGCGCGCCCGATGGACCGGCTCGTCTGCGGCGACGTCGGCTACGGCAAGACCGAGGTCGCGATGCGCGCGGCGTTCAAGGCCGTGATGGGCGGCAAGCAGGTCGCGCTCGTCGTCCCCACGACGATCCTCGCGCAGCAGCACTTCGACACGTTCACCGCGCGCATGGCGGCGTATCCGGTCCGCATCGAAATGCTCACGCGCTTCCAGTCGCGCCGGGAGCAGAACGAAACCATCCAGCGCGCGAACGAGGGCGTCGCCGACATCGTCATCGGCACGCACCGGCTGCTGCAGGGCGATTTGACGTTCAAGGACCTCGGCCTCGTGATCGTTGACGAGGAACAGCGGTTCGGCGTCGCGCACAAGGAACACTTCAAGCGTGCCCACACGATGGTGGACATGCTCACGCTCACCGCGACGCCGATCCCGCGCACGCTGTACCTGAGCCTGACCGGCGCGAAGGATTTGAGCACCATCGAGACGCCGCCGCAGGAGCGGCTGCCCGTCGAGACCATCGTCGCGGAGCTGGTGGATGAGACCGTGCGCGAGGCGGTGTTGCGGGAGCTGAACCGCGAGGGGCAGGTGTTCTATCTGCACAACCGCGTGAATTCGATCCGCAAGGTGCAGGAGTGGTTGCAGAAACTCGTGCCCGAGGCGCGCATCGAGGTCGCGCACGGACAGATGCCGGAGGACGCGCTCGCCGCAGTCATGCGAAGTTTCGTGCGCGGCGAGTTCGACGTGCTGCTCTGTACGACGATCATCGAGAGCGGCCTCGACATCCCGAACGTAAACACGATCCTGATCGAGCGCTCCGACCGGTTCGGCCTCGCGGAGTTGTACCAGTTGCGCGGCCGCGTCGGGCGCTACAAGCGAAAGGCCTACGCCTATTTTCTGCTGCCGCGCCACGGGCGGCTGCTCGACGACGCGCGCAAGCGGCTCAACGCGATCCGGCGCTATTCGCAACTCGGCGCGGGATTCCGTCTCGCCATGCGCGACCTGGAAATCCGCGGTGCGGGCAACCTGCTCGGCGCGCAGCAGAGCGGCCACATCGCCGCGGTAGGGTTCGACCTCTATTGCCAGTTGCTCAAGCGCACCGTCGCCGCGCTCAAGGGCGAGAAGCTGCCCGCCATCATCGATTGCGAGCTGAAGCTGGATTTCATCGATCTGTCGCCGATGGCGCCGGACGACGAGGCGGCGGCCGTCCTGCCCGCCGGATTCGTCGAGGACGAGACACTGCGCATCCGCCTGTATCGCGAAGTCGCCTCCGCGTCGTCGATGGAGGACATCGACCGCGTACAGCGCGACCTGGCGGACCGGTTTGGCCGCCTGCCGCCCGCCGTGCAGCGGCTCATTGAGGTCGCGCGGTTGCGTGTCGCCGCGTCGTTGCGCGGACTCAAGCGGATCGAGGTGGAGGAGGACAAGGCGATGCTGTCGTTTGGCGGCGACCGGTTCGTCATGCCCGGCGGCCGATTCCCGCGCTTGCGCGGACGGTCCGCA
The DNA here is from genome assembly GCA_035327585.1 of Kiritimatiellia bacterium. Classification (GTDB taxonomy): domain Bacteria; phylum Verrucomicrobiota; class Kiritimatiellia; order CAIVKH01; family CAIVKH01; genus JAMLJG01. Next base: position 2,054 of record DAOLDD010000036.1, on the reverse strand, counting down.
TCGGCGAAGTTGGACGAACTGATGAAACTCGTGAAGACCCTCAAACGCACATGACCCTCCGTTTCAAGCTCAACGTCCTGCTCGCCGCGCTGGTCGGCAACGGGCTGTTCATTTGGTGGGGGCGCGAGACGTTTATGCCGCTGGGTCTGGTGTGGGTGAGCGCGGTGTTGCTCGGCATCCTGCTGCTGGTGCTCGCGGCGATCCTGCAGGCCTTCACGAAGTCGCGGGTCGATCCCTCCGCGCGTCTGACCATTCGGATGAGTGTTGTGTCGGCGCTGGTGTGTTTTGCGTTGCTGCCGTCCGTGCCCTATCTGAAGAAACAGCATCGCGTCGACCACGACTCGGCGCGCGCGCGTGCGGAGCAGTTGGTTCCCGCGTTGCAGGAATACTTCGACGCAAACGGCGCGTTCCCCGCCCGGCTCGACGCGGTCGCCGGCGCGGAGCCCTTGCCGTGGCTGTTGCGGGAGGGCGACGCCTATCGTGCGAGCGGCGCCGGCTACGTCATCCAGATCCGCCACCCCGGCCACCCCTTCGCCGCCGACGAGCGCCGCCACAACGAAACCCGCTGGCGGCTGACGCAGTAGGAGGGCACAGAATATGAGCAGCTATTCAAAACTGTTTACGGCTCGGTGGGACACCTCGCCCTGCCCACACATGCACGGAAAACCAAGTGGACGGTAGGGCGAGCCGTCCCGGCGAGTCGGGTTTAGATGGTTTTACAGACGTTGTAAGCGCCGAAAAAGTTTTTACAGACGTTGAACGTTTTCCCGCCTTTGGCGGAACAGATGGGCAAATTTTATGGGGCTGTAGAGGGGAAGCGTTTATGAAAAAGCAATCAACGATCCGAATGAATCCGCCCACGCTGCCCAATGCGGCGACCGCGGGGTATTCGCAGATTACGGTCATGGAGCCGGGGCGGCTGGCCTTTATATCCGGGCAGGTCGCGTGGCGGCGGGGTGGGGAGCCGCCGCCGGACAGTTTGGCGGAGCAGGCGAAGATCGTTGCGGCGAATGCCCGTGCCGCCCTGGAGGCGATTCACGCGACCCCGCGCGACATTGTCATGGCGCGCATCTACATGGTCGATCTGACGCCGGAACGCATTGAGGAGATGATGCCGCACCTGCTGGCCGCGTTCGACGGCGAGCAGCCGAGCCTCACCGGCGTCGGCGTCGCCGCCCTCGCCGCCCCGAATCTTCAGGTGGAAATGGAACTCATCGTCCGTGTCCCGGATTAATCAGCAGATCACCACGGAGACACGGAGACACGGATGGGTAGACCCGGTGTGGGACCGCCCTCAGGTCATCCACGTGTGCTCCTATCTGCCGACCCAATAGTCTGGTCTGCGGCGTAGGTGCATCGTTGCCAGAATCACGATCTCGTTGGCGTCAGCCCGGTAGAGAAGCGCGAAGGGAAAACGGTGTACAAGGCGGCGGCGGACATTGCATCGGATAATCGGCCAGCGCTCCGGATTTCTGCTGATGTCGAAAATAGCCGCGTCAATCTTGTCGAGGAAATCGCTGCCGAGACCGGACGCCTGAATCTCGTAATACCGGGCCGCGTCGAGCATTTCCAGTTCGGCGGGTCGAAGAATGCGAACGGGTTTAACGGATTGCATCCCGGGCATCCCGGAGAACTTCATCCGCTGGGCGCGCGGAAATACCGCCGAGCTTGTATTCGCGATGGCGGCGGTCCGCTTCTTCAATCCAGAGTTGCTCGGTCTGAGCCTCGTCGAGCGTGTCCAGACTGGCAATCAAGCGTTCGGCCAGGGCCGCTCTCTCGGCCGGTGGCAATTGCATCGCTTTGGCCTCACACTCCGTCAGTTGGGGCGACATTCAGCCTCCTCCCGTTGTTCAGCAGTTTCTTGTACAAGGAATACCGCATTTTCGCCTCGTGTTCAATCGGTTCCCGCCGAAGAGATTCCCCGGTTTTTGGTTGCCCCCACCGGCCTTGTGCCGGTGGAGCAAAAGTTCCCCGGCTACCGGGACACGAGGTCAACCCCGCGCGATCCGGCGCATCCGCGTCGCGGATGCGAAAACGCACGCGTTTTCGCCCGC
>DAOLDD010000035.1:0-36646 GCA_035327585.1 Kiritimatiellia bacterium | reverse complement strand
GGTGGACGCCGCGCTCCGCCGCGGCGTTTTCCGTGCGCGGAGCGCCCGGACCACCATTATGAATGATCGGCATAAAAACCAGAAATCAATCGCAGGGCAGCAGGCGGACCACCGCATATTCCTCTCTCGGATCCTCGCGGATCAATGCGCCGAAGGCCGCGGGGTCGTGGTCGAACATCAGCAGGATGTTTTCCCGCGCGATGCGGGGCAGCCATTCGCGTTTCCATGCCCGCGTGTCGAGCGGGAACGTGTCGTAGCTCGTTTGGAAGACCATGCGCAGATTGTGTTGTGACGGGCAGACATCCCCGGCGAGCAGGAGCTGGGTGACCCCGGCGAAATCGCCCGCGGCGGGATGTACGAGCTCGAGGCGTGGATGCGTCAGGCGGACGGCACAATGTCCGCGCGTATGGCCGGACGTGCGGTGCAGCCAGATGCCGGGCAGCACTTCCGTGTCGTCGCCGGCGGCGAGTTCCATCGTGCCCGCGCGCAGGGCATCGATGGTTTCCGGCGGATACGACTTGTAGAGCAGGGGATTGCGCGACGTGGCGTCCTCCCATTCCAGCGCATGCACATGCAGGCGGGCGCGCGGGAAGGAGAGCTCACGCGCGAATGAGGCCGGCGCCACGGCCCCGCCAGCGTGATCCCAATGCAGGTGCGTGAAGACGATGAAGTCCAGTTCGTCAGGCGCGATGCCCCGTGCCTGTAGGGCGGCCAGCAGCGGCCAGCCGCCGCCGAGTCCGCTCAACTGGCGCTCTTTATCCGAAAAACGCTCGGCGGACCCACAGCCCGTGTCGATGAGACCGCGCCGTCCGTCTTCCAGTTCCACGAGGAGGATGTGCGCGTGTTGGTCGATCCGATTCTGTTCGTCGGCCGGGATCCGTTTGGACCAGATCGGCTTCGGCACGAGGCCGAACATCGTGCCCCCGTCCGACGTAAACGTGGAGGCGATGAGCGGTGTGACGCGCATGGCCCGTTAGCGGAGGCGCTGGACGTCCCGCTTGATGTCGTCCGTCGCGCGTTCCAAGTCGCGCAGGCGCCGGTCGACGGAGTCAATTGAAGTGGCCTGCCGGTCGCCGAGAAAACGTGAAATGGATTCGAGCTGGCGGGAAATGGCGGCCAGCCGTTCGTCGAGGTCCGCGAGTTTTTTCATCACATCCGCGGTCGATGGCGATTCCGGGGCCGCCTTTTCAGTCGGTGCGGCCTTGCGCGGCGTTTCCTGCCCGAGGGCGGATGTGCCCAGCGCGCCGATTACGGTCAACAGCGCAATCCATCTCATGGCGGTGCTCCTTTGTCGGGGGAGGGTTACCGGTGCGGCGGCGGGCGGGGCGCTGGCGCGGCGGGCTTCTGGTCCACCCCTTTGCGCGCGGCGGCGCCCGGCGTGATCATCATGAAAATGAAGCGGCCCATTTCCTCGGGCGAGCGTTCGACGCGGGCCACGTCTTCGATGTCCTTCATGACGCGGTGCATCAACTGGTGGCCTAGTTCCTTGTGCGCCTGTTCGCGGCCGCGGAACATCAGGGACGCCTTGACGCGATGCCCTTCGGTAATGAATTCACGGATGTGCCGCAACTTGGTCTGGTAGTCGTGATCTTCCACGTTGGAGTGGAATTTCACTTCCTTGATGCGCTGGCCGGACCCGTGCTTGCGGGCTTCCTTTTCCTTCTTCGCCAGCTCGAACTTGTACTTGCCGAAATCCATGATCCGGCAAACGGGCGGCTGCGCGGTCGGCGCGATTTCGACCAGATCCAGGTTCGCCTGGCGCGCCTTGGTCAGCGCGTCGTAGGTCGAGACAATGCCCAGCTGGTTCCCGGCTTCGTCCAACAGGCGGACGGAGGGAACGCGAATTTGATTGTTAACCCGAATATACGTGCGAATGGCTCAATCCTCCGCTCGGTCGCTACACCGCGGACGCGGCCGCCGGCGCGGCCAGGGTCCGATTCTTTTCTTCTTCCTTCAGGCGCGCGCAAAGCGCGTCCACCGACATCACGCCCAAATCACCCGCGCCGCGCGCGCGGACGGCCACCTGGCCCGCCTCCGCCTCGCGACCGCCGACGACCAGCATGTAGGGAATCTTTTCAAGCTGCGCATCGCGGATGCGCGCGCCGATCTTCTCGGGACGCACATCCACCGTGACGCGCAGGTCCGCCGCGCGCAGGGCGTCCGCGACCTGTTGCGCGTACGCCGCCTGCTTGTCCGTGATCGGCAGGATGCGCGCCTGCTCCGGCGCGAGCCAGACCGGGAACGCGCCCGCGTACTGCTCCACGAGAATGCCGAAGAAACGCTCGATGCTGCCAAACAGCGCGCGGTGCACCATGTACGGCTGGTGCGGCTGGTTGTCCGCGCCGACGTACGTCAGGTTGAACCGTTCCGGCAGGTTGAAATCAAACTGGATCGTCGTGCACTGCCACTCGCGGCCGAGGCAGTCGCGCACCTTCATGTCGATCTTGGGCCCGTAGAATGCGCCGCCGCCCTCGTCCACTTCATAGGGGATGCCCTCCATTTTGAGGGCTTTCTCCAGCGATTCGGTCGCCTGCTTCCAGCGCGCTTCCTCGCCGACGCTCTCCTTGGGGCGCGTCGCGAGATAGGCCGTGATTTCGGTAAAGCCGAAGGTCTTCCAGATGTAGTTCGAGAAGCGGATCACGCGGATGATCTCGTCCTCGATCTGCTCCGGCGTGCAGAAAATGTGCGCGTCGTCCTGCGTGAAGCCGCGCACGCGCAGCAACCCGTGCAACACGCCCGCCTTCTCGTAGCGGTACACCGTGCCGAGTTCCGCCCAGCGCAGGGGCAGGTCGCGGTAGGAGCGCTTCGCGCTCTTGTAGATTTCGATGTGGAACGGGCAGTTCATCGGGCGGATGAAGTACTCGTTCTCGTCGATCTTCATCGGCGCGTACATGCTGTCGCGGTAGAACCCGAGGTGGCCGGAGGTCTCCCACAGCGTGCTCCGGCCCGTGTGCGGCGTGAACAGCATGTCGTACCCGCCGCGGAAATGCGCCTGCCGCCAGAATTCCTCGATGATGCAGCGGATGCGCGCGCCCTTCGGATGCCAGTGGATCAGGCCCGGGCCGACTTCCTCATGCAGGCTGAAGAGATCCAATTCGCGCCCCAGTTTGCGGTGGTCGCGCTGCTTCGCTTCCTCAAGCAGGCGCAGGTGGTCGTCCAGTTCCTTCTGCGTCGCGAACGCCGTGGCGTACACGCGCTGCAGCATCGGGTTCGTTTCCTTGCCGCGGTAGTACGACCCGGCCACATTCAGGATTTTGAACGCCTTGATGTCGCCCGTCGCGGCGACGTGCGGGCCGCGGCAGAGATCGGCGAATTCGCCGTTGCGGTAGAACGTGATCGCATCGCCCTCGGGGATGTCCGCGAGGCGCTCGATTTTGTAGCGCTGCCCCATGCCTTTGATCAGGCTGGTCGCCTCGTCGCGCGAAACCTCGACCCGCTCGAACCGCTGGTTCTCCGCGATGATCTTCGCCATCTCGGCTTCGATTTTCGGAAAATCCTCCGGGCCCAGCCGGTGTTCGAGGTCGAAATCGTAGTAGAACCCGTCCTCCGTCGGCGGGCCGATGTCGAGTTGGACCTCGGGGCCGAAGAGACGCCGGATCGCCGCCGCCATCACATGCGCGGCGCTGTGGCGCATCCGGTACAGGGTGCTGGCCGGATCGAGCTTCATACGGCGGGGGAAACGTGCGCGGGCATAACGGGGCGGACCATCAAACGGTCGCCGGTGCGCACGGGGAAGTCAGTTGCAACAACATGGCCGGAACCGTACCCACGCCCGTCCCCGCATGCAAGCGGTTTTCGCCGAAATCGGGCGTCTCCCGGTGTGGTCCCGGCGGGATTTGCAACGTCTGTAAAAGCGAAATAAAAAAGTTCCAACGTCTGTAAATTACAGACGTTGGAACTTTTGCGCCGCGCGCGGGAATCAAGCCGCCGCGGGCCTGGTGTACGTCGCGCTGCCGAATCCCAGGATCGGGAAGAACACGATCGGCAGCAGGAGCAGGCCGGCCGCGAAGCCGCCGCCCTTGCCGAACGCATTCGCAAGGGCGATGTACGTCAGGATCGCCGCGACGATGTTTGCCACCGGGATGAAAAACAGCACGATGAACCACAGCGGTTTGCCCGCGATTTGCAGCAGGACGATCAGGTTATAGATCGGGATGATCGCCGCCCAGCCGGGTTGTCCCGCCTTGACGAACGTCTTCCAGAGCGCCGCGATCATGAACACCGCGACCGCGAGCCAGATGATCAGCATGCCGATGCCCATGCCCGCCGCCGCGCCCGCATCCCCACCATAGTGCACTTCATTCATAACGATTCCTCCTGCGCGGAGAATAGCAGAGGGGGGCGGTGGGGGAAGCGGGAAATCATGCGATCCCCGGCATTCTGCTTGCACGCGGCGCGCCGATGGGCAGAATGACGCCGTCATCAGACGGGAGAGGAGGCCTGGTCATGGGGACGCTTGGTTTGCCGCCGGACTCGCGGAGTCCGGAATTACGCGCGGCGATGGATCGCTATTGGATTTCCAACATGCGCGTGGTCGCAGTTCTTATCGCCATCTGGGCCGCGGTGGGCCTGGGCTGCGGCGTGCTGTTCGCGGATGTCCTCAATGAATACCGTTTGCCAGGCACGGGCTATCCGCTCGGGTTCTGGTTCGCGCAACAGGGCAGCATCATCACGTTCGTGCTGCTGATCCTGGTCTACTGCATTATGATGAATCGCATCGACGCGCGGCACCGCGCGGAACTCAAGCGGCTGGGCGCGACGGAGGAGCGGGCATGAGCGTGATGCTGTGGACCTATCTCATCGTCGGCCTTTCCTTCTCGCTCTACCTCTACATCGCGTGGCGCAGCCGCGTGCGGGACACCTCCGGGTTCTACGTCGCGGGCCGCGGCGTTCCCGCAATCGCGAACGGCATGGCGACCGGCGCGGATTGGATGAGCGCCGCGTCGTTCATCTCTATGGCCGGCCTGATTTCGACGATGGGTTACGCGGGCGGCGTGTACCTCATGGGGTGGACGGGCGGATTCGTGCTGCTCGCGCTGTTGATCGCGCCGTACCTGCGCAAGTTCGGACACTATACGGTGCCGGATTTTATCGGCGACCGGTACGACTCGCGGCTCGCGCGCCTCGTGGCGATCGTCTGCGCGATTTTCGTCAGCTTCACGTACGTCGCGGGCCAGATGCGCGGGGTGGGGGTGGTGTTCAGCCGCTTCCTCGAAGTGGACGTGAATGTCGGCGTCATCATCGGCGTCGCGATCGTGTTCATCTATGCGACGCTCGGCGGCATGAAGGGGATCACGTGGACGCAGGTGGCGCAGTATTGGGTGCTGATCTCCGCGTACCTGATTCCCGCGATCGCGATCAGCATCATGCTGACCGGCCGGTTCGTGCCGCAGGCGGGCCTGGGTGCGGAACTGCGCGAGGAGGTGGCCGGCGCCAGCGGCGTCTTCCTGTTGGACAAGTTGAACGCGATTCACGCGGACCTCGGTTTCGCGAGCTACACCGATGCCTTCGTCGGCGGGTGGGATCGGCTCAACGTATTCCTCGTGGCGCTGGCGCTGATGGTTGGCACGGCGGGCCTGCCGCACGTCATCGTCCGGTTCTATACGGTGAAGACGGTGCAGGCCGCGCGGTGGAGCGCGTTCTGGGCGCTGCTCTTTATTGCGATGCTCTACCTGACCGCGCCGGCGATCGCCGGTTTCTCGCGCTATTTTGCGATTTCAAGCCTGAACGGGAAGACGGCGGAGGAACTGCCGGCCTGGTTCACGAGCTGGCAGAAGACGGGCCTCGTGCTGTGGTTCGATGATGGCGACGGGCGGGTGCGGTACGCCGCGGGCGCGGACAATGAAGTCTTCCGGAACGGTTCGCTTTCCGCCGCCGAACTGGCGCGTATTTCCGTGGAGCACGAACGCTGGCTGGCGACCGCCGGCGCGGAGGGGACGGATGCGCGACCCGTGTTGACGGCGAAAAAGCTGGCAGGACCGGATCGCGACATCATCGTGCTCGCCTCTCCGGAAATGGCCGGCCTCGCGAACTGGATGATCGCGCTCGTGGCCGCGGGCGGACTCGCCGCCGCACTGTCGACGGCGAGCGGATTGCTGCTCGTCATCTCCTCCAGTATCGCGCACGACCTTTATTATCGGATTCTCAACCCGAAGGCCACGGAGCGGCAGCGCCTGCTGGTGGGGCGCGGCGTGATCGGGGTGGCGGTGGTGATCGCGGGCTTGTTCGGGATCTATCCGCCGGGCTTTGTCGGCCAGGTCGTCGCGTTCGCGTTCGGCCTCGCCGCGGCGAGTTTCTTTCCCGCGATTGTACTCGGCATTTTCAACAAACGTGTGAGCGCGATTCCCGCCGTCTGCGGCATGGTGGCGGGGCTCGGCTTCACCGCGTGGTACATCATCGCCACGGTGTTTCACGGGATGCCCCGCTGGACGCTGGGGCTGGAGGGGCCGGGAATTGATCCGCAGGGCGTGGGCGCCATCGGCATGCTGCTTAACTTTGTGCTCACGCTGGGCCTGACGCCGCTCTTCCCCGCGCCGTCCGCCGCCGTGCAGGCGATGGTCGACGCGGTTCACGAACCCGAGGGCGCCGGCCCGGCGGTTGTGATCGAAGCAGCCCCGGAGCATTGAACCGCGTCCGCCAATTGGGTTTGAATTGTCGCACTGCATCCGGGCCGGTATTCTCCCGGGCAGTTTGGAAGGGGAGATGACCATGCGAATCGCAAAGAAAATCGTGTTGATCCTGGTTCTGGTGCTGGCGGGGCTGATTGTCTTTCTGCAGTACTTCGGCGGGGCCACCATCAAGCAGGCGGTGAACACAGGCGGCCCGCTGGTGTTGGGCGTTCCGGTGAAACTGGAGCGCGCGACGTTGCGCCCGATCGCCGGGCACGCGCACCTCGGCGGACTGACGGTGGGGAATCCCGAGGGGTTTAAGACCGACAGCCTCTTTCAGCTGGGTCATATCGACATCGAGTTGGACACCCGCTCGCTGCTCGGCGACACGATCCGCATCCGCAAGATCGACATCAAGGACCCCAAGATTACGATGGAGCGTGGCCTGACGAAGAGCAACCTCGGTGCGCTGCTGGAGAAACTCGAATCCAAGGATGCCGGCGCCAAGCCGGCGGAAACCACGGAGAAAACGCCCGCCAAACCCGGCAAGAAGGTCATCATCGACGAAATCACGATCGCCGGTGCGCAGTTGAACCTGAGTCTCACGGCGATGGGCGGGTTCGCGGCCCCGTTGCCGCTGCCGCCGCTTACCCTGCGCGATCTCGGCAAGGAAAGCGAAGGCGCGAGTTTTACCGACGTCATCACGGACGTCGTCAAGGCCATCCTGGGCAGCGCCACGCAAGTGGTGGCCGGTGCGGGCAAGCTGGTGGGTGAAGGCGCCCAGCTGGTCGGCGAAGGCGCCATGGCGGTCGGTGGTGCGGCGGTTGACGGTGCGACGGCGGTGGGCGGCATGGCGGTGGACGGAGCCGCTGCCGTGGGCGGTGTGGCCGTGGATGGCGCGAAAGCCGTTGGTGGAGTCGCCGTAGACGGTGCGAAGGCCGTGGGCGGCGCGGCTGCGGCGGCGGGCGGCGCCGTGCTCGATGGCGCGGGATCCGCGATCAAGGGCATTGGCGGTCTGTTCGGCGGCGGGGAGAAGAAGGAAGAATAGCAAACCACGGAAGGCGCGGATTGCACGGAATTCTTCCGCGCCATCCGCGAATTCCGCGGTTGGACTTCTTCTCGCTCAGAACCGCAGGCCGACGAAGGCGTTGACGATCGTCAGGTCGAGCGTGATGTCCTTGTCGAATTTTTCCCGGTTTTCCTGGGCTTCCTCCAGGGTCTTGGCCGTCGCCTTGCTCTCCGCGTCAGTGGAGATGACCCTGTACTCCGCGCCGATCACGAAATCGGTTTTCGCGCTGATGGGCAGATAGAGCGTGGCGCGCAGTTCGTAGGTGTCGTAGTCGATGTCGAGGTCCTTCTCGTTCCGCGAATCGATGCCCAGCGCTTTGGACGAACCGTTGTACTGGAAGATCGCATAGGTGCCTTGCAACGCGAGTTCGCGGTCGCCGTGCTTGTTGCGGCCGAGCCAGAGCCGCGCCTCGCCGCCAAGTCCGATTTCCGGCGCGAAGCCCGCCAGGGTGCCTTCGCCATGGCCGCCCACGACGTATTCGCGCGGCGGGTTTTCATAAATTTGCGTGCCCTTCGCCTCGCCCTGGTCCACTTCAAACGTTCCCGCGATCGCGAAGAATCCGGCATGCACCCACGGCGTGAAAGACAGCACGTGGTCGGGGCCGAGCGTGAAGGGGGTGTACTGCAATCGCCCGCCGATCAGGGCCGCGTCCATCGAGGCCGAAAACGGCACGCCCTTCTCGAGCTTCATGTACTCATACGTCTGGCCATTGAATTCGATGTCGTCGACGCCGATAAAGAAGTCGCGGGGCGGCGTGGAGCGTGCTTCCGCGCGCATGTAGGAGAGGTCGCCGCGCAGCGTGATGTGGCGCCACATTTTTTCCACCGACACGCCGAACGTGATGTCGCTGTCGGAGATGCCGAGTTCCTCAAAGGTGTAGCTTTCGGGTTCGAACGTGGACGGGTCACGGCCTTCGAGTTCAAACAACTGGCGCGTGGTTTCCGTGACGCCGCCCTTGATTTCCGTGACCTGGCCCACGCTGAAGTTCAACGTAAACGAGCGCTCCGGGTCCACCGGGCGACCGGACATGATGAGTTGGGCGTGGGACAGGCCGGGCAGCAACAGCGCCGCCGCGACGAGGGTTGTACGAATCGACATGGCATTCCTCCTGGGTGGTGAAAAGTCAGCACTTCCCGTGCCAGCGGGTGATCCGTGGATGCATTGCGTGATGCTATAGGTCATCCATCCGGCAATCCAGTTTCTTCCGCCGACAGAGCGGCGGAACTACATCCGTTGTAGCTCCGGCGCTCTGTCGCCGGAGATGATTTCAATTCAGCACCTCCGCGTCCAAGCCGAGGGTCTGCAGCGCCTTCAGCGTGGAGGGGCCGACGGCGAGCCAGGTGCGCGGGGCCGTTTTCTCCCCCGGGTGCGCGTCGAAATACGCCTGCACCGTGGTGGTGCTGGTGAAGAGGACGCGGCTGAAGGGCAGGCGCGGCAGCGGGCGCGGAGGCAGTCGCGTGTTGCGGTAGAAAATTCGCGGCGCGAGTTCGATCCCGTGCGCGCGCAGGGCGTCAATCCGCTCCTGCTGGGGCGCGGCGTCGGAACAGGGATAGAGGTAGCGTCCCGCGAAGGCGCCGGAAATCCGCTCGACCAGCCGCCGCACGCCGCCGAGCGAATCCGCGGCGCCGTCCGCGCGCAGGCCGTAGCCGCGCAGTTCGTTTTCCGTAGCCGGCCCGACCGCGAGCAGGCGTTTGCCGTGCAGCGCACGTGCGTCCGCGTTGACGAGCAGCGCTTCCATGAAGCTGTGCACGGCGAAGCGCGACGGGAACAGCAGCCCGTCCACCCGCGGCAGCAGGTCCGCCAGATGCGCGACGCGTTCCACCAGCGGGATCGAATCCAGTTGGATCAACGGCCATGGCAACAGCGGGCCATGCGCGAGGAAATGGTCGGGGTCGGTGCCGGTGAACAACGTGTAGCGAGGCGCGGGAAACGCGCGCAGGCCGACGAGGAAAACGGCGGGTGACTCGAATGTCGCGCCGGACATTTCGGCCAGTGTGAACCGCTGCATCCGTTCGACGTCGCAGCCGATGCGCTCGGAGGCCAACACGCCCGTTTCGTCCGGCCAGCCCGCCGCGCGCAATTTGTCGGCGACCTCGCGCGCGCTCTGCACACCCATGTAAATGGCCAGCGGGCCGGACTCCGGGCCGCTGAACGGGACGTCGCCAAACCCCGCGCCGGGCTTCGCCGTGGCGAGCGTGATGCGGTGGTTGTGGCCGCGGTGCGTGAGGGGCGCGTGGGCGTGGGCGGCCGCGATTTGCGCGGCGGTCAGCGCGGGCACGACGTCGAAGCGAATGTTCCAATTCGTGAGAAAATCAATCTCATCGCCGAGATGGCCGTACACGCCGGGGTCGCCTCCGTGCAGGCGCACGACGAGTTTGCCCTGCTCGGCTTCGTGCAGCATGCGGCGATGGATGTCCACCTGCGGCGTCGACGGCCCGCCGCCGGTCTTGCCGACGGCGTGGAGCCGGCCCGCGTAGCGCCGCAAAATTTCGTCAGGCACCAACCGGTCGTGCAGGATGATGTCGGCCCGCTGGAGATACACCTCCGCGCGATGCGAAATCAGATTCACCTCCGCCGGGCAGCCGACCAGCGCGACCAGGCCCGCCGTTCGCCGCACGTCCAGCGGCCGCAGCCGCGCGAGCAGGTCGGCGCGGTCCGAGCGGACGACCACGGCCAGCCGCCCCTGTTGCGGCACGGGCTCGAACGGAAGAAATGACGTGATGCGCGCGGCGAGCCCGAGGCGCTCCAGCGCGCAGGCTGCCATGATCAACGCGTCGTATTCGCCCGCGTCGAGCCGGTGGATGCGCTGTTCAATGGTGCCGCGGAGTGGACGCAATTCCGCGTTGGGGTACAGGCGGCGAATTTCCTGTTCGCGGCGCGGGCTGCTGGTGCCGATGACCATGATCTGATCCGGCGCGAGGCCGTGTCGGATGACGAGCGCCTCGCGGATGTCGCGCGCGGGCAGCAGGGCCGCCACGGTTAGTCCCGCCACGGGCACCTTCGGCAGATCCTTCGCGGAATGCACCGCCAGGTCCGCCTCACCCCGCAACAGCGCCGCGTCGAGGTCGCGCGTGAAAAAGTCGTCCGGCACCGCCGGGTCGGTCAGCGGCGTGCGCAGGTCGCGGTCACCGGGGGTTTCCGTATGATGGACGTCCACGGTCCAATCGGCGGGGAGCAGGGGACGTATGGCCAGCAGCGCTTCCTCGGTTTGGACGCGGGAGAGCCGGCTGGCGCGGGCGATGACGGTCAAACGCGGGGCGACCACGCCTGGGCTCCGTCGTGAATGAGACGTGCGGCCATCTCAGCGCGCTGACGGCGCTCCTCGGAGTTGTACTGGGCTTTCGCCTCGATTTCGCCCAAACCGATGTAGGTGACACCCGGCATGTTCGCGACGTCGGGACTGCAATCCGCGGGCACGCCCATATCGACGATGACCAGCGGCCGCGCCGTGTTCTCGAGCTGATGCGGGAAAACCAGCGCATGCGGCGCCGCCGTGGCGGTGACAATGCCGCTCACGCCGTGAAAGAGGTGGGCCAGTTCGTCGAGTCCGGTGCCGAAGCCGCCGAGTTCCACAGCGAGCGAGATGGCGTTCTCCGGGCAGCGGCTCGCCACGCGCAACGGGCAGTTGCCGCGCTTCGTCAGATAGCGCGCCGTGCTGGCCGCAAGCGATCCCGAACCCACCACCGCGAGGTGCGCGCCTGCGGGCACGCGGTCCAGGAGCGTGCGGGCGGCGAGGCCGCTCAAGGAGGTCAAATTCTGGTCGATGCCGCTTTCGCGCCGGGCTTCCCGGGCCAACGCCAGCGCGTCTTGGAAAATCCGGTCCAGCGCGGACAGGTTGCTGCCGCCGTTCGCCCGGAACTGTTTATAGGCCGAGCGGACCTGGCCGATCACCTCGAGTTCCCCGAGAATCCGGCTTTCCAAGCCGGCGGCGATGCGGGCCAGCCGTTCAAATGCCTCGCGCGCGTTCCACGTCTGGAGCAGCGCGGTCGAATCCATCACCGGGATTTCAAATCCAAACGTTTCGAGGCGTTGACAGGTGTCGAGGACGAGCAGGGGGGCGGGCGAGCGGCGGAGCCGTTCGACGATCTCCTCCCGCGCGTGCGGCGCGGTCAACTCAAGCTGGCATCCGACGAACTTCATCCTCAATCAGTTTCCGTAACCCCGTTTCATCATTGCGCACCACCAGATCGGTGAACGCTTCATGACGAGCAATGTTTTTTAGCACGGTCATCCGGGTCTGTCCACTGGGCATCGAGCGCCGCAAATCCCCCATCACCCGGGCTGCCATCGCCCATCCAGGGCTCAGATTCCCCTCCATCCACCGTCGAAGCGCCGCCGATACCGCCGGCGCGTCACCGCCGCTGCTGATGCCGAGGATCATTGGGCCGAGCGGGACCAGCGAGACGTAGAACAAATCGCACAAATCCGGCTTGTCGCAGGCGTTCAACGGTTTGTGATGCTTCAGGCACCAGTCGCGGATGCGGTGGGCCGAAATCGGGTTGCCGCAATCTTCAAACACGAAATCCGCGAGCGCCACATCCTCCTCCATCCACTCGCGCTCGTGCAGGGAAATCCGCAGGTCGGCCCTGGCGAATGCGCGCAGGGCGGGGGTCAGTTCGCGGGCGACGACGCTGATGTGCTTCCAGTCAAAACCGAGCGCGTGCCGGATGCGGGCGTCGGTCTCGTAGCCGCCGCCAATCACCAGCAGCCGCTTGCACGTGGCCACCCAGGCGATCGGGAACGCCTTGTAGCGCGCCGCGCCGGGCTTCGGCAGGGGAGCGGGACTGGCGGGTTCGTGGCTCATTCCTTCTCGTGCCCGTTCACGTTCACGTACCCGATTGCTGCTTCGTGAACGTGAACGCGCACGGGTACGCGAAGAGCGGTTTAGATGATATACTCCGCCTCGTCCGTTCCGGGCGCGGCTTTCGGCGGGTCCTGGATCATGCCCGCGGCGACGGTGGCGTTGGTCGCCTCGTCGACGAGGATGAAGCTGCCGGTGTAGCGGTTGCGGCTGTACGGGTCGTAGCACAGCGGCACCATCGTCTTGATCGTGATGCGGCCGATGTCGTTCAGTGCAAGCTGCGGGGCGGGGCGCTGCGGCAGCAGGGTGTTGAAATCGAAGCGCGACTTGATCTCGCGCACCATGCACCGCGTCATGCGCGTCGTGTGGCGGATCACATATTTGCGGTTCGGCGTCAGCGGCTCCTCGCTCATCCAGCACACGCGCGCCTCGAAGTCCGTCCCGACGTACGGCAGATTGTCCGGCCGCACCAGCATGTCGCCGCGGCTGATGTCGAGGTCGTCCGCAAGCAACAGTTGCACCGACATCGGGTTGAACGCCTGCTCCACGGGGCCCTCGTAGGTGTGGATGCCGACGATGGTGGAGGTCTTGCCGCTGGGCAGCACCTTCACCGGGTCGCCGACTTTGAACACGCCGCCGGTGATCTGGCCGGCGAGGCCACGGAAGTCGTGATACTTGTCGTCGCGCGGGCGCACGACGTACTGCACCGGGAAACGCGGGTCGCTCAGGTCGAGGTCCGTGCCGATGTAGACCTCCTCCATGTGCCGCAGCAACGGCGCGCCCTGGTACCACGGCATCTTGTCGGACCGCTCGACGATGTTGTCGCCGTTCAGCGCGGACACGGGGATGAACGTGATGTCCTGGATGTGCAGGCGCGTCGCGAATTCCATGAAATCTTCGCGGATCTTGTTGAACGTCTCCTCCGCGTAGCCCATCAGGTCCATCTTGTTGATGCAGACGACGAGGTGGGGGATGCGCAGCATCGACGCGATGTACGCGTGGCGCCGCGTCTGTTCGACCACGCCCTGGCGCGCATCCACGAGGATGATCGACAGGTTCGCCGTCGACGCGCCGGTGATCATGTTGCGCGTGTACTGGATGTGGCCCGGCGTGTCCGCCACGATGAACTTGCGGTTCGGCGTCGCGAAATAGCGGTAGGCCACGTCAATCGTGATGCCCTGCTCGCGTTCCGCGCGCAGGCCGTCGGTCAGGTTCGCGAGGTTGATCGTGCCCTCGCCGGTGATGTCCGCCGAGCGCTGCAGCGACTCCAGTGTGTCCTCGAAAATGAGCTTCGTGTCGTAGAGCAGCCGCCCGATCAGCGTGCTCTTCCCGTCGTCCACGCTGCCGGAAGTCGAGAAGCGGAGCAGCTCGGATTTTTCATTCAGTGCGTGTGTAAACATGTTCCGTCTTCCGTTTTCCGTCTTCCATTAAAAATAACCTTCCCGCTTCCGGTCTTCCATCGACGTCTCCGAGCGCTTGTCGTCCGCGCGGCTGCCGCGTTCGGTGACCTTCGCCGCGGCGATTTCCGCGATGATGTCCTGCACGTTGTCCGCGGGCGACTCGACGCAGCCGGTGCAGGAGATGTCGCCGATCGTGCGCACGCGCACGCTCAATTCGCGCACCTCTTCGTTCGGCTTCGGCACCAGCAGGTCGCTGACCGGCAGCCACTGGCCGTCGCGGCGGACGACCTGGCGGTTGTGGCTGAAATAGATGTTGGGGATGTCGAGCTTCTCCTTGTCGATGTACTGCCAGACATCGAGCTCGGTCCAGTTGCTCAGCGGGAACGCGCGCATGTGTTCGCCGGGATTGATGCGTGTGTTGAAAAGGTTCCAGATTTCCGGGCGCTGGTTCTTCGGGTCCCACTGGCCGAACGCGTCGCGGAACGAAAAGATGCGCTCCTTCGCGCGGGCCTTTTCCTCGTCGCGCCGGGCGCCGCCGATCGCGCAGTCGAATTTGAATTCCTCGATCGCCGCGAGCAGGGTGGGGGTTTGCAGCCGGTTGCGGCTCGACTCGCCGGGCGTCGGACGCGCGATGCCCTTCGCAATCGCGTCCTCCACCGTGCGGACGATCAGTTTCTCGCCCAGCTCCGCCGCGCGCCGGTCGCGGAAGTCGATCAGTTCCGGGAAATTATGCCCCGTGTCGATGTGCATCAGCGGGAACGGGAACTTCGCCGGACGAAACGCTTTTTCCGCGAGCCGCAGCATGCAGATCGAATCCTTGCCGCCCGAGAAGAGCAGGACCGGTCGCTGGAATTCAGCCGCCACTTCCCGAAGGATGTAGATCGACTCGGCCTCCAAGGCCTCCAGGTGAGATAGTCGGTAGTTCATAAATTACAGGCTCTGGAAATTACAGACGTTGCAGGCGCGTGAAAACACTTTTTACAGACGTTGTAAGAACGGAAAACGGAAAACGGAAGACGGAAAAGGGGCCATCTTCCGTTTTCCTGTTTTCCGTCTGCCGTCATATATTCGGATGCCACGACCGCATGTTCAGGTGCAGTCCGCACTCCTTGTGTTCGGGGTTTTCCCACCACCAGCGGCCGGCGCGCTGGTCCTCGCCCGGCTCGATGGCGCGGGTGCAGGGGGCGCAGCCGATGGAGGTGTAGCCGATGTCGTACAGCCGGTTGTACGGGATTTTCTTCTCCCGCGCGTAGGTCCAGCAATCGTGAAGGGTCCAGTTCACGAGCGGATTGATCTTGGCGATGCCGTTGTGCGCGGCGTCGACCTCGACCGCGGCCAGCTCCGTGCGGGTCACGCTCTGCTCCCGGCGCAGGCCGGTGATCCACGCATCCAGCGATGAAAGCGCGCGCTCCAGCGGTTCCACCTTGCGGATACCGCAGCATTCCTTGCGGTTTTCGACGCTTTCCTTGAAGGAAAACAGGCCCTTTTCGCGTTCGAGCTTTTCCACGGCGTCGTGCTTCGGGAAAAACCACTCGATGCGCACCCCATAGCGGCGGCGCAATTCCTCGGCGCACTCGTAGGTCTCGGGATTCAGCCGTCCCGTGTCCAACGCGAACACGCGCGCGTCCTTGCGGATGCTCATCAGCAGATCGAGCACCACCGCGTCCTCCAGGCTGAAACTCGAGGCCAGCGCAATGCGGTTGCCGTGCAGCTCCAGCGCCCGCGCCAGAACCGCCCGCGCGTCGTTCAGATCAACGTTGGTCCATTGCGAATTCATAATGACTACTAAATCTATCGGGATAATCGGAAAAATAAAGACAAAATTTCAGTCATGCTGACATTATCTCTAAATCGTGTAATTCGAGGCGGTTGCGAATCGGCGCTGTTGCTCGCGTTCGACGAGGCTGGCGAACGTGGAGCGGGAGAAGACGTCAGACAGGGCTTCCTCCGCCTCGCGCCAGATGGCGTTGAAGGCGTCCGCGTCCGGCTCCCGGATCATATGCGGGCCACGCTGTTCGCCGTCGGTGAACAGCGGGCCTTCAAACAGGGCGAGCACATCGCCGACGTGGACCTTTGCCGCCGGGCGGGCGAGAAAATAGCCGCCTTCTTTCCCGCGAACGGAGTCCGCCAGCCCGGCCTGCTTGAGCTGGCGCATGATGGCCTCCAGGAATCGAACCGGAATCTTCTGCGTCGCCGCGATTTCCGCGATCGTCACCGGCCCGCGCCCCTCGCGCAAGGCCAGTTCCAGCATCGCGCGCAAGGCGTAATGACAACGGTTGGAAATCATTTTAACGATCGCCCTGCATTCAATGACCCAATGACAATCAATGACACTTTCCCAAATGACCGTTTCAGGCAGGTCATTCGGTCATTGAGTCATTTTTCGTCAGACGCCGATTCCTTGGAAGAGCACCGTCGACAGGTAGCGTTCGCCGGCGTCGGGGAGGATGACGACGATCAGTTTGCCGTCGAACTCGCCGGACTTCGCCAGGCGATACGCCGCCTCCATCGCCGCGCCGCAAGAGATGCCAGCGAGGATGCCTTCCTCGGTGGCGAGTCGACGCGCCATTTCAACGGCTTCATCGCTCGACACCTGTTCGACGCGGTCGACCATCGCGACGTCCAGCGTGTCGGGGATGAATCCCGCGCCGATGCCCTGAATCTTGTGCGGGCCCGGCTTCAAATCCTGATTCGCGATGCGCTGTGTGATCACGGGACTCTCGCGCGGCTCGACCGCGACGGAAAGGATCTGCTTGCCCTTCGTCTTCTTGATGAAGCGGGAAACGCCCGAGATCGTGCCGCCGGTGCCGACACCGGAAACCAGCACGTCTATCGCGCCATCCGTGTCGTCCCAGATTTCCGGTCCGGTCGTCTTCTCGTGGATCGCCGGGTTTGCCGGGTTCTTGAACTGCTGCGGGATGAAATACTTCGCCGTGTCCGACGCCGCGATTTCCTCCGCGCGCTTGATCGCGCCCTTCATGCCCTCGGGGCCCGGCGTCAGCACGAGGTTCGCGCCGAACGCGGCGAGCACGCGGCGGCGCTCGATGCTCATCGTCTCCGGCATCGTGAGGGTCAGCTTGTAGCCGCGGGCCGCCGCGACGTAGGCGAGCGCGATGCCGGTGTTGCCGCTGGTCGGCTCCACGATTTCCATGCCCGGCTTGAGCTTGCCGCTCTTTTCCGCATCCCAGATCATCGACGCCCCAATGCGGCACTTCACGGAATACGCCGGGTTGCGCCCCTCGATTTTCGCCACGACCCGGGCCTTGAGCCCCTTGGTGATGTGGTTGATTTGTACGAGCGGTGTTTTCCCGATCGACAGCGAATTGTCTGCGTAGATGTTGCTCATGTTCGTACCCTTCCTGTTTGGCTCACAAAATTTTCGGCGGCGGCCTAATCCCGCATAAGCCGATCAAACAACTGGGGATGATCGGTCTTTTCCTTTACGGATTCCAGCGGTTTTTCCATAAATTGTTGTCGCGGTCCGGTCGTGCACGGGATGTCATATTGCGTATTCGGGCTCGAAGATGCGGGGATTGCGCGGGCGGACGTAGACGAGGTCGTTGACCGCGAGATTCAACTGCCGGAACTGCGCCTTGGCGAGTTCGACTTCCACGAGGTGGTTTGTTGCGATGTCCTCCACCTCCACACGGACAATGGGTCCGATGGTGTGCAGGTTCATGACCCGGCCCCTGACGCTCGCGCCGCCCTCCAGATGGCGGCTGATCTCGATGTCGTGCGGCCGCGCGAAAATCAAGTCGTCGGGCTTGGCGTCCGCCCGGTTCGCCGTGAACAGCGCCAGCGGCCGGTCGGGGTCCGCCTGCCGGTGAAAGACATTCGTGCTCCCGAGGAAGTCGTAAACGAAGGGTGAGGCGGGGGTTTCGTATACGGCGTCCGGCGTGCCGATCTGCTCGACCGAGGCGTTGTTCATCACCACGACCTGATCGGAAACTTCCAGGGCCTCCTCGACATCGTGGGTGACGAAAATGCTTGTGACATGAATTTCATCGTGGAGCCGGCGCAGCCAGCGGCGCAGTTCCTTGCGGACCTTCGCGTCGAGCGCGCCGAACGGCTCGTCGAGCAGCAACACCTTCGGCTCCACCGCGAGGGCGCGGGCGAGCGCGACGCGCTGGCGCTGTCCGCCGGAGAGCTGTGACGGCAGCCGGTCGGCGAGCCAGTCGAGTTGCACGAGGCCGAGCAGCTTCATCACCCGTTCCCGGATTTCCTCGCGGCTCGGGCGATGCGCGCGGGGTTTGACGCGCAGGCCAAACGCCACATTGTCGAACACCGTCATGTGGCGGAAGAGGGCGTAGTGCTGGAAGACAAACCCGACGCGCCGATCTCGCGCGCTGTGCTGCGTCGCGTCCTCGCCCCCGAAGAGGACGCGGCCCGTGTCTGCGCGCTCCAGTCCGGCGATGATGCGGAGCAGGGTGGTTTTGCCGGAGCCCGATGGGCCCAGCAGGCCGACCAACTGGCCGGTGGGAAACTTGACGGATACGTCGTTCAGCGCCGTGAAGGCGCCGAATCGCTTGGTGATGTGCTGGACTTCAATGCTCATGTCGGCTCCGATGGCGCCTGTGCAGGCGCGGTTGCGTGCGCCCTCCATTCGACGATGTTCTTGATGGCGAGCGTGACGAGGGCCAGCAGGGCGAGCAGCGACGCCACGGCGAACGCGGCGACGAACTGGTACTCGTTGTACAGAATCTCCACATGCAATGGGATCGTGTTGGTCAGGCCGCGGATATGGCCGGACACCACCGAGACCGCGCCGAACTCGCCCATCGCGCGCGCGTTGCACAGGATCACGCCATACAGCAGGCCCCATTTGATGTTGGGCAGGGTGACCTTCCAGAAGGTCTGCCAGCCGTTCGCGCCCAATACGATGGCCGACTCCTCTTCCTCCGTGCCCTGCGCCTGCATCAACGGGATCAATTCGCGCGCGACGAACGGGAACGTGACGAAGATCGTCGCGAGCACGATGCCGGGGACGGCGAAGATGATTTTGATGTCGCGTTCCATCAGCCATGGCCCGAACCAGCCCTGCGCGCCGAACACCAGCACGTAGATCAGCCCCGCCACGACGGGAGACACGGCGAAGGGCAGGTCGATGAGGGTGATCAGCACATTTTTGCCGCGGAACTCGAATTTCGCGATCGCCCACGCCGCGGCGACGCCAAAGATCAGGTTCGCGGGCACCGAGATGGCCGCCGTCAACAGGGTGAGCCGGATCGCGGCCAGCGCGTCGGGGTCCTCAAAGGCCTGGAGATACGCTGCGAACCCCTTGCGCAGCGCCTCGGCGAATACCGCGATCAACGGGACAAAGAGCATCAGTCCGAGGAATGTCAACGCGATGCCCGTGAGGGTCCAGCGCACCCACGCCGGGTCCGCGACGCTGATGCGTTTGGCGCCGCCCTGCGGCAATCTGGAAATCGTGCCCGCCATGGCCTACCTCCGCGCACTCCAGGCCTGCAGCAGGTTGATCAACAGCAGCAGGGCGAACGACGCCACCAGCATGACGACCGCCAGCGCGGTGGCCCCGGCGTAATCGTATTGCTCCAGTTTCGTGATGATGAGCAGCGGCGTGATTTCCGTCTTCATCGGCATGTTGCCGGAGATGAACACGACCGATCCGAATTCACCGACCGCGCGCGCGAAGGCCATGGCGATCCCGGTCAACAGGGCGGGGAACAGCGCCGGCATCACCACGCGGAAAAACGTCTGCGCCCGTGTCGCGCCCAGGCTCGCCGCCGCCTCCTCCAACTCGGCGTCGAGATCCTCAATGATCGGTTGCAGCGTGCGCACGACGAAGGGCAGCCCGATAAAGGTGAGCGCGATGCCGACGCCCAGCGGTGTGAAGGCGACCTTGATGCCCAGCGGTTTCAGCAGGGAACCCAGCCATCCGTTCTCCGCGTAAATCGCCGTCAGCGCAATGCCCGCCACCGCGGTCGGCAACGCGAAGGGCAGGTCGACGAAAGCATCGACCAGTTTCTTTGCCGGAAACGTGTAACGCGCGAGAACCCACGCGACGATGAAGCCGAAGACGCCGTTGACCAGGGCGGCGATGGCCGAAACGCCGAAACTCAACCGGTACGAGGCCAGCACGCGCGGCGAGGCAATCGCACTCCAGAAATCCGGCCATCCCATCGTGGCGGTTTTCAAGAACGTGGCCGACAACGGGATCAACACGATCAGCGACAGGTACGTGATCGTGAAGCCCATCGACAGGCCGAAGCCAGGTAGGACGTTGGTTTTGCTGGAAGGGTTCATGGGGGGCCGGGTGCCAGGTGTCAGGTGTCGGGAGCGCTCCTCCCTGACACCTGCAACCCGACACCCTCTTCAACTTACTTGTAAATCTGGTCGAACACCCCTCCGTCGCCGAAGTGGGTGTCCTGGGCCTTTTTCCAGCCGCCGAAGGCTTCGTCGATTGTGAACAACTTCACGTCGACGAACTGGTTCGCATATTTCTTCGCGGCCTCCGGCAGGCGGGGGCGATAGAAATGCTTGCCCGCCAGGTCCTGTCCCTCATCGCTGTAGAGGAATTGCAGGTAGGCTTCGGCCACGGCGCGGGTGCCCCGGCGGTCGACCACCTTGTCCACCAGCGTGACCGGCGGCTCCGCGAGGATGCTGATGGACGGCACGACGATTTCGAACTTGTCGGCGCCGAACTCCTTCAACGCGAGGAATGCTTCGTTTTCCCACGACAGGAATACATCGCCGATTTCGCGCTGCACGAAGGTCGTGGTCGAGCCGCGTGCGCCGGAATCCAGCACCGGCACGTTCTTGTAGAGCGCGGCCACGAATTCGCGCGCCCTGCCTTCGTCGCCGCCGTTTTTGCGTTTCGCGAATTCCCAGGCGGCCAGGTAGTTCCAGCGCGCGCCGCCCGAGGTCTTCGGGTTGGGCGTGATGACGGAGACGCCCGGCCTCACGAGGTCGTCCCAATCCTTGATGCCTTTCGGGTTCCCTTTGCGGACCAGGAACACGATGGTCGATACGTAGGGCGAGCTATTGTTCGGCAACCGCGCCTGCCAGTCGGCCGGAAACAACTTCGCCTTCTCGCTGATCGCGTCGATGTCATAGGCGAGGGCGAGCGTGACCACGTCGGCCTGGAGGCCGTCGATGACCGCGCGCGCCTGCTTGCCCGCGCCGCCGTGCGACTGGTTGATCGAGACCTTCTGGCCCGTTTTCGCCTCCCACTGCTTTGCGAACGCCGCGTTGAACTCGACGTAGAATTCGCGCGTGGGATCGTACGACACGTTCAGCAGCGTCACCGGTTTCGGCGCCGCGCCGACGAGCGTGGCCGCCGCGAACAGGGCGGCCACGATGGAAAATGAGATTCGGTTCATGGTGTGGATTCCTTGATAAGCTGTTTAGAACGCAAGTTGCGCGCGGGCGATGACGACCTTCTCTTCGGGGCGGTCCGCATTGTTGGCGCCGCCGCCGTCGAACGAGGTCTGTTCATAGTCGAGTGAGAAACGCGCGTTGCGCGTCAGATACCAGTTGAGCCCGAAGCCGACGGCTTCCGCCGATTTCGCCGACCGGCTGCTTTGGGCATAACCGCCCGAGAACGCCTCGTCGTCGATGTTCAGCTCTCCGATACGTGCCTTCAGCTCGAAGGCGCCCCATTGTCCTTTGGACGCATCGAACGGTTTCGCGGGATTTACACCCCGCAGGGTGGGGGTCTCGCCCGTGAGCACCCACGAGGCCGCGAGTTGCCACGCCTCATGTTGCAGCTTGGCGGCCCCCTTGCCGTTGGAGACCTCCTGCTCGGAGATGATGTATTCGCCGAGCAGGCTGACGGGCCCGCCCGCGTAATAGAACTGTGGAGCGATGCGCGCGCGGTCGCCATTCGCCACCGCGGTGTCCGCCGAGTTGCTGGACGACGTGCGATAGCTGAAGAACGTGGCCTGCCCGCTGCTGCGATACGACGCCAATCCCGTGGCATTGGTTGTGCCGGATTGCTTCCCGACCGAACCGGCGATGCCGATGCTCAACCCGTTCAGCGCGGCGGAATCCGACTGCTTGAACGGCGACAACCAGAAGCGGCCAGCCAAGTCGAAGTCGTCATTGCTGTCGCTGTCGATGCTGGCGCCGTCGGCGCCGCCATTAAAGACGCCGAATTGGTACTCCAGCACGCCTTTTGCGAGCGAGCCGTAGGCCAGTACGCCTTCATCACGGTTGGGGGTGAGCGCGGTCACGAGCGCCGTTTCGCTGAACAAGCGTTCGGTCGAGGATTGGAGACGCTCCAACCCCAGCGGCACCTTGGTGCGTCCGACTCGGAGGTTGAAGCGATCGCCTCCCTTGAAATCCACGTACGCGTCCTGGAGTTGGGTTTGGCCACCCCCGAAGTCCGGGGCGATGCGCGCGGCGAAATAACGCCCCAATTGTGCATCAAGGATGATGCGTGCACGGCGGATCAGGAAGGTGTCGTTCAGCCGGTCGTCGTCATCATCAATGAAGAACCGGCTGTCGGCCTGGGTGAATCCGCGCAATCGAAGGGCGAACGCTTTGTCGCCGGACGAGAGCGAGAATCCGCCAGGTCCTGCCGTCAGGATGGCGGCCTCCTTTGCTTTTGCCGCGGTGGATTCCTCCGCCAATTCCAGTTTTCGTTCCAGTACGCGCACTTTTTGATCCAGTGCCTGTAGTTTCTCGTCCGTCGCGGTTTCCGCGCGGACCCCGTTGTTCGCTGCCAGCCACGCGAGCCCGACCAGGGCCAGCGTCCATTTTGTCCGTTGCGTTTTCATCGGAAGTACTCCTCGGTTTCCCGTGGCGACTTCCGGTGATCCGGTCAGTGCTCCACATCCTGTTTTGTTTGTGTTGGGCCTCCGCTTGTATCGGCCGACCCCGCCCTGCGGCGTTATTTCTGAAATCGTATCTTTTCCCGCCGCTCTACCTGCACGACCTTCGAGTCGTGAATGACAATCTCCACCGATCCAAATCGCACATCCCGCACCGCGCGCAGAATTTCGTCCTTGATGCGCGTTTCGTCCTGTCCCCTCAACGCCGTTGGTTCTTCCCGGCCCGTCCTGTTTTCCGTTCCAGACATGTCGCCCTCAAATTTCGTAGGTCAAAATATTCGCACTCGCCGATTTCGCGTCCTGGCTGCGCCGCAACATGTCCGCCAGGGTGGTGGCGCCGAGGATTTTTGCGATGGAATCGCGCACCTCCTTCATGACCAGGCGAATCCCGCAGCAGGCCTCGTCCTTGCACTCGCGGCAGGGGGCGTAGGCGGTCTGGCTTACGCAGGAAACCGGCGCCAGCGGGCCGTCCATCCAGCGGACGATGTCCGCGAGCGGGATTTCATTTGCGTCCTTCGCCAGGGCGTATCCCCCCCCTTTTCCCTTCTGGCTGCGCAAGATGCCGCGCGCCTTCAACTCAAGGAGAATGCGCTCGAGATATTTCCTGGGAATGGCTTCCGCCTCTGCCAGTTGAGCAATCAAGACGGGCTCCGTCGTCTTTCGGGACGCCAGTGCCTGTAGGGCCTGAAGCGCGTATTTTGTTTTACTGGTCAACATAGTCTACTAAATCCACCTAATAGGTAGACTAATAATAAAGGCCCGTTCATCTGTCAATGGTGTTCTAAGAAAAATTTACGGCGTCCAGAGGTACAGGAAGCGCGGGCGCGGCAGGGATGGCAGCCACGCGTTGGGGCTGATGGGTGAGCGCACGGTCATCAGCCAGGTGAAGAAATCGATTTCCTGTTCGTAGCGGATCACCTTCACGGATTCGACGTCGAGCAGCTCCGCGGTCTTGGCGAGTACGTCGTCCCAGTAGCCGATCTGGTCGACGAGGTTCAGGTCGAGCGCCTGCGGGGCGACGAAGAGGCGGCCGTCCGCCAGTTTCCGCAACTCCGCTTCGGGGATGTCACGGTTTTCCTTCACGATGCCGAGGAAGTGTTCGTACATCGCGTCGATCATCTCCTGCAGCAGCGCGCGTTGCGCGGGGTCGACGTCGGTGAATGGGTTCAGCAAGTCTTTGTTCGCGCCGGACTTGATGGTGACGTCCGTGATGCCGATCTTTTCGCTCAAGCCCTTCATGTTGAGCGACTGCATGATGACGCCGATGGAACCGAGCACCGTCGTCGGCTGCGCGACCAGCCAGTCGCCGCCCATCGCGACGTAGTAGCCGCCGGACGCCGCGAGGTCGCGCATGAAGACGACGACGACGCGACCCTCCGCGCTTTCGCGAAAGCCCAGCAAGGCGCGATAAATCTCGTCGCTCGCGGTGATGCCGCCGCCCGGCGAGTCCACCTCGACGATGAGCGCCATGACGTCGTCGTCCGCCTGTGCCGCGCGAATCTGCGCCAGCACGGAATCGACCATGTTAACCGGCGTCGAAAAAAGGCCGCTTTGCGTCTCGCGCAGGATGACGCCCTCCACCGCGATGCGCGCCGCCTTCACGTCCCCGTCGCCGTAGGACCAGACTTCGCTCAGGTCCGGGTATTCATCCACCGCATGCTCGTGCGTGTGTTTGCGGCTGGCGAATTTATCCTTCACCGCCGCCGAGAGGCCCGCGATCACGAACAGGCTGCCCACGAGGAGCACGCCCAGCAGGATCACCAAAATCCAAAGCAGCGTGTTCCGTTTGGGCTTTGGAGGTTCCGGCAGCGGGGGCGGCGTTAAATTCATCGGGCCATCGTTAACACCCCCGCCCCGTTTTGCAAGCTTGGAGCCATGGCGGAGAGCGGTGGGCACTTTGCGCTTGGCTTGCGGGCGGAGGATGGCTAACGCATGTGACGCCGCGTCCGCACGGGGCGTCCGCGGCAATCGGAGTTAACTTCATGAAGACGTTGCCAGCACTTTCCTTCGGCATGGGCGATCGCTTTGCGCGCCAGGGCGTGGCCCAGCTCGGCGCCATACAAACCGTGGCGCGGGCGGGCGTCCCGCTGTGCCCCGTGTGGAACAAGTCGAACCGGGAGCACTCGATCATCGGCACCCAGCCGCGGGATCTGCGGGCTGAGGCGGATCACGCGGTCCGGGCGCTGGATTGGCGGGGACCGTATTTCGTCGACGCCGACCACATCAACATTGAGACGGTGGACCGGTTCCTCGCGGCGTGTGACTTCTTCACCCTTGACGTCGCGGACTACGTCGGTCGGCCGGCGGACGCCGCCGCGCTCGCCGCGTTTGTCGCGCAACAGGACCGGCTCGTGGGGGAACACGCCCTGCCGCGCGGCGCCCGGCTTTCCATCTCCCGCGCCGATGTGGAGAGGACCGCGTCAAAATTCCTGTGGGCGATGCAGGAGGCCGGCCGCATACACCGCCGCATCGCCGCCGCCCGGGCGCCGGATTCCTTTGCGATTGAGGTTTCCGTCGACGAAACGGACGCGCCGCAGACGCCGGGCGAATTATTGATCATCCTGGCGATGATCGCCGCGGAGGGAATCCCCGCGCAAACCATCGCGCCCAAATTCACGGGGCGCTTCAACAAGGGCGTCGACTACGTCGGCGACATCGACGCGTTCGAGCGCGAGTTCGACGCGGATCTCGCGGTGCTGGCCTTCGCGGTGGAGCGGTTTGGCCTGCCGCCCGGGCTGAAGATCAGCGTGCATTCGGGCAGCGACAAGTTCTCGCTCTATCCCATCATTCGCCGCCTGATCGCGCGGCACGACGCGGGGCTGCACATCAAGACGGCGGGCACCACGTGGTTGGAGGAGGTCATCGGCCTGGCCGAGGCGGGCGGCGAGGCGCTCGGGATCGCGAAGGAGATTTACGCCCGGGCGCTTCCGCGCGCCGAGGCGCTGATCCAGCCCTACAAACCCGTGGTGGATATTGAGCTCGGCCGGCTGCCGTCCGTCGAAACGGTGCAGGCGTGGTCGTCGGACGCCTTTGTCGCGGCGCTTTCACACGACGCGGGCGAGCCGCGCTACGATCGCCAATTCCGCCAGTTCATCCATGTGTCGTTCAAGATCGCGGCGGAGCTGGGCGCGGTCTTCACCGATGCGCTGGAGGCCCACCGCGAAATCGTCGGCCGCCGCGTGCGCGACAACCTGCTGGTGAACCACATGACGCCGCTCTTTCTGTAGGCCATACGGCCCGTTTTGCGCCGCCCGCCCCGCCGGTGCGCATTTGTGGAAGATTGCGACTTGCATAATAATAAAACGTTATATATTGTAGCTTCTCAAGTTGACCGGAGGATTGTGTCATGCGTATTTCGAGTCGAGTCGCGGGTTTTGCGGCGGTGGTCGTCACGGGTGTCTGCGCGGAAGCGGCGGTTGACGTGAAGCCCTATCTGGATTCCGTGCAGCGGTTCGCGGCGACCGTGATGGAGCAGGGGCGGGACCGGTACGGCGAAGTCAGGACGCCGCTGTTCATTGACGGTCTGCACGCCGAGACGCTGGAGCCGACCATCTGGAAGGGCAAGGGCGGGCGCGACTGGTATATCTCGAACTTTGCCGGGCAGCAGCCGCTGATGCAGTTCCTCGACGGCATGACGATGATCACCGGCGACGCGAAGTATCGCGAAGCGGCCGAGGCGGCGACGCGCTACATGCTGGAGAACGGGGCGAACACCAAAACGGGCATGCTGCCCTGGGGCGACCACGCGGCGTGGGATTTGCTGACGGAGACGCCGGTCGGCACGAAGTCGGAGGCGGAACTGACCTCGCGTGACGAAGCATTCGTGCACGACCTGAAAACGGAGCCGCATTATGAAATGTTCTGGCGCGTGAATCCCGCGGCGGCGCGCAAGGTCGCCTTCGGGCATTGGGCGGGGCACATCACCAACTGGGAGACGCTTGATTTCAACCGCCATGCGAACACGCGCCGCCTGCGGGTGAACGATTGGAACCAGCCGTTCGATGAAAAGGGCGCGGTGCCCTTCATAACCGAAGGCGGAAATCTTTCGTTCGCCGGCGTTGTGCCCAACTTCATCCAGTCCAGCATTGCCTTGGCGCTGTTCGACAAGGATATGGATGCGTTGAAATGGACGCGCCGCATGGTGGAGCAATGGCAGCGAAACCGGCACCCGAAGACCGGCTTGAGCGGCGGGCAAATCAGTTGGCGGAAAGGCCATGACCGGGCGATCTCCGCGTTGGGGCATCGCTTTCCGCAGATCAATGAAGCGATCTTCATGGCGACCTACCACCAGTCGGGCCGCTACCACTCGCTGCCGCTGGCGCAACTCCAGCAGGGACAGAAACTGATCGCGGCGGGCGAGCCGTTCGCCGCGGTGGGGCGCGAGTTCATCGCGTGGGCGGTGGATGACCTCAAGGTCTACGGCCGCCGGGTTTTCGATGAAGAGAAGGGCATTTTCCGAATCATGCTCGCCGACGGCACGCCGATCACGGACGAGGACATCGCGGACATGAAGCCCGGCTACTACACGCCGGAAGACCTGCAGGCCATCCGGCCCTCCAGCTCGCTCCTCTGGGGATACGCGATGGCGTATCGCCTCAAGCGTGATCCGGAGTGCTGGGAGATGGCGCGCAAACTGGGCCGCTTCATGGGGCTTGGCGAGTTCGGGGAGGTCGATGGCAAGGGGCGTGCGCTCGCCTATGACACCTCCAATCGCGACTGGAATTTAATCTACGCACTGGTGGAGCTGGAGCGCGCGGCCGGCAAAGGGGACTTCATCCGGCTGGCGGCCCGCATCGGCGACAACCAGATCGCGTTCCAGTCGCCGACCGGTTTGTTTCCGCGCCCGGCCCCGGACCCGCTGCCGCCCGGCACGGTCGCCAACCACGCGAAGATTCCCGGTACGGTGCAACCGGCGCGCAAGTTCGCGCGCACCGGGGACGAGATCGCGCCCGCACTGCTTTACCTGGTTGCGGCGTTGCAGGGCAAGGAGGCGCTGCTGCCGCAGCCGCCCGCGGCGGCGCAACGCTGGCACGTTCGCTATTTCGGCCCGCTGGCGGACTACCAGAAAAAGCGCGACGATTCGCGGACGCACGACTGGCTTGTGTTCTACGGGCCGGATCTGGTCTGGTAGCACGGCGCCGCGAGGCGATTGAACGTGTTATACTCCGCGGCGGCGCGGGTGCTCCACGATGCAACAATCACTTGATGTGTCCGGAACCTGGAAGCTTGCGCTCGGCGAGGCGCGGCCGACGACCTATCCGGCGCACCTCACGCTGCCCGGCAGCCTGCAGGCGCAGGGGTTCGGATCGCCCGTTGACGCGGAGACGGCGTGGACCGGCCAGATCATCAATCGGTCCTGGTTCACGGACGAACGCTTTGCGCGGTATCGCAAGCCCGGCAATGTGAAAGTTCCGTTCTGGCTGCAACCCGAACGGCACTTCGTCGGCGTGGCCTGGATGCAACGTGAGATCGACGTGCCCGCGGCCTGGGCGGGGAGGCGCATCGCCTTGTTTCTGGAACGACCGCACATCGCGACCACCGTATGGATTGATGACCGGCTTGCCGGCACGTGCAATTCGCTGGGCGCCCCGCACGTGCATGAACTCGGATGCGATCTCGCCCCGGGCCGCCACGTGTTGACCATCGCCGTCGACAACCGCCTCCAGGTCAACGTCGGCACGAACGCGCACAGCGTCAGCGATCATACCCAGGGCAACTGGAACGGCATTGTCGGCTGCATGGAACTGCGGGCCACCTCGCCGGTCTGGATCGAAAACGCGCAACTTTTCCCCGATCTCACCAACCGCGTTCTGCGCGTACGTATCGAACTCGGAAACCACACGGGCCGGGCGGGGCAGGGCACGCTTGCGCTGGACGCGACTTCGTATCCCGTGCGCTGGGACGTGGACGGCGCACGCTTGGCAATCGACCACCCGCTCGATGGGAACGCCGCGTTGTGGGATGAGTTTGCGCCGAATGTTCACACGCTCAATCTGCGGCTCGCGGGCGACGGCGTGGATGACCTGCGCGCGATCCGGCATGGCTTGCGCGAGGTCCGCGTCGAAGGTCGTCACATTCTGCTCAACAACCGGCGCATCTTCCTGCGCGGCACGCTGGAGTGCGCCGTTTTTCCCAAAGCCGGTCATCCGCCAACGGACACGGGCGCCTGGCGGCATATCTTTTCGCGCCTGCGCGACTACGGCTTCAACCATGTCCGCTTCCATTCGTGGTGTCCGCCCGGGGCCGCGTTTGAAGTGGCTGACGAAATGGGGTTCTACCTCCAGGTGGAATGCAGTTCGTGGGCGAACAGCACGACGGGCCTCGGGGTCGACCCGGCCCTCGATGCGTGGTTGTACGAGGAGGCCCGCGCGATCATCAAAGCCTACGGGAATCATCCGTCCTTCCTTCTGATGTGCTACGGCAACGAGCCCGGCGGGCGCATGCATGAGTATCTGACCGACTGGCTGCGCCATTGGAAGGCGGCCGAACCGCGCCGCTTGCATACGAGCGCCGCCGGCTGGCCGAAACTCGACGAGAGCCAGTTTGACAACCTGCCCCAACCGCGCCTGCATCGATGGGGCGAGGGGCTGGAGTCTCGCTTGAACGGCCAGCCGCCGGGCACCTGTGCCGATTATCGACTTCAGGTGCTCGCCTCTCCGCGCCCGCTGGTCGCGCACGAGACGGGCCAGTGGTGCGCCTATCCGGATTTGAGCGAAATTCCCCGCTGCCAAGGCCCGCTGCGCGCACGGAACTACGAAATTTTCCGCGATGCCGCGGCGGAGAATCACCTGCTCGCCCGCGTGCCCGACTTCGTGCGCGCTTCGGGCCGTCTGCAGGCGCTCTGCTATCGCGAGGAAATTGAGACCGCGCTGCGCACGCGTGATTTCGCCGGCTACCAGTTGCTGCAGGCGAACGATTTCCCGGGGCAGGGCACGGCGCCGGTCGGCTGGTTCAACGCCTTCTGGGAGGAAAAGGGCTACACGGATGCGGCGGAATTCCGCCGGTTCCAGGCGCCCACGGTGGTCCTCGCGCGCCTCGAACGCCGGACGTTTTCCGCGGAGGACACCCTGCACGCGACGTTCGAACTGGCGCACTTTGGCCCGAATCCCCTCGCGAAAGCGGAAGTGGAATGGTCGCTGCGCGACGCCTCCGGCATGGTGCGGCAGAGCGGCCAGTTCGCGCCGCGGCCGGTGCCCATCGGCAATGGAATCGTATGCGGCGCACTCGCCTGCCCGCTGGCCGGTCTGCCGGCGCCGGCCAAGTACCGGTTGGTCGCGGGCATCCGCGGGACGGACATCGAAAACGACTGGGAAATCTGGGTGTATCCGCTCGATGGCGCCTGGCGCGCCGAGGGCGGCGTCGTCGTCACGCGCAATGTGGAGGAAGTGCTCGCCCGTGCGACGGACGGTGGGGCCATCCTTTTCCTGCCCTCGCGCGAGCCGGGCGACGTTCAGCTGGGCTTTACGCCGATTTTCTGGAACACCGCGTGGACCCGCGCCCAGGCGCCGCACACGCTCGGCATCCTGTGCGATCCCGCGCACCCCGCGCTCGCCCGTTTCCCGACGGAATTTCACACCAACTGGCAATGGTGGGAAGTGCTCGATCGCGCCAAAGCCGTCATCCTCGACGCGCTGCCGCCGGAGCTGGTTCCCCTCGTCACGGTGATTGATGACTGGGCGACCAGCCAGCGGCTCGGGCTCGTCTTCGAATGCCGCGTGGGTCGCGCGCGCGTGCTCGTCTGTGGGGCCGATGTGAACCGGCTGCCGGGCTGCCGCCACGCCGCGCGCCAGTTCCGCGACAGCCTCGTGGCCTACATGCAGAGCGACCGGTTCGACCCCGCCGTGGCCGTCGAGCCGGACGCCTTGCGTCGCGCGCTGGCCGCCCGCTCGCCCTATGCCGATGTGAAACCGCGATAGTTCAATGCAAGGAGACAACCCATGAATCGATTCCGCGTTGCCCTGAGTGCCCTGTTGATGTTCGCCGGCGCGTTGGCCGCGCGCGGGGATTCTGTAATTCGCGTCGGCGCGGAGCCGGGACGCCACCCCATGGTCTACGGGTTCGACTTCGAGCGCCTCTGGCACTTCGTCGAGAACAAGCAGGAGGTGGACCTCGATGAACTGGCCCGGCTCGCGGTCGGCGAGGTGAAGGTCAACCACGTCAAGGTCGCCATCAACGGCGGCGCGGAGCTGGAAGAGGGGAAAATCAACTGGCGCGTGTACGACCAGCAGCTCCGCATCATGCGGGCGCTCAGGAAGGCCCGCCCCGACATCAAGTTCTTCGCCGTGCCGCGCCCGATTTTTAACGACATGAAGAACGGGCCATTCGCCCCGTATCCGGTGTGGATCAACGAATATGAGAATCCCGTGATGGCGAATCCCGACGCGCCGCGCACCTTCCTTCGATTCCATCCCGACAAGGCCGCCGCCTATCTCAAGCGCTATTTCGACTTCATGGCCGGACACGGCTTCACGTTCGACTACATGTACATCAAGACCGAATACGACCGGTTCATGCGTCCGGCGGAAACCGTCGCGGCGATCCGGAGGTTGCGCGAATTGATGGGCGATGCCATGCCGAAGGTGGTGACGCCGGCGAGCCACAACTGGCAGAGCGGCGCGGCCTGGCTCCGGGAGGCGATGGCGAAGGGCGTCACCGACGATTGGGACATCACCGCGACGCACAACACCGCGGTCCGCGGCACGATGCAGGAATTCGCCGCGGAAGCGCGGAAGCTCGACAAGCCCTACTGGAACTCCGAGCTGCATGCCTGGGGCGGACCCGACGACATGGCCCCGTCCAAAATGGCCCTGCTGTTCGACCATGTGCGCGCGGGCTATACGGGCTTCACGGATTGGCTCACGCTGGGCAATGAAAAGAAGGACCACAAGCCGCTGCGCAACATGGGCGGCCCCATCGAGGTGATGCGCATCTATCACATCTATAAACACCTCGTGAACACCTCCGGCGGCGGTTTCCATTTGCCGACGGAACTCCCCGCGGGGGTCGCGTCGGGCGCGGCGTTCCGGCGGAACGACCTGCTGACCGTCTGGGCGCTTAATGATGGCGAGGCCGCGCTGGATGGCGTCGCGCTTGAGCTGCCGTTTCCCGGCGCCCGCCTGGCCGAGGTCCGGTATTGGGGCCCGTCCACCCCGCGCGAGGGCACCGTCACATCCGCGTCATCCGCCGCCCCGCCGTCCCGCCTTGAAGGCAAAACGCTGTATTGTTTCTTGTATCGTCTTCCGAAATAATACGTTATATACATTATCTTCATATTGGTTTGATTGAACTACACAGGGAGTTCCGGACATGCATTCGATCGTTCTGCTCTCGTTCCTGTTCTTCACCGGGTTGGTGGCGTTCATCACCTGGCGCGTGACCCGCAAGGATGACCACGCGAGCAGCGAGGGATTTTTCCTCGCGGGGCGGCGCCTGACGTTCCCGTTCATCGCGGGATCGCTGTTGCTGACGAACCTATCCACCGAGCAACTGGTGGGCTTGAACGGCGCGGCGTTCAGCGATGGATTCAGCGTAATGGCGTGGGAGGTCCTCGCGGTGGCCGGGCTCGTCGCGATGGCGTTGTTTTTCCTGCCGCGCTATTTGAAGAGCGGCATCACCACCATTCCGCAATTGATGGAAATCCGGTTCGACCACGGCACGCAGGTCATCACCAACCTGATCTTTCTCGGTGCCTATGCGACGATCCTGCTGCCCATCATCCTCTATTCCGGGGCGATGGGCCTCGTCGGAATGATGGATGTCGGCGGGTTGACCGGCATTGAATCCGAAGCCGGTCGCGTGTGGCTGATCGTGCTGATGGTCGGCATCATCGGGGCGACCTACGCCCTTTGGGGTGGACTTCGCACCGTCGCGGTGTCCGACACATTGAACGGCATCGGCCTCCTGGTTGGCGGCCTCTCGATCGTTTATTTCGGGTTGCGCTACATGGGCAACGGCGAAGGCATGTTTGCGGGCTTGGATGTGCTCAGGAATTCGCACCCCGAGCGCTTCAACTCCATCGGCGGCCCGGCGCAATCCGTGCCCTTCAGCACGTTGTTCACCGGGGTGCTGATTCTCAATGTGTTCTATTGGTCCACGAACCAGCAGATCATCCAGCGCGTGCTCGGGGCGCGCAATCTCGCGGAAGGGCAGAAGGGCGTGCTGTTGACCGCCTTCCTGAAGCTGCTCGGGCCGCTCTATCTCGTCCTGCCCGGGATGATGGCTTATCACCTGTATGTGGCGGAAGGCATCCGCCCCGACCAGGCGTACGGACATCTGGTGCGCGACGTGCTTCCCGCGCCTTTGACCGGCTTTTTCGCGGCCGTGATGGTCGGCGCCATCCTGAGCAGTTTCAACTCGGTGCTGAACAGTTCGTGCACGCTCTTCAGCCTCGGCATCTACAAGGGCATGATCAACAAGGACGCGTCCGAGAAACAGGTCGTGCGGGCGGGCCGCTGGTTCGGGTGGATGCTCGCGGCCTATGCGATGATCATCGCGCCGCAGCTGCTCGGCCAGACGAGCATCTTCGGCTATCTCCAGAAAATGAACGGCATTTACGCGATCCCGATTTTTGCCGTCGTGCTGATGGCCCTGCTGTCCAGCCGGGTCACGGCGCTCGGCGCGAAGACGGCGCTGATCACGGGCGTGACCATCACCGCGCTCGCATATTTCGTTTCGCCGTTCAGCGAGTGGGCGAAAGTGGTCAATGAGTTCCACCTCCAGGGCATCGTGTTCGCGCTCTTGATCGCGATCATGCTCGTGATGGCCCGGCTGAAACCGGCGCCCGCGGAATGGGTCCAGCAGGATGCGAAAGCCGTGGACCTGACGCCGTGGAAGCATACCCGGCGGGTGTGCGTTGTGCTCGGCATCATCGTGCTGTCAATCTACGTAAAATTCGCCGATTTCTCGGTCCTGCAGGGGCCCTGATCCGCGCGGTTGCCGGAGTTTTGACGCCTCCGGCAATATGACGTATTATCCTTCCTGAATTATGAGGGATACCCCTGTCATCCGTTCCCGGCTGCGGCGGGGTGCGGGCGTGGTGCTCGCGCTTGCGCTGTGCGCGACGGGGCTGGCGCGGGCGCAGATGAACGATATCGGGGCGACCGCGCTTTGGGCCGAGCTGGGCACGAACAGCCCGACGGGCGCCGGCATCACCGTTGGCCTGGTCGAAGGCGTCTCGGGCGGCTATCTCCCGGACTTCACCGATCCGGAGTTCGCGGGGAAGACGTTCCATGATGTCACGCTGAACACCTTTTATACGTCGCCCTCCGGGCACGCCACGACGTCCGGCCGCCGGTTCTTCGGCCTGACCAGCAGCGTCGCGCCGGGCGTGACGGAGATCGATTGCTACGAGTCGGGGCACTGGCTTTTCGAGGGATTCCTCAATACGAAAACCGGAACCGACATCACCGGGCGCGGCCCGCCGCTCGTGCTCACCCGGCGCGTGTACAACTTCAGCGTCGTCGCGCTGGGCAACTGGTCGAACGGGCAGCGCCGCCTCGACTACGCCGTGGATCGCGACGGCTTCGTCATGGTCGGCGCGATACCCAATGATCCGCCCGGCCCCTCCGTGGTCGGCGGCATGCTGGCCAGCGCATACAACGTCATCACGGTCGGGCGCTCGGACGGCGAGCATGCGCCGGGCTTCACGGAGGTCGATACCCCGGGTCGCAGCAAGCCGGACCTCGTGGCGCCGCTCTCGTTCACCAGCTTCGCGACGCCGCTCGTCGCCGGTGCGGCGGCGATGCTGTTGGAGGTTGTCGATGCGAATCCCGCGCTGGCCTGGGCGGGTCGACCGCAAACCATCAAGGCCATCCTGCTCGCGGGCGCGACCCGCACGAAATTCCCCGGGTGGAGCCGCACGCCGGGTATTCCGCTCGACGACACGTTCGGCGCAGGCGAGTTGAATGTTTACAACAGCTATCACGTCCTGACCGCGGGCCGCCAGGCGCCGGACACGAATCAGTTGCTCTCCACACGCGGGTGGGACTACCAGACGCCGGCCGGGGCGGCGACCAACCTGTATTTTTTCGAGGTGCCGGCGGGCCAGTGGATGGCCGAGTCGTCGACCGCGCTCACCTGGCACCGGAAGGTCACGGACGCGGATCCCGGTCCGGATTTTATCCCGGAGGTCTTTCTGGCCGACCTCGACCTGCGCCTGCTCCGTGTGTCGAACAATGTCCCGGTTGAGCTGTTGGATCAAAGTACCAGCCGTGTCGATAACGTCGAATTCATCGTGGCCCGCAACCTGCGCCCCGGTCGCTATGCGCTGGCGGTGGCGGCGGACGCCGGTGCGGAATACGGGCTGGCGTGGAATGGCGCATTGATGCCGGTCGCATCGGGCGGACCCTTCACGTTGACCGCGCACAGCGAGGTGCATCACCAGCTCACCGCCACGCCGGCTTCGATCACACCGCAGTCGGGAACCGGCGCAACGAACGACCCGTTTGTCTTCCACCTCGGCGACGAGGCGCTGGACATGGATGCGTTTGCGATTCGTTCGACCTTCAGCAATCACAGCGCGTTTCTCTCCGTTCCATCGCTCACCTACAGCCCCGCCGCGCCGACGGGCGGCGTGTTTGATTTCAGCGGCGCGCTGCGGCGCGGCAACCTGCGGATCGAATCGGAAGGCGCGGTCGCCGTTCGCCGGGTGGAAACGCACTCGACCTCCGCCGGAAATGGAACCGGCGGGGGCGGGAATGTCACGATTCATGCGGCGCAGGGCATCGCGATCGCGGACGTTGTGCGGGCCGACGCAACAGGCTCGAATAATCGCGGCGGCTTGGTGCGCCTCGAATCCAAGTCGGGTCCGGTCGCCGTTGGCGGCCTGATCAGTTCGCTTTCGGCCGCGTATGCAGGATCCGTCTCGGTGGCGGGGACATCCGTCTCCGTTTCGAATGTAACGACGACCAGTTCGTCCGCCTCGCGCCCCGGCGGCGCAATCACGTTGGAGTCGACCGGCGGTTCGGTCGTCGCGGCGTCGCTGCGGAGCTCCGGCGGCAGCAGCGGCGGACCAGGCCCGATTTCGCTTCGCGCGGCCACCGATTTGCACGCCGCGTCCGTCGAGGCCCGCTACATCACGGTAAATTCGAGCAGCGGCCTGACCGGCGCGTCGCTCGACGTGCAGGCGGGGGGACAGGTGGTGCTCGGTCCCATCGACCTTTCGATCCTCCGGACCAACGGCAACAACAACATCGACAACGCCGGGTCCGCGCGAATCCTCGCGGGCGGTTCGATCATTCTCACCGGCGCCATCTCGACCCGCGTGTCGAGCCTGCCCACGAATGCGACGGTGCGCAGCCGCGGTGGTCCGATTGTACTGCAATCGACCG
The DNA here is from genome assembly GCA_035327585.1 of Kiritimatiellia bacterium. GTDB lineage: Bacteria > Verrucomicrobiota > Kiritimatiellia > CAIVKH01 > CAIVKH01 > JAMLJG01. Next base: position 648 of record DAOLDD010000035.1, on the reverse strand, counting down.
GCGGCGATGTGGAGGTCGGCGGGTTGCTGGACGCTTCCAGTCCGGCGGGCATCTGGAACAACTCGAACTGGAACGGCGCGGTTTCGATCTCGGCGCCGACGGGCGGAATTGTGTTGAAGCAATTCGATGTCGGCCTCCTGGGCCGCATCGCGCTGACCGCCTCCGTGTCGCGGGGCACCACGGTGCTCGGGCCGTTGATCGGGTTGGACGCGGATATCGCCGATGAGGTGGTGCATCGCTTCGCGTCGGTGCGCGGCGACGTGATTTATGACACCAATGTTCCGGAAAACGCCTATCTTCTGGGCCGCATCTACCCGATCGCGAATTCCGTCGGCGGTTCATACGTTCTCCGTCCCTCCGTCCTGCCGCCGCCGGAGCCGGCTGTGCTCGCCATGACGCCGGCCGGATCGGCGATGCAGGCGGCCATCAACGGCGCGAGCGGCATTCTTTACCGCCTGTGGTACACGACGAATCTGCTGGGTACGCCGCAGGAGTGGTGGGAAGCCGACGCCGCGCTTGGCGCGGGCGCCCCGATTGACCTGCGCGACGAGAACCCGGCGGACCCCGCGCGGGTCTATCGCATTTCCGCCGAATAGAGCGGTTCTCGAAAATTCTGTCTTGGTCGCTATTCCTCGGCGCCGACGGCGC
>DAOLDD010000034.1:0-36757 GCA_035327585.1 Kiritimatiellia bacterium | reverse complement strand
TGGGGTCGTTTCACTTGTTGAAGCCCGTCCTTCTCGATCTGCGAACGACTTATGCATTTTCCAAACCGAAAACCGGGGATAGTCCTGCGTCAGGCGAGAGGGAGGTTCAGGTGGTGGCGCCCCGGCGACAGCGATTCGCTGTGATTCGGCACTTCGACGCGAGTCCCTTCCGGGATGAGAAGCCGGAGTTCGATCGCGCGGCCATCAGGCGCCTTCGTCCACGCGACATGGAGCGTACCGTGGGGCAGGGGGATTCCGCCGTTTGCCTGCGTGAGGGCGCCGGGCCAGGGTGCGACGCGAATGCGGCTTCCGCCCGGTTCGAGGATTTCCAATCCGAGATAGAGACGGCGGAACGCGTGCCCCGGCAGGTTCGACCATCCGTGGCATTCGGAGCGCAACGCATCGGGCTCCTCGGGCCATGTGGTGAAGCCGGCCCGCGCCATTTCGGCATACAGGGAGAGCAGGTGCTCCGCCCATGCCGGCCGACCCGCTTTGAGGTAGGAGTCAAAGAGAAACGCGCGTCCGAACAGGGCGGGCTCCGCGAGATTCGGGGCCGACGCGAGCGCATCGGCGAGCGGTCCCGCCTCGCGCGGCGTGCATACGCCGGCCAGAATCGCCCACGCGTTCGCCAGTTTGCTGCGCGGGGCATCGGGCGCGGGCGTGTCGCGGAACAGCGTTTCACCCGGGGAGCGGAAGACGGAGCGGCAGCGCGCGGCCGCTTCATCCGCCTCGCCTTGCCAGGCCTCGCCCAAGGAGCCACCCGCACATGCGCCCGCCGCGCGCAGGGCGGCGATCCAGAGAAAATGGACGAGGGCGGACGGCGTCGTGCCCGCGCCGGGCGGTACGCCCATCGGCCATTGCGGGGACCAATCGGCGAACATCCAGTATGGGATGCGATGGATCAGCCCGTCCTCCGCGCGCCGCCGCCGGAACCAAGCCAGTACGACTTCCACCGCCGGTCGGCACTCCTCAATCAGGTCCCGGTCCCCCGCGTGCAACACGTATTCCCACAGTGCGAGAATCCAGTGCAGCGACCAGAGCGGGATGAGTTGCGGGATGCGGGAGGGCCAGCGGCTCGCGGTCAGCCCCTCCGCGTTCACCGATGCGGCGAACTGGCGGAGCGCCTGCCGCGCGAGCCGCGTGTCGCCCGCCATCCAGAAGGCGGTCCGCGCCTGCATGTGGACATCGCCTGCGTATTGCATCTCTTCGTAGTAGGGACAATCCTCGAAAGTCTCGTGCGCGCACGCGCACAACGTGCGCCGGGAAATTTCCTCCAGTACGCGGTGGGCCGGGTCGCTCGATGAAAACGGAAGCGGGTCTGCGAAGGCATAACCCGTTGTCCGCACATCCTCCACCGAGATGCGCAAGGGGAGGTTGCCTGCGACTGCGGTGAGGCGGATGTACCGGAAGGAGCGGCGGAAAAATGGTTCCCATTCGACGGGCCCGCGCGCGACGTGCAGGGTGTCGCGCATCGGACCTTCCAGCGGATCGTGCGCTTCGGACGGATCGCGCACCGCGACGTCGCCGCGCGAAAGGCGTTCCCCGTAGGCGAGGGTAAGCGTGCCCGCGCCTTCCACGCGGAGGCGGGGATGGCCGGTGCAGTAGACGCCCGCATCGAACAGCCAGTCGCCGCGATCGCCGGGCGCGAGTTCGAGCAACGCGGGGCGTACGAGCTGAAGCCGCTGGGCGCCCAACCGCGGATTGGATACGCCGCGCGGTTCGAGCCGGTAGGGCAGGGGCGAGTCGACGACCGTGTCCGCCGCAACACCTGGGGCGATGCGATGCGCCGGTTGCCAGCGCGGATTCGCCTCCGGCGCGCGCGCCTCCTCCCCGGGTCCGGCGCAGGGCACGCCGGGGCGTGCGACAAAAACCATGTCGTCCATCAGCGCGGCTTCCCAACTATCATCCGTAAAGAATTCCCCGCAGCATCCGCCCGCTGCATTGCGCAGCGCGGCGTCGGCGATAAAACCGGGGCGCTGCGCCATGCACCAGACCGGCGCGCCGCCCGCGGCATAATCCGGCCAGCTCGCGGCGAAGCAGACCACCTCGGCCGTGAGCGCGTGGTCGCCTTCCGTGAGCGGCCAGGTCCAGGTGTCGTAGGGCCAGTGGGCGGGATCGCCGCGCGCCGTGCCGCGCGCGACGATTTCGCCATCGAGCCGCAGCCGCCACGCGGAATCGGCGGAGACGCGCAGGGTCAGTGTCGCGCCGGGCGGCGCGGTGAACCGGCGGCGGAATTGCGCGGACACCGCGACGCTGCCTGCGCGGGGCGCGTCCGGGGTCGCGGTCCAAATCCAATGCGCCCGTCCATCGAACGGTGATTCCTGCCGGCTGCTATCCGTATGCGACATTGGTTAAACCCTGTCCACCGTTCGTCGAAGCGTCAAGCTGACTCCGCTACTCGACGATCCGGTACTGGTCCTCCCGCAATTCCGGCGGCACGTTCGGCGAGGCGCCGTTGGGAATCGTGCCGTTGCGGTGGACCCACGGGTGCGGGGCGGCATGCAGGTCGGCGAAGAGGACGTGATAGGTCGGATGGTGGCCGGGAATGCCATAATAGTTGTGCGGGGTTGTGCGCAGCGTCGGATCGGTCCACCCGGTGTCCCAGATCGCGCCGTACTGGCTGGGGCGCCAGTGGGTGATGCTGTGGGCGCCTGCGGTGCGATTCCCCGCCAGCTCCGAGGGCTGTCGTCCGCCCAGCGTCGCGCAGGAGGGAAACGGGACCGCCGGCGTGTCGGGATCGTTGTTCCATTGGCCATTGAAGGCGTGGTGGTAGGCGTACGAGCCATACGCCGGATCCGTGCGGCTGTAGGCCAGGTTCTTCAGCCGGTAGGAAGGACAGGTGTTTTCGCTGCTGACCCATTCCGTCGGATGGCCCGCGGCGTCGCGGACCGTGCCATGGCGGAGGTATGGCGCAAGGAAACGCATCAACCCCTGCGCGCCGCCGCGGAAATCGTTGTAGGCCGCGACCGGATAGGCGCCGCCCTGTTCCGACATGTAGAGCGTGAACGCGATGCCGATCTGGCGGATGTTGCTGAAGCACCTGGCCGTGCGCCCCTTTTCCAGTGCGCCCTTGACCAGCGGCGCCAGCAGCGCCACGAGGAGCACGGTGATCGCGATCACCGCCAGCAATTCAACCAGCGTGAACGCCGCGCGGTCGCGGCGATAAAGGTGGCGGTTCATAAATTCGCAAATAATATAACAATTCTCATTGTAACTAGTACAGCCTAAACTATTATGGGGCCGGCGCATGACGAAGCGTCCGGGAGGATGCGGATGAACACATGGATTAAGGGTCTGGTGGGGCTGGGCGTCTGCGGGTTGGCGGGCGTTGGCTTCGCGGATGGGGTGGAGGCGTTCCGCTCGGCGCCGGACCGGCGTCCGGCGGTGCGCCAGTCCTTTGGCGTTCGCGGGGCGTGGGCGATGGGACCGGATCGCGTGGCGGTGGCCATCGGGATGAGCTGGACGGATGCCGGTGCGAATCCCGTCGCGTACCGGATCATCAGCCGCGACGATCCCGCGTATGCCTACGAGCGGTTCGTGCGTCCGCTGGCGGCGAATGTGCGCGAGGAAACGGATGTGAAGGGCGTCAGGGGATCCGCGTTCCCGGTCTTCATGCGGCGCGTGGTCGAACTGACCCTGCCGTCGCCGCTGCAACCGGGTGCAACCTACACGGTCCTCGCGCAGGGCGTCGGCCAGACCATGGTCACCGCCGCGCGCACGGCGGCCACGTTCGACTATGACGGCGGACCGGGCGTTGCCGCCGGCGATCCTCGCGTTGACGAGGCGGTGATCGGCCTTCGCGCGGTGGACCCGGTGGGGAACGGAATCCTGCTGGTGGAATTCGGTCCCGGTCTCGCGCCGGAAACGGTGCGCGAACCGGGGGCCTGGTCGATCCAACTCAACGGCGAACCGGTGGAGGTGACCGGCGTGGGGCGTCTCACCCGCGTCGACAGCTATGTGCCCGCGGGCTGGCCGTTCGCCGCGATCCCGCAGCACGAGATTTTTGTGCGCCTCGCGCGCCCGTTCCGCCACGGCGACACCGTGTCGGTGTCCGTCGCCGAACGCGTAACCGCCGGCCTGCGCACGGCCACGCTCACGTTTGACGAGACCACCGCGCTGAGCCCGTCGCTCAAGGTGAACCAAGTCGGGTACCTGACGGACGCGCCGGCGAAGCACGCCTATCTCGGGCGCTGGATGGGCTCGTTCCCGGAGACACTGAAGAAGGCGCAGGCCGCGGGAAACATGGACAACCTTTTCGCCGCGGCGCTGGCGGGCGATGAAGTGAGCGCACCGATCGTGGACGCGGGGGCGTCGCCGGCGCTGTTGTTCAACGCCCCGCCGGTATTCCGCCTCTGCGACGCGAAAACGCACAAGGTTGTCTTTGAAGGCAAATCAGAGTGGATCCACCGGTCCGGCGAATTGAACGAGGGCGTGCTGAATGTGGACCATTCCGGCGAGCACGTGTACCGGCTCGATTTCACCGCGTTCGCGGGCGAGGGGACGTTCTACCTCGCGGTGCCGGGCGTCGGCCGCAGCCATCCGTTCCGCATCGCGCGCGACGTTTACGCGGAGGCGTTCGCCGTCGCGTCGTACGGCATTTTCGCCCAGCGGTGCGGCTGCCCGCTGCATCCGCCGCATTCGGACTGGCAGCGCATCGCCTGCCATGCGAAGGGCATCGTGCCGACGACGCTGTCGCGCGCCGCGGGCGAGCATACCGCGCACCGCGAGCTGCCGGCGCATGTGGACTACAGCCGTGCGCGCGAGGCCGCGCCCGCGCCGGAACTGGCGGCGTTGAATCGCGACGCGGCGTTGCTGGCGCACTGGCCGCTGGACGGCGATTTCCGGGACGTTTCGGGCAACGGGCGCGACCTGACGCCGCTGCGTACCGACGCGGAATTCACCGAGGTGCGCGAATTATCGACCGGACTGAATCGCGCGCTCGGTCCCAGCGCACTCGCGCCGAACGGCGGATCGCTGACGGGATTGATGCTCGACGCGGAGCAGGGATTTACGTTCGCCGCGTGGCTGCGGCTGCCCGGCGGCATCCGGTTCAACGGAACGGTGCTCGGGCATCTTGAATCGAATACGCATCTGCCGCGCATCCAGCTCACTGCGGGGTGGGGCGTGTTGCGCGCGTTTGTCGGTGCATCGGAGCCCGCGGATATCGGGCGTCTGTCGGACGGCAACTGGAATCATGTCGCGGTCGTCGTGTCCCCCGCGGGCTCGAGCGGCGCGGACGTGAACGTGCACGTGAATGGAGAGCGGCGCGCCTCCGCGAAGGCGAAGGCGTACGATGCGCAGGCCCTGGCGACGAACCGGTTCGTGGTCGGCGGTTTTGACGGCGAGGAGGCGCACGGCAAATTCATCGACGATGTGCGCGTCTACGGTCGTGCGCTTTCCGTCGGGGAACTGGCCACCCTCGCGCGAAAGTGGGGCGAGGCCGCGATTTCGTTGCAGGCGAAGGGTGGCCACCACGACGCGGGCGACTACAATCCGCGCTCGCACATTGCGATCGCCCAATACCTCATGAACGCCTACGAAATGGCGCCGCGCAAGTTCTTCGACGGCCAGTTGAACATCCCGGAGCGCGGCAACGGCATCCCCGATATCCTCGACGAGGCGGCGTGGTCCTTCGGTCTTTGGCTTGGGCTCCAGGAGGAGGACGGCGGCGTGTTTGGCGGAACCGAATCGAACGGCGACCCGAATTTCATCCAGAGTGTGGACCTCGATGTATTGGGCGACTATGCCTTCGCGAAGGAATCGGCCGCATCGTATGAATTCGCGGGCGTGATGGCGCAGGCCTCGCGGATCTGGGCGAAGCTGGGGCGCGACAAGGATGCCGCGGATTTTCTCGCCCGCGCGCGCCGCGCGTATGCGTGGGCGGTGTCGAATCCCTTCACCGGCGCAAAGGACCCGGAGCAGCACGCGCGCTTCGAACTCTCGCCGAAGGCGTATGCCGCCGCACAGCTCCTGCACACGACGGGCGAGGCGGCGTTCCATGGCGATTTCGCTGCGACGGCCGTCTGGTCCCGCAAGCCGGACGCCGATCTTGCACAGCACCGGCTCTATGATCAGAGCTTCGCCGCTTGGGCCTATCTGAATGTGCCCGCCGCGCAGACCGACCCCGCGCTGCGACAATCGATTCACGCCGCGGTGATCCGGCAGGCCGACCTATTCCTCACGCACAACGAGACCATGGCCTATCGCTTCGTCCGCCATCCGTGGGCGCCGATCACCTGGGGCACCGGCGCCTACCAGAACTGGCTCGATCCCGTCATCTGGGCCTACCAGCTCACCGGCGACCGCCGCTACCTGCAATGGATCCTGCACACGTGCGACAACACGCTCGGCGCGAATCCGCTCGGAATCAGCTACATCACCGGACTCGGCCGCCGCACCGTCCGCGCGCCGTTGCACAACAGCCGCTACAGCGAGGCCGGCGAAGTCGCGCCGGGCATCCAGGTTCAGGGTCCGAACCAGCGTGGCGAGGGGTACCGCGTGCAGGAGACGGCCTACCCGCGTCTGCGCGAGGACTTCGCCAACCTCTACACCTTCGTCGATAATCATTTCGCCATCGCGATGAACGAGGGGACCGTCGTGCCGCAGGTCCGCACCATGGCCGCGTTCGGGCTGCTGCTGCCCGATGCGCCGGAAACCTCGCCGTCCAAGTAGAGGAGTCCCATGAAGCGATCCAAGACCGTGGATGACATGGACCTCTCCGACCTGGTCGTGGTGTTCTGCCTGTATGAAACGGCGCTGAGCGGCTACGGCGTGCGCACGCGGCTGCGCGACTGGCGGCTGACCGAATACCACGCGATGAGTCCCGCGACGATCTACCGCTGCCTGACGCGCCTGCAGGAGCAGGGGCACCTGGCCTCCCGGGAGGTGCGCAACGGGAACTACCCGGCCTCTCGCGTATTCCGCATCACGGCATCAGGCCGACGGCACTACCGGCGGTTGATGAAGGAAATATGCACGTTCAAGGGGGACGCGCCGCCGCTCTTCCCCCTGATCGGACTGGGCAGTTTTCTGCCGCGCCGGGAACGCGTTGCCCTGGCGCGGGCCTGGATGAAGGCCGCGACGGCGGAACGCGACCTGCTACAGCGCCGCCTCGCCGACCACTCCGCGGGCGCGACCTACGGCAAACCTTTTGCCGAATGGCTTTTGCTCGACCATCGCGCAAGCCGCCTGCAAGCCGACCTCGATTGGATCAAAAAATACATCGACCTCATGACCTCGGGCCGCGCCTGAACTCGCGTTTCGGGCTTCCGTCCCTCCGCGCCCGGGCGTAGGATGGAGCCATGGGCGAGGGCACGACAGCGGTCTGGCCGACGCGTCATTGGGAGTCGCTTCCCGGCGGGCGCGTGCAGTGCAACGTGTGTCCAAACCACTGCCGCCTTGCGGAAGGGCAGCGCGGCGCGTGCTTCGTCCGCATGGCGCACGAAGGGTCCGTTGTCCTCACCACCTACGGGCGGTCCAGCGGGTTCTGCGTCGATCCCATCGAGAAGAAACCGCTCAACCATTTCCTGCCCGGCACGCCGGTCCTTTCCTTCGGCACCGCCGGCTGCAACCTCGCGTGCCGGTTCTGCCAGAACTGGGACATCAGCAAGTCGCGCGAGATGGACACACTCGCCGACGCGGCCACGCCGGACGCCATCGCCGATGCCGCGGTGCGTCTCGGCTGCCCCAGCGTCGCGTTCACCTACAACGACCCCGTCATTTTCATGGAATACGCCATCGACATCGCGCGGGCCTGCCACGCGCGCGGCGTCCGCACCGTCGCCGTGACCGCCGGCTACATGTGCGACGCACCGCGCCGGGAATTCTACGCGCACATGGACGCGGCGAACGTCGACCTCAAAGGCTTCACCGAGTCGTTCTACCAGAAAATCTGCGGCGCGAGCCTCTCCGACATCCTGGAGACGCTGGTTTACCTGAAGCGCGAAACCTCCGTCTGGTTCGAGCTGACGACGCTCCTGATTCCCGGCGAAAACGACGGCGACGAGGAGCTCGACGCGATGACGCGCTGGGTTCGCCGCGAATTGGGGCCCGACGTGCCGCACCATTTCACGGCGTTCCATCCCGACTACAAAATGATGGACCATCCGCCGACGCCGCCCGCCACACTGACCCGCGCCCGCGCCATCGCCCTGCGCAACGGCCTGCGTTACGTCTACACCGGCAACGTCCACGACGAGGCCGGCGGCAGCACGTATTGTCCCTCGTGCGGCGCGCGTGTGGTTGGCCGGGACTGGTACGAAATCACCGCGTGGCAACTCACGGACGACGGAGCCTGCCGTTCCTGCGGCGCAAAAATCCCCGGCCACTTCGCCGGCCCGCCCGGCACCTGGGGCGCCAAACGTCGCCCCGTACGGCTTGGCCGCGTGGTGTAGCTACACCTCACCGTCCATCGGGTAAGGTAGGGCGAGGTGTCCCACCGAGCCGTTTTACGTTTCGGTAAAACCGCGATTCAGAAATTCTCGCAATACGAGCAGAGCAACTGGCCCTCGCGCGCGGTGCAGCGCAGGCGTTCGCGGGTGCCTTCCGGGAGGTCCAGAAACTGGACCCAGACCCGATAGCGGTCACCGGACTCAGCGGGCTGGCAGCGGACCACCGCGCCGGAACACGTCATCCGTTTCGTTGCGCCCGTCGCGTCCGGCGCCTCAATGTCGACCTCAAGGATCGTAAATGGTTCAACGGGGCGGGGGACGTGGAACTGGATGCCGAGCGGGCAGAGGTGAAAATCCTCCGGCTGCGTGCACGCGGGCGACGGCTCCGCGAGCACGGTAACCTTTCGCTTTCCAACTTCCGTTGATCCCGACATGGCTGTTTCGTTCACGCGCAGGTTCCTTGCGAAACACTATCGCACATCGCGGCGATGTCAAATGGCCGCCGGCCTCAGCGCATGCGACGGATCATGTAGCCGCCGATCGCGAGGTACAGCGAGTTCGGAATCCACGGGCCGACCCACGCCGGGATCAGCATGTTTTTCGCCATCGAGAGGCCCACGTTCACCAGCACATAGTAGGAGAACATCAGCCCGATGGAGAGCGAGACGCCGAGCAACGCGCCCTTGCGCCCCGTCTGCGCGCCGAACGGGATGCCGAGCAGCACGACGATCAGGCAGGTCCACGGCTCCGCGAGGCGGAAATGCAGGTCCGCCCGGATGCGCGCGAGCGCGGCGGGATCGCGCCGGCTGTTCATCTCGAGGTAGTGAATCAGTTCCGCGGAGGTGAGGTATTCGGGTTCCTTGATTTCATTCAGGAAAAATTCCGGCGTCTCCCGGAATTCCGCCATCTCGCGGGTCAGGGCGAAACGGGGTGCGCCGGAAGGGTTGCTTTCCATGTCGTAGCGTTGCTCCGACGAGTCGCGCATCCACCAGCGTCCGTCGAGCCAGCGCGCCTCCTTCGCCCGCAGCTTCCACTCGTCCGACAAATCCTCGCGCTGCTGCGTGATTTCAATCCCCTTCATCACGAGCGTACGGGTGTCGAACTCCTCAATCCGCCAGGTCCGGCGTCCGTCCTGGTATTTAATCGCGAGTTGCCGCTTCACGTAGACGAGGTCCGGGTCGGCGCGTTTTTGCTCCCGCACGAAGTTGTCGCACCAATAGGCCGCGTTCGGGCCGATCGTCTCGTGGATCGCCGCCACCGCGAGGCTCGCCAGCACGCCCACCGCCAGGAACGGCGTCATCAGGCGGACGATGCTGATGCCGCACGCGCGCATCGCGGTCAGCTCGTGGTTCTTCGTCAGCGACGAGAGGCTGTAGAGCACCGCGAGGAAGAGCGAGATCGGCACGATCCGGACGAACACCGACGGCAGCAGGATCACGTAGTAGCGGAAGACCTGGGCCGGCGGCGTGTTGCCCTCGATAAAATCCGCCAGGTTCTCGAACAAGTCGAAAATCACGTACAGCATGCAGAACGCGAGCAGCACGTACACAAACGGCACGAGGAACGTCCGCAGCAGGTATCGGTCGATCAATTTCATGGGCAGTCCGGCAAGCTACCCGCGCCGGGCGGTCGATACAAGCCCCGCGCGCGCCCCAAAATTTGCAACGTCTGTAAAAGCTTTTTGAAAAACTTCCAACGTCTGTAAAAATGCCGCCAAGCGCTCTGCGGCTGGAATGGAGTGTGGACGGGATTGACGGGATGAACGGGATGGGGGGAGAACGCCTCTTCCCGTCTTCCCGTTCCCGTTCTCGTACACGTACACGTTCCCGATCCGCCGGGATTTTCGTGAACGTGAACGTGAACGCGCACGTGTACGGATGCTTACGAGGGTTCCCAATTTCGATCGTGCCAAGGGCCGCAACGGGACATTGTGTTATTTCTCCTCACTTCCGGCATTGCCGACGGGCGGGGCGTGTTTATACTCGCCCGCTCATGTCCCTTCATTTCTTCAATACGCTGTCGCGCCAGCTCGAGCGGTTCGAGCCGCTGGAGACGGGGCGGGTGCGCATGTATACGTGCGGGCCGACGGTGTACAACCGGGCGCATATCGGCAATTTCCGGGCCTACATTTTCGAGGATCTGCTGCGGCGACACCTCAAATGGTCGGGGTTGAACCTGCTGCACGTGATGAACCTGACGGATGTGGACGACAAGACGATCCGGACGTCGATCGCGGAGGGGCTGCCGCTGAAGGTGTTCACGAAGCGCTACATCGACGCCTTCTTTAAGGACATCGACACGCTGGGCATCGAGCGGGCGGAGCATTACCCGGCGGCGACGGATTATATCCCGGACATGATCGCGATGATCCAGACGCTGCTCGACAAGGGGATCGCGTACCGGTCGGAGGACGGGTCGATCTATTTCAGCATCGAGAAGTTCCCGGCCTACGGCTGTCTCGCGCACCTCGACCGGGCGGGCCTGCGGCCGGGTGCGCGGGTGGCGCAGGACGAGTTCGAGAAGGAGGACGCGGCTGATTTCGCGCTGTGGAAGGCGTGGAGCGAGAAGGACGGCGACGTGGCGTGGGATGCGCCGTGGGGCCGCGGCCGACCGGGCTGGCACATTGAGTGCTCGGCGATGAGCATGAAGTACCTCGGGCCGAGCTTCGATATCCACTGCGGCGGGGTGGACAACATTTTTCCGCACCACGAATGCGAAATCGCGCAAAGCGAGTCAGTGACGGGGAAGCCGTTCGTCCGCTACTGGCTGCACTGCGCGCACCTGGTGGTGGACGGCAAGAAGATGTCCAAGTCGCTGGGCAATTTCTTTGCGCTGGAGGACCTGCTGAAGGAAGGGTTCAGCGGGCGCGAGATCCGGTACCAGTTGCTCGCGACGCATTACCGGCAGACGCTGAATTTTACGAAAGACGGCCTGCTAGCGGCGCGGGCGGCGTTGCTGCGGGTGGACGAGTTCAGCGAGCGCCTGCGCACGCTGGCGGCAAAGGCAGGCGGCGCGACGGAGCCGGCCCCGGAGTGGGCGGAGCAGGGCCGGGCGGCGTTTCGCGCGGCGCTGGACCAGGATTTGAATGTTTCGGAAGGGCTCGCGGCGCTGTTCGACCTGCTGCGCGCGGGCAACAAGGCGCTCGATGGCGGCACGGTGTCGCCGGCGGGCGCGGCGTCGGCGCTCGCGGTGCTGGACGACCTCGACCGGGTGCTCGGCGTGTTGAAGCCGACGGCGGAGGAGGCCGACGCGGAGGTTCTCGCGCTGGTGGCGCAACGGCAGGCCGCGCGGGCGGCGAAAAACTGGGCGGAATCCGACCGCCTGCGGGATGAGATCGCGCGGCGCGGCTGGATCGTGCAGGATTCCGCGCAGGGCGCGAAGTTGAGGAAGAAATGAGGGCGAATGCGCCAATGACCAATGACGAATGACGGAATGACCAATGTCGGATGAGCGGCGAAAATGATGCGAGTGGGACGATTCATCACATTTGAGGGGCCGGAGGGCGGCGGGAAGACGACGCAGGCCAAGCGGCTGCTTGCGCGGTTGCGCGATTCGGGGCACGAGGTGCTTTACACGCGCGAACCGGGCGGCACGCCGACGGGCGAGGCGATTCGCGACATCTTGCAGCACGACAAGGCGGGCGAGCCGATCTGCGACCAGGCGGAGGTATTCCTCTTCGCGGCGAGCCGTGCGCAACTGGTGCGCAACGTGATCCTGCCGGCGCTGGAGCGCGGACTCATCGTGGTGTGCGACCGGTTCGCGGATTCGACGACGGCCTACCAGGGCTACGGGCGCGGCTTCCCGGTGGAACAGATGCTGGCGATCAATGCGTTCGCGATCGACGGCGCGGAGCCGGATGTGACGTTGCTGCTGGATGTGCCGATTTCCCTCGGCTTCGAGCGCATCAGCGGGCGGCAGCGCGAGCTGTTCGAGGAGTCGGATCGCATCGAGCGCGAGGCGCGTGCATTCCATGAGCGCGTGCGGAACGGGTACCTGGAATTGGAGCGGCGCTGGCCGGAGCGGTTCCGCCGCGTGGACGCGACGGGTACGCCCGACGACGTGGAACGGGCCATCTGGGAGATCGTCCAACGTGTCCTCCCGTGAGTCCATGCCGGTGCTGGACCCGCTGCGCCGCGCGGTCGCGAACGACCGGCTGGCCCACGCATTCCTGGTGGTCGGTTCGCCCGATGGGCTGGGCCGTGAACTGGCGGAGGCGATGGTTCAATTGTTGTTTTGCACGGCCGCGGAAAAACCCTGCGGCGCCTGCGAAGGTTGCCAGCGGATCGCGCACCAGGATCACCCCGATGTTTATTGGCTGGAGCCGGCGAAAAAGAGCCGGATATTTTCCGTCGACCAGATCCGCGCGCTGAACCAGTCTCTCGCCCAGACGGCGTATGCGGGCGGCTGGAAGGCGGCGGTGCTGCTGCACGCGGAACGGATGAACGACGCGGCGATGAATGCGTTGCTGAAGACGATGGAGGAACCGCCGGGCCGCACGCTGTTGATCCTCGTGACGGACCAGTCGCAGGGTCTGTTGCCCACGATCATCTCCCGCTGCCAGCGGATCAACCTCGGCGAAATGGAGCGCCCTCCCGAGGCGCCGTGGCGCGCCGAGCTGGAAACGTGGCTGGCTGGCGCGGGAGGGCGGGGACCACTCACGATCCTGGCCCGTGCCAACCGCCTCCAGCAATTGTTGGATGAAGTGAAAGCGGCGATCACCCGCGAGGAAGAAGGGTCGGACGCGGAAGCCGATGATATGGAGTCGGGCGGCGGCGATGAGGCGGCTTCGGAGGATGAAGCTGGGGGCGGGGACGACGATGACCGGATCAGCAACGAAGTGCGCGCGGCACGTGTGCAGGCCCGCCTCGTGAAGGAGCGCTCCGGCGTGTTGCGTACGATCCAGCTCTGGCAGCGCGATTTGCTCGCGTGCCGGCTGGGCGGGCCCGACGTGGCGTTGCATTTTCCGCAGGCCCGCGAAACGCTGGTGGCCCAGGCGGTGGGGCTGGACGTGGCCGCGCTGTTGGGCCGGATCGACGCCGTGGACGCAGCACGCCGCCGGCTCGATACGAACATTAATTCGTTGCTGGTTCTCGAAACCCTGGTCCAGAGCGGGATTTAGGCGATGTTTGCCCGATGCTGCAAGGCTCCCTCTGCGCTCTCCGCGACTCAGCGCTGAACTATGCGGGTTAGCGCCAGCCTGCCCTGCGGTTAAATTTAAGTCGTCCTCCCGGTGTGTCCGCGGAATTCCTTTTCTCTGCATGGACAAACGGCGGAGGGGGTTGGTATGGTACGCGGGTTCGACGAACCGGGTGCAATCAAGGGCCCGGAAGCGAATGGGAGGTTGTCCGATGGACATTAAAGAGATCAAACGCATCATTGAGCTCATGAAAGAGAACGAGCTTTCGGAGTTCGAGATCGCCGAGGAAGGTTTTCGTCTAACCGTCAAACGCAAAGTCAATGGCGGTGAACCGCAGGTGGTCATGACCTCCGCACCGCAGCCGGTGCTGGTTCCTCAAGCCGCCGCCGTCGCGCCTGCCGCCGCAACCGCGCCCGCGCCCGCCCCGGTGGTCTCGAATCTCATCGAGATCAAATCACCGATGGTCGGCACATTCTATCGCTCCCCGACGCCCGAGGCGGAGGCCTTCGTGTCGGTTGGCAAGGACATCGAAAACGATTCCGTCGTCTGCATCATCGAGGCCATGAAGGTGATGAACGAAATCAAGGCCGAGACGAAGGGTGTGATCCGCAAAATCCTTGTGGAGAACGCGACTTCGGTCCAGTTCGGGCAACCGCTCTTTCTCGTTGAGCCGCGATAAGCCGCCACCATGTTTGACCGCATCCTCATCGCCAATCGCGGCGAAATCGCCGTTCGCATCATCCGGGCCTGCCGCGAGCTCGGAATCAAATCCGTCGCGGTGTATTCCACGGCGGACGCCAAGTCCATGCACGTCCAGATGGCCGACGAGGCGATCTGCATCGGGCCGCCCGCCGCGAAGGAAAGCTACCTGAAGATCGCGAACATCATCAGCGCGGCGGAAGTCGCCGATGTGGACGCGATCCATCCCGGTTACGGGTTCCTCGCGGAGAACGCGCACTTCGCGGAAATCTGCAAGAACTGCAACATCAACTTTATCGGCCCCTCGCCGCACAGCATCCGTATGATGGGCAACAAATCCGTCGCCCGCGACACGATGAAGAAGGCGGGCGTGCCCATCGCGCCGGGCAGCGAAGGTGTCGTAAAGACGAAGGAGGACGCGGTCCGCGTCGCCCAGGAGATCGGCTATCCGGTCCTGATCAAGGCCGTGGCCGGCGGCGGCGGCAAAGGCATGCGCGTCGCCCGCAACGACGTCAGCGTGGTGCAGGGCTTCATGATGGCGAGTTCGGAGGCCGAGCGCGCGTTTTCGAATCCCGAGGTCTACATCGAAAAGTTCGTCGACCAGGCGCGCCACATCGAAATGCAGGTCATCGCCGACCAGCACGGCAATGCGTGCCACCTGTTTGAGCGAGACTGCTCGATCCAGCGTCGCCACCAGAAGCTGGTGGAGGAGGCGCTTTCGCCCGTGATTGACGACGAACTGCGCAAGCGGCTCGGCAAGGCCGCGTTGCGCGCGGTCGAGGCGGTGGACTACCAGAACGCCGGCACGATCGAATTCCTGTTCGACGCGCAATCGCGCGAGTTTTATTTCATGGAAATGAACACGCGCATCCAGGTGGAGCACCCGGTGACCGAGCAAGTCACCGGCGTGGACCTGATCAAGGAGCAAATTCGCGTGGCGTCGGGCGAGAAGCTCTCCTTCAACCAGAAGGATCTCAAGCCGCAGGGGCACGCGATTGAGTTTCGCGTAAACGCCGAGAATCCCTTCAAGGATTTCGCGCCGTCGCCGGGCAAGGTGAATTTTGTCCACATGCCGGGCGGTCCCGGGGTGCGCGTCGATTCGCATGTGTATTCCGGCTACGACATTTCACCGCATTACGACAGCATGATCGCCAAGATCATCGTCACCGCGCCGGATCGGGCGACGGCGATCACCCGGATGAACCGGGCGCTCTCCGAATTCATGATTGATGGCGTTTCAACCACCGTGCCGGTCGGCCAGGCGTTGCTGGCGGACGCGCGCTTCCAGCGGGGCGAATATACGACCACCTTCCTTGAGCATTTCATGAAGGAGGGATTCCTCCAGAACCCGTAAGGAACCGCCATGAACGACGCCGCACGCAAAAGTAAAGACACCCACGTTTCGCCGGACCACCCCGATGTTTCGGCCGAGCACGTGGAAAATTCCAACGAGCTGGGAACGGTCCAGATCCACAACAGTGTGATCGCGATGATCACGCGCACCGCGACCCTCAAGATCGACGGGGTGGTGGAGTTGAGCGGCGGATTGGTGGACGGCCTTGCGGGCATGATCGGCAAGAAAAGCTCGGACCGCGGCATCCGCGTCGAATTCGAGGATACGGCGGTCTCCATCGAGGTGCATGTCGTGCTCGCCTTTGGCGTTCGCATTCCGCACATCGCCTGGCAGATCCAGACGGAAGTGCGCAAGGCGGTGGAGCAAATGACCGGCAAGCCGGTCAAGGCGGTTAACGTGGTGGTGCAGGGCGTGCGCATGCCCGCCCAACCGGCGCCCGCGCAGGAGGAGCACGCCGAGTGAAAATCCTCCACTATGTAATCGGGGCGGTGCTGTTCATCGCGATCCTGGCGATCTCGCTTTTTGTGCTCTCGACGGTCTTCCAGGGCGCGGAGGCGTGGGCGAACCTGCTTGAGGCGGGCAAGGCCTTTCATGTACCCGCGGCGGTCGCGGCGCTGACGGTGGCGCTGCTCGTCCTGCTGTTCGTCCTGACCAGTTTCCGTCTTCCGGAGAAGAGCCAATACATCGCGTACGACATTGAAGGCAGCGCGGTCAGCATCAGCCTGCGCGCCGTGCAGGATTTCCTCGCCCGGCTGGCCGATGAATTCGCCGCGGTGGAGGAGTTGAAGCCGGCGCTGAAAGTTTCCAACACGTCGGTGGATGTGCAATTGGATGTCAAAATCCGGGCCGGCGCGCAGATTCCCGAGTTGTGCCGGATGCTGCAGGAGCGCGCGCGGGCCACGCTGCGCGAGAAGGTCGGGCTGTCGGACATCACCGAGGTACGCGTGCGTGTCCAGGAAATCGTGGGGGATTCGAAGGTCGAGTCCGCCCCGGAGCGCCCGGAGACCTTCACGGCCTGAGCCGCGTCCGCCGTTTCCTCCCCGCCGCCGCGCGGGACCGTCGCGAACAACAAGGGTGCCGCTATGAATTGGGATCAACTGGCCGTCGATCATTTGGCCGTTGTCGATCAGGTTTTCAATGAACTGCGGCCGGAAATCGAGGCCGTCGCGGATGACCTGGCGGCCTGCCTTCGCGCGGGGGGCAAGATCCTGTTGTGCGGCAACGGGGGCAGTGCGGGCGACGCGCAGCACATCGCGGGGGAACTGGTGAATCGCTTCCTGAAGGAGCGCCGCCCCTATGCCGCGATCGCGCTGACGACCGATACCTCCGTGCTGACTGCCGTCGGCAACGATTACAGCTTCGACCAGGTGTTCGAGAAACAGGTGCAGGCCCTCGGGCGGGCGGGCGATGTCCTGATCGCCATTTCGACCAGTGGAAACGCCGCCAATGTGCTCCGCGCGGCGCAGGCCGCCCGCGATGCCGGCATGCGGGTGATCGCGATGACGGGCGGAACCGGCGGAAAACTCGCGTCGCTGGCGCATCGCTGTCTTTCCATTTCCTGCACCCGGCTGACCCCGCGTATCCAGGAGGGGCACCTGCTGGTGTTCCATGCGTTTTGCGAGCTGCTCGAAGAAAAAATGGAGCAAGCATGAAAATGACTTCCGGCAATCGGGCGGCAGCCCCCGCGGTCGATGTGGCCATCGTGGGTTCCGTCGGACTCGACACCATCGAAACGCCGCGCGACCGGCGGGAATGCATCCTGGGCGGCTCGGCGAGCTATGCCTGCGCGGCCGCCTCGTTTTTCGCGCGGACCGGCATGGTCGGCATCGTCGGCACCGATTTTCCCGCCGCCTATCGCCGCCTGTACAAGCGATTCGGAATCAACACCGACGGGCTGCAGGTGGTTCCCGGTGCAACCTTCCGCTGGAGCGGGGTGTACGAGTCCAACATGGACAACCGTCGCACGCTCAGCACGGAACTCAATGTGTTCGCGACGTTTTCCCCGGAACTGCCCGCGTCCTACCGCGGCGCCCCGTTCCTTTTCCTGGCGAACATTTCACCGGGCCTCCAACTGCACGTCCTCGACCAGGTGAAGCGGCCGCGCTTCGTCCTGCTGGATACGATGGACCTCTGGATCAACACCGCGCACGAGGAATTGCGGAAGGTGATCGGGCGGGTGGACATGCTGACGCTCAACGAGTCGGAGGCGCGCCATTTCACCGGCCAGCACGGCCTTGTGCAGGCGGCCCGCCACTTGCTGGAACTCGGCCCGAAATATGTCTGCATCAAGAAGGGCGAACACGGCAGCATCCTTTTCTCCCGGAAATCGATTTTCCTGATGCCTGCCTACCTGCTGGAGGAAGTGCACGATCCGACGGGGGCGGGGGACACGTTCGCGGGCGGGTTCCTGGGGGCGCTGGCCCGAAGCGGCTCGATCACGGAATCCTCCATCCGCCGCGCGATGGCGTACGGCAGCGTGCTCGCGTCGTTTGGCGTCGAGGATTTCAGCCTGAACCGGCTCGCGCGCCTGAAAAAAGCCCAGGTCGAGCAGCGCGTGAAGTTGTTTCGCCGTATGCTGGCTTCGTGAGGCGCCGTCGAACCGGCCTCACTGGTTGCGGTAACCCTGGGCCTGCGAATAGCGGCCCAGGCGGCGCCCGGTTTCGGCGTCCTTGATGTCGATCCATTCCACCGTGGTATTCCGCGCGCGCGCGCTGTGCACGGCGAGCGCACGACTGATCCCGTCCCGCTCGCCGGGGTGGGTGCCCGACCATACGGCACGGGTGACGGTGGCCTCGCTCTGTTCGGCGTCGTAGCTCACGAGGATGCCGAGTTGCAGGAACCGGTTGATCAACGCGGTGTAATCCTCCTCCGGCGCGTTGGGTGCGGGCCGGGTCGAAAGCTGGGGAATCCAGAAGGCGGCTCCGCCGGCGCGCGGTTTGACCTGGATCCAAAGTTCCTTCTGCGCCAGGACCTCGAGCAGGGCGCCGCGATTGAATTCGGGAATGTCCACGCGCGCATAGCGGCTGGCCGGGCCGGTGCGCGGCACAATGGCGTCGGAGAGGGTATAGCGCAGGGAACCGATCATCGGCAGCGGCGGGCGGGAGAGGCGTTTCGTGAGGGTGGTCTCCACCTCGTCCAGCGCCTCGCGCCGCGCGAAGTCATCCGCGTAAATCTCGGCGCGTGAGGCGGGCTTCAGGTCCTCACGGGCCACCGTGAATTCCATCGTGCCGTCGCGCAGCACCAGCGTGTGGTCGTCAAAGGATTTCAATTCCCCGCCGACGGGCGTGCCGTCCATGCGGCGGACCCAGATGTTCTCCCCGGGCACTGGCGCCTCGTAGAGTTGGAAGACGCGTCGCCACGCCTCTTCATAGGCGCGCTGGTGATCCGGATTGGAATATTCCGGGCCGGGTTCGGGCGGCGGCAGGGGCGCCACCTCCTCGCTGCCGGGCACTGGCTTCTTGCACGACACGGTTAACGCGGCGCAACAGGCCACCGCAATGATTCCTAATACACCCCATTTCATGAGCCGCAAATATCCAAAACACTCGACGAAGGGAAGATAATTTGTTGTTAGTCAGGCGTAACCATGCACCTGATCGGAGGCGTTGATGAAAAAATTGAAAATGGATGCCGCCTGTGAGTCCTGCTCGACGCGTTGTCATTCCGCCGGGCTGATCGAGGGGCCCGAGCGCGCCGCAAGCCGCGCGATGTTGCACGCGGTCGGGTTCACGGATCGGGATTTCAAGAAGCCCCAGATCGGCATCGCCTCCACCTGGAGCATGGTTACGCCGTGCAACATGCACATCGACAAACTCGCCCGGCATGCCGCGAAAGGCGCCGACGCGGCCGGCGGCAAGGCGGTGATTTTCGGAACCATCACGATTTCCGACGGAATTTCCATGGGCACGGAGGGCATGAAGTATTCCCTCGTGTCGCGCGAAGTGATCGCGGATTCGATCGAAACGGTGGTCGGCTGCGAGGGGTTCGACGGACTGGTTGCGATCGGCGGCTGCGACAAGAACATGCCGGGCTGCCTGATCGCGATGGCGCGGCTGAACCGCCCCTCGGTGTTCGTGTATGGCGGCACCATCCTGCCGGGCGTGCACCGGGGACGGAATGTCGACATCGTTTCAGTGTTTGAAGCCGTCGGCGCGCACGCGCGCGGCGATATCGACGATCGGGAACTCAAGGAAATCGAGGCCTGCGCGATTCCCGGCCCCGGCTCCTGCGGCGGGATGTACACGGCCAACACGATGGCCTCCGCGATCGAGGCGCTCGGCATGAGTCTGCCGAACAGTTCCGCGCAAGCGGCGGTTTCGGCGGCGAAACGCGAGGATTGCCGGGCGGCGGGGCGCGCGGTGTTGAACCTCATCAAGCGCGGCATCACGCCGCGCGACATCATGACCCGCGAGGCCTTCGAAAATGCCATCGCGCTCGTCATGGCGCTCGGCGGATCGACGAACGCGGTGCTTCATCTCCTCGGCATGGCCCATGCCGCCCGGGTGAAATTGACGCTCGACGACTTCACCCGGATTGGACGGCGTACGCCGGTGCTCGCGGACCTGAAACCGAGCGGCCGTTTCGTGATGGCGGAACTGGTGCGGATCGGCGGCACGGTGCCGTTGATGAAGATGCTGATCGAGGCGGGCCTGATGCACGGGGACTGCCTGACGGTAACCGGCCGGACGTTGTGGGAAAATGTGCGCGGCGCGAAGCCCTACCCGAAGAACCAGGAGGTCATCCGTCCGCTTTCCGACCCGATCAAGAAGGACGGGCATCTGGTGATCCTGCGCGGCAACCTTGCGCCCGAGGGCGCGGTGGCCAAAATTTCCGGCAAGGAAGGGCTGCATTTCGAGGGGCGCGCGAAAGTCTACGAGTCGGAGGAGACTGCGCTCCAGGCGATTCTCAAAGGGGAGATCAAGAAGGGCCACGTGATCGTCATTCGCTCCGAGGGGCCGCGCGGTGGACCGGGCATGCGGGAGATGCTTTCGCCGACCTCCGCCGTTATGGGTCGAGGTCTGGGCAAGGATGTGGCGTTGATTACGGATGGCCGTTTTTCCGGCGGCAGCCATGGCTTCGTCGTCGGCCATATCACCCCGGAGGCGTTCGTCGGCGGGCCGCTCGCGATTGTGCGAAACGGGGACCCCATCACGATCGACGCGGAGAAGCGCCTGCTGAATCTGGACCTGCCGGCCGCGGAAATTAAGCGTCGGTTGAAGGCGTGGCGACAGCCGAAACCGCGCTATACACGCGGAGTTCTTGCGAAATACGCCGATCAGGTGACCTCCGCATCGCAGGGCGCGGTGACGGATGCCCATTTGACTTGAACGACCACGGCGTCCGCTTGGCACGAATCGCGCTGCATTTGAGGTGAGCCTGACGGTTCGGCTCGAAAAATAATGGCGAAGCGAAAGCCCATAAGGATGTGGCGCACGGCGGCGACTTTTTTCGCGGCGCTCGCCTGGGGTGTGTCCTGGCCGGTGCAGGTGGAGGCGCAACGGATCTGGTATGTCGCCCCGTCCGGTTCGGATGTCGATAACGAATGTCAGGATGCGGGGGCGCCGTGCGCGACGATCGCCCATGCGTTGACGCGCGCGGCGACCAATTCCGTACACGCAGACGATGCGTTATATCTCGCCGAGGGTGTCTACACCGAGTCCGGCTTGCAGGCGGATCGCGATCTCAACTGGATCGGTGCGGGTGCGGCCCTGACGATTCTACAGGCCGCCGAGGAGCCCGCGCTGGCAACGGACCGCGTGCTGACCATCGCGTTCGGCAAAGCAGTCCGCATCGCGGGTGTCACCATCCGACACGGGCGAACGCCGGACGGCGCGGACGACACCTTGCTCGGCGGCGCGGCCGGTAACGGTGGTGGGTTGCTGGTAAATGGTACGCTGGACCTGATCGATTCGCGCGTGGTGAGCAATTTCACCGGCCGCGGCGGCGCCGGCGCGACCGGTGGCCGCGGGGGGGACGGTGGCGGGATCTATTGCGACGGGTTGTTGCGGATGAGCAATGTCGTCGTGGCCTACAACGCCACCGGCGACGGGGGCTTCGGCACGAACACGGGAGGCCGTGCGGGTCGCGGCTGGGGCGTGCATAATTCCGGAACGATCGAAATCCACCACTCGACGATTCATCACAACACGGGCGGCGATGGCGGCGCTTCGGATGTGGACGGAGGGGCGGCAGGCGATGGCGCGGTATGGAATTCGGGACTCGCGCTGCTGCGCAGTTCGACGATATCCGACAACGCCGGCGGCATCGGCGGCGCGGGCGATGTGGGCGATGACGGCGCCTCCAGTGTGGGCGGCGCGTGGTGGAACAGCGACTTCGGCGAGGCGCTGCTCGTGCATGCGACGCTCGCGGATAACGAAGCCGGAATCGCGCGCGGCGTGTTCAATGACGGGGGCTCCGTTTCCCTGGATCATGTGATCGTCAGCCACGATTCCGCCGGTGAAATATTCCTGCTCGCCCCCGTGTTGATGGAGTCGATTGACGATGCGACGCTGTCCGGCGCGGTCGATGAGCTGCTCACCGGCGAGGACCCGATGCTGGGTGAACTGGCCCTGTTGGGCGGCGCAACCCCGGTGCGCCGGTTGAAGCCGCTGAGCCCGGCGGTTAATGCAGGCGACCCCGCGATCACGAACGGGCCGGACGTCGACCAGCGTGGCGCCTCCCGCATCGAGGGTGGACGTATTGATCTCGGCGCGTACGAACTCCAACCGGCCACGCTCTTCGTGGGGGAGGGCGGCACGGACGGTACGAATGAGTGCCGGGATGCCGCGGCGCCTTGCGCGACGTTGACGCATGCCGTCCCGCAGGCGTTGCCGGGCGTCACGATCCAGATCGCGACAGGGACGATCGTGGACGTGGCGGTGACGGTTGACCGGCCACTCGTGATCACAGGGGCGGGCGCGTTGTATTCCATTTGGGAGGGCGCGGCCGAACCGGGACTGGCGTCAGATCGATTGGTGCACGTGGAGGAGGGTGTTGAACTGATCCTGAGCGATCTGACATTGCGGCATGGTCGCGCACCCGACGGCGTCGACGGGGAGGACGGTGGGTTCGGCGGCGCGGTGTACAACGATGGCGATCTACAGGTGATCCGCAGCGCGTTTATTGGAAATCGTGCGGGGGATGGCGGCCCGGACGGCGGCGCGGGCGGAAAAGGCGGCGCGATTTACAACAACGGAGCGTTGATCGTCGATGAATCCCGCTTCTCCAGCAATGCGGCGGGCGCGGGCGGCAGCGCGGACGGCATGGGCGGATCCGGCGGCGCGCTTTACAACGACAGCCAGTTGCAGTTGCGTCGCACAATGCTGGTCTACAACGAAGCCGGGCCCGCGGGCGGCGATGGCGACGGCGGCTCGGGCGGCGCGCTCTTCAATGCCGGACTCACCGAGCTTGATGCCTCCACGCTGGCCTACAATCGCGCGGGCATGGCGGCGGGCGCCGGCGTGGGCGGCTCAGGCGGTGGACTTTTCAATGAGGACACGCTCGGCGGCACCAATTTGACGATCAGTGGAAACGAGACGGGGCCGGGCGGTCTCGGGGGCGGCGTGGCGAACCAGGGGTTGCTCGCGCTGTCCCATTCGACCATCGCCGGAAATTCCGCCGGTGCGCCGGACGGTTTGGGCGGTGGAATCGCTTCGTTCGGTCTCGAATTGTTGCTGGGCCACATGCTGGTCAGTGGAAATAGCGCTGATCTCGGTGGGCCGGACATCCAGGGTGAAGTTGAATCGGCGGGCTACAACCTCATCAGCGATGGCAGCGGGTTGGTGCTCACTGGCGAATTGGCGGGCCTCCTGCTCGACACGGACGGCGGACTGGAACCCCTCGCCGATAATGGCGGTCCGACGTGGACGCACACTCTCGTGAACAGCAGTGCGGCGCGGGAGGCGGGCGACCCGCTGTTCGCCGCGCCGCCTGATGCGGACCAACGCGGGCAGCCGCGCCGGGTGGGCCCGCGCATTGATATTGGCGCCCTCGAAGCCCCGCTCGCGGACAGCGACGGAGACAGCTTGCCTGACTATTGGGAAATTCTCCACGGCTTGGACCCTTTCGACCCGGGCCTGACGAACGTGGCCAGCGGCGCGAGCGGCGATCCCGATGGGGATGGCGTGGAAAATTGGAGCGAATACATCGCGGATACACCGCCCAATAATGGCGCCGTCTTCTTTCGTGCCCTGTCGATCGCGACTTCGGGCACCGTCGTCCGCATCGAATATCCATCACGTCCGGATCGCCTCTACACCCTTCAGACCGCGCCGCCCGGAGCAACCTCCGCATGGGTCGCTGTTCCGGGGCAAATCGATCTGCCGGGAGACGGCGCGACCAACGTCGTAACGCACGCCGTTTCACCAACGAGCACCCTCTATCGCCTTGAGGTTCGTCTCCCTTAATTCGCCCTTAATAATCGCTTGAGTGCTGTCACGGGGTGGGGTATGGATGGGTCTGAGACGGGGAGAAGGGGACACGCATGGTACGCAGGGAAGCATGGCGGCAGGCTGACGTTCGGCGCAACATCCGGCATAACACCGCGATGCCCGTTTCGCTGCGTCGTGGCGAGGCGGCCGTCGACAGCAAGCTCCGCGACATCGGCCAGGGCGGGGTCGGCCTTGTGAGTGAAATCCCGTTGCGACCTGGCGAGACCTGCGAGTTGATGTTCCCGCTGCTGAATTATCCGGAGGCCGTTTCCAGCCGCGTGGTCTGGTGCAAGCCTGATGAATCCGGTTACGCGGTGGGCCTGCAGTTCATCGAGGAACATCCGTACTCACACGCGCGACTTGTGGTCGACGTCTGCCACGTCGAATACTACCGCCGCGACCAGCGCCACCGTCTCGGGCGCGAGCTGGACCATCCGACCGCCGTGCAGGAATGGCGCCAGCGCCACGCCGCCTCGGTCTGATTGATCGCCGCTACGACTTCAACAACGCGGCGAATTCGTTTTCATCAAGCGTCGCGACCCCGAGTTTGCGCGCCTTGTCCAGTTTGGTCCCGGCGTCCGCCCCGACGACGAGGAAATCCGTTTTACCGCTGACGCTGTCCGTTACTTTCGCGCCCGCATTTCGCAGCGCCGCCTGCGCTTCTTCGCGGCTGAAATTTTTCAGTGTTCCGGTGACAACGACGGTTTTCCCCGTGAAGGGACCGGTGGCCGTTCCGCTCGCGGGCGCCGTCTCGCCGTGTGGATCAATGCCGAGTCGCGCGAGGTCCGCCAGCAACGTGCGGCCAGCCGCCGAGTCGAAAAACGCGATGACGTCGATCGCCACCGCGGGCCCAACGCCTTCGAGTCCGTGCCGTTTAACTTCCTTGAGCGCAGCATCCCGGCGTCCGATTGCCGCCTCGTGCTCCCGCGCGAGCGCCGTTTTGTCCTCGTCGGTGCGCGCACGATTGGCGCGACTTTTGGGATTGAGTCGCTTGATCGCTTCCTCCAGTTCCGCGGCCTCCGTAATCCGCGGAAGCAGCGCCGAATGCGCAAGCGATTTGAAGTTCGGATGGCAACCGGCCAGTTTGATCGCCATCGTCTCGCCGACGCTCGGCAATCCCAGCGCGAAGATCCACTTCGCGAGAGGCGCGGTCTTCGCCTCCGCGAGGGCATCCAGGATGCGTCGCGCGATCTTTTCTCCCAACTGGCGTGGTTCCTCCTCCGTGCCGAGATTTAGTGCCGCCAGCGTCTCCGCTTCGAGGCGGAAGAGGTCGAACACGGATTTCACCAGGCCGCGTTCGACCAGCTTGTCCGCGACCACCTCGCCCAGGCCGTCGATGTTCAACGCGCCACGGCAGGCGAAGTATTCAATCCGCCGGGCCAATTGCGCCGGGCACCGGTCGTTCTCGCAGCGCAACGCCACCTCGTCGCGATCTCCCCCCGATAGCGCGCGCCGGACCAGTGCGCCGCCGCAGGAGGGACACCGATCCGGCATCGCGAAGGCGCGTTCCTGGCCGGTGCGCGCATCGTCCACGACGCGGACAATCGCGGGAATCACCCGGCCCGCCCGTTTGATCACCACGGTGTCGCCGATGCGGATGTCCTTGCGTTTGATTTCCTCCGCGTTGTGCAGCGTGATGCGGGAGATGGTGGTGCCCTCCAGGAAGACCGGGCTCACTTCCGCCACCGGCGTGATGACGCCGGTACGGCCCACCTGGACCACGATCCGCTCCAGTTGCGTGGAAGCCTCGTTGAACCATTCGGGTCGCTTGTAGGCCACGGCGTACGCCGGCACATTGGTCTTCAGCCCCAGCGCGCGACAGGCCGCGTTGTCGTTCACTTTGATGACGCAGCCGTCGATTTCGTATGGAAGCTGGTCCTCGTTTTCCTTCAACGCGCGCGCGGCGGCCTCCGCGGCGGGCATGCCGGACGCGCGCCGCCAGTCCCGCGGCGTGGGCAGTCCGAATTCGCGCATGGCCTCCAGTTCCTCCGCGTGCGTCGGGAAGGCGATGCCTTCGATGTGGCCGAATGCGTAGAAAACGGCGCGAAGCGGACGTTCCGCGACGATGCGCGGGTCCAGTTGCTTCAGCGAGCCCGCCGTGGCATTGCGCGTATTCGCGAAGGTCTTGTCGCCCCGCTCGCGGAGCTTCTCGTTGAGGGCGATGCGATCCGCCTCCCGCATGTAGGCCTCGCCGCGCACCTCCAGATGCCGCGGCGGTGTGCCGTCGATGGCGAGCCGCAATGGGATGTCGCGCATCGTGCGCAGATTGGCGGTGATGTCGTCTCCGTATTCTCCGTCCCCGCGCGTGACGCCCTGCTGCAGCAGCCCATCGACGTAGTGGAGCGAGATGGAAACGCCGTCGACCTTCGGCTCCACCACATACTCCGGCTCAAAGTCGGGGAGGCGCTTGCGGATTTCCTTCTCGAACAACTCAAGTTCGTGGAGGTCCTCCTTTTTTTCCAGCGAGAGCATCGGGGCGCGATGCCGGACCCGCGTGAACCCGTCGATCGGCGCGCCGCCCACCCGCTGCGTGGGGGAATCGGGCGTGACGTACTCCGGATGCGCGGTTTCCAGCGCTTTCAATTCGTCATACAGCGCGTCATACGCGCGATCCGAAAGCTCCGGCGCCGCGTCGATATAGTAAAGGCGGTTGTGCCGCTCGATTTCCCGGCGCAAGTGCTCGATCCGCTGCCTGGGGGCGGTCCGACTCATGCCGCTAACTCGACCAGACGCGCTGGCGAGCCCCGCAGAACATCCACGACGACCGCTTCAGGCGCAGCGGCTTCCCATTGAACGTCACGCGGCGGAAGGCATCGTAGACCACGAAACGAATCCGTCCCGTGCCGAAACCGTCCTGCAGTGTCTCGGTGGAGAGGTGAAGGTCGCGTCCCTGCACGCGCGCCGTGATGCGCACGGAGCTTCGCTTGCCGTCCTGGTACGCCAGCGTGTCGCCATCGTCGCACACGTAGGTGAACGAGGCCGTCGCGCCCGGCTTGCGCCGCAGGAACACGTGCGCCTCGATCGCCAGCGGATTCCAGCGATTGTCCTTCGGCTCGCCCTCGGCCATCGGAATGATCTGTCCGTCGCGCACGAAAATCGGCGTTTCGAGCGTTCCCGGTTTCACCGTGAGTTTGCGCGGGCCGTTGATCCAGCGCTGGTCGAGCACCGACCACCACGCCGCCGGGCCGGGCAGCACGACGGTACGCGAGCGTTTCTTCTCGTCGAGCAGCGGCGCCTGGAGAATCGCGGGTCCCACCATGAACTGGTCCTCAATGCGGTCGATCGGCAGTTCCGGCGTGCCCGTGAACTCGTAGAACAACGGGCGGAGAATCGCGTCGCCGTCCTCCGCTTGGCGGACGAACAGGTTGTAGAGGTAAGGGCGCAGTTTGTAGCGCAGTTGGATGTAGTGACGGCACGTGCGCAGCGTCAGCGCGTCGTAGGCCCAGGGTTCCTGGCGCCGGGTCCCTGTCGCCGTGTGATTGCGGCAGAACGGGAACAGGAAGCAGGCCTTCTGCCAGTCGCGCAGCAAGTTCGGTGGCGTATCCCCCGCGAACCCGCCGACATCCGGGCCGTTGAACGGCACGCCGGACAGTGCCAGATTGATGGAGCAGGGGATCGAAAGGCGCAGATAATGGTAGTTCGCGCAATTGTCGCCGGTCCAGATCGCGGCGTATCGACCGATCCCGGTGTAACCGGAGCGGCTGATGACGAAAGGGCGGCGGCCGGGATGCGCGGCGGCGAAGCCCTCCCGCGTGGCCATCGCCATACCGAGGGCATATTGGTTGTGGTATGCGTCATGATCCGCGCGGCCGCGCTGGAAGCGCATCGCATCGTTTTGCACGACGCCGGTCGAGGGATCGTTCATGTCGATCCAGGCCCCGCGTATGCCGTGCTCGCCGAATTCCTTCACCCAACGGGCCCACCAGCTTCGCCCCTCCGCGAGGGAGTAATCCGGGAACGCCGTGTCGCCCGGCCAGACCTGGCCGATGAATTCGCCGCCCTGCGGGTTGCGGCAGAAGATGTCGTGTTTCCGCCCGTCGTCATACACCGGATAGCCTGGTTCCTGCTTCACACCCGGGTCGAGGATGGGGATGAGTTTGCGCCCGCGCCGGTCGAGTTCCCGCAGTGTCTTTCGCAGCGCAGGAAAGTGTTTGCGGTTGAAGGTGAACACCTTGAAGGCGTCCATGTAATCAATGTCGATCCACAGCCCATCGCACGGGATGCCGTGCCGGCGGAATAGTCGGTCGAGTTCCCGCAAGTCGCCTTCCGACTGGTAGCCCCAGCGACATTGGTGGTAGCCGAGCGCCCAGACGGGCGGCAGCGGCGTCCGGCCCACGAGCGACTGAAGTTTGCGCGTCAGTCCGGCGAGCGAATCGGCGGTGAAGATGTAGAGGTCCGACGCCCCGTTTTCCGCGCCGATGGCCATGACGCGTTCCCGCGCGCCGAACTCCATCTGGCCGCCGCCAATCTTTACGTTCGCACCGGTCGAGATGAAGGTCGCATGCGGGTTGTCGAGCAGCAGGCCGATCCATGAACCGCCGCGCTGGATGATCAGGTAGGGGATCGAGACGTAATACGGATCGGGCCTGTCATCGAAAACTTCCTTCCAATGGAAGTCGGCGAAGGCGTCGGTGTTCCAGAACTTCGATTGCCTGCCCGTCAACTCCAGCCCGAGGAGTTTTTCACCCATGCCGTAGAAGCGGTCGCTCTCCTCGATGGAAAAGAGGAAGATCGATGCGGTTCCGCTCACGCCAACGGCGCGCCCGCGCGGCGATTTCAACAGGCATGCGCCATCTTGCGTGTGCAGCGAGAAAGCTCCGGTCCTGTCCAGCGTCGCGCGCGTGGAGCCCGATTCCCAATTCGTCCGGCGCGGCGGCGTCAGCCCCGCCATGCTCGGATTGCGGCTCCACGGCCCCTCCAGGCGCAGGCGGAAAAGATCGCCCTCGAATCGCTGCGCGTTGAAACGGAGAGCCGTGCGCCCGGCACGGCCCTGTCCTTGGGACGATAAGCCATCGAGATAATCAAAGTTGGAAGGGTGCGGAAATTTGCGGAAATACATCGAGCTCGCTCCTTGAAGCCGTTCAACCTAGGTAGCGCACGCGGTCAGCGCAAGTTCGATTTGATCGCAGCCCGCGTTGGGTGTTGCCCGTTCGCGAGTTCATTACATATTTGACGGGAGGACGGGTGCTCGCTACATTTTCGGCCTCAAGGGAGGACGGCATGAATCGTTGGCATCGTTCCGGGTTGGGGTTGATGTGTGTCTCTGCTTCGCTCGCATGGGCGGCTGAATCGGAAATAGTTTCCGCGCCGGGCGGGTGTCCGGCCATCGAGCACGTGCCGGTGGTCAATGTGGTGCGCGGCACCCCGGCCGTGATCACGGCAAAAGTTGTTTGCCCTGGCGGTGAATTGTCAGAGGTTCTCCTGCAAGTCCGTCTCACCGATCTCGGCAAACCGTCGCCGATGGCCATGACGGGCGATGGCGATGGCATTTATTCCGCGACCGTTCCCGTATCCATGGTGCAGGGCCTGACGCGGTTTTGGTATTACATCGACGCCCGTGGTCGGGATGCATCCGGCGCACCCACGTCAGTTGAAACGACGTGGAAGCCGGTTAACATCGTCCAGCATGGAAACGTGAAGGAAGGCGCGAGCGGAGGGATCGGCAAGAAAGCGGGATGGATCGCGGCGGGCGGCGCTGCGGTCGTGGCCGCGGCCCTGATCGTTGATAACAACAGCGGGGGCGGCAGTGGCGGTGGGGGCGGTGGCGGTGATGCGAATTTGCCCCCGGTCAATCCCGCGGGCGGCGGTGGCGGCGGATCGTCGGACTCACCCGCCGAAGGCTGCACCCGCACCTACCTTGAGCAAGTCTCCCTGGGGAACACCAGCCCCTGTAGCGAGAGTTCGGGAATCGACGTATACGTTTGCAACAACTGTCCCGACGCCACGATTTCTGCTGTTACCTCGTGGGGCGTGGTTCGGACGTTCCAACCCAAACTGCCCCGTTCGTGCGGCAACAGCGAGCCGGTCTTCACGCTGCCGTACCCGGAAGGATTCCCGGAGGCGCCGGAATCGGAAACGATCCGCGTGTTCATCAACGGTCAGTTGATTCGCCAATTCGCGTGGCCGGGCATTGATGAATATTACAATTGCCTGTAGAGTCCCCGGCCATCATGGCAACGTTCAGCATCCGCTCGGTCGAATATCCCGCCAAACTTCGCTGCGATCCTGACACCCAGTCGAGCCCCGCATTCACGGTAACGATGGTGACGGATGGGCCGGTGCCGTTTCCGCAAATCATCCTCTGGGAAGCCGGGAAACAGCACCTGTTCCGCGATCACCAAATTGAACGCGGGAAGCGAAATCGCTACTCCGTCGTGATCCCCGCGGGTCTGCTGCGCGCGGGTCGCTACACGATACAGGCGGAAGGTTGCCAGAAATCCGATCCGTCCCGCGCCGGGGCGGGAGACTGGGTGAAGTCGTATTCGGAGGTCGTGATCGAAGCCCCGCCCGCCGCGCGCGTTATGGCCGCGACGCCGGCGCCGCCTCCTCCCCGGGACGGCATCAAAATCTTTTTCGGCATTCACAAACACATGCACCAGCCGTACTACCGCGCGGCGGACCCCGCATTCTGGGATGGCGAAAAAACGAGCATTTTCGACCAACGCGCCGGGCCCTATTCCAGCTTCATCCCCGCCGCGGTGCGCCAGTACGTCGAAGGTGGTCTCGCGCATGCCGGCTTGAGCACGAGCTGGAGCGGAAGTTTGATCGAACAACTCGACCGCTGCGAGCGCGAGGGCCTTTGCTACGGCCATTTCGCGGACTGGAAAAATGAACTCCGCGCAATCGCCCGGGAAAAGACGGCCCTGGGAAATCCCCGCGTCGATTTCA
Source organism: Kiritimatiellia bacterium (assembly GCA_035327585.1). Lineage (GTDB taxonomy): Bacteria > Verrucomicrobiota > Kiritimatiellia > CAIVKH01 > CAIVKH01 > JAMLJG01. The sequence continues at coordinate 5,860 of DAOLDD010000034.1, read as the reverse complement.
CGGCGTTCGGGTTCTTCCATCCGCTGATGGCCCTTATTCCGGGCCGCAACATCGTCCGCCAGATCGAGGAACATCGCACGCTCATCCGCTCCGCCTTCGGCGTGGAAGCCTCCCGGATTCTGTTTCCACCCGAAACCGCGTTCCATGTCCGCATGATCCCGGCCCTTGTCGAAGCCGGCATCGAGGCGGTCATCTACGACAGCATACACCGCTCGCGGGCGTGCCGAAATTATCCTTACGGCGGCCCGCAGGAAGGCATGCTGCCGCCGAACCCGGCCGAACAGGAAAATCCCGAGGCGCGCGACTGGCTCGCGCTGCAAAATGTCTGGGCCGCCTCGAAGATCAGCCCGTCACTGCTCCGTCCCGAATACATCCGCTACGAGGACCCTGACGGCAAGGTCCACACGATCATCGGCGTGCCCGCCGAACGCTACCTCGGCAACGAGGACGCACGCGGCGGTTTCGGCGCCCTCCAGTATCCGGTGGTGTTCGGCCAGTTGTACGATCACATCGTTCAGCACGGCGGCTACGATCCACGCCATCCGCCGTTCTTCCTCCTGCATTCCGACGGCGACAACTACGGCGGCGGCTCGGACGGCTACTACCGGCACAATACCGGCCAGCTCGTCGAGTGGCTCAAGCGCGATCCGCGCTTTGAACTCACCACGGTGCGCGACTACCTCCAGCAATTCCCGCCCGACCCAAAACAAACGGTGCACGTCGAGCCCGGTTCCTGGAGCGGCGCGGACAACGGCGACCCGCAGTTCGCCAAATGGTTCAGCCGCTATCGCGACCCGTACTCCCCGGACCTCAATTCGTGGGCCGTGCTCACCGCGTTGCAAAATGCCGTGCACAGCCTGGAGGACGCCAACCCCAACGCGCCCGGCCTCGACCGCGCGCGCCGCCTCATGCTCACCGCGGAAACCAGTTGCTACTGGTACTGGACCGGCCAGGAACTTTGGGACGCGCAGGTGACGGACGCCGCGAACGCCGCGCTCGGCCTGATCCGCGGCGAACTCGACGCGCTTCTGCAGGCGGGCCGCGAAACCACCGGCCCCGCTATTTTTCCGCCCTGGGTGCTGCCCGAGAATCCCGGCGGCAAAACCTGGGGGTCCGGCGGGCTCTGGGATGCCGGTCGCGCCGCGACGCTGCACACGTTCATCCATGACATCTCCGGCCTGCGCTCCGCGCGTCTCGTGCTGCGCGCGGGCGGAAAGGAATCCACGCTGCCGCTGCAGGATCGAGGCGCCTATCCGAGCCGCACCAGCCCGGCCGCCGTCGCGCATCTCTTTACGTGCGTCTTGCCGGAGGGCGCCGGCGACGTACGGTACTTCGTCGAAGCCGAGGACAGTCGCGGCAACAAGAGCCGATCCTCGCTGGACCGCATTTTCCTCGCCTGATCATCCGCGCGGGCTAAATCGCATCCTCGATCTCGCGCAACTGCCGCTCCAGCTCGTCCGTTTCCTGCCGCCAGTACGCGTTCGTACCCCAGCCCGGGGCGACGCGCGCAAAACCGCCGTCCAGCCGCTGGCGCGCGCACCACGCGGTGAAGTGAATCATGCGCATCGCGCGCAGCGGCTCGATGAGCCGCAGCGTCGTGTAATCGAACGCGCGAAAGGTTTCGTAACCTTCGAGCAGCAGGTTGAGCTCCGCGCGGCTGTCCTTCACGTGACCCGGCAGCATCATCCACAGGTCCTGCACCGGCGGCCCCATCGCCATGTCGTCAAAATCGATGATGAAGAACGGCTCACCCGTTCGCCCGAGGATGTTCGCGCGATGGCAGTCGCCGTGGATGCGGACCCGCGCGACGTCGTCGAAGAGCGGTTCGATCTGTTCGAGGATCATCGCGGTGATTTGCTCGTACCCCCGCTGTAAACCGGGGGAGGGGAACTCCGCCTTCATGATCAGCGCCAGGTGCTCGCGTGTGGAGGTTTTCGGACCGAGCCGTACGCGGTCGCGCGGCGTGCGTTGTGCGCCGACCGTGTGCAGGCGCGCCAGCAGGCGGCCCAATTGGAGCCATTGCTCCGGGTCCGGTTCCTCCAGCGCGCGCCCGCCCTTTTTCGGATAGACGGTGTAAAACATCCCGTGCTGCTCATGCAGCGTCGCGCCGTTCACGCCGGCGAGCGGGGCGATCACCGGGATTTCCGCCTCCGCCAGTTCCGTGACAAAATCCTGCTCGTCCTGCAGCGCGGCCCGGCTCCAACGGCCCGGTCGATAGAACTTCACGACGACCCAGTCGCCGGCGTCCATCTGGACATCGTACACGCGGTTGATGTAGCTGCCGAGCGGTCGGCAGATGTTCGACGCGCGCCGCCCCAGCGCCGACTCGACGAGGTTGAGCACCGCGTCGGGCGAGAGTTGGGAAAAATCCGCGAGTGCTTCAGTCGTCATGATTCACCGCTGAGGCGCAGAGGGCGCGGAGCCGAATGTTGCAAGGTCTGTAAAAACAATGCGTCGGCGTCTGCAACGTCTGTAATTTACAGAGGCTGTAAAATCTCGGCGACCTCGGCGACTCCGCGGTGTTCTTCACGTCTTGGTCGCGGCGATGAGGGCGTCGAGTTTTTGTATCGCGTGGCCGCTGTCGATGGCGTGGCGCGCTTTTTGCAGGCCTTCGCTGAAGTCGCCGGCCTTGCCGCCGGCGACGAGTGCGGCCGCGGCGTTGAGGCAGACGATGTCGCGGCGGGGGCCGGGCTCGCCGTCGAGCAGGGCGCGAATCAGGCCGGCGTTGTGCGCGGGATCGCCGCCCGCGAGGTCGGACGGCCGGGCGAGCGGGATGCCGTGGTCGCGCGGGTCGAGATCGAACAGGTTCACTTCCTCGCCGCGCACCTCGGCGACGGAGGTTTTTGTCGTGGTCGTGATTTCATCGAGCCCGTCGTGGCCGTGCACGACGAACAGGTGCTGCACGTCCAGCGCCGTGGCGGCGCGTGCGATGGTGAGGACGAGGTCGCGGTGGTAGACGCCGAGCACGCCGTGCCGCGCGCTGGCAGGGTTGGAAAGCGGGCCGAGGATATTGAAGATCGTGCGGATGCCGATTTCGCGGCGCGGCCCGATGGCGTGTTTCATCGCCGGGTGCAGGCTCGGTGCAAAGAGAAACGCGATGCCAACGTCTTGCAGGCACGCCTCCATGCGTTCGGGCGCGATGGCGATGTTGACGCCGAGCGCCTCCAATACATCCGCGCTGCCGCTCTTGCTGGATACGCCGCGGTTGCCGTGTTTGGCGACGATGACGCCCGCGCCGGCGGCAACGAACGCGGCCGCGGTGGAAATGTTGAACGTATGCGCGCCGTCGCCGCCGGTGCCGCAGGTGTCGACGATGATCCCCTTCGGCGCGTGGACCGCGGTGAAATGCTCGCGCATCGCCCGTGCGGAACCCGAAATGACCTCGGGCGATTCACCGCGGATACGCAGGGCGGTGATGAACGCGGCGATCTGTGCCGGCGTCGCCTCGCCGTCCATGATCTCGCGCAACGTCGCGTGCGCCTCTTCATGGCTGAGGGGTTGGTTGTCGACCAGTTTGGCTATGGATTCGCGGATCATGGTGATTCCCGTACGGGTTCAATGTGACGCAACACTTGGAAACTCGCATCTGAAATTGCTTTCGTCACGCCGAATTCGCTGTTGCTATTCAGGGCGACCTGTAGATTCTTGTGCACTTTCAGGAGGTTTTCCGTGATCAGGATTGCGATAGTCGGTACGGGCGGGATGGCGAATGCGCATGCGGGAGCGTACAAGCGGATTCGCGGCTGCCGGGTGGTGGCGGGTGTGGATGTGGACCGGGCACGGGCGCAGGCGTTTTGCGAGAAGCATGGGATTCCAAACGTCTACACCTCGGTGAATGACCTGCTGAAGGAATGCGATTTCGACGCGGCGTCCGTCGTGACGCCGGATTCGTTCCACGTGCCGTGCGCGCTGCCGCTGGTGAAGGCGGGCAAGCATGTGCTGTGCGAAAAACCAATCGCGCCGACGGCCCCCGAGGGGCGCAAGTTGGTGGAGGCCGCGGCGAAAAGCGGCGTGATCAACATGATCAATTTCTCCTACCGCAACAATGCGGTTCTGCACGCCGCTCACGACCTCGTAGCGAAAGGCGCGCTGGGCCGGATCATGCACTTCGAGGCGCGCTATTTGCAGAGCTGGCTTTCCTCGAAGGTCTGGGGCGACTGGCGGACGACGCCGGCCTGGCTCTGGCGCTGTTCGACCGGGCACGGGTCCAAGGGCGCGCTGGGCGACATCGGCGTGCACATCGTTGACCTCGCGACCTACGTGGCGGCCGATTCGATTGCAAAGCTCGATGCGCGGTTGAAGACGTTCGACAAGGCGCCCGGCAACCGCATCGGCGAGTACGCACTGGATGCGAACGATTCGGCCTATCTCCGCGCGGAACTGCGGGGCGGCGGCATCGGGACGATCGCGACGACCCGCTGGGCGACGGGGCATCGGAATTCCCTCGCGATTTCCGTGCACGGCGAGAAGGGCGCCCTGCGGTTCGATCTCGATCGCTCCGGCACCGAGATGGAGGTGTGTCTCGGCAAGGATGTGGACCGCGCGGAATGGAAGCGCCGCGTCTGCCGGAAGACGCCGAACCTGTACCAGCGTTTCATACGCGCCATCCGGACGGGCCGGAACGATGATTCCGATTTCCGCCGCGGGTGGGAGGTCCAGAGGGTGCTGGATGCCTGCTTTGTCGCGGACAAGAAACACAGCCCGGTGACGATTCGGTAAAGGGAGTTACGAACATGGCGGTAAGGGACGAGAAAATTCGCATTGGAACGCTGGTGGGCGCAGGGGCGAAGGCGCCCGCGTACATCAAGCAGATCGCGCATCACGGGTTTGAATCCTACTCGCTGACCTTCTGGCAGACGCTGGGCAACACGAACCTGGAGCGGCTCGCGGACGAATTGAAGCCGGTGCTCGCGGAGTCGGGCGCGATCATTTCGAGCCTGGGCATTTTCGGGAACCCGCTGGAGACGGGCGAAAAGGATGAGGCCACGCGCAAGGGCTTCGAGACGCTGATCGACAAGGCTCACCTGTTCGGCACTGATCTCGTCGTCGGATTCGCCGGCCGCCTGCGCGGCAAGGCGATCCACGAGAGCATCAGCCGTTTTTCGGAGGTCTTCACGCCGCTGGCCGAACGCGCCGGGTCGAAGGGCGTCCGCATCGCCTTCGAGAATTGCGACATGGGCGGAACCTGGCAGACGGGCGACTGGAACATCGCGCACAATCCGGTGGCTTGGGAGTTGATGTTCAACGCTGTGCCGCATGCCAATATGGGGCTCGAATGGGAGCCCTGCCATCAGATGGTCAGCCTGATTGACCCGCTGCCCCAACTGAAGGCGTGGGTCAAAAAGGTGTTTCACGTCCACGGCAAGGACGCGACGATCCACTGGGACGTGATCCGCAAATACGGCATCCATTCCTCCGTGCACGCGGACCCGAACACGAAGCTGCCGGTTCAACTCGCGCCGCCGTTTGTCGAGCACCGCACCCCGGGCTTCGGCGACAGCAACTGGGCGGACATCATCACGGAACTGCGGCGCGGCGGCTTCACTGGCTGCATCGACATTGAGGGCTGGCACGATCCCGTGTACCGCGGCGACCTGGAGATGACCGGCCAGGTCCGCGCACTGAATTATCTCAAGGCCTGTCGCGGCGGAAATTTCGTCCCGAATCCAGTGGTCTGACCCACAACAGAAACACAAATGGCATCGCGGCCTTCTCCCGGAAAAAGACACTTATGCGCATATGCGCATAAGTGTCTTCTATAGCGGTTCCCAAAAGTTTTGTCCTGAACCCCCGAGGGCGGCAAGAGCCTGCCGCCCTCCAGATGGCACGCCTTGGTCTTGGAGGGCGCCGCGCCGTCGGC
>DAOLDD010000033.1:0-37118 GCA_035327585.1 Kiritimatiellia bacterium | reverse complement strand
GGTGGACGCCGCGCTCCGCCGCGGCGTTTTCCGTGCGCGGAGCGCCCGGACCACCCTGTAGTCCCATAGCAGTGAATCAATGAATCTGGCGGCTTGAGCCAAGCCGCCCTACCGCGTAGAAATTGATCGCATGAAACTCTTGATGCTGGCGCTGGCGGGGGCGGTGGGAACCCTGGCTCGGTATGGCATGTCCACGGCGGTGCAGCGGTGGGCGGGGCACGGGTTTCCGTGGGGCACGTTCGCGGTGAACGCGCTGGGGTGCCTGATGTTCGGCCTGCTGTGGGGCCTGTTCGAGGCGCGGCAGGCGGCGTTGGGCCCGTGGCGCGCGGTCGTGCTGGTGGGCTTCCTCGGTTCGTTCACAACGTTTTCATCGTTCGCGCACGACAGCGGCGCGCTGCTGCGAGGCGGTGATCTGCCGGCCGCGCTGCTCAACATCGCCGGCCAAAACATCCTCGGCCTGCTCGCCCTCTTCGCCGGCCTCGCCCTCGCCCGCTGGATCCCCTGAGCGGGGTCGGTTTCGCACTGGCACGATCCCGGGGCAAGCCCTACCATGAGCGCGTGAAACTGCAGGACCAACCCGACGCGAAGATACGGCACTGGGCACAACACCCCAAACCCGCCCGCCTGCCGCGCATTGCCAATCTTCCCCGTTTCGGTTCCAGGAAATTTAACTCCCATACGGAGTTCAACGCATGGAAACAGGAGTTGATCCTGGAGCTGATCCGTCGCGGGGGCGCCAAATGGACACCCTGATCGGCGTCCTCAACGGCGCGGAGGCCCGCTACCTGGTCATCGGCGGACAGGCGGTCCGCCTGCATGGGCTGCCCCGCTTTTCCATGGATTGGGATATTTTCATCCCACCCCACGACGAGAATAATTTCGCACGGATTACCCGCGCGCTGGGCGATGACCTCGACGTCGAACTCCTGCCACTCGGCCCGCGCGGCGAAAATGTGATTCAGACCTACCAAACGAAGTGGGGCGTGATTCAGTTCCATCTGTCCGTGCCCGGTCTTCCCTCCTTCGATGACGCGGAGCGCTCATGCGCCACACGGCTCACCGAAGACGGTGAACCGGCGAAATGCCTCTCGGCCCGGGATCTCCTTGCCAGCAAACGCACAACGAATCGCCCGCAGGATCAGCAGGATATCCTGTTCCTGGAAGAATTGTTGCGGCAAGCCTGACGTCATCAAATCAGAGCAGCTCGCCCTGGCGCGGGTTCGGCTTGAGGCCGAACTTTTTGTAGCACAGCTCGGTCGCGACGCGGCCTTGCGGGGTGCGCTTGAGGTAGCCCTCCTGGATCAGGTAGGGCTCGTACACTTCCTCAATCGTCCCGGCCTCCTCACCCACGGAAACAGAGAGGGAATTCACACCGACGGGGCCGCCCGCGAATTTGTGCACGATGGTTTCGAGGATGCGCTTGTCCATCTCGTCGAGGCCGTGCTCGTCGATGTCGAGCATCGACAGCGCCTTGTCCGCGACATCGCGCGTGATCTTGTTGCCCGCCTTCACCTGCGCATAGTCGCGCACCCAGCGCAGCAGGTTGTTCGTGATGCGCGGGGTGCCGCGCGAACGCTTCGCGATCTCCGCCGCGCCGTCGCCGTCCACATCCACGTTCACGATCCGCGCGGAGCGCTGCACGATCTGCATCAGCTCCGCCGGCGAGTAGTAATCCAGCCGGTTCGCCAGCCCGAACCGCGAGCGCAGCGGGGCCGACAGCAGCCCGCTGCGCGTCGTCGCGCCGACCAGCGTGAACTTCGGCAAATTCAGCCGCACCGACCGCGCGTTCGGCCCCTGGTCGATCACGATGTCGAGCACGTAGTCCTCCATCGCGGAGTACAAATATTCCTCCACCGCCTTCGGCAGCCGGTGAATTTCGTCGATGAACAAAATGTCGCCCTTCTCCAAATTCGTCAGCAGCCCCGCCAGCTCGCCCGCCTTCGTGATGACCGGGCCGGACGTGGACTTCACGTTCACGCCCATCGCCTCGCCCACGATGTAGGCCAGCGTCGTCTTGCCCAGCCCCGGCGGGCCGAACAGCAATATGTGGTCGAGCACGTCGCCACGCCCCTTCGCCGCATCGACGAACAACTGCAGCCGCTCACGCACCTTGCCCTGCCCCACGAAGTCCGCAAACTTCGACGGACGCAGTGACAGGTCGAACTCCGTGTCGGCCTTGTTCAGCGTGTTGGTTATGAATCGGTCACTCATGAAATCAACCGCGGATGAACGCGGATGGACGCGGATTGTATGACGTTTCCCCGATCAGCGTCCATCAGCGTCTATCAGCGGTTCCTCCTTCATCCCGCCAGCGCGCGGCGCACGAGGTCTTCCACCGTCGCGTTCGCGGGAATGCCGGGCAGCACGTCCTTGATCATCTTGAGCGCGTCGGCCTGCTTGTAGCCGAGCGACACCAGCGCGAGGATCGCGTCGCGCGTGCGCAGTTCCTCGGCGCTGCCGGGTTCCGCGGCGACGGCCGCCTCCAGCATCTCGCCCTCGGTCAGCTTGTCCTTCAGCTCGACGATGATTTTCTCCGCCGTCTTGCGCCCCAACCCCTTCACCGTCGCGAGCCGCTTCGCATCGTTCTCCGCGATGGCCTTCTTGATGTCGCGCACCGACAAACCGCCCAACACGCCGAGCGCCGTCTTCGGCCCCACTCCGCTCACGGAATACAGCAGCAGGAACAGGCGCCGCTCGTGCTCCGTCGCGAACCCGAACAACTCCTGCGCATCCTCCCGCACGTGGTGGTACGTCAGCACCCGGCACGTCGCGCCCTCCGGCGGCAACCGCTCGAAACTCGACAGCGGAATCCAAACCTCGTAGCCGACGCCGCCCACGTTAACGACCGCGCGGCCCGGTTGTTTTTCGACCAACTGTCCTTCAAGGAAGGTAATCATGAAATTTCGCCAAAGACCAATTTTCAATGCCCAATGGTCATTGGAGCATTTGTCATTGGTCATTCACCAACAAGTTGATTTTCGCGGCGCAAATGAAATCGTTCTCCGACAGGCCGCCGACGCTGTGCGTGCTGTAGCGGATGGTGCAGGTTTTGTAGCCGAAGGCGATGTCGGGGTGATGGTCCTCGGCGTGCGCGATCCACGCGACGGCGTTCACGAAGGCGACGGTGCGGTAGTAGTTCTTGAAGGTGAAGGTGCGGACGAGTTCGCGGCCCTGAATTTCCCAGCCCGGCAGCTGGGCGAGCAGCGGGGCGGCCTGCGCGGGTTCGAGCGCGGGCACACCGCCCTCGCACGCACGACAGCGGCGTTCGGCGAGGTCGGTCATGCGCCGCCTTCCCCACCCGCCCCGGGCGCGGGTGTTTCGGGCAGGAGGCGCCGCAGTTTGGGGGCGCTGCGCGGGTCGGCGTCGAGCGCCTGTTTCGCGAAGTTGTCCGCGGCATCCTGCGCGCCGTAGTAGGCGCTCATGACGGCGAGGGAAATGAGCATTTCCGCCTTGGCCTCGTCCGGGCGCCAGTTGTTTTCAGCGAGGTGGCCGAGCAGGCGGACGAGCAGGCGCGGACTGACCTGTTCCCACGGGCGCGTCGTAAGCCGCCCGCCGATGTTGGCGCGGAGGCCGAGCAGCGTCGCGCCGACCGCCTCGCCGCCGAGTTCGCGGTCGGGCTGGCGGAAGGGCACTTCGTTGAGTTCGCGCGTGAGCTGGTTGCGCAGGGTATTCATGCGGTCGAAATGTTCCTGCACGATCGCGGCCTGCTCTTTTCCTTCGTCCGTTTCGAGCCCGGCGGCGAGTTCACGCGCGCCCTCGGCGATTTTGCGAAAATCCTTCTGCTGGACGAGCAGCGCCGTTTGTTCGGCCAGCCAGGCGTCGATTTTGTCGAGGTCGCGCTGGATATGCACGCGGCGCCCGAGCTGCTCGACGCGCTGGCGCTCCGCGACCGCATTCTGCTCGGTCTGCCAGATGGTGGTGCGGAGTTGTTCGGCGATGGGTTTGAGGTGGGCGGGCGCGGTGCGCAGGTAGGCGTCGAACGTCTCGCGCGCGGCGACGCCCTGTTGCGCGCGCAATTGCGCGACCGCGGTGCGACGCACCCGCGCCCATTCGTCCACGCCCTGCAACCACTGGCGGGCGGCGGGACGCAGGGCGTAGGCCCAGGCCGGCTCGGTGCGCGGCGACAACACATAATAATCGAGCTCGCGCGCGGCGGTGGCGGGATCGCCGGCGAACAGCGCGCCCGTCCCTTCGAATGCGCGCACCAGGTCGCCAAACCATTCAGGCCAGACGCGACGCACGCCGGCCAGCGCCGAGGCCGGCACCTCGCCGAGGATGTACCGGGCGACCGCGCGCGGCATCCGGGAAGGATGATCCGCGGCCGACTCGTTCGGTGCTTCCACCACTTCGTTAAGCCGGGCGGCCCAGTCCGCGCCGCCGCCCTGCGCCCGCAACGCCAGCGCGTGCAGGGCGGTCAGCCACAACACGTCCGGGCTGTTCGTCGGCGCGGAAGCAATAAGGGCGTTGAGCTGCTCCGCCGCCTGCGCGGGCCGCTCCGCGAGCGGAGCCAGCGCCTTCACCACCTCGGCCTCGCGCTCCGCGCCGAAGAAGATCATCGATTTGCGTTCGCGGCCGACCTCCTGCACGGTGATTTCCGTACCGGGCATGTTCGTGGCGGGCGCGGCCTCCGCGGCGGCGGGCTTCGTCGTCGCGGCGGCCGACGCCGGGGTCGCGAGTTCCTTCGACGCGCCGAGGACCCAGCTCAGGACGATTCCCAACAGGACCAGCAACACCACCCCCGCCACGGCGAAAATGATGAGCGGGCCACGATCCTTTTTCTTTCCCTTCTTGAGGTTCGCGCGACCGGACGGGCTGCGCGCGTATTTCGCCTCCGAGAGCGCGTGGCGCATGTCAGCCAGGAGCGAGGAGGAGGTCGGATAGCGCAGCACGGGGTCGGCGGCCATCATGCGGAGGATCAAATCGGCGGTCGCGGGCTGCACGTCGGGCGCCACGTCGCGCACATCCGGCGGCGGCTTCTTCAGGCGGGCGACGACGACATCCGCCGCGGTCTTTCCGTCAAACGGCGGTTGGCCCGCCAGCGCGTGGAACATCGTCGCGCCGAGGCTGTAGATGTCCGACCGGTGGTCGGCCTTTCCGCCGCGCGCGCGTTCCGGGGAGATGTAGTACGGCGTGCCCCAGACGCCGCCCTGCTCCTGCTGGCGGTTGACGAACATCGCGAGACCGAAGTCCACGATTCGCGCGCGGCCCGACTTGTCGAACAACACGTTCGCCGGCTTGATGTCGCCGTGCACGAGTTTCGCTTCGTTGGCGGCTTTCAGTCCCTCGGCCACGTCGAGCGAGATTTCCAGCAGGCGCACCTCGTCGACTTTTTTGCCGTCGGCCATCAGCAGGTCGAGCCGGCCGCCGCCGACCAGTTCCATCACGATGTACGGCTGGCCCTGTTCCTGACCACAGGAGTAGATCTGGACGATGTTCGGGTGGTTCAGCGCGGCGGCGGCGCGCGCCTCGCGCAGGAAGCTCTCGACGAGCGCGGGGTCTTCGCCCATTTCCGCCTTCATCACCTTGATGGCGACAAAGCGGCCGAGCGTCGGGTCCATCGCGCGGTACACCGCGCCCATGCCGCCGGCGCCGAGTTGTTCGACCAGCAGGAAGGAGCCGAGCTGGACCGGCACAGTCTGCTTCGTCTGGCACGACGGGCACTCGATGACCGCGAACGGCGCGAGCGCGGACACGTCGAGCACGGTGCCGCACTTGCCGCAGGCGATGCGGTCGATGCGCGTCCATAGAATGTCAACTTCGTCGCTCATGCAAACTGTGGCGATGGTGCCAAGCCCGCGCCCGCGTTCCAAGCGTCAAATAAACGCGACCTTCGTCCCCGTCGCCGCGCTTGCCACGCGGCGGGGGGGGGTGTATCACCGGGGGCATGATTGATCCGGTTGCTTTTGTCATTTTTGGCCGTCCGATCTATTGGTACGGCATTCTCGTCGCGCTGGGCTTCCTCGCGGCGCTCGTGCACTGGAACGCGCTGTCGCGCCGGCTGCAATTCCCGGCGGGAATCGGGTCGGACCTCGCGTTCCTGGTGATGATCGGCGGCATCCTCGGCGCGCGGGCGCTGTACGTGCTGTCGAACTGGGCGCATTTTTCGGCGCATCCGCTGGATATCATCCGCATCGACCAGGGCGGCCTGATTTTCTATGGCGGCTTCCTGGCCGCGGCGGCGGGCGTCGTCATCATGGCGCGGGTGCGAAAGCTGCCGCTGTGGGCGCTCGGCGATTTTACGGTGTCCGCGCTGCCGCTGGGCCACGCATTCGGACGGCTCGGTTGCCTGCTCAACGGCTGCTGCTACGGCGCGCCGTGCGATTTGCCGTGGGCGGTTCGCACCGCCGGCGAACTGCGCCACCCGGTGCAGGGCTACGAGACGATTTTTAACCTCGCGCTGTACCTGCTGCTGCGTCACCTGCTGCTGCGGCGCGGGAAGCCGGGAATGGTGGTCGCGGTCTACGCCATCGCGTACGGCGCGTGGCGCTTCGGCATCGAATTCATCCGCGGCGATGCGCGGATGGAAGCGTGGGGCGGATTGAACGCCGCGCAAGCGCTCAGCCTCGCCATCATCGCCGCCGGCGCCGGCCTCGCGCTCTGGCTGCGCCGCCGGCCCCAAGCCGGATGAAGCAACCACGAATGAACACGAATTCACACGAATCCTGCTTGGTCGAGTATTCGCGTCGATTGGTGTTCATTCGTGGTTAATTTTCATATGGATGAGCGCGGCCAGCATGTGTGCGGGGACGGCGACGCGGGACGGCTCGACACCGTGCTCGCGCGGACGCGAACGGAACTTTCCCGCGCGCGCTGGCAGGAAGAGATCAAGGCCGACCGCGTGACGGTGAACGGCCTGCCGGGCCGCTGCAAAATGCGCGTCGGGCCGGGCGACGTGATCGACTGGACGCGCCCTCCGCCGACGCCCGTCGAAACCGCGCCGGAGGACATCCCGCTCGACGTGCTCTTCGAGGACGCGGACCTCATCGTCCTCAACAAGCCGCCCGGCCTCGTCGTGCATCCCGCGCCCGGACATCCCGGCGGCACGCTCGTCAATGCGCTGCTGCACCACTGCCCCGACCTGCCCGGCATCGGCGGCGAACAGCGGCCCGGCATCGTGCACCGGCTCGACCGCGACACGAGCGGCGTGATGGTCGTCGCGAAAAACGACGGCGCGCTGCACGCGCTCGCCCACCAGTTCAAGGACCGGACGACGAAGAAGGAATACCTCGCGCTCGCGTGGGGCACACCGCGCGCCGCGACGGGCACGATCCACACGCGCATCGCGCGCAGTGAGCACGACCGCAAAAAAATGGCGGCGTTTCCCGTCGCCGCGGGCGACGACGACGCGCACGGCAAGGAGGCGGTGAGCCACTACACCGTCGTTGAATCGATGGGTCCGGTTTCGCTGTTGCGCGTGCGGATTGAAACCGGCCGCACCCACCAGATCCGCGTCCACCTCGCACACATCCGCCACCCCGTCGTCGGCGACACCGTCTACGGCCGCGCGCGCGACGAGGTTCCCGCCCCGCGCCAGATGCTGCACGCCGAACGCCTGACGCTCGTGCATCCGCGCCGCAAGGAACCGATGACGTTTGTCGCGCCCCTGCCCGCGGACTTCGCCGCACTGATTAACCATTTGAAATCTCAAATCTGAAACCTGAGATTCCCTACATGAACGCCGTTGAACTCATACGCCAACTGGACTTGCAGCCGCATCCCGAGGGCGGTTGGTTTCGGGAGACCTACCGAAGCGGCGAGTCGGTGGACGCGGCGGGGCTGCCCGCGCGGTACGGTGCGCCGCGCGCGCTTTCGACGGCGATCTATTTCCTGCTCGAGGCCGGTCAGTTTTCCGCGTTCCACCGGCTGCGCAGCGACGAAGCCTGGTTCCACCACGCGGGCGGCACGCTCGACGTCTGGCGCATCGACCCGCAGGGCATCCTGCACATTGAGCAACTCGGGCCCGACGCCGGGCGGTGGCAGCTCGTGATTCCGCGCGGCGATTGGTTCGCCGCGCGCCCCGCCGCCGACGCGCCGTTCGTCCTCATCGGCTGCACCGTCGCGCCCGGCTTCGATTTCGCCGATTTTGAACTCGCGGAACCCGCCGCTTTGGCGGACCAATTCCCCGCGTACCGTGATTGCATCGAACAATTGACCCGGAGCTGATCATGCCGCCTTTGCCCGAAGCCCTCGCCAAATTGCGCGCGCACGTCGAACACCTCAAGGAGGAGGGCGCACGTGAAGTCGAGCTGTCACCCGGTCGCCTCGCGGCGCTCCAGCGCCGCATCAAACAGGGCGGCGCCGTCGCCGCGCCGACGGCAAAACCTTCGCGCCCCGAGCCCGCGCCCGTGCGTGAACCCGCGCCTGCGCGCGCCGCGCCGATCGCGAAGAAGCCGGCGGCGAAAAGCGGCGATCCGGTGGTCGGCGGGCTCGCGGACATCGCGGCCACCGTCGCCGCCTGCAAGAAATGCCGCCTCTGCGAGTCGCGAACCAACGTCGTGCCCGGGCAGGGCAACCCGCGTCCCGAAATCATGTTCATCGGGGAAGGCCCCGGCGCGGATGAGGACGCGCAGGGTCTCGCGTTCGTTGGCCGCGCGGGCCAGTTGCTGACCAAAATGATCGAGGCGATGGGGCTCACGCGCGACGAGGTCTTCATCGGCAACATCGTCAAATGCCGACCGCCGGACAACCGCACGCCGATGCCGGACGAGATGGCCGCCTGCATCCCCTACCTCGAACAGCAGATCGCCCTCTTAAAACCCAGGGTCATCGTCGCGCTCGGCGGCACCGCGGTGAAGGGGCTCTTCAACCAGGAGAAAATCAGCATCACGAAACTGCGCGGCACGTGGATGTCGTACCAGGGCATCGACACGATGCCGACGCTGCACCCGGCCTACCTGCTGCGCAACCCGCCCGCGAAACACGAGGCGTGGGAGGACCTGAAGGCCGTGCTGAAGCACCTCGGGAAGCCGCTGCCCAAGCGCGACAAGTGAGGACGTAATGACGAATGACGAAAACCGAATGACGAATGTGAACAATTCGTCATTCGTCATTTCCTCCCATTCGTCATTTCCCCAGCGGAGCGTCGTCCGCTGGCTCGACATCGTCTGCCTGCTCATCCTGCTGATGGTGCTGGTGGGCGGCGTGACGAGGCTGACGGAGTCGGGCCTTTCGATGGTGACGTGGGAGCCGATTCTCGGCGCGATTCCGCCGCGCACCGAGGTCGAATGGCAGGCGCGCTTCGACCAGTACCGCGCCTATCCCGAATACCAGCTCATCAACAAGGGCATGTCGCTGGCCGAATTCAAATTCATCTATTTCTGGGAATACCTGCACCGGCTGCTGGGCCGGCTGATCGGCCTCGTCTATGCGCTGCCGATGGCGTGGTTCATCGCGCGGGGCGCGGCGCGCGGACGACTCGCGGGTCACCTGCTGGTGGGCCTGCTGCTGGGCGGCCTGCAGGGCGTGGTCGGCTGGTGGATGGTGAAAAGCGGGTTGAACCAGAACCCGTACGTCAGCCCGTTCCGGCTCGCGATTCATCTCGGGCTCGCGCTGTTCGTGCTGTCGTATCTCTGGTGGCTGCGCCTCGGGCTGGCCGGCGTCGCGCGCGTCTTCGCGCCGCCGCCATTCCGACGCAACGCGCTGCTGTTCCTGGTCCTGCTCGTCGTCCAGATTTTCTACGGCGCGCTCGTCGCGGGCCTGAACGCGGGCTACATGTACAACACGTTCCCGCTGATGCTGGGGCGCGTATTCCCGCCGGGCCTGCTCGGCATGGAGCCGGTTTGGCTCAACTTTTTCGAGAACGCAACCGCGGTGCAGTGGATCCATCGCGCGCTCGGGTGGCTGGTGCTCGCGGCGGCGGGCCACGTCTGGTGGCACGGGTTGCGCGGCGCGAATTCCGGCGCGCAACGCAGGGCGCTGCACGCCGTGGGCGCGCTGACCCTGCTGCAATTCGCGCTCGGCGTCGCCGCGCTCCTCCTGAAAGTGCCCGTGTGGCTCGGCGTCGCGCACCAGGTCAACGCCGCGCTGCTCCTGCTCGCCGCGGTGTCGCTGGTCTACGGCGCGGGCCGGCGCTACTCGCCCAGCTCAACGTTCCAGTAGGCGAAGTCGAGGAAGTGGCGCCACGAGTGGTGCGCCGACTTGTGGAACTGGACCTCGAGGAACGGGCGCCACCGCGGTTTCTTCGGCTTGCGGACCAACTGCATGCGCGCCTGCTCCGGCGTACGGTTCGCCTTGCGGCGGTTGCACTCGATGCAACTGCACACGATGTTCGTCCACGAGGTGAGCCCGCCGTGCTGGCGCGGCACCACGTGGTCGAGATTCAGATCCTTGCGGTCGAATTTCTTCCCGCAGTACTGGCAGATGTTCTTGTCGCGCTCGAACACGTTCTGCCGCGTGAACTTCACTTCCTTCGCCGGCATGCGGTCGAAGAAGAGCAGCAGGATGACGCGCGGGATCGGGATGCGGAAGGAGATCGTCTGGACGATTTCCGGCGCCTCCTCCAGCGTGGAGGAAACATCGCACCACTCGCGGAACGAATACGTGCCGAAGCCGTTGATGCCCTGGCAGACCACCTGCGCGTGCCCCGTGAACAGCAGCGTGAGCGCGCGCTCGGCGGAGCAGACGTTAACCGCCTGCCACAACCGGTTCAAGACCAGCACCGGACGCTCGAGCAAGGAAGACATGACAATAGCCCGCGATAAATTTTTGCGAAGGTAGCAAAGCGCGCGTCACCTGTCAAAGCGCCCGCCACTCCATCACTCCTCCACTCCACCGCCTTCTTTTTCCCGCAACCCGTATTCGTTGAGTTTGCGGTGGAGGGTGCGGCGGCTGATGCCGAGGTCGGCGGCGGCCTTCGTCACGTTGCCGTCGTTCATCTTGAGCGCGCGCACGATCATCAGCCGCTCGCTGGCCTCAAGCGAAAGCGCCCCGCCGCGCGCGGGCGCGTGTTCGTCCGGCCCGCGCAGATGCGGCGGCACGTCGCGCAGGGTGAGGCGGTCGCCGCGCGAAAGTACAACCATGCGCTCAACCACGTTGCGGAGTTCGCGCACGTTGCCGGGCCAGTCGTAGGCCGCGAGCGCCTGGAGCGCATCCGGCGTGATGCCATCGAGCGTCTTGCCGTTCTCGCGCGCGAGCGCGGTCACGAAGTGATGCACGAGCAGCGGCAGGTCGCCCACACGCTCGCGCAGCGGAGGCAGCTTCACGGTCACCACGTCCAGGCGGTAGAACAGATCCTCGCGGAATTTACCTTCCTCAACCATCCGCTTGAGGTCGCGATTCGTGGCCGCGACCAGGCGCACATCCACGTCGAGCGTCTCGGAGCCGCCGACCCGCTCGAACCGGCGCTCCTCCAGCACGCGCAGGATCTTCACCTGCAACGCGGCGTCGATTTCGCCGATTTCGTCGAGAAACAGCGTCCCGCCATCCGCCAGTTCGAACCGGCCGCGCCGCCGCTCGGCTGCGCCCGTGAATGCGCCCTTTTCGTGCCCGAACAGCTCGCTCTCCAGCAGCGTCGCCGAGAGCGCCGCGCAATGAACCGCGACGAACGGCCCCTTCCCGCGCGGACTGAGCCGGTGCAGCGCGTGCGCGACAAGCTCCTTGCCCGTGCCGCTTTCGCCAAGCACAAGCACCGTCGCGCGCGACGGCGCCACCTGGCGCAGCGTGTCGAACACCTCCTGCATCGCGGGCGACTGGCCGATGATCTGCTCCAGCCCGTACCGCGCGTCGAGCTGCTCGCGCAGCGCGCGATTTTCCGTCTCCAGCGACTGCGTTTGCAGGGCGCGTTTCAGCACGAGTTCCAGCCGGTCGAGATTGATCGGCTTCGTCATGAAATCGTACGCGCCTCGCCGCATCGCTTCGACGGCGAGTTCGATGCTGCCGTACGCCGTCAACATGATGCACACCGGCTGCGGCGCCCGGGCCATGGCCCGCTGCAACAGCGTCAGGCCGTCGATGCCCGGCATGCGCACGTCGCTGATCATCACGTCCACCTGCTGCTCGGCGAGCACGGCCAGCGCCTTCTGGCCGTTTTCCGCGAGCACGATGTCGTACGTGCGCTGCAGGGCGCGCGCCAGGCCTTCGCGCGAATTCTTTTCGTCGTCGACGATGAGGATCAGCGGTTTTTTCATGAATCGGACTCCGGCGCGGCGTCGGCGGGGCGCGCGCGCAGCAGGCGGATGCGGCGCTCGTCGCGCGGCAGGTACAGTGTAAACGTCGTGCCGGCATTCGGTTCGCTGCGCACCTCGATCTCGCCGCCGTGGTCGCGGATGATCCGCTGCACGATCATCAGCCCGAGTCCGGTGCCCTCGCTCTTCGTCGTGAAGTAGGGCTCGAAGATCGCGCCGAGATCGTCCGCGGGAATGCCCGGGCCCGTGTCGGTGAACGAAACCATCACGTAACGGTCGTCGCTCGACAGCGCGATGCGCAGCACGCCGCCGTGGCTCATCGCCTGGATCGCGTTGCGGATGATGTTGAAACACGCCTGCTTGATCTGGCCGCGGTCCAGCAGGGCGGTGGGCAATTCGGCGGGCGCGTCGACCTCGACGATGACGTCGCGGTCCGCGATCTCGTGGCGGAGAAATTCAAGCGTCTGGTCGACGATTTCCCGGAGCGAGGCGCGCTCGAACGCCGGCTGGCTCGGTCGCAGCGCACGCAGGAATTGCGTAATGATCAGGTCCAGGCGCTCCACCTCGCGGCGCGATACCTCCACGAGTTCCTTGATGCCGCCGCGCGCGTCCTCCGGCAGGTGGGCGAGTTCCCGCTCCAGCAACTGCAGGTGAATCGTCAGTGAGTTGAGCGGATTGCCGATTTCGTGCGCGACCCCGGCGGCGAGCAGCATGATGGCCTGGAGCCGTTCGGATTCGATCGTACGCGTTTCGCTTTCACGATCGCGCGTCACGTCGCGCAGGATCAGCACCGCGCCCTTCTCGTGTTCGCTCACCGAGCGGAGCGGGACGATGTAGAAATCAATGAATCGATGCTCCGGATAAGTGATCTCGATTTCCCGGCTTACCAGGCGCGACCACTCCTCCGCGTCGAGATCCAGCACGCGGTCCCACTCGATCTCGCGCAGGTACCGGGCGATGGACTGTCCCGCCGCCTGGTCCAACGAAAAGCCCAGCAGCTTCTCCGCGGCCCGGTTCGCATAGGAAATCCGCCCCGCCCCCTCCAGGACGATGATGCCCTCCTGGATCGCGTGGAAAATGGTCTCCAGCATCCCCTTTTCCTGCGCGAGCCGCAGGAATTGCGTCTGGACACTCCCCGCGTCCAGCCGGTCCAACCGCTCCACCAGCTTGTCCAGAAATCCCGTTTTCATCGTTGGCCAAATGCGACAATTTGACGCGATTCTAGCAGCGAGCGGTCACCCCGCAAGCGACGAATTGGCCGGGGTACGGGGGATTTAAACAGCGACGCCGACCGGTGGATGTGCCGGTCGGCGTCGGGTTTGCAGGGGCGGATCAGAATCCGTACGCGACCTTGAGTTGCGCCTCGGTCGGGCGCGCGGGATAGATTTCGCCGCGCGGGCCGCGGTACTGGCCGTAGCCGACCTTCGTCAGCGTTACGGGCGTGTAGGACCCGTTCGAATTGTTGATCATCACGGTTTCGGCAGTGTTCGCGGTTTCCAGCGCATCCAGCCGGTGCCGGGTTTGGTCCTGGCCCTGGCCGAGTTGCTGGCCCGCCCATGCGCCCGCCGCCGCGCCGATCACCGCGCCCAGCACGTCGTTCTTTCCGTCGCCGACGTTGTTGCCGAGCACGCCGCCCAGCGTACCGCCCAGCACCGCGCCCGTCAGCGCCGAGTTCGTTTCCGACCGGCGCGCCTGGTACTGCGGCGACGCGCAGCCCACGGCCCCCGCCCCCACCGCCGCCAAACTCAACAGCACAATCATCCGTTTCATTGTTCAGGCTCCTTTCATGATTGCCTGAACCTAGGACGCCGCCACCCACCGTTTATTCATCCGCCGCGAACAGGATTTGCGCGCCGCCGCCCCCTCCGGCATCATGCCGCCGGAGATTCCCACCATGCCGGACCTGAAAACCGCCATACACATCGCCGTGGAAGCGCACCATGGACAGGAACGAAAGAACGGACACCCTTACATCCTGCACCCGATCCGCGTCATGCTCGCCATGCGGACGGAGGAGGAAATGATGGCGGCGATTCTCCACGACGTCGTCGAGGACACCGGCGTGACGCTGGCGGACCTGAAGCGCGCCCGCTTCCCCCGCGGCGTGTTGAAGGCCGTGGACCTGCTAACCAAGCGTCCGGGCCAGGACTACGGGGCCTACCTCTCCGCCCTCGCGAAAAATCCAATCGCCCGCGCCGTGAAAATAGGCGACCTCCGCGACAACCTCAACATCGCCGAGCTCCCCACCCTCCACCCCAAAGACCTCAAACGCCTCGCCCGCTATCACGAGGCCCTCCGCCAGCTCGCGGGATAGCGGGGGGACACCTCAATTCAAAAAGCCCTCCCGCTTTCGCGTGTTTCGCGTGTTTCGCGGGCACGCTACATGGCCTAAACGCTCGGTTCGGGCGGCAAGGGCCTGCCGCCCTCCACCCCATGCTCCGGACAAGTCGGAGTCACCGCTCTTCCACCACGAGGCGTATGCCTTCGGGGATGGCGGTGGGCGGGAGCCAGCCGGATTGCACTTCGAGGACGGCGCATGTGCCGCGGGGGCCGGGGCAGATGCGGCAGGGGCGGAGATCGCGCACAACGCGGAGCACCGTGCCGGCGCGGTCGAGGAAAATGACGTCGATGGCGAAGCGCATACCGGTGGTATGGATGCCGCCGCAGGGGCGTATCAGCAGCCCCTCGCCCGCCGCCAGTTCCGTGCGGCCCAACAAGCCGCGCAACCGGCGCCAAGGCGTCGCCGCGATATGCAGCCGCTCAATGAGCACGTCGCCGCGCTCCGTGCGTACGCGGCCCGTGGCGGACCCGCTCACGCTCAACCCGCCCAGACCTCGGTGGGCCGGTCGGGATGGGTCACGCTGACGTTGATGTGCGTGTGGCCCGCCTTGAGCAGCATGTCGTGCGCGGTCTTCCGCGCGAGGTCCGGCGAATTGCAGTCCTCGCTCAAGTGCGCGAGGAAGACCTGGCGCAATTGCGGCCCGGCGATGTCCACGAGCAGGCTGGCCGCGCCGGCATTGGAGAGATGGCCCTGCCGTCCGCGGATACGCTGCTTGAGGTGCCACGGACGTTGCGCGTCCTGCAACATCTGCTCGTCGTGGTTCGATTCGACGACCACCGCCTGGCAGTGCCGCAGCCGCTCGCGAATCAACGTCGTGCAGAGTCCCATGTCGGTGACGACGCCGACCCGCGCATCGCCGTGCGCGATGACGAAACCGACCGGCTCATACGCGTCGTGCGGCACGGAGAACGGTTCAACCACGAGATCGCCGACGGTGAACGGAGCGCCGGTGGTGAACACCTGCCAGCGCAGCTCGGCGAATTCGGGATTGCGGCGCAACGCCTCGATTGTGCCGCCGTTCGCGTAGAGCGGGATGCCCGCGCGCTGGTGCAGCACGCGCAGCCCCTGCGTATGGTCGCCGTGCTCGTGGCTCACGCAGACGCCGCGGATCATCGCGAGGGAGCGCCCGATTTCGCCCAGCCGCCGCTCAACCGCGCGCGCGCTGAGTCCGGCATCGATCAGCAACGCCGTCTGTTCCGACGCGACATACGTGCAGTTCCCCGAACTGCCGCTGCCCAAAATGCAAATCTCGAGGCCCATGGGAATTCCTCCACCCTGCGCCAATCCCCCGCCCAAATCAAGCGCGCGAACCCGGGACTTTCCCCGGTTTTCGCTTGCCCCCACCGGCGCGAGGCCGGTGGGGGCGGACGAAAGTTGGGAAAATTTTCCCGTCAAACTCACGAGTCCGGAATGGGTCGCAAAATGGAAACAGCGATTCCTAATTTCACGACCGGGAGGCTTCGCGCTGGATGGCGGCGGCGATGTAGCGCTTGGCGTCGTCCCGAATCGTGGCGCCGAACGCGAAATCGCCCCCCTCGGTCCGCACGACGATGTGGGTTTGCGGGCCGCTGTCTCCGCGCGCGGGCACGACCCGCAGCGAAACGAGCGATGTTGGGCCGTAATCAAACGCGCGCGTCCAGCCCAGGCGCCCGATGCCGGCGAAGACCGTGCCGCCGCCTTTCCACAGGGTCACCCGCCAGTGCCCGGCCAGCATAAAGGCGATGACGCCCAGAAGCACAATCGTGCCCAGCAGGAACGGAATCCCGAACAGCGACTGGCCCAGGTCGAATTCGCGCCTGGCAATCTGGGTTCCGTAGATGCCCCACATCGAAAACCCGGACCACACCGCGGTGAACGGGATGAGAAACAACAGCGCGGGCGACAACCGGCGGTAGCGTAGTTCGATGCCGCCCTCTTCGTTCACGCCCGCGCGAAGACCGCGCGGGGGCGTTTCGAAATCGACCGCACCCAGTTCCGACGCGCCGCGGGCCAGCGAAAACGAGAAGGTTTTCCCACAGGCTCGGCACAGCGCGATGTCAGTCGCCACATTGACATCATCCAGCGCGATCGCCGCATGGCACAATGGACACTGGCACGCCGGGTGCATGGCGGAAGGATACCGTTACGGGGACTGGGCCTTCAAGAGTCGCTCCAGCGCGGGGTCGGGGGCGGCGCCATCCTTGAGCGCCTGCTCATAGAAACCGCGCGCGGCGGCGACATCGGGTTTGGCGCCGGTCGCGAGCAGGATGGCGAGATTGAGCTTCGCTTCGGCGTCGGAGGGATCGAGTTCAACGGCTTTACGCATTTCGCGGATGGCGTCCTCCGTGCGACCGCGGGCATTGAGCGTGATGCCGAGGAATTTGCGGAGCAGCGGATCGTTCGGGTCCAGCTCGACCGCGCGCTCGCAATCGCGTACGCCGTCGCGCACGAAGCCCTCGCGCCAGCGAATCAACCCGCGCAATCCGAGGGCCTGCGCGTTCCGCGCGTCCTTCGCGAGCACGTCATCCACGAGGCGGCGCGCCTCTTTCAAATCATCGATCTGGTACGCAATCGCGGCCAGTCCCATCAGCGCGCCGGCCAGATTCGGGTCGCGCGCACGGGCGGCATCGAAGCGTTCCTTCGCGCGGGCCAGGTCCCCGGCCTTCAACGCGCGCTGCCCCTCGGCCACCATACGGAATACGGAGGTCGAATCATCCTCCGCGGCCTTCGCGGCCGGCGCGGGCGCAGGTACGGGTGCAGGCTGGGGCGCCAGAGCCGGGGTCGGCGCGGATGCGGGAGCAGGCGCTGGCGCGGGGGCGGGCAGGCGTCGCAGCGCGTCCTGCTGGGCACGGTTCGCCTCGCGCAGGTCGCGCACCTCTTTCTCGCGTTCGGCGACCAACGCGCGCAGGCGTTCCTGGTGCTCGCGTTCACGTTCCAACGACGCCCGCAACGCACCCGTCTCGGCGGCCGCCGCATCGCCCGCGCGGATGCGCGCCTCGCGCAACTGTTCTTCCAGCACGACAAGCCGTGCGACGTTCGCGGTGGAGACGACGGCCCAGCCCTCGAGCCGGTCGCGGATCGTCTTGAGCGCGAGCGCGGTCCGGTAGAGGTCGTCCCGCAGCTTGTTGATTTCCTTGTCGATCCGGACCTGCTCGGCGTACGCCTTGTCAAATTGCGAAACGAGCTGCTCGACAGTCGGTTCCCCCGCGCCGGACGCGGGCGCGACGCCGGGCCGCGCGACCTGGCAGCCCGAGGTCGCCAGCACGATCATCAGCATCCCGCCACCGCATAAAGCGCGCATGTTTTTCATGAAAAGGTCTCCACCACGGCATGAGCCAAACGAGGTTCCACGATGCCGACAACAGACCCCCGACGCAAGCCCCGCGTGCCACGGTCTTGGGTCTGGTTTTCTAACCACCCGCTTCGCTGGAGAACACGGAGTTCACGAAGAGGATAATTCTTTCTTGGGGTGGGCTGGCCGAAATTCCGACCCCTCTCCGTGCCTCCGTGCGCTCCGTGGTAAATTCTTCCCCCTCCCCCGCCAAAAGAAATTACAGACGTTGCAACGTTTTCGCTGGTGTTTTTACAGACGTTGGAAATGCTGGCGGCATGGCCGGTTCCTATCGAATCATCGGAGGGCGCGTACTCGACCCGGCGACGGGCGAGGACGCGGTGCGCGAACTTTTCATCGCCGATGGGCGCATCGTCGCGCACCCGCCGGACGGCGCGGAGGTGATCGACGCGCGCGGGCGGCTCGTCACGCCCGGCCTCATCGACCTGCACGTGCACCTGCGCGAACCCGGCGGCGAGGAAAATGAAACGCTGGAGACCGGCTCGCGCGCGGCGGCGCGCGGCGGCTTCACCACCATCGTCGCGATGCCGAACACGAAGCCGCCGCACGATACGCCGGAGACCGTGGCATTCGTCGCGCGGCGGGGCGCGGAAATCGGCCTGACCCGCATCCTGCCGAGCGGCGCGATCACAATGGGCCGCAAAGGCAAAGAGCTGGCGAACCTTGCGGCGCTCGCCGGCGCAGGCGCGGTCGCGTTCACGGACGACGGTTCGACGGTGCAGGACGACACGGTGATGCGCCGCGCGATGGATGTGGCGCGCGACCTGAACCGCCCCCTGATGGACCACGCGCAGGACAATTTGATCGAGCGGCAGGGCGGCGTGATGCACGAGGGCGAGGTGTCGAAGCGGCTCGGGTTGCCCGGCATCCCGACGTACGCCGAGGAACGCATCATCCGGCGCGACATTGAACTCGCGGAGGCGACGGGCGTCGCGCTGCACATCCAGCACGTCACCTCCGCCGCCGGCGCGGCGCTGATCCGCGCGGCGCGCGCGCGCGGGCTGCACGTGACCGGCGAGTTGACGCCGCACCACCTCGCGCTGTGCGACGAGGACATCGACCCGGAAAACACGAGCTACAAGATGAACCCGCCGCTGCGCAGCCGCGACGACCGCGCGGCGCTGCGGGCCGCGGCGCTCGACGGCACGCTTTCGTGTTTCGCGACGGACCACGCGCCGCACAGCGCGGACAAGAAGGCGCGCGGATTTTTGAAGGCCCCGTTCGGACTGATTGGCCTGGAGACCGCGATCGGCGTGACGTGGACCGAACTGGTGCGTACGGGTGAACTGGGCGCACTGGCGTGGCTGCGCCGCTGGACCACGGAGCCCGCGCGCATCCTCCGGCTGCCGTCGCCCTCGCTCGCGCCCGGCGCGGTGGCGGATGTGATCCTCATCGACGTGGAGACGCCGTGGGTCGTGCATCCCAACGAATTCGCGACGAAATCGCACAACACGCCGTTCACGGGCCGGACGCTGTACGGTCGCGCCGTCGCGACGTGGCTTGCGGGTCGGCCGGTTTGGAGGGAGGACTCGCCATGAAACAATCCTACATGATGCTGGCCGTCGCGTTGGTCGCCGGGTCCGCGTTCGCCCAGTGGCGTCCGCGCGCGGAGCCACCGCCCACGCCATTTACACCGGCGAAACTGACGCCGGTATCCGCCGCGGAATTCCCCGAATTGAACATCCGAAACCCGGAGACATCGATATTCCTCGCCGCGCAGTACGGGACGGCGAAAACGGATGTAGTCTACTTCTATCTGGACTCGACCAGGGTCGGCGAGGTGCGCGATCTGGTGCAGGCGTATGCACCCGGCGAAGGCGGACTGCGCCCACTCGGCGCGTCCCGGGGTTCCGCGGCCCAGCTTCCCGGACGCGGCGGGGAAACGATCCGGGGCCGCGAGTTTCGGTTTCGCGGCCTGGAATCATTGGTTGGCGACGCGAAATTCAAAACGGACCTCGTGCTGAGCAGTGGGTTCCGACAGCCCGACGGATTGCACCTCGGCGCAGTCGTCAGCATGGAGAGCCCGAAGGGCCGCGCCGCATATCGCACGGGCGTCACGCTGGTCGAATTCGTCAGCATGACGGCGGAGGGCATCAAGCCCGTCGCCGTGGTGAACATGCCTCGCTTCAACGTTGGCGCGGCGCGGTTCGAGCCCTCGCGGCTCAACGCATCGCTGCAGCTCGGAAGCCTGCCCATGGTGCCGGGCAACGGCATGGGACGCGAAATACGCGTCTCGCTGACGGAAACGGACGGCAAGCGCTCGGCGCAGCAATTGCGCGTGCAGTGGAGGGAAAAGGACTACATCGGCGCCTTCACGGGGGAGAGCCTGGCGAATGTGGCCGGGCGCTTCCGGCCCGGAACCACCTATGACGTTAGCGGCGAGTTGGATCTCGGTCCTGTTTTCGGCGTCCTCACCTCCGAGTCAAAATTCGTGATGCCGGAAAAGAATTAACCCCACAATTCGCTCGACGCCGCGCACTGCGGGGCGTTATGCACATCGCTCGCCCCGAGGAGATTTCGCCGTGTCATTGGAAAGCGGTTCCGCCAGTTTTCGCATGCTCTATCTGCCCCGCGATCTGCCCGCCGACGTGGTGGAACGGTTCGCGCGCCACGCCGCGCCGCCGATCGATACGCTCGGCGCGGGTGAGATCAATGGCTGGGTGACCGGCCGCCACCTGCTCGACCGCAACATCACCGCGGAAACCGCGTACCACGCCGGCTTCCTGCGCCTGACGCTGATGCAGGCGGAGCGCAAGATCCCCGAGCCGCTGCTGCGCGCGGAGTGCCGGATGATGGAGCTCGCGCAGATCCAGGCCGAGGGCCTCGAACGCATCAGCCAGACCGCGCGGCGCGAAATCCGCCAGCAGGTCACGGAGCGGCTGTTGCCGACGATGCCCCCTACGCTGCGCGGCATCGCGATGATTCACGACGCCACGGCGCGCATGCTGTACACCACCGCGCTTTCGGACAAACAGCTCGACGCGTTCCAGATCGGGTTCGCCCAGCCCGTCGGCTTCGGCGGCGTTCCGGTCCTGCCGGAAACCGCGTCGCTCCAGCGCCGGCACCGCAGCATCAAGGACTGGCCCGCCGTGAGCTTTTCGCCGGAGGTGGAGGCCGAGGAGGTCAGCCACGATCCCGGTCTCGATTTCCTCACCTGGCTCTGGTTCGTCTCCGAGGCGCGCGGCGGCATCGTTAAACTGAAGGACCTCGGCGACTGGGCGGTGATGATCGACGGCCCGCTGACGTTTGTCATGGAGGGCAGCGGCGCGCACGAAATGGTCGTACGGCGCGGCGAGCCGCGGCTCAGCGCGGAAGCCAAGGCCTCGCTGCTGTCGGGGAAAAAACTGCGGCGGGCCAAGCTTACGCTCGCGCGCGGCGACCAGTCGTGGACCTGCACGTTTGATGGTCCGTCGTTCGTCGTGCGCGGATTGAAGCTGCCCGAGGGCGAGAAGCTCGACGCCGTCAGCAAATTTCAGGAACGCATCCAGCAGATCGACCTCTTCAAGGAGGCGGTCCTCACGCTATTCGACCGCTTCGCCGACGAGCGCGAGTCGAAGGAGTGGAACAAGGCGCTCGCTGAAGTTCACGCGTGGGTGAAGGAGCGGAAGACGAGGAAATGACGAGAGGCTATCCCTAAACCGTTATGGCCCCCGGCGGGCTTGCTTGTCCCGGCGCAGCCTCGCGAATCCGGACCCCGCCGGCCCGTCCGCCAAAGCGCAACGCGCGACGGCGGAAGCCGAAGTTTGCCTTGCTACCGCATAGCCACGGAACTTTCGCTCCCGCGACTCAAGGTCGCGGGGGGCGGCTACAGAGGGGTGGGATAGCCCCGATTGACGTGGCCGTCATTCGTCATTTCGGCCTTCCCGCCATGCGCCCGGTCGTGGTCGTGCGCCGGCTCCAGGTGCGTGATCACGCGGGACGTCGGGCCGAGCCGCCGTTCAATGGCATCCTCAATTTCCGTCGCCTGCGCGTGCGCCGTCCAGAGCGGTGTCTCATCGGGAAAAAGCAGGTGCAGCTCGATCCAGATTTGCCGGCCAGCCTTCCGATGCTTCAATTCGTGAAATTGCACTGCGCGCTTTGCCGATTCGGCGGAAAGCACTTCGCGAACCACCCGGTCAATCTCCGGGTCGGCCTCGTCCATCAGGCCCTGGAATGAACGCCGCATGAGCGAAAAGCCAGACCAGAAAATATTGAGCGCGACAAGGATGGCGCAAATGGGGTCGAACGGCTTCCAGCCCGTACGCCATGCAAGCAGAAGCCCCACGATGACGCCCAGGCTCGTCCAACTATCCGTCAACACATGGCGGCCATTCGCCTCGACGATCAGCGAGTTCGTTTTGCGCCCGCGCCAGACGAGAAATCCGCCGAGCGCGCCGTTGACCACGAACGCGGCGACGGTGAGCCAGAGCCCCGCGCCGAGATTCTCGAGGACCAATCCGTGCAGCCATTTGTGCACGGCCTCGTAGATGATGTAACACGCGGCGAGCACGATGAGCGCGCCCTCGAAGCCGGCCGAAAAAAAGTCGATCTTGTCGTGCCCGTAGGGATGGTTCTTGTCCGCCGGCCGGGCGGAAAACCAAAGGCTGAACAGCGCGAACCCGACCGCGACATTGTGTACGACCGATTCCGCCGCGTCCGAGAAAATCGCCGCCGAGCCCGTGATCCAATACGCCCACACCTTGATCACGAGCATGCCCAACCCGACCGCGAGCGACAGGCGCAACACCCATAATTCGGGTGCGGGCGCGACGGGAGCTGAAGGGGCGGGGTTCATGAGGCGCGGGTATTTCGACGTGCCGTCAACAGTACCGACGCACGCCCGCGCTGGCGAACACGATTGTCCCCCCCCCGCGAGGGCGCGGGGGGCTCCACGGCGAATGACGACCCGGCGTGCGCATGGAGCCCCCGGCACCCCGCCAGGGGTCGAACCTACTGCGGCAACCCGACGCGGATTTGGTAGGTGCGGTTCGTCGCGGCGGTGGGGTGCGGCGCGGTGAGTGTGCCGTCGTCCAGCCACGTCAGGATTCCGCCGGTGCCCGGGATTGCATTGGTTGTCGCCATCAGCCAGTTGGCGTCAAGCGGGCCGCTGTTGGCGTACCACACGTGATATTCGCGCTGCGGCTTGCTGGGGAACTGTACGGCGAACCCGCCGGCGTTGGTGGGCGCCAGGGTGTTCCAGCGCAGGAAGTCGGACCCGTTGTTCGCGTCCGTGTTCGCGATCCACTCCTGCAGGTTGCTCATCGTATCGCCGTCCTGGTCGCCGTCCGCGTCGCCCGGGTTGTCCGGATCCAGGAAGGCGTATTGATCCTCGACGGTGTTCGGAATGCCGTCGCCGTCCCAATCCGAAAGGAAGGCGCGCAGACCGAGCGCGAAGCTGAAGGAGCCCGTGCCGAACAACTCGACCTGGTGCGTCTGCGCCTGGTTCCGCATCTGACGAGTGAAGAACAGATCGCCGTCGTCATCCACCGCCGCGAGGTTCGCCTGCGCGTTGTGCCCCGCGTTGCTGTAGCCGATTTCCGCTTTGACCGTGTGTGTATAGCTCGTGTTGGCGAGCCGCAGCACGCCGCCCTCGCTCTGCACCGCGCCCAGCGTGCGCTGACCGTTGATCAACAGGTCGTACAGGTTCGGCGAGAGGCCGTGTCGCAGGTAGAGGGTCTGCCCGCTCATGCCGCCCGCGAGCGCGTACTGAACGGCAAACTGCCAGCTCTTCGGGGCGAGCGTGACGATCTTCGTGATGTCGCCGTCCGATGACACCGCACGCCAGCCGTTGGTCCAGTTGGTGAACGTGTAGAGATCGTTCACATACTGGCTGGTCCCGCCGCCCTTCGTGGCATACCAATCCTTCAACCCGGACGTGCGATAGGCGCGCACGACGCCGCTGGTCGTGTTGTTGAACTCGCCTTCCCACTCGCCCTCGGTGCCCGCGTAGGCGATGGGATTGCCGATGACCTGGAAAACGCGGCCGCTCAGCAGATCGCGGGTCCACGCACCGACCATGCGCCCGCCGATGCGTTCGAAGAGCGCGAAGACGCGGTCGTTGTAGAGGATGTATTCGTCTTCGCCATCGAGGTCGACGTCCTCCGCCAGCGCCTGCGGCGTCGTGACGGACCCCGCGATCGCGGCCCACGCGTCGACGCGCTGGAACTTGCGCGCCTGCCGCGTCTGGCCCTGCGCGTGCTTCGCGAATGGCGCGAGGTTGTCAAACGTCGTGTCGGGCGACACGTAGGTGCCGATGCTGAAGCGCTCGAGACTCGTGTTGTCCTCTTCATGGAACGCGGTCTGGAACTGCGACGCGTGCATCACGCCGCGCGCCAGCTTGCCAAGGTTCGTGTCGGCCACGCTCTGCACCTGCGCCCACGCCTGCGAAACGATGCCGCCGAAGTAGAGCATGCCGAACCCGGTGGAAATCGGGACGCCGGGCCGGATTTCGAACCGGTTCGTTTGCAGCCCGTGTTCCGCACCGGGCAGGCCGACGTACCAGTTGTCGTAGCTCCCGCGCGTCGCCTTCTGGATGTAGTTATGGCTTAATTTATTCGTCGCGACATTGCCGCGATCCACCACCCACCACCAGTCGCCGTTGCCGTCGCGATTGAGATCCACCTGGCCGGTCAGCACGTCCTGCAGCGCGACGACCTCGATCCACGGCCGGTTCGCGATCCAGCGCATGTTCCGATCGTAGGCGTCGGCGTTGGCTTTGCTCGTGAAGTCTTCCCAGTTGCTCAGCAGCACGAGCACCTGGTCCTGCGCGCCGGCGCGGGCGCGACGGTTGAAGATTCCGCGCAACGGCATATTGAGGCCGCCGTCGTTATTCTGGAACCGGTAGCTGGAGGCGAAGTTGTTGATCACGAACGCCTTCGTGCCGTTGATCTGGTTGATCATGTATCCGCCCTGCTCCAGCGAGGCGGTGCGGCCGAGCCAGTAGAACAGGTGCGTGTCCTGGTCCACGAGCGTCGCGTTGTAGCCCATCTGGCTGATCTTGCTGAAGACGTCGCCATCCAGCACGCGCTCCGGCGGCCAGAAGATGTTGTCTGCGCCGATCGCGGTCCCGTAGATGTGATTGAGGAACTCGCGGGCGAGCGCCGCGTTGTCGTTATTGTACTCCGGCGTGTAGTACGGGAGCATGTGGTCCGAGAACGTGCTGCCGAGCAGCCGCACCACACCGGCCTGCACGAGATCCGCGATCCAGTCGTTGAACGCCGGCCCGTCGCGCCACGGCGTGTTGTGCACCGGGTCGACCGACGCCCACTGGATCGCCGAGGCCAGCGTCGGCGTGATGTGCAGGTTCACCGGCTTGCCGTACGTCTCGTGGATCGCGAGCAGGCGGTTGTAGCCCGCGCCCGCGCCGTTGTTGATCAGCTTCTGGATTTCACTGCCCGGCAGGACGTGCTGGTTGCCATGCGCGACGAACGCCACCTTCGCGCGTCCGGCGAAGGTGTTGGTCTTGTTGAAGTAGTGGACCAGCGCATTCTGGATCTGGCCCTGCGCCTGCCAGTAGTCCTCCGCGACATGATCGTCGTAAATCGTATCGCGCACGTCGTTGCGCCCGCCGATGTCGCCCGGCCCGGCCGTATTGCCCGCGCCGCACGAGTTGCACGTGCCGTCCTTTGTTGTGAACACCTGGAAGTTCAGCGAGTTGATGCTGCCATTCCAATTCGCGTCCTCAAGCGCCTTGCGGCTGATACTGAACTCAATGGAATCCAACTCCGCGTTGTAGTACGACGCGCGGAAGCCGTCCGCGTGGTTCTGGTCGCGGCGCTCGACGCCATACGCCTCAAGATTGGAGCCGTCGCCCACGAGGGTGGAGTTGTTGCCGTTGTCGGTATCCACATACACCGCGCCCTGCCCGGACTGGTACGCGGCGACCACGACTTCCCACCGCATGCTGGTGACCATGTCCACCTGGTCCGGCAGCGCCATTTCGCCGGAACCGGGGCTGTTGAAGTCGATCACCACGTAGATATCGAGGTAGCCCTCCTCCGCCAGCGGCTGCAGGTCGTGCATGTCGAGACGGAAGTAGAATTCACCCGAATCCGGCCCGCCGTCGCGCGCGTAAAACGCCACAATGTCGCGCGAGCTGTCGAAACCGTCCCAACCGAGGTAGAGGTCGCCGCCCTGGTTGTTGCCGCCCTCGCCCTCGTACTCGTCGAGCACGATCAGGTCGTCCCACTCCCAGTCAATGAACTCGCCGCGATGCGTGTAGTCGTTGATCACACCAAGCACGTTCGTGCCGGGGCCGATCACGATGGAACCCTCCGGCAGCGGGCCGCAATTCTCCGGCTGGCGCGGATTCGTGCCGTTGATGAATTCGAGCATGTTGTAATACTCGTTCGTCGTGTTGCAGATGAAGTCGCCGTCCGGATTGCCGAACGCGCCGTTCAGCGTGTTGGTGATCAGCAGGCCCGTCCGCAGGCTGCGCTGGCCGATGACGCCGGAGTCGAGCGGATCCAGGCCGTACTGGACCTCCCAGCCGTCCGGCAGCCCGTCGCCATCCGTGTCCCACAGCAATGGATCGGTCTCGGTGTAGACCGCGTTCGGCCACGCCGACGTCAGCGCGGCGCGATTGATGTAGCGCGAGAGGGCGCCGCCGATCTTCGGCACGCTGGCATTCGGCAGCATCGCGGTGACAACACCGGACACCGGGTCGGCGAGCCCGATATCCACGAAGCCGTTGAAGTTCTTGTCCTCTCCGTAGCCGTCGCTCAATCCGTCGCCGTCGGAGTCGCTCTTCGTTGGGCTGGTCTCAAGCCACGTCTCGCCCACATCGATGACATTGTTCGGCCAGTTGCGCGCCAGCGACGCGCCTTCACTGGGCAACAGCAGCGCGCCGTCGCCATCGACCCAGCCGTTGCGATTCGCGTCCTCGACGCCGTCCGGGATGCCGTCGTAGTCGGAGTCGGGATTGTTCGGGTCGGTCATGGACCCGCGCACGAGCCGCGTGCGGTCGCCGCCTTCCGACTGGCTGTTCACGCCGGGCACGAAGCCGAAATTGTCGAGCGTGTTGAAGAACGGCGGATCGAGGTCGGCGGAGAAATTCGGCCAGCCATCGCCGTTCGTATCCACGTTGGTGTCCGTCGCGGACAGCGGGCCGCGCCAGCCGCTTTCAAGGCCGTCCGGCAAGCCGTCGCCGTCGCTGTCGGGCATCAGCGGATCGGTCTTGCCGAAGATCCGCCAGATGTGCACGTCGCCGTTGTTCCAGGTCTCCGGATTCGTCGGCGGCAGATTCGTCGCGTTGAGTTCCCACGAATCGTACAGCCCGTCGTCATCATCGTCGTCATCCGACGGATTGGGCGGAACGGACTGGCGGAACACCACGGTGGCGTTCCGCTGCGCGCTCGCCTCGACCGTATTCGTGACGCCGTTCGTGTCGACGCGGGCGAAGAAGGTGTAGACGCCGGGCGCCGCGATGTTCGTCCACACGAAATTCCACTTCAACCGGTTCGCGTTCACCTGGCGCGGGTTGGGATCCACGCGATAGGCCGTCAGGTTGGTCGCCGTGGACCCCGGATACGGCGTGGCCAGCACCAGGTTCGTCGCGCTCGGCACCGCCGCCACCGTCAGCACGTGGCTCGTAATCTTGACGCTGTTGCCGGTCTGGATTTCGACATCGAGGCGCGGCCGCAGCGTCGCCGCGACGTTCGTCACGGAATTCGTTGGGAACGGATCCGCGAGGGTGAGCTGCGCGTTGTCGACGACCGACTCCACCGTGAGGTCCACATTCGCGATGCGGATCGTGTGGCCCGCGCGCACCTCGTTGGTGAAGGCCGTGCCCGTTCCGATCACCGTCTGGTTCGACAGGTTCACCGACACCGTGCCGGTCAGGTTCTTCGCGCGCGCGACGACGAGCGTGCTGCCGTTGACCACGTCGATAAAGCCCGCGATGGGATTCTCGATGGACGCCAGCTTGTGGGCTCCACCCGCGTTGTTCGCGAACTCGATCCACACGCTCTGCGCCGAGAGATCGGTGTCCACCTCAATTGGATAGCTCCGCTGATCCGGCGTCGGCGACGCCACGTCCGGCAGCACGATCACGTACGGCTTGCCCACGGAATCCACCTCGGGCGGGTTCACGATCGACACAAACGCGCCGGTCGCCTCCGAATAGGCGCGGACAATACGGAACGCCTCCAGCAGGACGTTGCCGCCGGTCAGGTGCGTCACCTCGATGCTGTGCAGGAAGTTCGTGTCGCCGTTGAACAGATCCGGCAGCGTGAACAACAGGTCGTGCTCATTCGCCGTCGTGTTCCAGTCGATCGTAAAATTCTTCGGCTGGGCCGACCCGTTGATGCGGACGAGGAAGCGGCTCTTCAGCGTGTCCTCGTTGATGTTTTCCGCGAGCGACTTGCTGAAGCGCACGCGCATCACGTAATCCCACTGGTCGTTGATCAGCTCGCCGTCCGTCTGCGGGAAGGCGACGAACATCGCCTGCGTCGGGCCGGCGGTGTTGACGATCCGGTTCAGCGTGCGGAACCAGCCGTCCTGGTCGTTCAGCGTCAGGTTCGTCGACGACGAGATTTCCGCGAGCCGCACCTGCACCGTCGCCACGCCGGAGGCCGGGATGTTGCGATAAGTGAAGCGCCACTCGTCGGGGAACTCGCTCTGGATGTTCAGGCTCGGCGTGACGGAATTGGCCTTCACCCACGCGACCTGGCCGAGCGCGTTCGT
Source organism: Kiritimatiellia bacterium (assembly GCA_035327585.1). Lineage (GTDB taxonomy): Bacteria > Verrucomicrobiota > Kiritimatiellia > CAIVKH01 > CAIVKH01 > JAMLJG01. The sequence continues at coordinate 8,662 of DAOLDD010000033.1, read as the reverse complement.
GCCGTTGCCGTTGGGCAACCCGGTGTTCGCGTCGTCATTGAGCGGATTGTTGTCCTGCACATTGAAATACACATCGCGCGCCGTCGGGTCCGTGCGGACGACGAAGCCGTATTCCTGCGACGGCAGCGTATCGCCGTCCGTCGCCGCGAACACGATCCGGCCCGTCGGCGGCTGCGTGTCGTAGTAGAACGTCTGGGAGAAGGTGTTGAAGAGGGACGCCTGACCGGGCCGCTCGAGAAACGCACGGCCCTTGAGGATGTGGAAGCCCTCGACCAGCCCCGTCGCGGTTGTCCCGTAATCGAAGTGCGGCTTGTACTTCACCGTCGCCGCGTTGAAATCCGTGACCTCCCACTCGCCCAGCATGGTCTTCTTCCAGGCGACATTGGCGGCGGTGTCGGGATACGGCACCGCCCAGTCATTCGTGTTGCACCCGTAGCCCTGCTGTTTAAACGCGCTGATTTTGTAGCGCAGCACCGTGCCGTTCGGCAGCGCGGGCAAGGTGGCTTTCCACCAATCCGGCGTTCCGTTGCCATCCGGCGTGTCGTTGTGATCGTAAAAGAGTTCGACCACCTTGGTGGCGCCAATCCCCGCACCGCCAGCGCCCTCGGGCCATGTCTGGCCGTCCGTGGTGTAGTAAAAATAGGCGCGGCTCACATCGCACGCATATCCGACCTTCAACCAGACGGTCACGGGCGTGTCCGCGGCGGATTCCGGCGCCGGGTTGAACTGCAATTGGCTCAAATCATTATTGGCTTGCGGGTCATGGTAAAGCCAGACCGCCGTATCCTCATCGCTGTCGCGTCCCGTTTCGCCCGTGTTGACGGTGAACCCCGGAGACCCGATCGTCGCGATGTACGTTTCGGCGCCGGCCGAACCAATGACATTGTTGCTGACCGTGTTCCGGGCCGCGAATTTCTCGCGATACTGGCGCTTCACGAAGCGGGGTTGTTCGTAGCCGAGGTAGATATCCGTCGCTTTGCCCGGCCGATGCTCCCGGTTGAGGGCCCAATCGGCGGTATTCGTTTCGCCAAGGCCCATCTGCGAGTTAATGTCGATGCCGCCATCCAGCTTCATCAATACATTAATCGCCGAGCCATCCACGCGCACCGCGAAGCGCAGGTTGGTGCCGGAGGTGACGCGGGGAACGGTCCAGGAATATTTGAAATCGCCCGGCGTGTCGCCCGGCACGCCGTAGGGGTTGAAATTGGAATCGCCGCTGGGCCCATCGCGCCGGTCGTAGGACACCGTCGGGGAGCGAACGCCGTTCTGAAAAATATCGACCGGCTTGCCGCCGATCGATGCCCACAAGTCCGACGGCTCGGGCGTGCGCGGGGCGAACGCGAAGTAGCCGCCCGGCGGCACAATCACCGAGTTGAGCTGCGAGGCGTACACATAAAACCCGCCGCCGTAGGTGGAGTAGTTGTAGAGATAGGTGTCGTCGGTGAATGGAATCTTTCCGAATTGCACATTGTTGAAGATGGAACGCGAGGCGCCGTCCGCGTAATTGTCATTCATCATGAACAGCAGCGTCGCCCAATCCCTGCCGTCCACGCCGCCCTCGCGCTGGTCGATGCGGTGATAGGCGAGAAAATCCGCGTCGCCCCAGACGCCCCACTGCGTACCGCGGGCGAAATGGTTGTGGATGTAGACGAGGTTCGGCAGGCGCTGGTCGCCAAACTGGCCGAGGAATGCGGTGTTCGCGTGGCGGGGGAACGCGCCGCCGGACTGCGCGAGCGTTTCGGACTGGTAGTTGCCGTCGGAGTAGACGTTCGGCAGCCCCGCGCGCGTCATGTAGAACGCGTATTGCAGCTCGCGCGCGGACGCGTAGTCGCTGTCATGGCTATGCGCGAACTGAACGCCCTGCCCCGCGCTGAACACGCTGCCGCCGCCGGACTGTTCGTAGCCGGCGAGCGAGCCCCACGGCGAGCCGAGGATGCCGTTGAGCTGGTCGCGCAGCGGCGCGTCCTTGAGCCGCATGCCCGCGTCGATGTAGCCGCCGAAGCCGGGCGGCGAGCCCAGGTGCTCGCCGAACATCATCGCATCGTCGCGCGGCACCTCGGTGTCGAACACCGAGTTGCGGTGGTTGTGATCCTCGCCGTCGCCATTGAACCCGCGCGCACGGTTGAAAGCCAGTTGAGCCTGGCCGCAGTAGCCCGCTGAATTGGTATCCTTTCCAGCACCGAATTGCGTTCCGAAAAAATAATCCGGCACGTGCTTCACCGCATCAAGCCGAAGCCCGTCCGCCTTGGACACCTCCATCAGCCAGCGCGCGGAGCGCATGAGGTAACCGCCGACATCCTCGGAGTAGAAGGCCTGATTGCTCGCGATCAATCCGGACGTGATGTTCGTGTTGCCGAAGCCGACATAGCCGAGCGTGGGATGCTGGTCATAGTAGGCGGGATTGTTCGGATGGCGGACGAAGCTGACCTTCGGGTAGGTGTTGCCCTCGAAGCGGCCGAAATTCGCGTTCGGCGTCTCCTGCGCGATGTCGATGAGGTCGGAGAAGTTGCGGTTCTGCACCTGCCATCCATCGTTCCAATCCGCGACGTTGTCCCACTTGCGATAGAACCCGTCCTCCGTCACGCGCAGGTGGAAATCCTCCGGCACCATGCCGGGATACAAATCGATCGGCGTCGTTTCGTTGTAGCCGGGGATGTCGAACGCCCGGTGGTTCATGATGTTGTCGATGTAGATGCGGATGCCGAACCGCTGCGCGGTTTGCACCATGCGGAGGAATTCCTCCTGCGTGCCGTAGCGGGTGCGCACGGTGTTGCGCTGGTCTTTTCCGCCGAGATCGAACGGGTCCCAGAGATCGTAGCCCACCGACAAGCCGCCGCTGCCTTTTGTCGGCGGCGGAATCCAGATTGAGCCGTAGCCGACTTCCGCCAGCTCCGGCATCTTGTCGGCCATGTCGCGCCAGCTTGTGTTAAACAACTGGAGCATGACCTCGGCGCGCACGACGCCCGCCGAGAACAGGCCCACCATCAGGAGCGGCAGCATGCGCCCGGCCGCACCATGGCGACCGGCGCCGACGGCGCGGCGCCCTCCAACCATCACTCCGCCAGCATGGAGGGCGGCAGGCCCTTGCCGCCCAGTGTCGCCCGGGACAGAATTTTCGATCTCAGCTCTGGATGTACACTTCATATCCCAGCCCTTTGCTCCTGAAAACAGCACGGGTCCAGCACCCAACCCGACAAGTCTGAGCCTACCCCAAGACCCACCGGTTTAGAAACTGTTTCGCCAACCTGCACCAAACATTACCCGGACGTTAGCCAACTGTTTAGCTAAAGCGTTTTACCTGCAAGCAAATTCGCTCCGCTTTTTCGCGATGCTTCCGCGTCCCGACGGGAGATGACAACCGCGAATTGACGCGAATTTGCGCGAATTTTCAGGCGATGATTTGGGGGCGGTCTTTTTCACCACCCGCTTCGCTGAAGTACACGGAGTTCACGGAGAGGATATGTTGGGAGGGGGCGTCCGATAAGTAATCCCCCTTCTCCGTGCCTCCGTGCGCTCCGTGGTGAAATTCTTTCCTTTTCAACGCGCTTCGCGTCGAGAGCCGTTTGGGTTGCAGCTTCGCCGCGCAGGATCCATTCGTGGTTTCTCATCTTCTTCCCGCAAAGCCGCTGCTTGTAACGCGACGGGCGGGCGGTATAGTGCGGCTCCTTCTTTGGGGAGCTTTTCATGACCGACCAAACGTTTGCCCGCCGCCACATCGGGCCGCAAGCGGACGACATCGCCGCCATGCTGGCCGCCATTGGCGTCGGCTCGCTCGACCAACTCATCGAGGAAACGGTACCCGCCGCGATCCGCCGCAAGAAGCCGCTGCGCCTGCCGGCCGGCGAGTCGGAAGCCGCCTACCTCGCACGCCTGCGCGGAATCGCCGCGAAAAACAAGGTCTTCCGCTCCTACATCGGACAGGGCTACTACGGCACCCTCACGCCGCCCGTGATCCAGCGCTGCGTCCTCGAAAATCCCAGTTGGTACACCCCCTACACGCCGTACCAGGCCGAAATCGCGCAGGGCCGCCTCGAGGCGTTGCTCAATTTCCAAACCATGGTCCGCGACCTCACCGGCATGCAGGTCGCCAACGCCTCGCTGCTCGACGAAGCCACCGCCGCCGCCGAGGCGATGGCCATGCTGCACCGCATCCAGGAACGCAAAGCACGGCACGGGGTCGGCAACGTCTTCTTCGTGTCCGACAAGGTCTACCCCCAAACCCTCGATGTCCTGCGCAGCCGCGCGGAACCGATCGGCATCGAGCTGCGAGTCGGCTCCTTCCGCACCGCGGAACTCGATCACTCCGTATTCGGCGCGCTCCTGCAATACCCCGACAGCGATGGCAACGTCAGCGACCTGCGCTCGTTCATCCAACGCGCGCACGAAGGCGGAACCCTCGTTGCGGTCGCGACCGATCTGCTTGCCCTGACGCTGCTTACACCGCCCGGTGAGTTCGGCGCAGACGTCGCTTTAGGCAACGCGCAGCGCTTCGGCGTTCCCATGGGCTACGGCGGACCGCACGCCGCCTTCCTCGCCACCCGCAACGAATACGTCCGCGAACTGCCCGGCCGCATCATCGGGGTCTCCGTCGATGCCCACGGCCACCCCGCCTACCGCATGGCGCTCCAAACCCGCGAACAACACATCCGCCGCGAAAAAGCCAAATCCAACATCTGCACCGCCCAGGCCCTGCTCGCCAATATTTCCGGGTTCTATGCCACCTACCACGGTCCCGAAGGCCTGAAATCGATCGCGAAACGCATCCACTTACACGCACGAATCCTAAACAGCGCCGCAAAACTTCTCGGCTATACGCAAGAAAATCCGTATTTCTTCGACACGCTCAAGCTGGCCGCGCCGGAAGGCGTTGAAATTGAAACGATTAGGAAATCCGCCCTGCGCCGCGGCATCAACCTGCACTACGCGGAAAACCGGGTCGCCATCGCGTTGGATGAGACGGTGACGACGGATGATCTCGTGGATCTGGCCGCTGTTCTGGCTGACGCAGCGGGCCTTGAATTACCCAATCTGGCCTCCATCGCGCCTTCGGATGAGCTTGAATTCCACGAGGATCTGATCCGGACTACACAATTCCTAGAACACCCGGTATTCCACGCGCACCGCTCGGAAACGGCGATGATGCGCTATTTGAAGGGGTTGGAGCAGAAGGATCTCGGGTTGGACCAGGCGATGATTCCGCTGGGCTCCTGCACGATGAAGTTGAACGCGGCGGCGGAAATGATGCCGATCACCTGGCCGGCGTTCAGCGCGCTGCACCCGTTCGCGCCGCTGGATCAGGCGCGGGGCTACGCGTTGGTGTTCAAGGAACTGGAGAAGGCGCTGGCCGAGATCACGGGGTTCCCCGCCGTCTCGTTGCAGCCGAACGCCGGGTCGCAGGGTGAATACGCGGGGCTGCTCGCGATCCGCGCCTATCACCGGGCGCGCGGCGACGTGCACCGGACCATCGTCCTGATCCCGGCCTCCGCGCACGGGACGAACCCGGCCTCCGCCGTCATGGCGGGCATGGAGGTCGTGGTCGTCGCGTGCGATCGCGAGGGGCACATCGATTTCGCCGACCTGAAGGCGAAGGCGGAGCAGCATGCGGCGAATCTCTCCGCGCTTATGCTCACCTATCCATCCACCTACGGCGTGTTCGAGGACAACGTCCGCGCCATCTGCGCGCTGATCCACAAGCACGGCGGCCAGGTCTACATGGACGGCGCGAACCTGAACGCGCAGGTCGGCCTCACCGCGCCGGCGCTGATCGGTGCGGACGTGTGCCATATGAACCTGCACAAAACCTTCGCGATCCCGCACGGCGGCGGCGGACCCGGTATGGGGCCGATCGCGGCGGCGAAACACCTTGCGCCCTTTATGCCGCGCCACGCGCACGCGCCGGTCGGCGGCGACCAGGCGATTCCCGCCGTCTCCGCCGCGCCGTGGGGCAGCGCCAGCATCCTGCTCATCTCCTACGGCTACATCCGTATGCTCGGCGGTGACGGCATGACCGAGGCGACGCGCATGGCGATCCTCAACGCGAACTACATCAAGGCCCGCCTTGAGCCGCACTACGACGTGCACTACGTCGGCAGCCGCGGCCGCGTCGCGCACGAACTCATTTTCGACCTGCGCCCGCTGAAAGAGAAGAGCGGGATCGACGAGACCGACGTCGCGAAACGCCTCATGGATTATGGTTTCCACGCGCCCACCGTGTCCTGGCCCGTGCCCGGCACGATGATGATCGAGCCCACGGAAAGCGAGCCGAAGGAGGAGCTGGACCGGTTCTGCGACGCGATGATCGCGATTCGCGGCGAGATCCAGGCCGTCATTGATGGCACGCTCGACCGCGAGGACAACCCGCTGAAACACGCGCCGCACACCGCGCGGGCGGTGACCGCCGACCACTGGCCGCACACCTACTCCCGCGAACAGGCCGCCTATCCGATGCCCGGCCTGCGCGCGCGGAAATTCTGGCCCACCGTCAGCCGCGTCGACAACCCCTACGGCGACAAGAACCTCGTCTGCTCCTGTCCCGCGCTCTCGGCCTACGCGCCGGAACCCGCGGCGACCGGCCTCAATACGGCGGGGTAAATTCCCCGTTCTCGTTCGGGCGCGGACGGTGCTGGGGATTGCGGCGGCGCGGCACGCCGTTGGGCCGCTGGGTCGCGTAGATGTCCGTCACGACCTCGCCCTCGACGCGCTCGACGCGTTTCTTGGGCGAGATGTCCCACAGCTCTTTCATCACGCGCAGGCCCGGGGCGGTTTCGCCGGCCTTCGCGCCGGTCTCGCCGCCCGATTCGCCGCGCTTCCTGCGTTGATTCCGTCCAAAGAGATTCACGCCGGCACCCGGATACGATCTTCCCGCGGGCGGGTCTCGCTGACCCGGATTGGACGCCCCGCCAATTCGGAATTGTGCAACGCACTCACCGCGCGCAACGCGGCGGCCTCGTCGGGCATCTCGACGAACGCGAATCCATGCGACCGGCCCGTGGCGCGGTCCCGCACAATTCGTACAGCCGCGACCTCGCCGTGCGCGCCGAAGGCACGGGACAGGTCTTCGTCGGTGGCCTGAAACGATAAATTTCCGACGTAAATCGAAATCATTGCCCTCTATCCGCCCCCTCCCGAAACGCTGAATCGGTTAATACCCGCCGCCGGAGGGTTTGTCCAGAGTGTGCTTGTGTGAAGGGCGTATTGCAGGCATAACCCGGGCGATGAATCGTATTGCAGCCATCGTGGGGCGTCCGAACGTCGGCAAATCCGCCGTGTTCAACCGGATCGTGCGCCGCCGCATCGCGATTGTGCATGACCGCCCGGGCGTCACGCGGGATCGCCTGACAGCGGAGGCGCGCTTTGGCGAGGAGCGATTTGAACTGATCGATACAGGCGGACTCGGTTTCATCGACGGCTCGACGGCGAAGGACGTGCTTTCCGAGGGTACGCGGGTCCAGGCCGAGGTCGCGATCCAGGACGCGTCCGTCATCATCCTCGTCACGGACGTGACGGCGGGCGTCACGCCGCTCGACCGCGAAGTCGCGGGCCTGCTGCGCGCGTCGGGCCGCACCGTGATTCTCGCCGCGAACAAGGCGGACAATGAGGGCCTGGACGCGCAGGCTGGCGAGTTCGCGGAACTCGGCTTCCCGGTCTTCCCGATCGCGGCCCTGCACGACCGTGGGTTCGAGGCCCTGTTGAGCGCCGTTACCGCGAAGTTGCCGCCGGCGGAATCGCCGACCGCGGTCGAACCGTTGCGCGTCGCGGTCGTCGGCAAACCCAATGCCGGGAAATCCTCATTCATCAACCGCGTCCTGCGCAGCGACCGCGTCATCGTGTCGGACATCCCGGGCACCACGCGGGACAGCATCGAAATTCCCTTCACCATCGGCAGCGGGCCGCAGGCGCGGCACTACCGGCTGGTGGATACCGCGGGGCTGCGCAAGCTGCGCCGGGCGGAGGATGCCGTCGAGCGCTGGAGCGTAATGCGCGCGCGGAAGAGCATCGAAGAGGCGGACGTCGTGGTGCTGATGATCGACGCCGAGCAGGGCCCGACCGAGCAGGACAAGAAGATCGCGGGCCTCATCCTCGAAGCGCGCAAAGGCTGCATCGTACTCGTCAACAAATGGGACCTCGCCCAGGGCGAGACCGGCGTCACGCAGCGCGAATACGAGAAGGCGCTGCGCAAGACGATGTATTTTCTCTCCTTCGCACCGTTCGTTTTCGTCTCGGCGCAAAACGGGCTGAACGTGCGCAAGGCGATCGAGACCATCGATCTCGTGGCCGCCGCGATATCCACCAAGGTGCCCACCAGCACCCTGAATCGCATCCTGCAGGACGCCACCAAGCGCGTCGTCCCGCCGCGCGTCGGCGGCAAGCGGTTGAAATTCTACTATGCCACCCAGGTCGGCGAACGCCCGGTCCGGTTCCGTTTCTTCGTGAACAAGCCCGAGCTCAGTACGCCGGCCTACCAGACGTATTTGCTGAACAGCCTGCGCGCCGCGCTCGGCCTCGAAGGCGCCCCCATCGTCGTCGACTACCGCTCCAGTCACGAGCGGGAATAGCCGCCGCAAAAGCGCACCACCACAGGCCTGATCGTACGGGGCGGTGGGGTTTGAGTAATTCTCAAAAGTTTTGTCCTGAACCCCCGAGGGCGGCAAGGGCCTGCCGC
>DAOLDD010000032.1:0-38508 GCA_035327585.1 Kiritimatiellia bacterium | reverse complement strand
ACGGGATGCAATCCCGTCGCTACAACCAACAGGACAAAACTTTCGCGAACCACTCTAGGTCAGGTCGAAGCCGGGATTCCACGCAACTTCCCAGAGGAAGCCGTCCGGGTCTTTAAAATAGCCGGCGTAGCCTCCCCAATCCGTATCCGCGGCGGGCTTGACGATGGCGGCGCCGGCGCGTTGCGCGGCATCAAGAACCTGGTCCACCGCTTCCCTGGAGGAAACATTGTGCGCGAGCGTGAAACCGCGGAAACCGCTTCCGCGCTCATCCACAAGAGCATCCCGCGCCAAATCTTTTCGGGGATAGAGCCCGAGCCAGGTCCCCTCCAGCGCGAAAAATGCGACGCCCGGATGGTTGCCGTGCATCGGCAGGCCAAGCCCGTCGCGATAAAACGCCGTGGCGCGCGCCAGGTCCTCAACACCTAAGGTGATCAGGCTGATCTTCGGTTTCATGGTATTGCTGCGTCTTGCTACACCCGCAACAAACCACGGAATCCGCGCGCGGCGTAGTACGATTGCGCGCCGTTATTATAGATGAAAACCCGTCCGTAGCGGCGGTCGCCGAAGAGCGCGCCGCCGAGCGCGCGGAATTCGTCGGGTGTTTTCAGCCAGCTCGAGGTTTTGGTGTCGAACGCGCCCAACTTCTGGAGATCCAGATAGTGTTCTTCCGAAAGCAACTCAATGCCCATCGCCTTCGCCATGTCCATCGCGGTGTTCTCGGGCCGGGCCTCCTTGCGCGACAGCCACCCCTCGCGGTCGTAGCATACGCTCCTGCGCCCGGCGGGACTTTCCGCCGAGCAATCGACAAAAAAGTATTCGCCAGTCTTCTTGTCCCGCCCCACCACGTCCGGCTCGCCGCCGGTCCGCTCCATTTCGTGGAGCGACTGCAACTTGTCCGCCTTTGCTTCAAGGCGGGCGCGCACATCGCCCCACGTGATGCCCTTGTGGCGTTCCGGGTGTTTGTCAAAGCGCGCCTGCAACGTGTTGAGCAGTTCGCCCCGTTGTTTCGCATTCATGTCGGCCTCCTCCAGCGGGGTTAAGCGTGGCAGGATGATCGAGGATTGCCAACGCCCAATTTGTTCCCGTCTTCATGATGTTGGATAATAACCGGCTCCATTATGAAGCACCTCGTTGTTCCGAATGCGCGGTCGTCCTTGTAGCTCCGGCGCTCTGCCGCCGGAGGTCCTTGACGTGGCTTTTCCGGCGACGGAGCCGTCTTCGCTGATGCAGCTACGGCGGCCAAGGCGCCGGAACTACAGTCGGCCGATCCGGCGTGTGCATGTTGATATGATTATGAGACCACTAAAAACTTCGGGCTTTGCATCCGGGTCCGCTTCGCTACGATCAGCCTGCCGCGCGGGGAGTGCGCGGAGGGAGTGCCTTGCCTGTTCAGGTCGGACGCGCCGACGCGTCGGGCCGGCGCGCCTCGCCACGGGACAATACCGAAGGAGATGCAACATGAAATACGTGGATGGTTTTGTGATCCCGCTGCCGAAGAAGAACCTCGCCGCCTACCGGCGCATGGCGAAGGTCGCGAGCGTGGTGTGGCGCGAATATGGGGCGCTGGATTACAAGGAGTGCGTGGGCGACGATCTGAATCCGCCGTTCGGCCTGCCGTTTCCGAAGCTGACGAAGCTCAAGAGGGGGGAGACGGTGGTGTTTTCGTACATCGTCTATAAATCGCGCGCGCACCGGGACCGGGTGAACAAGAAGGTGATGAAGGATCCGCGCCTCGCCGCGTCGTGCGACCCGAAAAACATGCCATTCGAGTTGCGCCGAATGGCGTATGGCGGGTTCAACGTTATTGTCGAGTGATGATGCGTGCCGCCGGGGGGCGGCAACGGAGGAATGCCATGAGGACGGTTCGTGTGCTGGTCGGCACGCGCAAGGGCGCGTTTATTCTCACGTCGGACGAGAAGCGGGCAAAGTGGGCGGTTCAGGGGCCGCTGTTCGCGGGGTGGGAGGTCTATCACCTCAAGGGTTCGCCGGTGGACCCGAACCGCATCTATGCGTCGCAATCCAGCAGTTGGTTCGGGCAGGTGATCCAGCGCTCCGACGACGGCGGCGCGACGTGGAACACGCCGGGCGGCGAGAAAATTCCAGGCCCCTACGATCCGCCCGGCGGCCTGAGCAACCGTTTCGCGTACGAGGGCGAAGTCGGCACGCACCTCTGGTACGACGGCACGCAGCATCCGTGGGAATTTAAACGCGTCTGGCACCTGGAGCCGTCGCTGACGGATGCCAACACCGTGTACGCGGGCGTGGAGGACGCGGCGCTGTTCAAATCGACGGATGGCGGCGCCTCGTGGCGGGAACTTCCGGCGCTGCGCCACACCAAGGGCCACCTGTGGCAGCCGGGCGCGGGCGGCATGTGCCTGCACACGATCCTGCTCGATCCGAAAAATGAGAAGCGCATCTTCGTCGCCATTTCCGCGGCGGGCGCGTTCCGCACCGACGACGGCGGCGCGTCGTGGAAGCCCATAACGAAGGGCTTGAAATCACAATACGAACTGCCCGACCCCGACGCGGACGTCGGCCACTGCGTTCACAACATGACGCTGCACCCGTCGCGGCCCGATACGTTGTTCATGCAAAAGCACTGGGACGTGCTGCGCACCGACAACGCGGGCGACGAGTGGCGCGAGGTGAGCGGCAATTTGCCGAGCGACTTCGGGTTCCCCATCGCCGTCCACGCGCACGAGCCGGAAACGATCTACGTCGTGCCGATCAAGAGCGACTCTGAACACTATCCGCCCGAGGGCAAGTTGCGCGTGTACCGCAGCCGCGGCGGCGGGAACGAGTGGGAGGCGCTGACGAACGGCCTGCCGCAGCAGGATTGCTACGTCAACGTACTGCGCGACGCGATGGCCGTGGATACCTGCGACTCGTGCGGCATCTACTTCGGCACCAGCGGCGGCCAGGTCTACGCCTCCGCGGACAGCGGCGACCACTGGGCTCCGATCGTGCGCGACCTGCCGCCCGTGACGTCGGTCGAGGTGCAGGTCATCTAGACCGGAATTTTATACCACGGAGACACGGAGAGACGGAGAAGCCTGGATGACGAAAGCCCAGCCCATCCGAGTCGTCCTGCCCGCCCACCTGCGGACGCTCGCGCGGGTGGAAGGTGAGGTGGCGCTGGACGTCGCGCCGCCCGTGACGATCCGCGCGGTCTTGGATGCGCTGGAGGCGCGGTACCCGATGTTGCGCGGCACGATCCGCCGCCACGAGGACGGGCGACGCCGTCCATTCATCCGGTTCTTCGCGTGCGAAGCGGATTGGTCAAACGACGCCCTCGACAAGCCCCTGCCCGACGCCATCGCCACCGGCCGCGAGCCCCTGCTGATCATCGGCGCGATGGCGGGCGGGTGAATCAGCGGTCAGCCGCTCCCGGCGCGAGCGCGCGTTTTTACAGACGTTGAAACTTTTTAAAAAAGTTTTTACAGACGTTGGAAATTTCGGGGCGCATGCTTATGCTGTCGCCGCGCGGGTGACAGGCGATGCACGGACTTCAATTCTTACAAGACCTGGCGGTGGTGATGCTGGTGGCGGGGCTGGTGACGCTCCTGTTCCGCTGGCTGCGCCAACCCGTGGTGCTGGGCTATCTGCTGGCGGGATTCATCATCGGCCCGAATACGCCGCCGTTCCCGATGATCCAGGACGAGGGCACGATCCAGATTCTCGCGGATGTGGGCGTGGTCTTCCTGATGTTTTCGCTCGGGCTGGATTTCAGCTTCAAGAAGTTGAAGGCGGTGGGCGTGCCGGCGTTCATCACGGCGGCGTTCGAAATCATGGTGATGATCGGGGTGGGGTATCTGCTCGGCGCGTTTTTTGGATGGACGCCGATGGAGAGCGTTTTCCTCGGCATCATGCTGGCGCTGACGTCGACGACGATCGTGGTGAAGAGCTTGCGCGACGCCCACGCGCTGAAGGAAAAACACGGCGTGCTGATTTCCGGCGTGAGCATTTTTGACGATATTTTCGTGATTTTCGTGATGATCCTGCTGCCGGGTTTCGCGGTGTCGGGGCAGATTCCCGCGGGCGAGGTGGCGCTGACGTTGCTGCGCCTGTTCGTGTTCCTGGTCGCGGCCGTGGTGGTCGGGTTGATCGTGGTGCCGCGGTTCCTGCGCTTCATCGGGCGGATGGGCAGCGACGAGATGCTGCTGATCGTGGTGCTGGGGCTCTGCTTCGGGCTGGCGCTGCTGACGGTGAAAATCGGCTACAGCGCGGCGCTCGGCGCGTTCCTGATCGGCGCGATGATGGCGGAATCGCGCGAACTGGGGCGCATCGTGCGGCTGACGGCGCCGATCCGCGACATGTTTTCGGCGGTGTTTTTCGTGGCGATCGGCATGCTGATCAATCCCTCGTACATCGCGGAGTATGGGGCGCCGGTGCTGGTGATCACCGCGGTGTACGTCGTGGCCAAGGTCGGGGCGTGCGCGACGGGCGCGCTGATGGCGGGCTACGACGGGCATACGGCGATGCGCGTGGGGACGGGGATGGCGCAGGTGGGCGAATTCGCGTTCATCCTGGCGACGCTGGGCGTTTCGCTGGGTGCGATCGGGCCGCACCTCTACCCGGTGATCGTGGCCGTCGCGTCGCTGAACGCGTTCATCCGCCCGTACCTGACGGGGAACGCGGACCGGGCGACGGACGTGCTGGCGCGGCGGCTGCCCGCTCCCGTGATCGCTTGGGCGCACCTGTACAGCGGCTGGTTGGGCCGCCTCGAGTTTGGCAGGAAACGCAGCGCGGCGGTGCGCGTGGTGCGCAGCCTGACGTGGCAGTTGCTGCTGAACCTGGCGCTGGTGTCCGCGATCTTCATCGCCGCCGCGGTGATCGTGAACTGGCTGCAGCCGCAGCTCGCCTGGCTGCCGGAATGGACGGGCGGCGCGCGCACCGTCGGCTGGCTCGGCTCGGCGCTGCTGGCGCTGCCGGTGTATGTGGCGACGGTGCGCAAGATGCAGGCGATGGGCATGATGCTCAGCGAGATCGCGGTGACGGGCGGCGCCGGACGCGCGAACCGCGCCGTGCTGCGCAGCTTCCTGGCGAACACGATCTTCGTGGTTCAACTCGCGGTTTTGCTCCTGCTCTCCTTCGTGCTCAGCCTCGCGCTGCTGCCGCCGCTGTATGTGTCGGCGGCGTTGCTGGTCGTGATCGTGCTGCTCGTGGTTTTTCGCGGGCCGGCCCTGAACGCGTGGTACACGCGCGCAAAATTCGCGGTGGTCGAAACGTGGAACCAGCCGCCGCACGAGCCGGAGGAGGAACACCCGATGCCGGCCCTGCTGCGCGAGGCGCGGATGGAGTCGCTCTCGCTCACGGCGGGTATGAGCGCGGTCGGCAAGCTGATCCGCGAACTGCAATTGCGCTCCGAAACCGGCGCCAGCATCGTGGCGATCGAACGCGCGGGCCGTACGCTGGTGAATCCCGATCCCGACGAGGAACTGCGGCCGGACGACAAGCTGCTGCTGCTCGGCAGTTCCGAGCAACTCACGAACGCCCGGCTCCACCTGCAGGGTTGATGCATGACCGCGGGTATCGACGCCGCGAAACGCTGGACGGAGTCGCTGTAGTTCCGCCGCCCTGGCCACCGAAGATCCACGCGAAGGCGGCTCCGTCGGCGGAAATCGGTGGCTGTGAGTCTCCGGCGACAGAGCGCCGGAGCTACAACTCCATCACCATAACACCACCGTGAACTCATCCTCGCATCGCATTCACTTGCGGAAACCGCGAAATTCGTTATAGTAACGCGATTCTAACAATCGTTCTGCAACTGTTTGCCTGTGAGGGGTTTAGTGAAGCTTGCCAAGGGGTTCTGGTCGCATATCTGGGTTGTGCTGGCGGTGGGGGGCGGTCTGTCCGCCTTTTTTCACTGGCTGGGCTGGACGATTCCGTTCTATGCCGCCGTCGTGCTGGTGGCGGTCCTCGTCCTGTTCCTGATCTACTTTTTCCGTGACCCGGATCGCCCGGCGCTGGCGGATGGCGCGGCCGTGGTTTCCGGCGCGGACGGCTGGGTGCGCTGCGTGGAGGAGATGCCCGAGGAGAAATTCCTGCACACCCCGTGCGTGCGCATCAGCACGTTCCTCACGCCCTTCGACGTCCATGTGAACCGCGCCCCCATCGCCGGCACGGTGAAGGCGCTGGCTTACACGCCGGGCAAGCACCTGCTGACCATCCAGCAGGCGGCGTCGGAATACAACGAACACAGTTCGATTGTAATCCAGGGCAGCCGCACGCGTTGCCTCGTGAAGCAGATCGTCGGGCCGATCGTGCGCCGCGTCGTGTACTGGCTGGACGTCGGCCAGCAACTCGGGCCGGGCGAGCGGATCGGGTTGATGAAGTTTGGGTCGCGGCTGGACGTGTACCTGCCGGCGGCGGATGTTGATGTGCTGGTGAAAAAGGGAGACCGGGTGTTCGCGGGCATCACCGCGATCGCGCGGATCAGGAAGGGGAGTGCACCATGACCTGGCGCAAGATTGTTCCGAATCTGTTGACGCTCGGCGCGCTGGCCTGCGCGATGTTGAGCCTGATCAAGACGTTTGAAGGCGAATTCGTCGCCTCCGCGCAGTTCATCATGCTCTGTCTCGTGCTGGACGGGCTCGACGGCAACGTCGCCCGCTGGTGCCGCGGCTCGACGCAATTCGGCGCCGAACTCGACACGTTCGTCGACATCATCGGCTACGGCGTCGCCCCGGCGATGCTCGCGCACAACATTGTCATGAAGGATCACGGCTTGTGGGGATTCATATTCGTCTGCCTCACCGCCATGTCCGGCTCGCTGCGCCTCGCGCGGTTCCGCGTGGTGGATCCGGCGCGCGGCCAGCAGGGCTACCTCGGCCTTCCGATCACGGTGAACGCGGGCTGGATCGCGATGTTCGTCTTCGTGACCCAGAGCGGCATGCTGCGCGAGGATCTCTTCACCTTGTCCGCCGGCCCGCTCGCGGCGCTGGTGTGGACAGTCTCCGTCGTTTTCCTTGTGCTGCAGGTGTCCAACGTGCGCTACGCCAAGCCGACCAAGGCGCCGCTCTTTTTCTTCGCGGGCATCGCGGTGGTGATGATGCTGTTCATGAAGGCCGAAATCGCGCTGGTGGCGGCGCTGGCCATCGCGGGCTACGGCATCTTCTATGGCTTGATCACGCCCTTCATGCCGCGTCACGCGGCGCTGGTGGAACAGGCGTCCGAGGTGCCGGTGGATGAAGAAGAGGAAGAGGACCCGGTCCACTTCCGCCCGTCCTGAAGCGCCGCCACTGGCGGATTGCCCTTCGCCCCGCCGCGGTTTAATCTCCGCACATGCCGCGCCTCGACATTCACTTCGCCGACAACCTCGACGTCTTGCGCGCGCTGCCGGCGGCTTCGATTGAACTGATCTACATCGACCCGCCTTTCAACACCGGACGCACGCAGGCGCGCACGCAAATCGCCGTGAAACCCGATGCGGATGGGGATCGGCGCGGGTTCGGCGGACGCACCTATCGCACCATCAAGCTGGGCACCCGCAGCTATGCCGACTGGTTTGGCGAATATCTCGCCTTCCTGGAGCCGCGGCTGGTCGAGGCCCGGCGTGTGTTGGCGACCGACGGAAGCCTCATTCTTCACCTCGACTGCCGCGAGGTCCACTATGCCAAGGTGCTGCTCGACCAGCTCTTCGGCCGCGCGTCGTTCATCAACGAAATCATCTGGGCCTACGACTACGGTGCGCGCAGCAAGCGGCGCTGGCCCGCGAAGCACGACACGTTGTTGTGGTATGCGCGCGATCCGAAGCGCTATGTGTTCAACCTCGACGCGTGCGACCGCATCCCGTACATGGCGCCCGGCCTCGTCGGCCCCGAGAAGGCCGCGCGCGGCAAGACGCCGACCGACGTGTGGTGGCACACCGTGGTGAGTCCGACGGGCCGCGAGAAGACCGGCTATCCGACGCAAAAACCGCGCGGCATCCTCGACCGCATCGTGAAGGTGCACTCGCGGCCCGGCGCGCGGCTGCTCGACTTCTTCGCCGGCAGCGGCAGCTTCGGCGCCGCGGCGTGGGACCTCTGGCGCGATTGCATCCTGGTGGACAACAACCGGCAGGCGCTTGAGGTGATGGAAAAGCGATTCGCGAAAATGCCCGCGATATGGCATGGTTGGCCGGTGCATGGTTCCAAACGGAGATAATTCTTCATGAAAACGCGTGTATGGCTTCGTTGGGTTTTGGTCGGGCTTCTCGTGGGCGCGGTTTCGACATCCGCCCGGAATGCCCCCGAACTGAACCGCGTCCTCAGCCGCCTGCAATCGATGGGACACGGATCCTACACGCAGGCGGAGTGGCAGGAAGCGATGCGCGAACTCGACACGGTTACCGCGGAGGCGGTGCGCGGAGGGAATCGTGATCTGGCCGTGCAGGCGCTCGCCGTGAAGGCGATGGCGCTGGCGGACATGCAGCGCGACGTGGCGGGTGCCTTGCGCGTGCTCGACGAGGCGAAGCGCCAGTACGCGCAGGAGAAGCTGCCGTCCGTCCGACGTCTGTTTATCCAGGAGGCGGATTATTACGGGCGCCTCGGCGACGCGGTGGCCGTGCGGCGCACGATCGAGGAATTCCGCGCCAACCCGAATTTCGACCCGGTGGAATACCCCGTGGAATTGTATGACGGGCGCAATACGCCGATGATGGTGGTGCGCCCCTCCGCGGGCGGCCAGGACTCGACGGCGGTCACGGCGATGGAAGTCGCGCGCGAACGTGCCCGCTTCGCACCAGGCGGATTCTTCCCGGATTTCACGTGGACCGACGGCGCGGGACAACCCGGTTCGCTCCAGGCGTTGCGCGGCAAGGTGGTGCTGGTCGATTTCTGGCACCAGGGCTGGACGCCGTGGGTGCGCGATCTGGGCAACCAACGGCGCGCGTACGACCTGTATCGCAAGCTGGGTTTTGAGATTGTCGGCGTTGCGCTGGACCGCGATATCGCGGCGGCCCGCTCCTACGCCGGGCGCGAACGGCTGCCGTGGCCGCTCGTCTATGGCGAGAAAGACCTGACCCGCCAGTTGGGGTTGTTCGGTGAGTCCGCGAATTTCCTCGTCGACCAGAACGGCATCATCATCGGGCGGAACCTGCGCGGCGCGGAGCTGACCCACGCGCTCCAGCGCGCGCTCGGCGCCCGCTGAGTTGAGATCTCTTTCCGCCCCATGCCTTCGCCTGTCGGGCACAGCATCATCGGTCTGACCCTCGGCGCGGCCTGGTTGCTGCCGCGCGGCGCGTGGCGAACGCTGGGGCGACGCATGTGGGCGTTGCGCGTCCCGTTCTGCCTCGTGCTGCTGGCCGCGAATGCGCCGGATCTCGACTACCTGCCGGGCATCGCGATCGGCGAGATCAATGCTTTTCATCATACCTACACGCATACGCTGCCCTTCATCGCGCTTGTCGCGTGGTTGATCACGGTGTGCTGGCGGTCGCGCCCGGCGCGCGCGGGATGGTGGCTGGCCGCGATTGGCGCGAGCCATCTCGTCGCCGACCTGTTCGCGGAAGATCGCAGTGAGCCGTATGGCATCATGGCGCTGTGGCCGTTCACGAGCGACTATTTCATCTCGCCCGTCCAGCCGTTCTGGCACCTGCGCAAACGCGAGTGGATCGATTTCCTCCAGCTTCACAATGTCCAGGCCGTGCTCGTCGAAGTCGCCTGGACCCTTCCGATCCTGATCGCCGTCCTGTGGTGGAAGGGACGGGGAGGGCGGGTGACCGGTAACCAGTGACCAGTGTCCGGTAAGTGGGGACCGGTTACTGGACACGGGTCACCGGTTACTGGATATCGGACACTGGACACCGGTCACTGGTCACTGAATACTCCACGCCATGCACATCATCATCATCGGCGGCAAAGGCATGTTGGGGAGCGACCTGGTGGATGAGGTGACACGGCGCGGCGGCGTCGCAACCGTGCTCGACCTGCCGGAATTCGATATCACGAAGCCCGAGGGGCTGGCCGGCCGCCTGCCGGTTGCCGACGCGGTGATCAACTGCGCCGCCTACACCCGCGTGGACGACGCGGAGTCGGATCGCGACCTCTGCTGGAAAATCAACGCGGACGCCGCGGGGCATGTGGCCCGCGCCTGCGCGGATCGCGGCCTGCCGCTGCTGCACCTCAGCACCGATTACGTGTTTGACGGCACCAAGGGCGCGCCCTATCGCGAGGACGACCCGGTCGCCCCGCTCAATCATTACGGCGCGAGCAAGCTGGAGGGCGAGCGGTTGGTGCAGCAGGCGGGCGGCGCCGCGCGCATCGTGCGCACGCAGTCGCTGTTCGGCTTGCGCGGACGCAACTTCGTGCG
The DNA here is from genome assembly GCA_035327585.1 of Kiritimatiellia bacterium. Taxonomy (GTDB): domain Bacteria; phylum Verrucomicrobiota; class Kiritimatiellia; order CAIVKH01; family CAIVKH01; genus JAMLJG01. The sequence continues at coordinate 28,218 of DAOLDD010000032.1, read as the reverse complement.
CGCGATTCTCGGCCAGTTGCAGCAGGGCAAAACGGAACTACGCGTCGTCGCGGACCAGGTTTCCGCGCCGACCTACACGCGGCACCTCGCCAAGGCATTGCTCGATCTCGCGCAGCTTTCGCCCGCATCGGGCATTGTGAATGTCTCCGCGACCGGCGCATGTTCCTGGTGGGAATTCGCCCGCGCGATTGTGGAACGTACCCGCCCCGGCGTGGTCGTGGAAAAACGCAGCTCCGCGGACATGAACTATCCCGCCCGTCGCCCCGCGTTTTCGGTGCTCGACCCGACCCACCTTCACCAATTGATCGGGCGCACCCTGCCAGGTTGGCAGGAGGGACTTGACGCCTACCTCGCCGAAGAGCCGCTCACCGCGATCGTAAAACAAAGCGCCGCCGGATAAGCGCGGGTGCGTCCCCCCAAGCGACGAAATGGCAAATACGACTGGGCAGTTGCCCCAATCAAGAAGCGTGCGCGGAGCGCACGCTCCACCATGTATCTCATCAACGTCATCGGGTGGAACGCGACCTCCGGGCGCGTTTTCCGCCGATTCACGATATCGGCAATGGTTCGCGTAGAACCGACCCCATACGGGGTCAGAGGTCCTTGAAGAGGACTTTGGAATGGCGACCGCTCTTGTCGTAGGCGGCGCGGCGCGCGGGGGCGAGCAGGTCGGGCGAGCCTTCCTTGAAACCGCCCTTGTGCGTGAAATAGTTGAAGGCTTGCGTCGAAAGCGCGAGCAGGCGGCGCACGCCGCGCTGGCGGGCCTGCTCCTCGATGAACAACATCAGTTTCGCGCCGATGCCCTGGTTTTCGTGGGCCTCCGAAACGTACAGGCACTCCAATTCCGCGTCCTTCGCGTCGCCATCGCCATACATCTTGAGCCCGACGCAACCCACCACATTGCGGTCGATTTCAAATACATAGAAATCGTCGATCCGTTCCTCCAGCGCCTTCCGCGTGCGCGGCAGCAATTGCTGCGCTTCGACGGAGTCGCGGATGAGCTTCATGATCATGCCGGCGTCCTTCTTCCGCGCGGGCCGGATCGCCAGGTATTCGTTGGCGTGGATCATCGTGCCCACGCCCTCATTGGAGAAAATTTCGCTCAACAGCGCCTCGTCCTGCGTGCCGTCGATGATGTGGACCCGCTGCACGCCGTTACGGCACGCGCGCACGCCGTGCTTGATCTTCGAGAGCATCGGGGCGTCCAGCTCCGTCCGGTGTTTCCGGATGAACTCGTCGGCCTCCTCGACGGAAAATTGCGCGCTCAACCGGCCCGCCTCCCGTACGCCGTTGCTGGTCGAGACATGAATGAGTTTGGCGGCGCGCAGCGCTTCGGAGACCTCCAGCGCGACGCCGTCGGAGTTGACCCGGTAGGTCTGCCCGTTGCCATCGAAACCGATGGGTGGGAGGATCGGTATGATGCCCTGGTCCAGCAGCGTCGTGAGGAATTCGGCATCGACCCGCTCCACCTGGCCGGTGAATTGCTGGTCCACGCCATCGAGGATGCCGGCGGGATGCGCGGTGATCGCGTTGGTGACGACCGCGCGCTGGTCCGTCTCGCTCAGGCCTTCGAGGATTTCGTGCGCAAGCCGGTTCGCCGCGAGGATCGACAAGCGGAGCGTCGGTTCATCCGTCACGCCCATGCCGTCGAGATTCGACGCGGGAACCTTCAGTTCCTCCGACAGCGATTCGATCTGAACGGAACACCCGTGGACGAGCACGAGCGGGATGTTCAGGCTGCGCAGGACGGAGATGTCGAGCAGCAGGTTTCGGAAATTGTCCGACGCCAGCACGGCGCTATCGACATTAAGCACAAAGAGCCGGTCCCGGAACCGGGCCGTGTAGCGCAGAATCCCGCGCAGGTCCGCTGCTTTCATGGAGCCGACAGTAGAACAAACCCCGTCCGCGATGCAACCACCGCGGCGGCGCGCCGCGCCGTCAGCGGCGTCCGCCGAGCAGGCCGGAACGCATCAGGAAATAGAGCAGTTGCAGCACGGCGGTGATCGCGCCGGCGACGTAGGTGAGGAACGCGGCGTTCAACACCTTCGCGGCGTGCGGGTATTCCGCCGCGGTCACGATTCCGGAGCTGGTCATGTAGGCCTTCGCGCGCGCGCTGGCGTCCCACTCAATGGGCAGCGTGATGATCGAAAAGAGCACCGCGCAGGCGAAGAGGACGATGCCGAGTTTGATGAGCCCCATGGAACCCATCGCGGCGCCGATCATAAAAAGGATCGGCGCGATGTTCTGCCCGGCAATCGTCACGGGCAGCAGGACCGAGCGCAGGCTCATCAGCGCGTAGCCCTGCGCCTGCTGGAGCGCATGCCCCGCCTCGTGGCAGGCCACGCCGATCGCGGAGAGCGACTGGCCGTGGAAGACGTCGGGCGACAGGTGCAGCGAGTGCGTCTTTGGATTGTAGTGGTCGGACAGAAAGCCCTGGCTCTGGTGGATTTCCACGTCATGCACGCCCTGTGCATAGAGCATCTGCCGCGCTGCCTCGGCCCCGCTCAGGCCCGAGCGCGCGCCGACCTGCGCGTATTTCGCGAACGTGCTCTTCGTCAGCCCGGCCGCGATCATGCCGAGCACCAGGCCCGGCAATGCGAACAACCAGAAAATTGGATCCATCATCATGGCAACATTGACTCCTTGGGCAAAACGTTACGACTTTTCCTTGGACACGCAAGGTGAACCGGTGTTCAAACGCCGGGCGGGGTGTCGAGGACCGCCCGGAGCAGGGTGGCCAGATCCGGGGCGCGGAAGGGCTTCTGGATGAAGTTCACCTCTGCATCCAGGATTCCCCGGGTGGCGATGATATCAGCGGTGTAGCCCGACATAAAAATGCAGCGCACGCCGGGATGAATCGACGTGACGGTCTGGGCCAGCTCCCGTCCGTTGATGCCGGGCAGCACGACGTCGGTGATCAACGCGTGCACCGGGCCCGCATGGTCGCGCAACAGGGTGATGGCCTCCTCCGGGCGCGTGGTGGCCAGCACGGTATAGCCGAGTTTGCGCAGGGATTGCGCCACGAATTGCAGCACCGCCTGCTCGTCCTCCACCACCAGGATGGTTTCCGTTCCGCCACCCGCGTGAGCGCCGATGCCGGGCTCCGTCTCGTGGGGCCGTCCCGCCGCCGCGCAGGGGATGCCGATGGTGAACACGGTTCCGGCGCCGGGCGCGCTCTTCACGTCGATAAACCCGTTGTTCTGTTTCACGATGCCGAACACCGTGGCCAGGCCCAGACCGGTGCCCTTGCCGGCCTCCTTGGTGGTGAAGAACGGCTCAAAAATGTGGATCCGCGTTTCCTCGTCCATGCCCTTGCCGTTGTCCCTGAATGAAATGAGCGCAATATCCACCGCAGGCGCATCGGGATGGGCTGCACGCGCCGCGGCATCCGTCACCGGAAGGTGCGCGGTTTCAATGGTGATGACGCCGCCTCCATTCATCGCATCACGGGCGTTCACCGCGAGGTTGGCGAGGATCTGGTCGAGTTGCGTCGGGTCCATCAGGACCGGTTCCAGGTCCGTGCCCGGCACCCATTGGAGGCGGATGTCCTCGCCGATCAGGCGACGCAGCATCTTGAGCGTGCCGGCGATGGTGTCGTTGAGATCAATCACGCGCGGGCTCACCGGCTGGCGGCTGGCGAAGGCGAGAAGCTGGCGCGTCAGGTCCGCGGACCGTTCCGCGGAACGCTTGATTTCCTGGAGATACTCGCTTTGCGGTCCCGTGGTCACTTCCTCGAGCGCCAGCATGGTGTTGCCGAGGATGGCCTGCAGCATGTTGTTGAAGTCGTGCGCGACGCCGCCCGCGAGGCGGCCAATGGACTCCATTTTCTGCGCCTGCTGGAGCTGCGATTGAAGCTTTTCATGCTCCTGCTCGGATTTCTTGCGGTCGCTGATGTCGCTCACCACGGCGATCACCGCGCTTTGGCCGAAGTAGGCGCCCTTGTTCAGCCATACTTCGCACGGGAGAATGGCGCCATCTTTGCGGCGGCCCCAGAATTCGAAGTGGCGCACCTCGCCTTCACTTGCTTCACGAATGGCCCTGAACGCCGCTGCCATGTCGTTCCGTTCGCCGGGATCAAAGAGCACCGGCGTTTGCCCGGTCAGTTCCTCGCGGGAATACCCAAACATCGCCACCGCGCCGTCGTTCGCGCCGAGGAAGCGGCCTTCGCGGTCCTGGATGAAAATCGCGTGGCGCATCGAGTTGAACAGGCCGTGATAGCTCGCCTCGCTTTCGAGCAGTTTCGCGGTGCGCTCGTTCACCATCTGCTCCAGCGCCGTCCTCCGGTTCGTCAGCGTGGCTACCAAGGCCGTCAGCAAGCCCGTAAGCAACAGCCCAACGATCGTCACCCGCCGGGTCGTCAGCGCGGGATACCAATCGGAAAATCCACTGCCGGGCCGCGACGCAAGCGCATAGGTCTTCCCGAAGGCGAAGACGGGCGCCAGCAGCAGGTCCGGCTCCTCCCGCAGCAAGTCCGTCGTGTAGGTCGCCGGATGCGCGCGCCTGTCGTTCCCTCGGTTCGATGCGAGATGGACAAAAAGGCCGTTCGGGTCAACCTGGTAGAGGTCCGCATCGGTGATGGCCTCCGATTTGGTTGATTCGCGGCTCAGCGCCCGGAAGAGCAGGGTTTCCGGGTGCAATACGAGGGTGGTGAATCCGTGCAGGGTGGGGGGCTCCCCCGTGATGACCGCGCGGTACAGGACGATGTTCCGTTCGTTCGTTCGGACGGGATCCTGGATCGGGTCCGACGCCTCGGGCAAGTTCGACTCCGCCGCGCGGCGCATGGCTTCCACGAGGTGCGGGACCGTGCCGTGGTCGCCGCCGAGCATGCCGGCGCTCCGCTCCTCGGGTTCCAGATAGCAGTATGGATAATACAGTGGTCGCTGGGTTCCCGCCACGCGTGTTCCGCCGGGTCCGAATTCCCAGATTTCAAAATCCGGTGCGCCGCCGTTTCGAACGGCCTCAACAAAGCGTGCGCGATCCTCGTCCCGCACCACGGGCACCCAGCCCCAGCGGCGGGCGTATGGTCGGTTCACCAGGTGGCCGACGAATCGGGAGAATTCGCTCCGATCCACGAATTCGCTGCTCATGAAATAGCGCGCGACGCTTTCGAGATAGTTGTCGCCGATGCGGGAAAGGAACTGCTGCAGCAGGCTGGTTTGCAGCACCGCCTTGTGCATGAACAGCGCGCGCCTCCGCTCGCGCTCGCCGTCCCGCACGAGGTAGATTCCAAGCAGCGTTAAAATCAGGCCGACCGCCAGCGCGAGATGCACCTCGGGACAACGCCAAACCGGACGCGGTCGTCGCGGACTCCCGCGCTGACGCCGCGCGATACGCCGATTGGATAACAGCACGACGATTAGAAACGCCGCCGTGAACGCGATCGGGACGAGGGCCGGGCGGATCAACTGGTGACGCCATTTGCTTGCGTCGATGTCCATGCCGAGCATGGCCACCAGCCGATCATCAACCGGGTGAAACAGGGGTACGATCGCGCTGATCCACGTGCCCCAGCGATCCTGAATCGGGCCCTCCGTGGCCGCCACCCCGCTGCGCTGCACGCGATAAAAGATCTCGCTTGCCTCATCGTAAACCTGACCCGGCGGCGAGTGGTCATCGGAGTCCTCGGGTTCCGCGTCGACGAGAAAAATAATTTTCCCGTCCGCGCGCATGCGGCACAGGTACAGGAACCGACAGTCGGCATAAAGCTGGCGCGCGCTCTCCAGTTGCCGCTGGATGCGCTGGTAGGGGAGGGTATCGCGATCCTGTTTATCGCCGGCCAGTGAATCGACGAGATCCGCGCGCAGCGCCCAGCTCACCAGGGTCGCGCGACGAAGCAGGTCGTCGCGGATGCGTTGGTCCACCTGGTTGATGCGCCACCATGTGAGCGCGACTCCGCCCAGGAGGATCAGGAGCACAGCCAGCACATGCAGCGCGGCCCGCCGCCGCGGTTTGTCTAACGACTGCATGGCCGTATTCTAAACCGGCGCGGTGGTTTGTAAAAGCAAACTGGACCTAAAAGGATTGAATGGCCCGGTGAATTCCGGCGTACTGGCGGCGCCATGAACGCCTCCCCGAAATCGCCCCGCCGCCCCGAGGAGCGGCCGTACTTCTTCGACGGCGGCCTGCGCTTCACCTGCACCCAGTGCGGTCACTGCTGCACCGGCGCGCCCGGCACCGTGTTCATGAACCGCGCGACCTCGACGCGCATCGCGGCGCACCTCGGCCTGTCCCGCGCGGCCTTCCTGCGCCGCTACGCCTACCCGCTGCGCAACGGGCACAGCCTGAAGGAAAAGGAAAACGGCGACTGCGTCTTCTTCGTCGACAATCGCTGCGCGATTTACCCCGTGCGCCCGACGCAATGCCGCACCTATCCGTTCTGGCCCGAGACCGTGCGTTCCGAAGCCGCATGGCGGCGCACCTGCCAGGAGTGCCCGGGCATCGGCCCCGACGGACGCCTGTACGACAAGGAGGAAATCCTCGCCCTCGTCCAACAGTCGCTCGACGCGGAAGCGGATTGCTGACGCAATCCGCTGTAGCTCCGGCGCTCCGTCGCCGGAGACCACTGACTTCCGCCGGCGGAGCCGCCTTCGCGCGGCGCTCCGGCGGCCAGGGCGGCGGAACTACAGAGGCGATAAAGCGTTCCTGACGACGTCCACCGTCAACGCATCCAACGCGCCGCCGGGCGCTTGAAGCACCGTCACGCGCGGGCCGCGTGGGGACCAGAGATCGGCGCGCGATGGGCCGAACAGCGCCACGGTACGCGCGCCCAACGCGGCGGCGAGATGAGAAATGCCGGAGTCATTGCCGAGACAGCCGTGCACCGCCGCAAGCACCTGCGCGGCCTCGCGTACCGTGAGTCCGTCGAGCCGCGGAATTTCCGGCGCGTTGCGCATCACACCTTCGCGCGCGGCGTCGTCCGCCTCGCCCAGCAGGAAGACCGGCGCGACGCGGTCCTCCGCGCGCAAGCGACGCGCGAGTTCGATGAAGTAACCCAGGAGCCAGTTCTTCTTCGGGCTCCCGCTGCCGGGGTGAATGATCCACGCGGGCCGGTCTCCCGTACACGCGGCCAGCCGTGCCGCGCCGGCCGCGCGTTCCGTGTCCGGAAGGGTCAACGAGGGCTGTGCGCCCGCCTCGTAGATCGCAAGGCTCTCCAACGGCTTGAGGAAATGGTCCACCGCATGCAGGTCTTCCACCAGCGGCGAGCCGCTGACGACGTGGCGCGCGCCGCCGGTTTCGAGATTTGTACGCACCGTCTCGTCCGGATCGTGGAAGAAGTTGAACACGAGGTCAAACGAGCGCAGGTGCGCCCGCTGCGCGTCGGGAATTTCCGGGCGCAGCCCGAAGAAGCGCGCGATCCCCGCGCCGTGCAGCGACGCGACGTGATCCACCAGCCCCGCGACCCGCGCGAGTTCGGCCACGTAGGGATAGCCGATGAGTTCAATGTACGATCCCGGCCACCGCGCCCGCAACGCCGCCAGCACCGGCAGCGTGACGATGAAGTCCCCCAACGCGCCGCCGCGCAACACCAGCAATCGAGGATGACCGGATGAGCTCAAGGGGAAAGGGGTCAGTTCTATTTATTTACTATTTTCGGGGTGCTGACGAAATCATTGTAAATAAGCAGAACTGACCCCTTTCTGGGCTAGTACACGCGGAAGGCGAGGTAGAGGAGGGCGAGGGCGGCGGCGAGTTTGGCGAGGGCGGCGGTGCGGCAGCGGGCGTTGGTGGCGAGCATCGGGGTGGTCCAGCGGCGCCAGAGGTAGGGGCTGAGGACGAGGGTGATCCCGGCGACGGCCCAGCCGTAGGCGACTACGGTCATGACGAAGCGCCATTCGGTGTCGAGCCAGCGCGCGGCGTTGAGGACGGGGTTGGCCATGAGCAGCAGCAGCCCGCCAAGCGCGCGGACGGCGAGCAGGTCGTCCATGTAGTGGATGATGAGGAAAAACGCGGCGGGCGTGAGCAGGTAGAGGCCCGGCTTGAGCGCGTCGAAGCGACCGAGCGATGCGTTGTTCACGATCCACGCGACCCAGAGCAGATCAATCGCGGTGAGGACCCAGGCGGTGGGGTTGTGGCGGCCGATGGAGGGCACATACGCGCGGCAGGCGGCGGGCGCGGCGAGCAGCGCAAGTCCGACGAGCAGGCCGAGCACGCCGACGAATGCGGCGGCCTGATCCAGTTTTAAATCGAAGAAGAACGTATCCATGAAAATACCAGGCCTCCCCACTCGCCGTCGCCATCGCGGACGATTTCGCGGCCGCCTTGCGCGATGAACGCATCCGCGACGCCATCCAACTCCAATTCGCGGATGCCGCTGAGAAGCAGGTGGCCGCGGCACGCGCCGGCGAGCGCGGGCGCCGCGTCAATCAGCAGGCGGCTATATACGTTTGCGCAGACGACGTCAAAGCGTCCTTTCGGCAGGCCGTTGGCGACAAAGTCGCGGACGGCGAGGCGAACGGTGCGCGAGACGTTGTTGCGGCGGACGTTGGCGCGGGCCTGTTCGAGGGCTTGGGCGTCGTGGTCGAAGGCGAGTACGCGTTTCGCGCCGAGCCGGGCGGCGGCGATGGCGAGGATGCCGCTGCCGGTGCCGACATCGAGCACGGAGGCGAACGGGCGCCGGTCGCGGAGTCGGTCGAGTTGTTCGAGACAGAAGCGGGTGGTGAAGTGTTCGCCGGTGCCGAAGCTGAGGCCGGGGTCGAGCCAGATGCGTTTACGCCCGGGCGGCGCGGCGCGCGCCTTTTCCCAGATGGGCTGGATGCGCAGGCGTTTGCCGACATCGCGGATGGTGAAGTGGTGTTTCCAGAAGGACATCCAGTCGCGGCCGCGGCAGACGCGCGGTTGGGCGGCATGTACGCCGGGCCAGTCGCGGATCGCATGCGCAGCGAGCAGTGCTTCAATGTCGCGGTCGAAATAGAGTTCGATCCACGCGCAGTTGGAGTTGGGCCGTTGGAGTTGCACGGTGGGGCGCTGCCAGCGGGCTTCGAGCCGTTCGGCCAATGCGTCCGCGCCCGCGGCGTCGGTCTCGACGGTGAGGACGGCGATGTCGGCGGGCGGGGCGCCGCGGGATGTTTTCGATGGTTTCATGGCTAGTCGAAAATCAGGAAGAGTTCCTTGGGGAGGTTGACGGGGCGCCACTTGGGGTCGGCGAGGGTGCCGGAGAGCTGGAACTCGAAAAGTTTGGTGACGGGGCGGGTGAGCAGGCGCAGGAGGAACGCGATGGGGCCGCGGCGCATGAGTTGTACTTCGACGCGGATGCTGACGCGTCCGTCGAATTCGATGTCGCCCTCCGCTTTCATGCTGATGACGGCGCCGGCGAGACGGATGTCCTCGGAGTAGATCGCGCCATTCTCGATGTCGAAGGTGCAGGTTAGGTCGGTCTGTGAGACGAAACCAAAGCCGGGCACGAGACGCGAGAGCAGGTCGGAAAGACCGCCGAGCAGGCGCAGGCGGAAGAGCGCGCCGTCCTCGATGCGCAGTGCCCCGCCGCCGCGCGTGGCGGGGCCGAAGGCGTCCGAGACGAGGCCGGTCAATTGCAGGTCAAGGTGAACGCGGCCCGCGAGAGGTGCGTCGCCTGGTTGCGCGTAGCCCTCGGCGACGCGGGCGAAATCGGCGTTGGTGAGGACGATGTCGACCTGGTAGCGGTGCTCGGGGCCGGCGGGCACGGGTACGACGAGCACATCGCCATGGAAGTCGCCGTCGTACCCGCGCCCGGTGAGGTTCGTGATGGTGTAGGAGCCGTGGAGGGCGTGGAGGGTGAAGCGCGCCTCGTCGGCGAGCCAGCGCCCGCGGCCCATGCGTTCGCCCGACGCCTCCAGGATCAGGTCCGTCTCCTCTTCGTTGCCATCGCCGTCGACAACGCCGTGCGCGTGCAGGCGGACGGGTCCGTCGAAGCGCCACGAGCTGACGGCCTGGTGCAGCTTGGGTCCAACGCAGCCGGCGATGGCGACGGGGTGCATGGTGCTTTTCAGATCGACGGCGATGAGGCGTCCGCGCAGGTCGGCGGAGAGGGTGCCGGTGGTTTCGCCTTCGGGTCGCGTGAAGTGCCAGTCGTCGAGTCTGACGACGTGGTTGCTGTGGCTGACGGCGACTTGCAGGGTGTCGATGGGTACCTCGCGGTAGCGGAAGTTTTCCGCCGTGAGCGTGCCCGCGAGCCGGAGATTGTCCATATCGGCGGGCCGCTGGAAGATGCCGGTGAAGCGCGGTGGTGTGGCGGGGAATTCAAACCGGCTGACCAGCCGCGTCTGGTTCGAAGTGAGGAAGGGGATGAAGTCGCGCGGGTCGAGTTCGAGGTCGAGCTGCCCCTCGAGTTCCCGGTGGCCGGCATGCCAAACGAACGCGGCGCGCGCCTGGCCGCGTCCACCATCCGCGCCGAAACGTGTTTCGATGTCGCGGATGGCGAATCCGTCCGCCGTGCCTTCCACCGTGCCGCGCGCATCGGCGGCGTGCACGCCGCGCAGCGCGATGTGGTCGAATGCGAACGTACCGCGCAGCGTTTCCCGCAGGCGAACCGCCGGGGCGGGCCCGATTTTCCCGTGGAGCCGCAGGAGGCCGGTGGATTCCAGTTGTTGGGCGGCGAGCGCCGCGTGACGGGAGCGGGGCAGCAGCGCGTGCAGCAGGAGCGGCGGGAGATTTCCGTCCACGCGCGCTTCGATTTCGCCGTCCGCCGGGGACCAACGCGCGGTGAGGGTGGAGACTTCATTTGCGGCGCGCAGGCGGGCGTCGTAGAGGTGCAGCCGTTGTTCGTGCCACGCGGCATGGAGTTCGATTCCTTCCACCGGCTGGCCCCGTACGTGAAAAGGACCGCCTGAAAGGTGGAGGCCCGCGGTGGACTGGGTGGGTCCGATCGCGAATTCGATGCGCACGGGCATCGGCGTTTCCGCGGTGGTCTCCGCGAGCAGGTTGATGAATTCCGGCAGGGCGCGTGGGGCGCGGCGCAACGTGTCCAGTTGTGCGGCGAGCGAGCGTGTGGTCCAGGCGGCTTTCGGCTTTGCGGTCTTCGCGCGCAAGAACGTTCCACGCACATCGAGATCGAATGGCGTCAGGCGTGCGGCGCCGTGTTCGAGGATCACGGCGCGTTTTTCGAACCGCAACGTGGCGTAGAGATTGGTCAGGGCGAGGCGCGCATCCGCGGCCGGGGCGCCGTCCGCGGCCCATGCCGGGGCGAAGAAATCGGCGCCCGCCACGTCGATACGCGCCGGTTCGATCCGGCCGATGAGCAGCGGGAGGAAGCGCGGGCGCAGCGTCAGTTGTTCGACGCGCAGCAGCGGTTCGGCGTAGGCGTCGTCCGCATAGACGAGGACCCGGTGAAAGACCAACCCGCTGCGCGGCGCGAGGCCGATGCGGTCCACCGTTACGACGAAAGGGTCCGTGTCGGCGCGCGCGAGCAGGCGGTTGGCGATCGGCGCGGGCAGGCCGATGATCCAGAGGCCGAGCGCGGGCGCCAGCGCGAGCACCAGTAGAATCCACGCGGCGCGGACGCAGCGTTCCGCGCAACGGCAGAGATGCAGGAATCCGCGCGGGCGCGAGGTGGCCTGCGCGTCAGCGCGCGGGTTCTTCGGACAGGGCGTTTGGGGTTGCGACAACCGGGGGTTCCTTCGTGCTTTTTTCCGGTTTATACAGGGGCGCGAGTAATTTGTCCCGCGTCTCGCGTGAAATCGTGAAGACGACGTCGCCGCCCCGCAGCATCGTGAGCACCTGCCCGTTTTCGTCCTCGCGCCCGAACAGCAGGGTGCGGACCGGCGCCGTGCCGCCTTGAATACCGACGGTGAGTTGGGCGCGTGGTTTGTCCAGTTCGTACGGGGCGAGGTCGAGGGCCGCGGCGACGAAGGCGGTGGCGCGCAGGGACGAGAGGTTTTCGAGGACGCGCCGCACGGCATCGGCGTCGACCGCGACACCCGGGGGGGCGGCCCTGAATACCGCGTCCGCCGCGTCGCGCAGGACCGATTCCTCCACGCCGCCGCGCGAGACGGTGAGGCTGCGCACCGCGCCCGGGTCCACGGCCAGCACCTCGGGGTGGCGGAAGTGGCGGGTCGAGGCGGGGAGGGCGTCCAGCGCGGACGCGCGGATGAGCAACACGGTGTCCTCGTGCGCCCACTTGACCGTCGCGAGCCCGTTGCTGGGCGGCAGGCTGGAAACGAGGATCGTCAGTTCGTCATCCGTCGCGACGACGCGCGTGACGTTGGTGCCCGCGGTGGGCGGGCGACGCGCGAACGTGATGCGTCGGGCGGGCGAATCGAAGCCCCAGGTCGCGAGATTGGTGCCGGATGGGTTGATGAAGGTCTCGATACGAAGGCCGGTCCATTCGGCGATCGCCGCCTGGACGCGCGCTTCATTTGCCTTGATGCGCAGCGGAATTTCGATATCCCATCCGCCTTCCGCGCGGCTGAGCAGCAGCGTCCGCTCGTCCTCCTCGATGCGCAGGTGCGCGATGTCGTGGGCGGGCAGGGCCAGCAGGCGCCGGTCGCGCAGGGATTCGGCTTTCACCTGCAGCGCATCCAGCAGGGACTGGCTGACGGTGAAAACGGTGCCTTCGCCTTGCAGGGTGGCGTAGACCTGGTTGGTGCCGCGCTCCACGACCTTGCCGAGCAGCAGGACCTGGTCACCGCGCTGGCGGTCACCGGTGACGGCCACCTGGGCCGCCGGTTCGTCGAGGCCGTAGAGGGAGGCGGCATCGAACGATTCCGCGACGAAATCGACGGCGCGCGCGGTGAAAAGCTGGTCGAGCAGGTTCTGCACCTCCGTCTGCGCGGCGCGTCCGCTCCACGGTTGCTGGAGGCGCCAACTGCCGAGCTCCGTGCGGGCGAGGGTCAGCAAGCCTTCGCGGCGGCGCAGGTCGATGCGCGAAACCGTGCCGGGGAATCCGAGGAAGACCCGTCGGTCGCGCAGCGCGTCCACGGATATTGGCAGGTCGGCGAGCAGGTTCGTACTGGCGACGAACACGGCGGAATCGTTCGCCTCCTTGAGGAAGAGATTTCCGCCCGCGGGCGTATCGCGTCCGACGAGCAGGACCCAGTCCTTGTCCGCCCCATTGAGCGTGATGCGTGCGCGGGGCTGGTCGAGGCCGAAACTCGCGAGGGTGAGGCCCTGTCGCCGCTGTTCGCGCCCGCGGATGACGTCGCTGCGCTCCAGCAATTCCAGCGTGTCGAGCAGGCGGGCGATCGCGCCGGCGTCCGCGCGCGCGGCGACGGGACTGGTGAGTCGCCAGAGGTCGTCCTCCTTGACCGCGGCGAACTGCATGGCGGGCTGCGCGACGCGGATGCCGGTGATGCGCGAGGCGTCGATGCGCAGCACGCGGCGGGCGATTTCCCGGCGGCGGTCGGTGCTGTCGGCCTTGCGCTCGATGGCCGCGATGTAGGCGCCGAGGCCGAGGACCAGGATCAGGAGGAATAGCGTGCCGGCGCGCATCTCACGACCTCCGCTGCCACCAGATACCCGCCCCGAGAATCGCGCAGAGGCCGGGCAGCACGACGACGACAGCCCAGAAGACGCGGTGCACCTGCGCCCGCGTTATGACCAGCCGGAGGTCGTCCACGGGCTTCGGCGCGATGGACAGCAACTGTTCGCGTTCCAGCAGCCAGTTCAGGGCGTTGAGGAACAGGTCGGTGTTGCCCCCGCTGAGCGCGCCGTTGGAGAGGAAGTCGGTGTCGCCGAAGACCACGAGGCGGGACGGCCGCAGGTTCATGTCGAGACCGACCGCCGCGCCGCGTTCCGCCGCGACGGCGATGGAGACCGGGCCCGCGCGGTCGCGCTGCCGGTCGAATTTCATCGGTTTCTGTTCCATGTCGGACTCCGCCCAACTGTCCGGCGAACTGCGGGCGAGCACGGTCACGCGCGGCCGGTCCGCGGGCAACGGGGCGTCCGTGGGCGGCGGGACCGGCTCGACGGAGCGCGGCAGGTAGAAGACGCTGGTCACGTCGCGGAACGGATCGGTGATGGGATGGATGCCGTAGTCGTTCACGAAAAGGTCCAGGCCGGTCAGCGTGCGGGCGGGATCGACGACGACGTCGTCCGCGAGGCGGATGTCCCATTCATCCAGCATCGGGCCGAGCCCGGCGGTGGGACCGGTGTCGAGCAGGATCATCATGCGCCCGCTGTTGCGGAGCCAGCCGCGGAGCAATTCGATCTCCTGCGCGGCGAGCGGTTTCGTCGGGCCGGGCAGTACGAGGGCGTCCGCGTCGGCGGGCACCTGGCGGGCCTCGGCGAGCAGCAGGTCGCGCACCTCCACGTTGTCGCGGCGCGCGTGCTGCGCGATCGCGGAATAGCCGGTGTACGGGTCGCGGTCGTTGATGTCGCGTTCGCCGTGGCCGCGGATGAAATAGACGACCGGCCGCCGCTCCTGCGTCAGGCTGTGCAGCGCGGAGGAAAACACCTGTTCCCCGCGGAACGCCGAGGCGCGCGGCATGCCGCCCTGCATGACGAAGGAGTAGTCGATCTCCGTCAATTCATCCGCGGTGATGAATTTCGTGCGGCCGCCCGCGTCGAACACGACGACGTTGAGCTGGTTGACCTCGTATTTGCGGACCAGCGCCTCCGCGCGGCCGAGGTCGCGGTTGGGGTCCACGCGTTCGACGCGGAGGTGCGGGCTCGCGTGCTGGTATTCCTTCAGGAGGTTCACGACGTCTTCGTAGGCGGCGTGGTCCGGCTGGAAGAATACGACGACGTCGACCCGCGCGGTGATGGTGTTGAGTAGGCCCAGCGTCTTTTCCGAGAGGCTGTAGAAGCGGTTGCGGCTCCAGTCGGCACGGGCGTGGTGGCGGTGCGCGAGGTAATTCACCATCACCGCGAGCATGAGCGCGAGCAGGACCGCGGCGCCGGCGTTCAGGCCGAACGTCACGCGCCGGCGCGTGCTGCGCCGGATGCCGCGAGCGGCTTCGCTGGGCGGGGTGCGGCTCATTTCCAGTTGCGCGCCTCCAGGATCTTGACCGTGGCGAAGAGCATCAACGCGGTGCCGGAGAAGTAATAGACGACGGGCCGGGTGTCGATCGTGCCGCGCGAGAACTCCAGCATGTGGCTGTAGGACGAGAGGTGCGCGCTGACCGCCTGCACCGCCTCGCCGCGCGCGACGAAATCCAGCAGGCCGGCGAGGAACAGCACGAGCATCACCGCGAACGTGATGATCGCGGAGACGATCTGGTTGCTCGTCAGCGCGGAGCAGCACAGCCCGATGGACAGATAAAACATGCCGATGAGCAGCGCGCCGAGGTAGCCGCCCGCCAGCGGGCCCAGGTCCGGCGGCGCCATGTCCGCGCTGAAGTGCTGCAGGATGAAGATGTAGACCACCGTCGGCAGCCACATGAAGGCGTAGAAGCTGAGCGCCCCCGCGAATTTCGCGAGCACCACCGCCGCGTCGCCCACGGGCGCGGTCATGAGCGTTTCTATCGTGCCGCTCTTTTTTTCCTCCGCGAAGAGGCGCATGGTCAGCACGGGCACGAGGACGAACATCGTCATCCAGAAGAACGGGGAGCCGAACAGCAGGTTCATGATCGTGACGCCGGCCGGGCCCTCGGCGAGTACGGAGACGAGCAGCGAGAAGATCGTACCCATCACGAGCAGGAAAAATATCATCACGATGTAGGCCATCGGCGACAGGAAATAGCCCGTGAGTTCCTTGCGCCAGAGGGTGAGGAACGCGCTCATGGCCGGGCCTCCGGCGCGTCGCTTCGCGTGAGGTTGACGAAGACATCCTCCAGCGTCGCGGCCTCCTGGCGCAATTCGCGCAACGCCCAGCCCTGGCGGGCGGCGAGCGCGGAAAGTTCGGGGCGCAGGTCCGGGTCGCGCGCGGCGCGTAGCGTGTAGCGGCCCCAGTCGCCGCCGGCCTCCACGGTGAGTTCGCTGACGCCGGGCAGGGCGCGCAGCGCGGGCTCAATTGCCTCGCGCGGGCCGCGCAGTTCCGCGGTCACCGTGGCTTCGCCCTCCATGCGGCGCCGCAGCCGGTCGGGCGTGTCGGAGGCGACGATGCGCCCCTTGTTGATGATCAGCACGCGGCGGCACGTCATCTCGACTTCGGACAGGATGTGCGTGGAGAGCAGGATCGTATGGCGTTCGGCGAGGCTCGTGATCAGGCCGCGCACGAGGCGGATCTGGTGCGGGTCGAGGCCGATCGTCGGCTCGTCGAGCACCAGCAGTTGCGGGTCGTGCACGAGGCTTTCCGCGAGGCCGACGCGCTGGCGATATCCCTTGGAGAGGTGGCCGATGATGCGCCCGCCCACCTCGCCGATGCCGCACTGTTCCTTCACCTCCGCGACGCGGGCGCGGAGTTTGGTGCGGGGCACGCCCTTGAGGCGGGCGCGGAAACGCAGGTATTCGTCCACGCGCATCTCGCCGTAGAGCGGGCAGTTCTCCGGCAGGTAGCCGATCTGACGCCGCACCTCCATCGGCTCTTCCGCGACATCGTGCCCCGCCACGCGCACGCTGCCGCCGGTCGCGGGCAGGTACCCGGTGAGGATGCGCATCGTCGTGGATTTCCCTGCGCCGTTGGGGCCGAGAAAGCCGACGATTTCCCCGGGGCTCACCGCGAAGGACACGTCGTCCACCGCGACGCGGCCGGGGTAGTGCTTGGTCAGATGGGCGACTTCAATCATGCGTCAGCGCGCCTGTATATCCCAATAGGTGACTTCCGCCACGATAAACTCCGGCCGTTCGTCCAGCCGCACGAGGCGCAGGTTCACGAAACTGCCCGGCCGCACGTCGGCGAGCGCCGTGGCAACATCGTCCGACGCGCGGATTTCCACGTCGTCGATGCGCGTGAGCAGCAGGCCCGGCTTCATGCCCGTCGCTGCCGCCGCGCCACCCGCGAGCACGCCTTCGATGCCCAAGCCGTGCTGGAACCCGGCGCGCACCGCGGATTCGGGCGTCTCCGACGAAAGCACAAGGCCCAGCAGTTCGCGCGCGAGCTGGTCGCCGGAGCGGCGCGGCAGCGCGGTGAGCGTGAGCGGGATGTCCCGTTCGCTGTCTTCACGCCGGACTCGCACATTCATCGTGTCGCCCACCTTGCGCCGGACCAGCGCCTTGTTGAATTCGAACGCGTCGGCCACCGGGTTTCCGTCCAGCGCGATGATCACATCGCCCCGCTGGATGCCCGCCACGGCCGCCGCGCCGTCGGGCGCGACCCCGCAGGCGGTTAAGACGCCGTTCGACTCGGAAAGTTCAAAACCGAGCCAGCCGTGGCGCAGCGTCCGCGGCGCCATCCACCGGCCGAGCAGTGCGCGCACGCGTTTGACCGGGATCGCGAACCCGATGTTCTGCGCCTGTTGCAGGATCTGCACGTTCAGGCCGATCATCTCACCGTCGAGGTTCACCAGCGGCCCGCCGGAACTGCCGTAATTCACCGCCGCGTCGGTTTGCAGGATGTCGCGGTAGACCACGCGGTCGCGGTAGCGCGCCTCGCGGTTGATGCCGGAGAGCACGCCGACGGTGACGGTTTGCGAGAAACCGAACGGGTTGCCCAGCGCGATCACCGTCTCGCCCAGCAGCAGGTCGTCGTTCTCCGCAAACGCGATGGCGGGCAGCGCGCCATCGCCCTCGATCTTCAGGAGCGCGAGATCGTTCAGCGGGTCGCCGGCCAGCAGGGTCGCGTCGTACGCCGATTCGTTGGCGAGCGTCACGCGGATGCGCGACGCCTGCTCGATGACGTGGTAGTTCGTGAGGATGTAGCCGTGTTCGTCCACGAGCACGCCCGAGCCGAGGGAATGCTGGACCCGCTCGCGCACCATCGGCGGCGGCAGGAAGTCGTTCGGAATCAGCCCGCCCTGGGCCAGGCTGCGCAGGTTGTAGAACGGGTCGCGATACACCACCTTCACCATCCGCTCCGTGCCGATGTTCACCACGGCGGGCAGCGCCTTCGCCACCGCCTCCACGACCGGCGTACGGCGGTTCACGCTGGCCGGCGCCAGCGCCACCCCGGCGAGCAGGAGGATCAGGATCGTTGTTTTGAGGCGATTCATGCGAATTGGGCGCGGAAGGTCCAAAGCAGGCATTATCGAGTCCCCCCGTGGCGAGTCAAGGCGCGTGGCCGGTCGGGTTATGCGGTAATTCCACAGGATGGGACCGCCCCCCCCCGCAAAATCGGCCTCGGCCTCGGTCTCGGCCTCGGCCTCGCTGGACGCGACGATTCGAGGCCGACACCGAGGCCGATCCCGACCCCGATCTTCCCGCAACCCGCGCGCGCTCCGCGCCTCCGCGGTGAACGAATCAAGTTTATGGGATGACTTCGACAGGGCACGATAATTCCTTTGCGCCGACCGATGGCCCCGGGCACAATAAACTCAATGGACTTGGAAGCCGCGCAGGGTGGGGAAGAGCCGCCCGTATTTGTTTTTGGCGTACCCCGCAGCGGGACGACCCTCTTGTTCCGCACCCTGCTCCGGCATTCGGCGTTTCGTCCCGCGCGGCCCGCCCCCGGCGCGACCCTCATCGAATCGAAGGTGTTCCAGTACGCCCACGCGGACAATGTGTACCTGGCCCGGCTGCTGGCGTCCGATCCGGACGCCTACCCGCGCTATTTGCGGGGTACCGCCCTGGCGCGCGCGGTGAACCGCACGCTGGCCGCTCCGCCGGTGCATGCCGGCGTGGCGCGGCTGCCCGGCGCGCTGCGGGCCACCCTCTGGCGGGGCACGGGCCAGGCCCGCCTCGTGCGGAAGTTCTTCGCGCTGCTCCGAGAGGCCCAGGGCTGCCGCCGCGTGTTGGAAAAGACGCCGATCCACTACCGGTACCTCCCCGAAATCCGCGCTACCTGGCCCGCAGCCCGGTATATCTGGATCCACCGCCATCCGCTCGACGTGTATTCCTCGTACCTCCGCCGCGGTCGCGACGAACTGCCGCTGACCCCCGCGCAAGGCCGCCGCTGGCTTGCCGTGGACGCGCCCGAATTCACGCGGCGCTGGCGTGACGGCGTCCAGCGCATGCAAGCCGCCCTGCGCGAGCAGCCGGGCAACCATTATCGGATTGCCTACGAAGCATTCGTCGCCGCCCCCCGAGAAGTGTTTCGCACGCTCTGCGCATTCCTCGGGATCCCGTTCGAGGAACAGTGCGTCATCGGTGGCCAGCGCTCGCTCGCCGATCCGCGCGACCCGCTGCTCTCCTCGGCCATCACCGCGAAGCCCAAAGCCTGGCAACGTTTCCTCGCCCCCGCCATCGCGATGGAAATTCAAAACGCCCTCCAGCCGGAAATGCAATCCCTCGGCTACGCGCCGTATGCGGCGGTCTGGGTAGAGGCTATCCCTGAACCCGGGTACGGCTCGGTGGGACACCTCGCCCTACCTACGAATTCAAGGAAATGCGACAACGGGTAGGGCGAGCTCTCCGAGCGAGCCGGATCTTGGAATTCAGCCCACCGTCACCGGGATCAAGGTCATCGTGTCGTTGCCGAAAATGTCGATCACCTTCACCGCGATGGTGTAGCGGCCGGGGGCGGGGTAGGTGTGGGGGGCGGAAACCAGGTCGAGGTCCCGGTTCGCGCGGGTGCGGAAGCTCTGCCACTCGTTCTCGAAAATGTACGCGCCGGTCCAGCGGTCCTCGAATTCCAGCAGCTCACTGGTGTCCGCGACGCCGGGCAATGCGCCCTCGACGCCGAGGTTTTTCGCCACCTTGATGATCTCCTTGCGGCTCTCGTAGTTGAAATCCACCGCCCAGTAGTCCACCCAGTCGGTCCAGTTCTTCGTCAGCACGTCGCGCGAAATGACGCCGTTCTTGTCCTTGCTCAGTTTGATCAGCTTGCCCTGCTCACATGTCACCTCGCTCTTACCGTCTTTCAACTCCGCGGCGATCGCGTCGGCGACGCCCTGCGAGTAATAGACGGAGAAGTCGGTCAACTCGACCGCGAGCGAGAGCTTGTTCTTTTTGTCGAAGCGCGGGGTGACTTCGATGTAGGCGATGTCGTGGAAGCGGACCTGGCCTTTTTCCACCGCGCGCTTGTCGAAGACTTCGGGCGGGATGATCTTGGGGGCGAGGTCGATGCCCTTCTGCTTCGCCTCGTCGAGGGAGGCGGGGAACAGGCCCATCTCGAACTCGAAGGCCAGGATGTCCACGCGCGACGCCCCGCGCTTGCGGCACTCGGTCACGACCTCCTCGATGAACAGGCGGCCCACGGGCAGGTTGATCGGGCCGACCACGACCAGCCGGTTGCCCGACTTGCCGTGGAAGAAATCCGCGTTCGCCAGCGGCTCCGCGCGGTACGCCTTGAGGATCAGGTCGCGGAACTCCCGCTCCTTCTTCGCCAGCGCCTCGGCCTTTTTCTTCCCCGTCAGCCGCCCGGCCACGTTCAGGTACGCCTGCCGCTCGTAGCGCCCGAGGTTCAACACCTCAAACGCCCGGAACGGCTTGCCGCCCGCCTTCAGTTCGCGCTGCACCTGGATGAGCCGCTTCCGCGTCGTATGGATGCCGAACTTCCCGAGGTCGGTCGCAATCCACTTCCGCCCCAGCTTCTCCGCCACCGCCGCCGTCGTCCCCGACCCGCAGAAAAAGTCAGCCACCAAGTCGCCTTCGTTGCTGCTGGTCTTGAGAATGCGCTCCAACAGGGCTTCGGGCTTTTGCGTTGGGTAATCAATACGCTCGGAAGCCATCGGATTTATGACGAATACATCAAGCCAAAGATTCTCAATCGGCTGGCCTTCGTATTCGTCGAGAAAAACCCGCCTGTTTGGCTTCCCGTTGCTGTTCCAATGTAGTTTGTTTTGGCGGTCAAACTCGGCGAGCTTTTCTCTGACCATCATCCACCCATATCTCGGCGTGTAGCCTTTGTACTCGTAAATCAAGTTCTCTCGAATACCCAGTGCCGCATTTCTCTCAATAGGCGCGAGCATGTATTGGCGCCCCTCGAATTTGTTTCGGAAGCGTTCCTCAATGTAGTTTTTCGCCTCATCGGAATCACGGGTGTAGAGGCTGTGAAAAACAGCGGATGCACTGCGTGTTGCAAAGTGAATGGTATCAATCGCAACGCCAAAATTGTTTTGAGCATTGGCGCTTCCGCCTTTCCGCTTCCATATGATTTCATTGCGATAGTTGTCACGCCCGAAAATTTCCTCGATCACGAGGCGGAGATTTTGAGCCATCCGCCAATCGCAATGCACATAGATGCTCCCCTCCGGGTGCATCAAATCCCGCATCAGGATGAGCCGTTCGTAGATCATGGCGATGAAGGAGTCGGCGCCGCGGCCCCAGGTGTCGCGGTAGGCGATTTGTTCGAGCAGGTTGGGTTCCTTATGGAAGGTTTCGCCGCCGATTTCGATGTCCATGCTGAAGTCGGCGCCGACGTCGAAGGGCGGGTCGATGTAGATGAGTTTGAGGCCGCCGGCATCCTCGATCTGGCGGCGGAGGGCGCCAGCCTTGAGCGAGGCGAGGATGAGTTTGTTGTCGCCCCAGATGAGTTTGTTGGTCCAGCCCTTGACCTGGCGGCCGGACAGGTCGAGCAGGTCGAGCTGTTCGCCCCTCACCCCCGCCCTCTCCCCATCGGATGGGGCGAGGGTGTTTTCTTTGCGGGGTTCGTCGATGTGTTCGAGGGTTTGGAAGGGCAGGACGGCGGTGCAGACTTCGCGGGTCTTGCCGTTCCAGACCAGCTCCACCTCGCGCTTGTCGGCGAAGAGCAGGAACCGGTATTTCTCCGGCAGCGGCTTGCCCTGCTCAATGAGCTTGATGAGGTCCCGCTTCTCGGCCTCGGACAGTTCGTAGGTGGGTTCGTGGAGTTTGCTCATGGATGGATTCCAGATTGAATTAGTGGGAGAACCGGGGCATCTTTGACCCGGCCTGCCCCCATTGAAAGTCGTCTCCAAGGCGTCGCGGGGTATCCCGCCCCGGTGACAAAAACCCAAGGGGTTCTCTCGAAAGAGTAGCCGGGGTGGTCGCTTTTTCCCCGTCGGTCCCGATTGGTGTTTACAGGCGGCATATTGGTGGTACTTTATATCCAGCGACCAGTGCGGTTCGGACCTTTTCCGGGCCCGCGGCTTATGCCCCTGGCCGCTCCTTTTTTTGCTGTGATTTGAGCCAGGCAATTACGTCGCTGTAGGACTCGTTGCCCCTGTGCACGAGCGGCGTCAGCCACGGCACACACCGTTCATCCAGCGCCTTAACAGGGAATCCGGCCTTCAATTCTTCCGTCCGCCGCGCGGCATATGTGCAGAGGTCGCAGAGCTGAAGGGGAAGACTGCTGCGCGAGTCGATGAAGAACCCCTTCTCAATGATCTGTCCCAATCGCAGCGAACTCGAATCCTGGCGAAGAATCCGAATGGATTTTTCGACATCGGGCGCCACCTCGCGATTATCGTCGGAGATCAGGATGCCAAGCGGTTTTCCGGGTATCGAGAGCAGATGCTCCTGGAGCACCTGCGAGATAAGCGAAAAGGCGGCAACGTGAGGATTGATAATAACTCCGCCGCCAAAAGATTGATTCAACCATGCCGCGAATCGCTTCTTTAGGATGGCGCGGTATACGAAGCGTAGCTCGTGTTGAGCGGCGAGCGTCAGGGCGTCGCGATAGAAGTCGAGTCGGTGCTGCACTGTGTATTCCCGGCATGGCCCGCGCGCGTTGACCAGTTCCGTCGCATGCAGTTCGAAACTATCGTGGCGAGGCGAGGGGAAGTAGCGCTCAATCAGCGCGGAGAGATCGGCTTCAAGCGACAGCCACTTTGTTTCCGGTACAAGCAGCGCGCCCAAGACAAAGATCGGTTGCTGGGTGTTTGTCAGATCTACACCCGTGTTGCCCGATTCATCAAGGTAGATTAGGTGCATTTTAGCCCTTATACTCCCTAAAACTCCGAGCCAAATCCGCAAACGTCTTCGGCGCGTGTTTCTCGAAGCTCGTCTGGTCCACGTAGACGAAGTCATAGCGCCGCCCGTCCTCCCCGGCGGCGGTGGCGTCGGCGCACCACTGGTTGAGCCGGGCCATTTTTTGCGGGAGGTCGAGTTCCTCGCGGCCTTTGGTTTCGATGATCCAGACCGTGCCGTCGGCGGTGCGGACGACGAAGTCGGGGACGTAGGCGGCGAGGTCGCCGTTGGCCTTCACGTAGTCCAGCTTGAAGCCGACGGCGAGGTAGTTCTTGGCGAAGGCCTGCACGTCGGGCGCGGCGTCGAGGAAGGCGGCGAAGGCCAGCTCGAACCCGCTCGCGCCGGGTTCACCGACTACGCGGTTGAAGAGGGTCTTCTTCGCGTTCAGGTAGCGGCGGTGCTCGGTGCGGAAGGGGCGGGTGTCGCGCAGCTTGATATGGCCGTCGATGCGGGTGGTCCCGCTTTCCTGCACGGTGAGTTCGTTGATGGCCTTCTTGAAGGCGTCGTAGAGGATCTTGCCCGCGTCCGGTTCGGACAGGTTGCGCAGGACCACGGGGTCTTCGAGGTTCACGGGCGAGGGACAGAAGAGGTACTGCCGCATGAAGTCGCGGACTTTGGGATAGAGTACGTCGTAGCCGCCGACGAGTCGCAGGTCATGCAGCAGTTGCCGGGCGAAGAACCCGACGACGGACCGGTAATCCGCCGCGCCCGCGTCGTCGAGGACGATGGTGTGGTGGATCGCGGAGTCGAGCATCTGTTTGAAGACGATTTCGCGGGTCTGCTCCGGGGTGAAGGCCTTGAGGGCGAGGGTCTGGTTGCCGAATTTCGACGGGTCCAGCGCGTCGAGATTCTTGAACTCGCGCTGGTAGCGACGGGTCAGGCGGGGCAGCGGGATCTCCAGTGCGTCGAGATCCTTGTCCTTGTTCTGCGTATCCACCTCGACGATCAGCGAGTCCTCGGCCTTGGCGTCCGCGCCCATGGGCCGCCGCTCGAAGGTGACGCCCTCGCTCTTGATCGATTCGACGAAATCCATGAACGCGGCGGTGCCCATGACGGAAACGGTTTCCCGCACCACGTCGTTGCCGAAATACATCCGGCGCAGGCCGCGGCCGAGGGTCTGTTCGGGCAGGATGTTCGATTTGGCGACGTAGGCGCGCAGGCCGCAGATGACGGTGACGTTGCGCACATCCCAGCCTTCCTTGAGCATGAGGACGGAGACGATGGCCTTGTAGGGGGACTTCCACGAGTCGATCTCGTTGGACTGCTTGCGGAGCAGTTCCAGTTCCTCCTTGTTCTTGCCGCTGGCCGCCTCGGAAATCTCGCCGTTGTTCTTGGTGTGGATGACGAGCACGGCTCCTTGCAGCTCGGGGCAGATTTTCTGGAGGTGCTCGCCGACTTCGTCGCAGTTGCGGGTGTCGTCCACCATGACGAAGAGCACGGCCTTCTTGCCCAGCGTCTTGTGTTCGGCGTAGCTCTTCCTCCATTCCTCGACGCCGAGGCGGAGGTAGTCGTCGTATTTCTCGGTGAAGATGGAGCTTTTCTTCTCCACCAGCCGGGTCTGGCTGGGCAGGTCGGGCAGGACGGGGTGTTTGACCACGTTCTGGTGAATCGCCTCGACGAGGGGGTAGTCGCAGACGGTTTGGACGAAGATGGCCCCGTTGTCGTGGCGCGGCGTCGCGGTGACGTCGATTTGCAGGGCGAGCCGTCCGTCGCGCTGGAGCATCTTGTGGTGGATGTCCTGGATGGATTTGAACCAGGCCATTTTCGGGTTGTGGATGTGGTGCGCCTCGTCGTTGAACACGGCGAGTTCGTCGATTTCGCGGATCAGCTCGCCCAGGTCGGTCCGGCTGTCGGTGGTGTTTCCCGTCGGCTTTTGTCCGAAGGCGTCGCCGAGGAAATAGTCGCGCAGGTCGTCGTCCTCCAGCGAGGCGTCGGCCACATCGCCGAGGAAGACGCGGTGGATGTTGGTGAGGAACAGGTTGCCGGTTTCCCGCACGACCCGCACATCGTCCTGGATGTGCAGGGTGAGCTGGAAGTCGTCGCGCCAGTTGCGTCCCGCATGGCCGTTGGGGGGCAAAATGGGGTCGTTGAAGAAAATCTTGAGCCCGTCGAAGTCCGCACGCAGGCGGTCGAGTACGATGATGTTGGGGGCGATCAGGAGGAAGTTGCGGGCCAGTTCGGAGTCCGGTTCGTAGGTCCGGTGGAAAAAACACCAGGCGATGAGCAGGGAGAGGACCTTGGTCTTGCCCGCTCCCGTGGCGAGTTTCAGGACATAGCGGGGCCACGCCTCGTCGAACATCGCGGGGGAGATTTCGGCGAGGGAGGAGAAGCGGATCAGGTCGTATTTGTCGCGGGCCTTGCGGACCTCGTAGAGCCAGACGATGGTCTCCACCGCCTCGCGCTGGGCGAAGTAGTAGCGGAAGGGGGACAGGGTGCCGTCCGCGTTTTCGAGCAGGTGTTCCGATTCAAACCAGTGGCGCAACAGCGTGCGGGACGTTTCGGAGGCGCCGAGGTAGTTATCCGCGCGCCATGCGTGGACCTCGTCGCGGATCTTGGCGACGAGCGGCGGGATCAGTTTGTCGTAGGTGGTGTCGCGAAGCGCTTCATCCGCGGGAAACCACCGCTGATCGGGAACCAGTGGTGCGTAGGGGGATGCCGGGAATTTCGGGTGCAGGCCCATAGGCCCGCCATGCTAGGGCAGGCGCGCGGCTGTTTTCAACTTTTCAGGAGGACAATGTTCCGGGTTCGTCGGGGCATTTCGATTGACCCGGACCCGGCCCGCGTTTTATGGAGGGCGCATGCACAACCATCCACATATCGAAATTTTCTACGCGCAGGTTTGCGGGCTTTGTCACAAGGCGATGGATTATTTCCGGGGGCGCGGATTGGCCTTCACGGCGCACGAGGTGCATTGGGACGCGGCGGCGGATGCGTTCGTGGATTCGGAGCACACGCGCGAGATGTACCGGCGGTGCGGCGGGGTGGTGGATTTTGTGCCGCAAATCTTCATCAACGGCCACCACGTGCCGGGCTGGCGCAAGCTGGAGCCGATGATCCAATCCGGTGAAGTCGACCGCCTGCTGGCCGCGAAGTAACGTTTGCACTTTCGGCGTAATTCGCGGTTTATTCCCCGGGAAATACCACCGCGAATTGTCGCGAATTTGCGCGAATTCTATCGGTGAAATCCGCGTAATCCGCGAAATCGGCGGTTCCTCCCCCGCGCCCAACGTCGGCCATTCCTATCGTCGCAGGGCCAGGCGGATGTGGCGGGCGAGGCCGCGCAGGCCGCGGCGGGCGCGGGCTTCACGGTGGAGCAGGGCGGCGACGTCGTCCGCGAAACGGCGGTTCGCGGCACGGCAGGTCTCCAACAGGCCGGGCACGGGCGCTGCCTCCGCGAGCCGCTCGCGCCAGTTGGCGCGGTCGCAAAAAACGGGGCGCGGGTTCATGAGCCAGAATTTCGTGCACCACGGCTCGTACACCAGCACGCGGCGGCCCAGCAATTGCGCCCAGTAGGTCCCGTGGAAACTATTCGTGATGACGGTCTCTCCGCTGCGCAGGTGCGCGAGCACGTCCTCGAAACCGTGGGCGCCGGTGTTCTTCAATTTGGGCGGACCGTCAATCGCGACCGGTTCGAGCGCGCCGTGTTCGTAGATCACGACGGCGTGGCGCGGCGGTTCGTCCGCGTCGAGCGCGGGATGCATGCAGGTGACGCAGGGCACGTGCGGAAAGCCGGGCAACGCGTCGCGCAGGCCGGGCAGCGCGAGGCGGTGCAGCGGGTATTCCTCCGCGATCCGCGCCTCCGATCCCTGCCAATCGGTCATGACCTTGTTGCGGTAGGTGTGTACGCCGTCGTGATGGTGGCCGATGCCCCAGGCGATCACCGTGTTGCGCCGCTTGAGGAGCGGCTCGACCACGTGGTTCCACGGCCAGGGGTGCAGCA
Source organism: Kiritimatiellia bacterium (assembly GCA_035327585.1). GTDB lineage: Bacteria > Verrucomicrobiota > Kiritimatiellia > CAIVKH01 > CAIVKH01 > JAMLJG01. The sequence goes on along the minus strand of DAOLDD010000032.1, from coordinate 1,526 downwards.
TGCCGCCGCCGCCGAGCACGACGACTTTGTCCCGCATGCGGCCGACCAGCGGGTCGCGGGTGTCGAGGTCGCACCACTCGAACGCCTCGCGCAAGGCGGGGAAATAGGCGAATGGCGTGCATTGCCGGTCGCCGATGTTGGCGTTGTGCAGGTGGTGGATGTTGTATACGCGCATGCGGCGGGGATTTGATTTGTGGTGTCGAGGCGGTATGATGCGGCTCGCACCGCGGGCCGGCAAGCGGCAACGCGGGGCGGTCTTCATGCCCGAACCTCATCCCACCATCACGCTCGTCACGGCGAATTACAACCTCGCGCCGTTCCTGGAGGCGACACTGCGCAGCGTGCTGGACCAGGCCTATCCCGCGTTGGAATATGTCGTGGTCGACGGCGGCTCAACGGACGGCAGCCTTGAGATCATCCGCCGGCACGCCAGCCGCCTCACCCGCTGGTCGAGCGGGTCCGATCGCAACATGTACCACGCCATCAACAAGGGATTCGCCGGCACGTCGGGCGAAATCATGGGCTGGCTGAATGGCGACGACCTGCACCTGCCGTGGACGCTCTCCACGGTCGCCGACATTTTCCAGCAATGTCCCGAGGTGGAGTGGATCACATCGCTGTACCCGCTCGTGATGAACGCGAAAGGCCAGGTGGAATCCACGCACTATCTCGCCGGGTTTAATCGCGAGACGTTCCTGCGTGGCGTGAATCTGCCACAGGTCGGATTCCACGCCCGGGGCTACATCCAGCAGGAATCCACCTTCTGGCGTCGTTCCCTCTGGGAGCGCGCTGGCGGGCGGCTCTCCGAGGCGCACGGCACGGCCGGCGACTTCGAGTTGTGGACGCGCTTCATCGCGCTCGCCCCGCTGCACGGTGTCGCCGTCCCGCTCGCCGGTTTCCGGGCGCGCGAGGGCCAGCTTTCCCAGGCCGGCCGGGCGGCGTATGAGGAAAACGCCGAGCGGGCGCTCACGCAGGCGGGCGGCCGCCGCGTGAATGGGATGACGAACACGCTGCGCCGCAAGACCGCGGCCCTGTTCGGCCAGCGCCCGCTGGCGCGGCGCATGCCGGTGCTGCTGCGAAAGGGACTGCTCGCGTGCGGCCTGCTCAGCCGCGCGCCGGTGATTCGGAACGTGAAGGGCCGCTGGTGCATTCACCAGGAGTTCGTGGTCTGACCAATTCGGGTTCCGGCGGCGCCGCGAACAGCAAGTCCTCCTCGCCCGCGGTCGTCGTCGCCGCGCCGCGCGTGAGCGGTGGACGCGATGCCGGGGCCGCCGGCCTCACGAGGCCGCGCCGCAACTGCGCCTTGGTGCCGCCGGTCTTCATATCTCCGCATCATGCGCGACAACGGTAAAAACGCAAGAGTGGGTGGAGAAACTCGTCCCCCCCGTCCGCGCCGCGCTTCGCCGAGGCAAGCGGGGAGAGGGAGGTATACCACGTCTCGATTATAGCGGTTCTCAAAAGTTTTGTCCCGTTGGTTGTAGCGACGGGATTGCATCCCGTCGGCCCGAATCCGACGGCATGCAATG
>DAOLDD010000031.1:0-40940 GCA_035327585.1 Kiritimatiellia bacterium | reverse complement strand
TCCGCGCACGGAAAACGCCGCGCGGAGCGCGGCGTCCACCCATGCGGATGTTCACGCTATTCGAGATCGTTTCCCCGGGGTTCGCTATTCCAACCCGACGAGCTTGCGGATCGCGGGGTCGTTCGCGAGGCCGTCCTTCGTCACCAGCACCGCGCCGGTGTCGGTCACGGCCTCCACCTTCTCGCCCTTCACGACCTTCGCGATCGTTTCCACGGCGAGATAGCCCATGCGGTACGGGTCCTGCGCGACGAGCGCGTCGATGCGGCCCGCCTGCACGTCCTCCACGAGTTTTTTCGACGTGTCGAACCCGACGAACCGAACGTTCGTCTTGATGCCCGCCTTCTGCAAATCATCCAGCGCCGCGGCGACGCCGAGCGCCGAATAGAGATTCGCGGCGAAAATGCCGTCGAGTTCCAGCGCGCCGCCCTTCACGAATTTTTCAAGCGTGTTCGCCGCCGCGGACTTGCAGCCCTCGATGGACCCCGTGTCCGGGTACGGGTCCGCGACAATGGTGTAGCCCGCCGCCTTCGCGACGTTAATGAACCCCTTCGCGCGCGCCTCGGTGCTGCCCGTGCCCTGTACGAACCGCATGCACATCACGCGCGCGGGCTTGTCGCCGAGCAGCGAGACGAGGTGTTCACCGCCCAGCGCGCCGGCTTTTTCGTTGTCCGTCGCGACGAAACTGGAGTGCGCGGTTCCGTCCACCGCGGAATCAAAGATCACCACCGGGATGCCCGCCTTCACCGCCTGCTCCACCTGGCGGCGCTGCGCGACGCGGTTCAGCGGCGCGAGCGCGAGCCCGTCCACGCCGAGGTTCACCATGCTTTCAATGATCTTGTTCTGCTCGGCGATCTCCGTCTCGGTCACGGTGCCTTCCCAGCGGATGCGTACACCGAGGTCCGCGCCCGCCTGCACCGCGCCCTTCTTCACCGTCTCCCAAAATTCGCCGCCGTTGCTCTTCGGAATCACGCCCAGATGCAGCGTACGCGCCTCCGCGTCGTTGATCGTAAAACCCGCCGCCAGCACGCCCAACAGAACCAATTTCAAAACGCGCATACCAAGCCTCCCGGGTTAACTTTTGGTTCACCGATCCTATTTGCGAAGGGCTCTTTAGTCTACTTGATCCCGAAGTTTGCAACGTCTGTAAGAACGATTTTGATGCGTTACAACGTCTGTAAAACATTTTTCAAGAGGGAGGCCGCTGCCTCGCGCGGGCGCGTTGCCAGGCGGGGCTGAGCGCGGCGTCGGGCGCGAGGCGCTTGAGGATGTCGGCGAGGCAGGTTTCAAACGACTCGAAGGGGGCGTCGGTTTGCGCGTAGACGCAGGCCTTCGGGATGAGGCGCTGGACGGCTTCCTTGCCGATGATTTTTTGCAGCGCGGGGCTGACGCCCGTGAGATAGAGCGTGCCGCCGCGTTTTGCGAGCGCCTCGGCGCAATCAAGCAGGACGCTCCAGCAGGAGTAGTCCATGGAATGCGCGCGGCGCATGCGGACGATGAGGTGGCGCGGGCGCTGGCTGCGCAGGATTTCGTCGAGCCGATCGCGCAGCGCGCCGGCCTGTCCGTAGAAGAGCGCGCCGGAGACGGAAATCGCGACGATGTCGCCCGGCGGGTGCGAAGCGCCGGGGGCATAAGGTTCTTCGTCGTAGCGGTCCTCTTCGTCGGACGGCGTGATTTCCACGAGGTGCACCTCGCACGCGCGGTGCAGGAAGAGCAGCGCACCGAGGATGACGGCGGTGAAGATGCCGTATTCGATTTTGACGAAGACGGTGACGAGGAACGTGACGACCATGAGGATCAGGTCGGGCCGCGACGTGGCACGCACGCGGCGGATGCGCGTGAAGTTGATGAGTTTGTAGCCTATGAAGAGCAGCAGGCCGGCGAGCGCGCTGACGGGAATCAGGTCGAGCAGGCGCGGGGCGGCCACGAGGGCGAGTGCCGTGAAGAAACCAAAGAAGACATTGGCCAGCCGCGTCGCGGCGCCCAGGTGTTCAATGAGAGCCGAGCGGCTGAAGGAGCCGGAGCCGGGCATGCCCTGGAAGAAGGCGGAAACGATGTGGCTGAGGCCCTGCCCGATAAACTCCCGGTCATAGTCCATCCGCTCCTGGCGTTTGAGCGCGAGGGATTGCCCGATGGAAACGGCTTCGATCAGGCCCACGATGGAGATGGCGAGTGCGGCGGGGGCGAGTGCAATCCAGACATCGGCGCGGAACAGCGGGAGCGCGAATGAGGGCAGGCCGTGGCTGACCGGCGTGATGTCGCGGACGAGGCGGATGCCGGCGTCCGGTCCGATCCACAGCGCGTAGAGCGAGGCGGCGACGAGCACGCCGAGCGAGGCGGCGTTCCGCAGGCGGGTGCGGTCGGTCAGCAGCAACACGGCGAGGCAGGCGAGGCCGATGCCGGTCGTGTGGGCATTCAGGCCGCCCACATGCTGGAGCGTACCCCAAACGCGCGCGGGCGGCCACGAACCTGATCCGGGCGCGACGTTCAGGAGGTGGTGCAACTGCCCCAGCGCGATGAGCGAGCCGGCGCCGATGGTGAACCCGAGAAAGCCGGATTCCGGCACCCACTGGATGAGGCGGCCCGCCCGAAAAAGTCCCAGCAGCAGGCGCATCATCCCGACGATCAGGGTGAGGGCGAAACAGACGGGGAGGAACTCCGGGGTGCCGGCCCATGGAACCAGCGCGACGGCGGTCAGCAGCGCCGCGGAATTCGTCGGCCCGGTGTTCACATACCGTGAACTGCCCCAGAGCGCGGCAACGATGGACATTACGAGCGCGGCGTACAGGCCGTGCACCGGGGGCACGCCGGCGAGGAGCGCGTAGGCGACGGCTTGCGGCGCGGCGAAGACGGCGACGGTCAGCCCCGCCTGCGCGTCCGCGCGCAAGGCGCGGGCGGAGTATCCGCGCAGGTCGGCGCGCAACGGCTCGGGTGCGATGAAATTCAGCATGGCGGAACGTGCCGCGCATCATACCGATGCAGGGGGGCGGTAAAAGCGGATTTTTATCGTCACCGCTTGGCAGGTCGCGGAGGCGCGGGTACCTTGCGCGCGTGAAACCGTTGTCACCACTCACACGGAAGCTCGCCGGCTGGACGCTCATTGCGCTGGGCGTGCCCGGACTCGTGTTGCCGCTGGTGCCGGCGACGCTGTTTTTCGCGGTGGGCGCACTGCTGCTCGCGCCGTATTTTAAGCCCTTTCGCCGGGTGTCCGCCTGGTTCCATAAAAACGTGCCGCGCCTGCGCGGGCCGCTCCGCCGCTTCCGCGATTTCAAGCAGCGGCACGCGCACTACACGACCATTGATTCAAAAGTGGTTGGCGCCGAAAATGACCTTGCCAACCGCGAGGGCCGGGCGCAGTCTGCCGGGGACGAAAACGCGGGCACACCACGGTAGCCGACGATGATTCGCTCCTTCGTATTCAGTCAGGGCAAGCTGGTCGGGCAGGATCTCGGCCTGGATTTCCTCAAGGTCATGTTGATCGACGAGGACGCGCAAATCTGGATCGACATCGAGCAGGCGACGCCCGAGGAAAACAAGCTCCTGCTCGAGGGCATGTTCAATTTCCACCCCCTCGCGATCGAGGACTGCGTGTCGGTTTCCGAGCAGCCGAAGGTCGAGGAATACGAGGGCTACCTGTTCCTCGTGATGCACGCGGTGGATTATTCCTCCGAAGCACACCGCTTCGAAACGAACGAACTGAACATCTTCATCGGGAAGAACTTCCTCGTCACGTACCGCGACCGTCCGATGCGCAGCATCGCGATGACGATCGACCGCGTCATGAAAAATTCCGCGGCGGTCGCGCGCGCGCCGGACCGGCTGACCTACACGATCCTCGACAACCTGCTGGACAACTACAACCCGGCGATTGAGCGCCTGTCGGCCGAGATCACGGCGGTCGAGCGCAAGGCGGTCGACACGAAGGCGCGCGATTTCCTCGCCGACGTGCTGCGCCTCAAGACGGAGGTCGCGCACCTCCGCACGATCATCGGGCCGCAACGCGAAGTGATGTCGCGCATCGCACGCGGTGAATTCAAGATCATCCGCGCGCACCTGGTCCCCTACTTCCGCGACCTGCACGACACGCTGGTGCGGCTCGGCGCGCAGGCGGACAGCTACCGCGACGCGCTGACCAACCTGATCACGGTCCAGCTCAACATGCAGCAGGCGGAAACCAACCAGGTGGTGAAAGTCCTGACCGTGCTGGCGACGCTGTCGCTGCCGCTGGTGGCGATCACCAGTTTCTACGGCATGAACATCCAGCACTTCCCGAACGAAGAGTGGCCGACCTGGCCGTGGGCCTACGCCTACATCCTCGGCTTGAACGTCCTGGTCACGGGCCTGATCTATTGGTTTTTGAAACGCAAGAACTGGCTCTAACCCCGGGGGAAATCGCGCGCGCATGAAGAAAAATTTCATCCTCGATACCAACGTCCTGCTGCACGAAGCGACCGCGATCCAGCGGTTCATGGACAACAACGTCATCATCCCGCTGAAGGTCATCGAGGAGATCGACCACTTTAAGAAGGACCAGAGCGAACTCGGGCGCAATGCGCGCCAGGTCTCCCGCCTGCTGGACGACCTCCGCCAGCACGGGAAGCTGAACAAGGGCGTCGACCTGCCTCACGGAGGCATGCTGCGCATCGCGTTCCCCGGCCAGTCGTACAAAAACGGGCTGACCGCGGACGACCAGATCCTTGAACTCGCGATGCAGATGGCCAAGCCGGGCGAACTGCCCTGCATCGTCGTCAGCAAGGACATCAACCTGCGCCTCAAGGCCGACGCGATGGGGTTGGAGGCGGAAGATTACGAGAATGACCGCGTCGACATCAACGAACTCTATACCGGCCACACGGAACTCTCGGCGCCGGCGGACCTGCTGGACACCTTCCGCCGCGAGGGCAAGGTCGCGCCGCCCGAAGGCGTCGCCTTCTCCGCGAACCAATATGTGCTGTTGCGCGCGGATTCCGACCCGAACCACACGATCCTCGTCCGGCACGACGCCGAATCGAAACTGCTGCTGCCGCTGATCCCCTGCCCCGACGAGGTGAAGCCGGTGCAGCCGCGCAACAAGGAGCAGCACTACGCGATGGACGCGCTGCTCAACGACAACATCAAGGTCGTCACCATCATCGGCAAGGCCGGCACCGGCAAGACGCTGCTCGCCGTCGCCGCGGCGGTGTTCAAGACGATGCACGAGAAGCGCTACCGGCGGATGCTGATCTGTCGGCCGACCGTGCCGATGGGCAAGGACATCGGATTCCTGCCGGGCACGCTTGAGGAAAAACTCAACCCGTGGATGCAGCCCATCTACGACGCGCTCGACTTCCTTTCCACCGGCGGGCGCATCTGGAAGAAAAAGAAGGAAGGCGGCATGGACGAGGATGACCGGATCGGCATCGAGCCGCTGACCTACATCCGCGGCCGCAGCATCCCGAACCAGTTCATCGTCGTCGACGAGGCGCAGAACCTGACGCCGCTGGAGGCGAAGACGGTGCTCACCCGCGTCGGCCCCGGCACGAAAATCGTGCTGACGGGCGACATCTACCAGATCGACAACCCGTTCCTCGACAGCATGTCGAACGGGCTTTCCTCGGTGGTGGAAAAATTCCGGCCCCACGGCGTCGCCGCGCACATCGTGCTCGGGCGCGGCGTCCGCTCGGAAGTGGCGGAACTCGCGGCCAATTTGTTGTGATCCCGGACGGCATCCAGAAAAAGCCGCGGCGACGGCTGTTCGTGGCGCTGCCCGCCCTGCTCACCTGGTGGGGGCTCGCGGGCTGGTGGTCGCTGCTTGCCGCGGGGGCGCCGTCGTGGACCCGCGCCATTCCTTTCCCCGTCGCGCTGCTCGCCGCGCTCGCGTGGTGGCCGATGGCGGGACGTACCGCACGGCGCGGGCCGCGCGCCTGCATGTGCATCGCCGTTATCCTGCTGGCGGCCGGCTTCGGACGCGACGCGGGCATGAAGCGCGAGATCGCCCCGATCACGGGTTCCACCTTCCGCGTCACGCAATGGACGCTTGGAGAAGAAATACATCCCGAGGAATTAAATCGCACGCTGGAACGCGAGCTTCCGCATGTCATCGTCCTGAACCGTCCGGTCATCCGTGTTGAGGGCCAGCAGGTGTCATCCGCCCTGTTGCGCATCCAACATGGACTCCGCCGCAACGACATCGTCATGCTGTCGCGCTTTCCCCTGCACCCCCTGACGCCGCCCTCCCTCGACGGCACGGAGGCGCTTTTTGCCCGCGTGGAAACGCCGGACGGGTCCGCATGGATACTGGCGCTGGACGGCGGCGAGGCCGGCGTTTCGCCCGAAGCCGCGCGCCAGCTTGCGGACTTTGTCGCGGCGCAACCCGCGGGACGACCGCTTCTCGTGACCGGCGGACAGGGCCGGAACCGAACGGATGCGCAGTGGCGCGCGCTGCGCGAACACCTGCGCCCGGCCCACGAAATTGCCGGGTTCGGCTGGCCCTATTCGTGGCCGCGCGCGCTTCCCCTGTTCTCGTTGGACCACATCTGGGTCAATGACGAATGGACCGTGCATCGCTCCGCCTATCGACGGGCGCCATTCGCCAACCATGTCCGACAGACCGTGGTGCTTACGCGTCTGCCCGCGCCATGAGCACGGCGCGGCGCATCATGCGCTGGCCGCAGCGCTGCTTCTTTCCCATCTTCGCGGCCCTCTGGCTGCTGGGCTGGATCCTCGGCGACGCGCCACCGCCCTGGCTCTGGCTCTTTTTTATCCCCGCGCCCGCCGTCGCAGTGATTGGTCTTTTCGATGTCGTGTTCCGCATCAAGCGCGCGGGCCGTTTCCGCGCTGCGCTCATCGTCGCCTTCACCCTGCTCGCGCTCGGCAAGACGCTTTTCGTCGATGCGCGCTGGAACCGGCCGGCTCCCGTGCCGCAGGACGCGCTCCGTGTCATCCACTGGAACGTCGCGCATACGCTCTTTGGCTTTAGGCCGCTGCTACAGGCGCTGGCGGAGGATGAGCCCGACCTCGTCATCCTCGTGGAAGCGCGATTTTCAGCCGACCTTGAATCGCTTGCGCAGCGCGAGCTCGGTTTGCACCACATTTTCCACGACCAGGGCATGGCCGTCCTTTCGCGGCATCCCTTCGCGCCGCAGGGCACGATCCCGCTGGCCAACGGTCGCGCGTGGTGGGCCGTGGTGGATACGCCGGACGGCCCGCTCCATGTGGCCACGCTCGACATCCTCTCGCATCCACTGATCGACCGCCATACGCCGGTACGCACGCTGGCGGACTGGATCGCCGCGCGGACGAATGACGCGCCCCTGCTGCTGGTCGGCGACTTCAACACGCCGCGCGACGCCACGGCGCTCGACCCGCTCCGCGCGCACCTGCGCCACGCGTACGAGACGGTCGGCCGGGGCTGGCCCTACACGTGGCCGCTGCCTTTCCCGCTCTACGCGATCGACCACGCCTGGGCCTCCCCGGACCTCGCCGTCCACACCTATACGCTCCGCTCATCGCCGCTCAGCGACCACCGCCGCCAGGTGCTCGATGTTTCGATTGGAAAACGCGACACGTCTCCACCAGAGTAATGCCCATGCCTGAAACCGCCACGTTCAGCCCGCTCAACTACGCGATTCTCGCCGTCTACCTCGCCGCGATGATCGGCATCGGCATCCGCTTCGCGCGCAAACAGAAGAACACGGAGGACTTTTTCCTCGCCGGCCGCCGCATGCCCTGGCTCGTCGTCGCGATGAGCATGTACGCCTCGCTCACCAGCGCCATCACCTTCATGGCGCTGCCCGCGACGGCGTACCAGGAGAACATTTCGTTCCTCGTCGTCAGCCTCGTCAGCCCGCTCGTCGCGCCATTGCTGATCCTGCTGTTCTATCCGTTCTATGTGCGGCTCCGCGTCACGACCTCCTACGAATACGTGCACCATCGCTTCGGCCAGGCCGCGCGGTTCGCCGTATCGGCGCTGTTTGTGCTCGCGCGCCTCGGCTGGCTCGGCACGGTGATTTACGCGCCCGCCCTCGCGCTCTCCGTCGTGACCGGCATCCCGCTCGCGTTCTGCCTGCTCGGCATGGGCCTGCTCGCCACGATCTACACGACGCTGGGTGGCCTGGCGGCGGACATCTGGACCGACGTTGTCCAGTTTGTGATCATGATTGGCGGCGTCGGCTGGCTCATTGTGACGCTCATCCAGCGCGTGCCCGACGGCGCAGCGGGCATCCTTCGACTCGCGGCGGAGACGGGCCGTCTGCACGTCGTCGACTGGGATTTCAGCCTCTACGCGATGAGCGGCTTCGTGGTCGGCGTCACGTATTTCTTCAAGCTGATGCAGGACTACGGCACCGACCAGACCACGGTGCAGCGCATGATGGCGGTGCCCACGATGCGCGGCGTGGGGAAGGCGCTCGTTTTTAACGCGCTGGTCGATTTCTTTATTATCGCCGCGCTGCTCTTCATCGGCCTCGGCCTCTTCGCCTACCACCAGGCGTTCCCCGCGAACCTGCCCGACGGGCTCGGGCGCGACCAGATTCTTCCGTACTACGTCATCCACGCCCTGCCTGACGGCGTGTCGGGCCTGCTCATCACCGCGCTGTTCGCCGCGGCGATGTCGAGCATGGACTCGGGGATCAGTTGCATCTCCACCGTGGTCATCACTGACTTCGTGAAACCGCTGCGCCGACATCCCGCCGACGAGCGCCATGACCTGCGCCTTGCCCGCGTACTCACATTCGTGCTCGGCGCGCTTGCCACCGGCGTCGCGTTTTACGTGTCTAGCTTCGGCCACCTCATCAAGGCCTACACGAGCCTGATCAGCCTTTTCAACGCGCCCATCCTCGCGCTGTTCCTGCTTGGCATGTTGACGCTGCGCGCGCGGTTCGCCCCCTGGCTCATCGGCGCCCTGCTCGCCGTCGCCGCCAACCTGTGGGTGCAGCACCGCACCGAAGTGCACTGGATTTATTACTTCCCGCTTTCCCTCGGCATCACCCTCGCCGTCGGCTACCTCGGCAGCCTGTTTTCGCCCGTCCTGCCCCACGTTCGCGCCCTCACGGTCTGGCGCAACCGGGGCTAGCAGCCGTCGATTTGTTTGCCGCAATGCGGGCAGGGTTTGGCGGCGGGTTTGCCGCGGCGGTTGATTTCCTCGACGAAGGCCGCGCCGAGCACGCCGGTGGGCAGTGCGATCATCAGGATGCCGAGCACGGCGGTGCAGACGCCGACCACTTTGCCGAGTGGGGTAATCGGTGAGAGGTCTCCGTAGCCCACCGTCGTAATCGTCACAAACGCCCACCACATGGCGTGCGGTATGTCGGGGAATTTGTCCGGCTGCGCCTCGTGTTCGGCATAAAAGGCGAGGCTCGCGAAAATGATGCCGAGCAGGCCGACGAGCGACAACGTCACGATCATTTCCTCGCGCTTTGCCCGCAACACGCGCATCAACACCACCGCCGCTTCCGAGTAGCGTCCAATCTTGCCCAGCCGCGCCAGCCGCAACAGGCGCAGCGCGCGAACGATGCGGAGGTCGGAATCGAGGAAGAACAAATACGACGGCACGATCGCAATGAGATCCACCAGCGCCATCGGCGACACGATGAAACGAAGGCGCCCCCACACCGGATGCGCATAGCGCGGGTCCGCCGTGCACGACCACACCCGCGCCAGATATTCCACGGTGAATACCGCGACGGAAAAAAACTCGAAGGCGTCAAACAGCCGCCCGTACCGCGCATTCAGCGCCTGCACGGACTCGAGCACGACGGCGGCGACATTGCACAGGATCAGGACGAGAATGAACCCGTGCAGGCGTCGCTCAAGCCGCGAGGCGTTGGCATCCGGCTCGCAGACATCCCACACGCGGTGGCGCAACGAGGGATACGGCTTCACAGCCACTTCCTCCGGCGCATGAACACCACCAGAATCGCGGCGATGATGAGACAAATCACCCAGAAGAACAAATATCCCTGCTCCCACTCAAACTCCGGCACGCCCTGCAGATTCACGCCATACACGCCGCAGATGAAGGTCAGCGGCAGGAAAATGACGCTGATCACCGTGAGGCGGTTGATGATCTTGTTCGTGCGGTGGCTGACCATGCCCATGTAGAGGTTCAACGTCTCGTTCAACACCTCGCGCTCGGTCGTCAGGTCGCCGCTCAGACGCTCCAGCGTGCCCGCCATGTTCTCAAGGAATGGTTGCGTCGTCTCACTGACAAACGGCGAGCGGCGGGTGGCCAGCTCGTGCAGCAGCTCGCGCGAGGCCGTCACCACCTTGCGCAAACCCAGAATGTCCTGCGTCAGCGTCGACACCTCGCGAAAAATGTCGTCGTCCACCTCGCCGAACAGCTTCAACTGGATATGCTCCACCGCCTCCGCGAACCCCTGCATGGAACGACGGTAGGTTTCCGTCAGGTGATCGGCGATTTCGTACAACAGAAATCCGGGCGACTGCGCGAATTTGTGGAAATCCTCCCGGTAGGTCCGCCGGACCTGGTTCACCAGCATGGCCTCGTTCCTCCGGAAGGTGACCATGTATTGCGCGCCCAATACGATATCCACATGCGCGGTATGCAGGCGCCCATCCGCCAATTTCGCCTCCGTCACGGCGAAATGCAGGCAGTCCTCATAGACGTCATAACGCCCTTCGCGGTCCGGCCCCAGCACCTCGTGGCGCGTGAGCTCGTTCACGCCCAGGATTTCCAGGCACTCCGAACACCGGCTGCACTGCTTTTCGCGATCCGCGCACGCCGCGCAATTCATGTCCACCCAGCAGAACAATCCGGCCTTCAGCGCATCCCCCAGCTCGGCGACCTCAATCGCGCGCTCCTGCTTCCGGGAAAAATCGAATTGGATGACGGAAATCATGGGTAAATTGTGCGCGTGCAACTAAACTCGCTCCGCCCAAGCAGCGTCAAGCGCGCATTCACGCAAGCAAACACCGCTCGAACAGAACTCGAGACAAACAAAACAATAATGTAGTACAATGATGACATAAAAACATTTTTGTAAGAAATTTCCCGCCATGCAGGCTATATCAGCACTTCGATTATGTCGCTATTTTCTATCCATCAACTAGATACATAATTTTACCAAACCGATCCGCCTTGGCATGCATCATGCAAGTAGTGTTCGGGGAAACCACGCTATGATTGCGAATCCAACGGAGTTTTTGGCGCCGGACAGCGGCATCGTCGGCCTGGGCGACTATGCACTGGACGGTTTCTTCGACGAGACGATCGGACCGGACGGGCAACCGCGTCCAGGGTCGCGGGCGCTGATCGAGCGCCTGGAGCGGATGAGCTATGCGGAACTGATGAGCCGCCAGCGGGCCGCGGAGCGCGCGCTGCTGCACCTCGGCATCACGTTCCAGGTCTATTCCGACGCGCAGGGCACGGAGAAAATTTTCCCATTCGACATCATCCCCCGCATCATCGAGGCGAAGGAATGGCGCACGATCGAGAAGGGCCTGAAGCAGCGCATCCACGCGCTGAACCTCTTCATCGACGACGTCTACCACGAGCAACGCATCCTCAAGGAAGGCGTCGTCCCGCCCGAGCTGATCCTCTCCGCGCGTTCGTTCCGCACCGCCTGCGTGGGGCTTAATCCGCCGCAGGGCATCTGGTGTCACATCACCGGCACCGACCTCGTGCGCGACCGCGATGGCACGATCTACGTCCTGGAGGACAACCTGCGCTGCCCGTCGGGCGTCTCCTACGTCGTCGAGAACCGGCGCATAATGAAGAGCACCTTCCCGTCGCTCTTCCAGGACACGCCGATCCGCTCCGTCGGCGACTACCCGGGCCGCCTGCTGGACACGCTGCTCCACCTCACCCCGCCAGGCGTCGTGAATCCCCAGGCCGTCGTGCTCACGCCCGGCGTCTACAACTCGGCCTACTTCGAGCACTCCTTCCTCGCGCAGCAGATGGGCGTGGAACTCGTCGAGGGACACGACCTCGTCGTGAAGGACGGCTTCGTGCACATGCGGACGACGCGCGGGTTCGAGCGCGTGGACGTAATCTACCGCCGCGTCGACGACGATTTCCTCGACCCCGACGTGTTCCGCCCCGACTCGATGCTCGGCGTGCCGGGCCTCATGGAGGTCTACAAGGCCGGTCGCGTCGCCCTCGCCAACGCGCCGGGCACCGGCATCGCGGACGACAAGGTCGTCTACGCCTACGTGCCCGAGATGATCCGCTTCTACCTCGGCGAGGACGCGATCCTGCCGAACGTGCCGACCTACCTCTGCTGGCGCGAGAACGACCTGCGCCATGTGCTCGACAACATCGAGAAACTCGTCGTGAAACCTGCCAACGAGAGCGGCGGCTACGGCATGCTCGTCGGCCCCGCTGCGACGGCCGCGGAGTGCGCGGCGTTCCGGGCAAAAGTGCAGGAGAACCCGCGCAACTACATCGCGCAACCGACACTCGGCCTCTCGCGCGCCCCCGTAATCGTCGAGAGCGGCATTATCGAGGGCCGCCACGTCGACCTGCGCCCCTACATCCTTTACGGCAAGGACATCTTCGTGCTGCCCGGCGGCCTCACGCGCGTCGCGCTGCGCAAGGGCTCGCTCGTCGTCAACTCCTCGCAAGGCGGCGGCAGCAAGGACACGTGGGTGCTGGCGGACAACCCGCGCAACGGGGAGGCCGCCCCATGCTGAGCCGCGTCGCCGATTCGATCTACTGGATGTGCCGCAACATCGAGCGGGCCGACAACGTCGCCCGGCTCATCACCGTCAACCTCAACTTCATCCTCGACCAGCCCGCGGGTCAGGAGGAGCAGTGGGAGCCGCTCGTCAACATCACCGCGGACGACGCGTGGTTCCGCAAGAAATACGGCGCCGCCACGCGCCACTCCGTCCTCACATTCCTCACGTGCGACCGCGACTATCCGAACTCCATCATCTCCTGCCTGCGCGCCGCCCGCGAAAATGCACGGTCGGTGCGCGAGGTCATTTCGATGGAAATGTGGGAAGCCCTCAACCGCTTCTATCTTGAGGTGAACCAGGCCGTCGCCTCCGGGGCCGACGCGCTGTTCAGCACGCAGGAATTCCTCGCGACGATCCGCCAGTACGGCACGCTGCTCGCCGGCTGCCTCGACAACACCATGAGCCGCGAGGAACCGTGGTACTTCGGCCGACTCGGCCAGCTCATCGAGCGCGCCGACAAGACCTCGCGCTCGCTCGACGTGAAATATTTCCACCTGCTGCCCTCGGTCCAGGACGTCGGCACGCCGATGGACGAGAACCAGTGGGCCTCGCTGCTCCGCTCCGCCAGCGCGTTCCAGATGTACCGCCAGAAGTACGGGCCGATCGCGCCTGAAAAAGTCGTGGAGTTCCTCGTCCTCGACCGCAATTTCCCCCGCGCCATCCTGCACTGCATCACCCGCACCGAGGAATATTTGCACGCCATCTCCGGCGCGCCGATGGGCACCTTCAGCAACGCCGCCGAGCAGCGCGTCGGCCAGCTTCGGTCGGAACTCGCCTACGCCAGCACCAAGGAAATCCTGCTAACCGGCCTGCACGAATACCTCGAC
Source organism: Kiritimatiellia bacterium (assembly GCA_035327585.1). GTDB lineage: Bacteria > Verrucomicrobiota > Kiritimatiellia > CAIVKH01 > CAIVKH01 > JAMLJG01. Next base: position 27,438 of record DAOLDD010000031.1, on the reverse strand, counting down.
CAGTTCCAGGCCAAACTCAACCGCGTCGGCGAAGCCATCCACAACATCTACTTCGCCCTCCAGCCCGCCCCGCGGTAGCGATTTGGGCGGTCCGCACGCTCCGCGCAATGCCCGACATTCATGTCCCTCGACAAATGTGCTCACATTTGTAGTCTTGCCGGTCGGTGAAAGCGCGCATGAAAAAGGCCGGAATACGAATACGCAAAACGCAAGCGGCGGGGGAGCAGGCTTGGCGAAGGCTGTTCGATCACGCGAGGCGGATCAACGCTGATTCATCTTCGCGGAAATCGGCCGTTCGCGATTTGCACGACATGCGCCGCTAACCGCGCGGCCTCGGCGCGTTGGTGCAGTTCTCGTAATTTTTGTCTTGGTCGTCAACCCCCGGCGCCGACGGCGCGGCGCCCTCCAATACAAATGCCCTGTTCCTGGAGGGCGGCAGGCCCTTGCCGCCCGCTGGCTTTCAGGACAAAATTTTTGAGAATCACTCTTCGACCTCCGGCGACAGAGCGCCGGAGCTACAACAGTGTCCCATTCGTCCCAACTATTTGCCTCCATAACGAGACGGTTATCACCCCGCGATGACCAGCTCCTCTCGCGCGCGGGCGAGGGTGGCGGTGGGACTGGCGGTGGTGACGGCGGCGTTGATGGCGTCGAGCGCCTCGTCGTTTTTTCGTGGGTCGTGGTGAATCAGCCGGACCTGCTCGATTCCCGCCTCGCGCGCCAGCGCCAGCACCTCCGGCCACGTGGAGTGCCCCCAGCCGCGGAACTGCTCGTATTCCTCCGCCACATACTGCGCGTCCATCAACAACAACTTCGCCGGCGTAGGCTGCGTGCACAACGCGCGCAGCAACGCCTTTTCGCCGTCCGACGACGCCGCCCACTCGACATCGGACGCGATCACCACCGACGCGCCGGTTGACGGCTCGTCAATCCGGTACGCCGTGCACCCGCCCGGATGATGCACCGGGCACCAGCGCACCTCCAGCGCACCCCAGCGCAGCGGCTCGTGCGAAACCTCGCCCGCCAGCGCGTCGAACTGAATCCGCGCCCCGAGATCCGTCACCTGCAGCGGCCAGAACGGCTTGTCCATGATCCGGCTCATCGTCGTCTCCACCACATACTCGTCGTGCGCGGGCGCCGCGATCCGCACGCTCCACGCGGGATCATAAATCACGCCGAGCGACGGCAGCCCCACGACGTGATCGAGGTGATAGTGCGTCATCAACAACAGCACGCGCTTCATGCCGCCGTCGCCCGCCAGCCGCGCGCCCAGTTCGCGCACGCCCGTGCCCGCGTCGATGAGCAGCCGCTCGCCGCCCTTCCCCTCAATCAACAGGGACGTCGTCTCGCCCCCGTACTTCATGAAGTCCGGATGCGCCACCGGATACGAACCACGCACGCCGCCAAGGATGAGTTTCATAAGATTCTGGTGTCCGGTGACCGGTGTTCAGTGACCGGTAATTAATTTACAGACGTTGTAACTCGAAAAAAAAGTTTTTACAGACGTTGAAACTTTCCGTTTCTCCCCGACACGTGACACCCGACACCTACTTTTCCGTCAAACTCCATACCCCATCCCAGTCGGCGCCGTTCAGCGCGCGCAGCTTGCGCACGTAGGCTTGCGCGGGCGGATCGTCGGGCAGCTTCTCGAACAGGGCCAGCGCGTCGGCCCAGCGTTTTTCGGCGACGGCGTGCAGGCCCGCCTCGTAATCCGGCAGCCACGCGGGCAGTTCCTCGCGGCGCAGCGCGAGCGGCTCATACACGCGTACCGGCTTCTTGCGTCCGACAACCTGCAGCGCGCCGAGCTCGCGGCCAAACACGGCATCGCCCGCGGCGGCCCACGTGCTTTCCGAGACGAGGATGAAGGTTCCGAACGCTTTGTTCGCGCCTTCGAGGCGCGACGCGAGGTTCGCGGCGTCGCCGAGCATCGTGTAGTTGAAGCGCTCCTGCGAGCCCATGTTGCCGATGACGACGTCACCGGTGTTCAACCCGATGCGCATGCGGACCGGCATGCCGGCGGCCTTGGCGGACAGCTCCGCCTGGTGCTCGCGCAAGATCTGCTGGCAGCGCAGCGCGGCGCGGATCGCGCGTACGGCGTGGTCGGATTGCGGCAGCGGCGCGTTCCAGAAGGCGACGATGGCGTCGCCGATGTATTTGTCGATGTAGCCGCCCTCTTCCATCAGCACGCGGCCCATGTCGGTGAGATAGAGATTGAGCAGTTCGATGAGCTGCGGCGGCTCCAACTTCTCGGAGAAGGACGAAAACTTCTCCAAGTCGGAGAAGAACATCGTGAGTTCCTTGCGTTCGCCGCCGAGCGACAGCTTGGACGGGTCGGCGATCATCTGGTCGATCACGGTCTCGCCGAGATACTGTTTGAACGCGGATTTGATGAAGCGCTTCTGGCGGCCCTCCGTCGCGTAGTTCACCAGCACGCCGCCGACGAGCGACAACCCGGTGCCCATCACCGTGACCAGCACCGGCCACCACTGCCCGGCCTGGTAGGCCCATGCGCCGACGACAAACGGGATCGGCAGGAAAATCACGAACAGTCCGACATTTTTCCATGAACCGCTGACGAGGGTGATGGCGAGCGCGGCGGCGAGGCTCAACCCAAATACCAGCGCGAGGACGGCGGCGCGCGGCGTGTCGCGGATCGCGTCGCGTGCGAGCAGGTTGTCGAGCAACGTCGCGTGAATTTCGACCCCGGGATAATCGCCGCCGACCGGCGCGGGCTTCAAATCCTTGAGGCCCGGCGCGCTCGCGCCGAGAAACACGTATTTCCCGCGGAAGACCTCTGGGTCGATGGTCGGTGTTTCGCCGGCTTGCAGGCGTAGTTCCGACTGGATCACGGCGGCGGCGGCGAAGGCTTGGTGCGTGCCGGTTTCGCCGCGATAGCGCAGGATGATGTGGCCTTTGCCGTCGATCGGCACATCGACGCCGCCAATCGTCAGCGCACGTTCGCGCACCGCGAGGGTCGGCGCTTCCTCCTTGCCGAGCAGGAAGGCCATCAGACCGAGCGTCGGGACCACGCCGCCGTCGAACAGGCGGAATGGCGCAATGCGCCGGAACACGCCGTCGTCGTCGGGTTCCAAACGAATGGTCGCCAGTGCGGCGGCCGCGGTGGCGACTTGCGGCACGGGGAATGCGGCGGCGGAATCCTCCAGCGCCTTGCGGCGCGCGGGGGTCAGCCATGCGTCGAGCCCCGCGACATCCCACGTGCGACGCGGGATGGATGCGGGCCACTGGAGCGTCTGCACGGTGGTCTCGCCGGAGAAGAAGGCGCCGACAAAATCCCGTTGCGCGCCGATGCTCGCGCCGAACAGGTCGTCGTCATCCACGCCGTACATGGACGGCTCGGTGTAGAGCATGTCGAAGAGGATGACCTTCGCGCCGCCGCGCCGGCAGAAATCGATGATCGGCGCGTAGGCCTGGCGCATCCAGGGCCATTGGAGGCCGTTTTCCTTCGCGGCCCAGTCGAGACTCGCCTGGTCGATGAGGATGAGCTTGATCTCATCCGTCGACGGCAGCGGTTTCGCGAAGGCGCGAACACGCACGCCCCACGAGGAATGTTCCCACGTATCGAGCCAGCCCGCGAGCCAGAGTCCGCAGGAGAGAAGGGCCGCGACGAGGCCGATCAGCAGTCCGTTGAGAGCGCGTCTAATTAGCATGTCGCATCACTGGTTGGCGGGAAGTCGTTTTCTTCGATCCCCGCGGGTGAAGGAATTTACCGCGCCAGCCGCGTATCCTGGCCAGCGGAACTTTCGCTCCCGCGGGACAAGCCCGCAGGGGGCGTTCGCGGTGCCAGGTCTATACACATCAGACCCCCTGCATCGCCTTCGCGAAGCGCTTCGCGCGGACGGCGCTCTCGGCGGCCTGCTTCGCGGTGATGCGCTTGCCGGCGGCCTTCACGCGATCCGCGGGCGGCGGGTGGGTACTGCCAAAGCCGGGACCGCCCTTGTGAACCTTCTCGCCCATGCGGTCGAGCACGCGGGTCAGCGCGGCGGGGTCGTAGCCGAGCCGCTCCATGATGGTGATGGCGACCTTGTCAGCCTCGTATTCCTGCTCGCGCGAATAGCCCTTCAGCATCAGCGAGGTGACGATGTCGCCGACGCTGCCGCCGAACACCTCGGTCAGTTTGTTCAACTGCTCCAGGCTGTTGACCACGTTCGCGCTGCCGAACTGGTTGAGACCGACGGAGACGAGGATGCGTCCGGCTTCCAGCGTACGGCCCCGGCTGATGGCGTTGACGCCGTGTTTCAACTGGACGTGCGCGACTTCGTGCGCGAGCACGGCGGCGAGGTCGTCTTCGTTCCGGCACAGCCGCAGCATGCCGCGCGTCACGAAGATGAAGCCGCCCGGCGCGGCGAACGCGTTCACCTCGTCGGAGTCGAGGATCTGGAACGTGTAGCCGCCAAACGTCACCGGCATGTCCGACGCCTGCGCGCAGGCCTGGCCGACCAGGCGAACGTAGTGGTTCGCCGCCTCGTTTTCGTAGACGGAGAATTTCTGGAGGATCGTCGCGCCGACCGCGCGGCCGAGATAGTGTTCGTTCTCCGGCGTGAAGCCCTTAAACGCGCTGGTCAGCGATTCACCCTGTTGAGGCGTAATCACGCCAGCGGCAACGCCCACCGTTGAACCCGCTTTCATCACGGAAGCGCATCCGGCGGCGAACACCATTCCCGCGGAGACCACCGCGACGCCAAGTTGTTTGAGCATGCGGTTCTTCATTAGAGCAGGCCTCCCTCGCGCAGGAATTTCATGACATCCGCCTCGCTCGCGCGCGCGGCCTCCATCCGGTCGATCACCGCGTAGGCTTTGGTCAGGTCGGGGTTCTGGTTCACGTATTGCTGTTCGACCTGCGGCGAGAAGCCCTTGGCGGCGGCGCCCTGTTCGCGCGCACTCGCGCCGGTATTCGCATCGCTCGCGCCTGCGGTCAACACGACGCGGTCCTTCTGGAAGAGACTCTGGTTCGCCCAGCCCTTCGCGCCGGCGGCGGACTGCACCTGCAGCCAGCCGGTCTGCCGCGCAACCACGGTCACGGCGTCGCCGTGCGCCAGCGTCGCGACCACGGGCGCAAACGGCGTCGGATTCGCCCGGATCGGCGCGGTTTGCACGCCGATGTACATGGTTTCCTGTGCCAGCGCCGGGAGCGCCAGCGCGCCCAGCACCGCAAGAGCCAGCATCAATTTTTTCATGATTTGTTCTCCTCCCTCAACGTTCGCCAGAAGATCCGTCCGATCAGACCCATAGGACGGATCACGGTTCAACTTTATTCAATCTGTTCCGCCGGCCCGCCCGCCAGCGGGGTCCGCTTGATCTCCGCGAACAACGCCGCCAGCTCCGGCGCCCACGCGGCATCCTGCTCCGCGCCGGGCAGCGCCAGCGCCTGTTCGACGGCTTTCAACGCACGCACTGGATCGCCCTGGCCGTGCCAGCTTCGCGCGGCGCGATAGTAGCGGAACCCGGCGGCTTCCACATCCCCGGCGCGCGCACAGGCTTCGCCCGCGCGTTCCAGCGCGGCCGCCATGTCGCGGAACCGGCCCGCGCGCCGCATAAATTCCGCCTCCTTGTCGAACTCGAGCCCGGCGTCGCCGCCTTCGCCCTTCAAGAGCGCGATGCGTCCCGCGAGCGCGGCGACCCCCGCGCGCAACGCCGGGTCGTCGGTGAGCAGCGAACGCGCGCGCGCCAGCGCTTTCGCCGCCTCCTTGGCGTCCGATTCGTCCACCGCGATCTGGCCATACAACAGCCAGCCCTGGCACTGGACTTCGTTCGGTGTGTTCAACTCCACCACGCGCTGAATCTCCAGCTTCGCGGCAGCGGCCTGGCTCGACGCGCGCAGCGCACGCGCGCGCAGCAGGTGAACCGGGCCCCGGTCGCGGCGCAACCGGGCGAACGCCGCCTCGGCTTCCGCGAGATAGGGCAGCGCATCCGCGGGCCGCTCCTGAAGCACGAGCGACGCGGCAAGGTTGTAGGCCTGTTTGCCGACCTCCACCGCGTCGTCCATCGCGCGCGCCCGCTGCAACGCCAATTCGTAAAACCGCCCCGCGCGGTCAAAGCTCCCCAGCGCGAACGCGCTCTGCGCCGACGAGATGTACTGCGCCAACATCGCATCCGGCGACGATGTGGCCACCCGCGGCCCCGCGCACCCCGCGGACCCGCACAGCGCGAGCACCGTCATGGCCAACTTCCAATTGGCAATTGGCAATTGGCAATTGGCAATCCTCCCCTTCATGGCCCACCTGCCTGGATCGACGGGATCATGTCGGGCAACTCAACGCCAGGCACGTTCTTGCGAATCAGCCAGTGGCGTTGGATGCCTTGGATCAGGCGCTCCGCCTCGCGCAGCGTCTCCTGCGACTGCACGACCGTGCCGGGCAACGCGTCGATTTCGCGGCCCACCGTCTCCGCCACCGGCGGCAGGCGCGCGGATACCTCTTTTACGTCCGCCAAAATTTCGCGGACCTGCGCGAGGATTCGCTCAATCTCCTGCGCGGCCGCCGGATCGCGCAACAACTGGCCGGCGCTGCCCTCGCCCTCCGCGAGCCCGCGCGAGATTTCCTCCAGATTCGCCATCAGCTTCATCAGCGGCCCGTCGTCGCTGTTCAGCTTCCGCGCCAGTGTCGTATGTTCCTCCAGCAGCGGAAGCACGGCGTCCTGGATCTGCTTGAGAATATTCTGCGCGATTTCGGTGATCTCCGTGTCCTTGACCGCGAGCATCACGGGGTCCTCGCCCAGTTCCGCGCCGCGACCCTGGGTGATTTCGACGAACGAGTCGCCGGCCACCGCCAGCTTCTTCTTCACGAGCGCGCGCGAGTCGACGCGGACGAACCGGATGAACTCGCCCTTGATCGAGAGCGTCGTGTGCATCGAGCCGTCGTCCTTCACCTTAATGCGGCCCACGCGGCCGACCGTCGCGCCGAGAATCTGCACCTCCGCGCCGCGCTGGAGGCCGAGCGAGCCTTCCTCCGGGAATTCGAGCCGGATTTCCGTCACCGGCTCGAACCAGTCCTGGGCGCGGCCCGCGAGGATGATGCCCGCGATCAGCGCGGCCACCACGAGCAGGACGAAGGTCCCGACGATTTCATTCACATAGCGGAACTTGAAGGGTTTGCTCATGGGGTGTCCAACGGGCGCAGTACGCCCTCCTCCATCGCACATTTTTGCGTCGCCCGCAACGCGGAATCGGCCACCCGCTCGTGGGCATCGGTCAACCACAACACCGCCGTGCCGTCGTGTTCACGCCGTTTGTTCACCGCCGAGACCAGGGGCGCCACCTCGTTCGCCGACATATCGCGCCCGGGCCGCTCCAACAACACCAGCGCCGGCTTGCCCATCAGCGCGCGGATCCATTGGGCGCGCAGCAGGAGTTCACGCTCGACGAATGCGGGGCGACCCGCCGGTATCCCACTCATCCCCAGTTCACGGGCCAGCGCGCGCGCCTCCTCCAGCGTCTCTTCCGGCGTACGGCGCAGGTGGTAGCGCTGCGCGAGCGTGATGTTTTCGTCCACGTCCAGATTGCTCAACCAACCCGCGCGTTCAAACACGCGCCCGATCCGGCCACGCGCCGCGGCGGCTTCGTCCGCGCTGCACGACGCCCATTCGCGGCCGTCGAACAGCACCGCGCCCGCCTCCGGGACCAGCATGCCGCACGCCGCGTCGGCCAGCGGCGTGATGGGCGCGCCATCCGGCACGCGGACGAGAAACAACTCGCCCGGCGAGAGCGACAGCGAGACGCGATTGAGCCCCCCGTCGTACGGCGGCCGCGCGTCCACCACCACTTCGCGCATGTCGAGGATGAGGCTCATAGGTACGTCACCAGCGAGACCAGCGCCGATGTGATGAACAGCGCGGCGGTCGACCGCACCACCGCGCGCGTCGCCGCCTGCGGCACCTCGGTCACCGCGCCGCCGACGCTCAGGCCCTCCAGGCAGCAGATCGTACCCATCAGGAGGCCCGGCACGAACGACTTCACGAGCAGGTTCAGCACGTCCGCCGGCGACAGCGCGCCGAACACGCTGCGGATGAACATCTCCGGATTTCCCGTGTTCGCGCCCACCAACAGGCCCATGAGGAAGCCGCTGATGAACGACACGGCGATGAAGATCACCGTCAGGCAGAAGATGGAGATCGCCGCGCCCAGCGCGCGGGGCAGCACGAGATAGAGAAAGGGGTCCAGCCCCTGCGCGTCCAGCAGGTCCACCTCGCCATTTACCTTCATGTTGGCGAGTTCCGTCGTCATCGCGGTGCCGCTGCGCCCGATCACGACGAAGTTCGTGAGCAACGGCCCGATTTCGCGGATGATGACCATGACGAGGATCGGTCCCAGCAGACCGGTCTGCCCGACCTTCGCCAGCGCCACCTGCGCCTGCACCACCACCGCCACGCCCACGAGCAGCGCGATCATCGAAATAAAGCGCGTCGCCTCGTAGCCGGTGAACAGGATCTGGCGCGCCAGTACGTTGCGCACCGCGGGCGGCCAGTAGCGCGGCTGCACACCGGCGGCAACGACCGTCCACGCCACGGCGAGCAGCCGGGCGAGGCCCTGCGCACGACTCGCGGCCCATGCGCCGGCTTTGGAGACAAGGATCATATGGAGGGCAGTATGCGCACCCGCCTGCGCCGGATCAATCCCGCGCTGCCCATCCGTGGGCTCCGTCAAATCGGCCCACGGAGGGAGGCGGAATTTCATGGACGGAGGAGGGACGGGATTAACGGGATGGACTGGATGACAATCCGCTTTCCGTTCACGTTCACGTGCGCGTGCACGTACACGGTTTGAGGGGTTTCGTGGACGTGCACGGGGACGGGAATATCCCCCATCCCGTAAATCCCGTTCATCCCGTCTAAAATGTCCGGGCTCATCCGTGGGCTTTCCTGATCCTGCCGCACCGGCAGGCGCGGATCAATCTCGACGCGCGCGGGCTGCGATTTCGCCCTGGCGGGCGTAGTCGATGGCCTCGCCGAGGATGCGGGCGGCTTCCTGCGGGGCGTGGAAGCCCATGGAGTTTTCCGCGGCGATGAAGTCGAGCCTCCATTGGGCCTTGCGCTGCAATTCCAGCGCGGGCTTGAGCTGCTCCAGCGTGGCGCCCGATTCTTTCGCGACCTTGACCGCGTCGAGCAACCCCATCAGCGCCGCACCGGCGCGCTGCAGCAAATCGTGGTTGCGATCCTGGATCACCGCAACGCGGTCGAGCAGCTCCTGTTCGGGCACGTTGTGGCAGGTCTGGCAGGCGCGATTCACGTTGAGCAACGGGCTGCGCACCCAGTGATCGGACACCTTCGTCGCGCCTTCGCGGATGTAGGGCATGTGGCAGTCGGCGCAGGAGACACCCGCGCGCGCGTGGACGCCCTGGCTCCACAACTCGAACTCGGGATGCTGCGCCTTCAGGATCTCCGCGCCGCTTTCCGCATGCACGTAGTCGTGGAAGCGCGCGCCATCGCTGAAGGTGACCGCGTTCCAATGCGCCTCCTGCTGCTCCACCTTCAAGCCCTTGCTCCACGGAAATTCCAGCGGCATCTTTGTCGCGCAGTAGTACTCGACGTGGCACTGGCCGCAGACGAAGGACCGCATTTCCTGGCGGGTCGAGTCCTTGTTCGGATCGTACGGCACCGTCTTGTCGCCCTTCCGCCAGAGCTCAATGGACGGGAACGGCGCGGCGCCCGCGTCGGACGCGGCAAAGGCCTGGATGCCGATGATAAAACCGGGGCGCGTCACGCGGAGCGCCATCGAGTCGGGATCGTGGCAGTCGACGCAGGACACCGGGTGCGCATGCCCCATCTCATGCAATTTTGCGTTCAATTCCTTGTAGGGATATTTGTGCGACTCAACGAACCCTTTCATCGCATCGCCCTCGCCCAGCGCGCGGTAGACCGGCATGACGGATGCGTGGCAATGCAGGCAGGAACCCGACTGCGGACGCGTCAGCCGCTCCGTCTCCTCCTGGTCCTGCAGCATGTAGGCGTGGCCGCGGCGGTCGCGGTAGTCGATGGAGAACGCGTAGCCGAGAAACATCCGCTTCAGCCAGGGATCACGCTCGATCTTCTGCTCCGGCAACGCCTCACTTCCGCCGTGTCCACCGAACCGCGTCCGCGTCGGCAGCGCGGTCTTCAGATAGGAATCGTACTGCTTCGGCCAGTTGCGCCCCCACACCGCCGGGTCCGTCGTGTCCTCCGTGACCTCGACGACGCGCACATAGCGGTGCCGCGCCTCGACCTTGCGCTCCGCGATGTTCGCCATCAGCGCGAAAATTCCCGCGGTGACGCCCGCCACGAGGATGCCGAACAGCACGTAGCCCACCACGCCGCCCGATTTATTATCCTGATCGTTTTGCATGTTCGGTCTCCTTATCCGCGTCCATCAGCGTTCATCCGTGGTTCTCTTCACCGCCGCGGCCCATGCCCCACATCCGCGTGGCACCGCACGCAATCGGGCGGGTTGAGGCCGTCCGGTTTGTGCTCAACCAGTTCGGACACCATCGTCTCGTGGCAGTGCACGCAATTCGCCTGCAACACGCGGGCGTTTTTCTCGCGGATGCGGATGGGCTCGTGGAAATTCTGCAGCGTGAACGCCTTCGAATGGTGGTAACCGTTTTCCGCCTTCGTCCAATATTTGCCGAAGAACGTATGCGGCGTGTGGCAGTCGTTGCAGGTCGCCACCGCGTGGTGGCTCGATTTGAGCCAGCCGTCGTAATGCTCATTCATGATGTGGCAGTTGATGCAGGCCGCCGGGTCGTTGGAGAGATAGGACGCTCCGCGTGCATACACAAAAACATAGCCGCCCGCGCCCGCACCGAAGCCCAGCAGCACACAGACGAACCAGATACCCGCGCGTGCGCCCCGCTCTGAAGGAAGGGTCTTCATCTTATTTTTACAAAACCCTAACCCACCGCGATGCGGGCGAACAACGACAAAAACCGGGGATGGCACATTTTCGGACGCCATCGGGGAAACACTGATTTTTCCATTCGGCGTCGATTCCGATTGCCTTGCGTCCCCAAAAAAGCCAATGACGGCATCAGACGAATACCCGTCGTTTCCGTAGAAACTATTATGAAAACATTCAAACCGCTGTTCCTCCCCGCCCTCTACCAGGACTCCGCCACCCAGGGTCGCATCATCCTTCGCGATGGGTCGACCGCCACCATCCGCATCAGCCAGCCCGGCGATGCCGACGGCGTGGCCGCCTTCTTCAAGCAGCTTTCCCCCGAATCGCGGCGCAGCCGCTTCTTTTCCGAGAGCAAGCCGGGCATGGACATGATCTCGTCGCTCTGCGACTCGACCAACCCGCGCAAACAAATCACGATGATCGTCAGCCGCGTGAGCGACGGGGCCGCCCGCATCATCGCCACGGGTTCCTACATCGCGCACGACAGCCAGACCGCCGAGTTCGCCGTCGCGGTGGACGACGCCTTCCAGGGGAAAGGCATCGGCGCGCTGCTGCTGGAGCGCCTCTCGGTGATCGCCGTCACCAGCGGGTTCGTCCACTTCCTCGCCATCACCAGCCCGAACAACCAGGCCATGCTGGAAGTGTTCCGCAATTCCGGCTTCGAGATGAAGGAGCAGCTCAAGGACGGGCTCATCCAGGTGGACATTTCCGTCACGCCGCGCGAGGAAAGCGTCGCGCGTTCCGAAATCCGCGACCGCATTTTTACGAACGCCTCGATACGCCCCTTCTTCAAGCCCAACGCCGTCGCCGTCGTCGGCGCGTCCCGCGAGCCGGGCAGCATCGGCTACCGGATCATGCAGCAGCTCACCGGGCAGCAGTTCAACGGACCCGTCTATCCGGTGAATCCGAAAGCCTCCGTCATCTGCTCCATCCGCGCTTACAAGTCGGTGCGCGACCTGCCGGAGCCCGTGGACCTCGCGATCATCGTCGTGCCGAAGAAATTCGTGCTGGGCGTCATCGACGACTGCGCCGCGCGCGGCGTGAAGGCCGTCGTCGTGATCTCCGCCGGCTTCGCGGAAACGGATGAGGACGGCAAGAAGCTGCAGGCCGAACTGGTCGAGAAAGTGCGCGGCTACGGCATGCGCATGGTCGGCCCGAACTGCCTCGGCTTGATCAACACCGATCCCGAGGTCCGCCTCGGCGCCTCGTTCTCCCCCACCTACCCGAACCACGGCAGCATCGCGATGTCTTCGCAGAGCGGCGCGCTCGGCATCGCGATCCTCGAACTCGCGACCAAGCTGAACCTCGGCCTCTCCTGCTTCGTCAGCGTCGGCAACAAGGCGGACGTGACCGGCAACGACCTCCTGCAGTATTGGGAGGAAGATCCGCAGACGAACGTCATCCTGCTCTATCTCGAATCGTTCGGGAACCCGCGCCGCTTCGCCCGCATCGCGCGCCGCGTCAGCCACACCAAGCCGATCGTCTGCGTGAAGAGCGGCCGCACCAGCGCGGGCTCGCGCGCCGCCGGCTCGCATACCGCCGCACTCGCCGCGAGTGACGTGGCCACCGAGGCGCTCTTCGAACAAACCGGCGTGATCCGCGCGGAGACGCTGGAGGAAATGTTCGACCTCGCCGCCACCCTCGCCCACCAGCCGCTGCCGCGCGGCAAACGCGTCGGCATCGTGACCAACGCGGGCGGTCCCGGCATCCTCTGCACCGACGCCTGCGAGGCCGCTGGCCTGGAAGTGCCGATCATCTCTGAAAAAGTGCGCGCGGAACTGAAATCGTTCCTGCCCGCCGCCGCGGCGTTCAACAACCCGGTCGACATGATCGCCTCCGCCCCGCCCGAGCATTTCCGCCGGACGGTGGAACTCGTCATGCAGGACGAGAGCGTCGACTCCGTCATCGTCATCTACATCCCCGTCGGCACCGCCGACAACAAGGCGATCATGGAAGCCGTCGCCGAGGGCGTCGCCGCGGGCCGCGCCGCGGGCGCGAAGGAAAAACCGGTGGTCGCGGTCATGATGACCGAGGACCACGCGAACGTCCCGATGAAGGTCGGCGACGAAACGCTCCCCCGCTACCTCTTCCCCGAATCCGCCGCCCGCGTCCTGAGCAAAGTCGTGCGCTACGCCGAATGGCGCAACGGCCCGCCCGCGGTCATCCCCGACTTCGACGACGCGGACGTCCACAAAGCCCGCGCCATCTGCCAGAAAGTCATTTCCGAGCGAAATGGCGGCTGGCTGCTGACCGAGGAAGTGCGCGAAGTGCTCAAAGCGTTCAAGGTCGCGCTGCCCCCCGGCGGCGTCGCGAAGAGCGCGGACGAAGCGGCCCAACTCGCCACCGAGGTGGGCTTCCCGGTCGCCGTCAAACTCGACTCCGTCAAACTGGTCCACAAGACCGAAGTCGGCGGCGTGCTGCTCAACCTGAAAAACGAGGATGCCGTCCGCAAAGCCTTTTCGGCCATCAAGACCCGCGTGGACGCAACGGGGCAGCCCGACGCCATGAACGGCGTACTCATCCAACCGATGGTCTCCGGCGGCGTCGAGGTGATGGTCGGTGTCACGGAAGACCCGCTGTTCGGCCCGCTGATTGCGTTCGGGCTCGGCGGCGTGTACGTGGAAATCCTGAAGGACGTCAACTTCCGCATCACCCCGTTGAGCGTGCAGGACGCCAGCCAGATGGTTCGGTCCATCAAGGGCTACAAGCTGCTGCAAGGCTATCGCGGCCACGCGCCGGCGGACGTTGATGCGCTCCAGGAACTCCTGCTGCGCACCTCCTTCATGGTCGAGGAAATCCCGGAAATCCAGGAACTCGACATGAATCCGGTATTCGCTTTGGAACCCGGCAAAGGCGCGTGCATCGTCGACTGCCGCATCCGCGTCTCCCCCCAAACCAAAGCGCAGCCCGTACGCTACAGCTTCGGCGCCGCGAGCTGATTCCACGTCTCCCGTTCACGTGCACGTTCATACGACGTGTACGTGGACGTGAAGGCGCACGAGTGCAAATCCCAGCGCCGCCACGTTGCGCTTGCGCGGCCGACAGCGTTCGCTATTGTCCGCCCATCCATCGCGGGAAGGGGTCGTGCATGTCGCTTATCGTGGCTTTATTGTTCGCGGGACTGATCCTGTTGTACTTTGGCGCGGAGGGCCTGATCCGTGGTGCCTCCAGTCTCGCGTTGCGGCTCGGCATCACCCCGCTGGTTGTCGGCCTCACCGTCGTCGCGTTCGGCACCAGCGCGCCGGAACTCGTCGTCAGCACCAAGGCCGTGGCCGCCGGCCAGGGCGACATCGCGATTGGCAACGTCGTGGGCTCGAACATCTTCAACATCGCCGTAATCCTCGGCCTGTCCGCGCTCCTGCGGCCGATGAAGATCCGCGTGCAGCTCCTGAAATTCGACATGCCCGTGATGCTGCTCGTCACCGCGGTCTGCTGGCTGCTCTTCCTCGACGGGCGTCTCGGACGCATCGAGGCCGGCCTGCTCGTCGCCGGGATGGTCGCCTACACGCTCACCAATGTCATCATGGCGAGGCGGGAAACCAGCAAAGCCGTCGAAACGGAATTTGCGGAAGGCACCCCGCACAGAAGCCGCCACGCCGCGTTGGACCTCGTCCTTGTGATCGGCGGACTGGCCCTGCTCGTTCTCGGCGCGCGCCTGTTCGTCGACGGCGCGGTCGACCTCGCGCGCCTTTGGGGCGTCAGCGAAGCCCTCATCGGCCTCACCATCGTCGCCGCCGGCACCAGCCTGCCGGAACTTGCCACCTCCGTACTCGCGGCGATCCGCAAGGAAGACGACATCGCCATCGGCAACATCGTCGGCTCAAACGTCTTCAACATCCTCGGCATCCTCGGCGTGTCCGGCCTGATCACCCCGCTGTCCGGCAGCGGCGTCACCGCCATGGATTTCGGCTTCATGCTCGGTACGGCGTTCCTGCTGCTTCCCCTGATGCATACCGGTCTTCGCCTCGTTCGCTGGGAAGGCGCGGTCTTCCTCGCCCTCTACGGCGGCTACATATGGCGGCTGCTGCTAATCTAACCCGGATATTTCACCGCAGAGACGCGGAGAGCGCTGAGGAAATTGTCGACCCGCTCTTGCCCTTCTCGGCGGCCTCTGCGTCTCTGCGGTGATTCAATTTCCGGGCTAATTTGTCCTCGAATGGAAGAAAGGGGTCTGTTCTGAAGAAAGGGGTCAGTTCTTGTTATTTACTATGCGCGCACTCGGGTTCCGAAAATAGTAAATAACAAGAACTGACCCCTTTCCGCTTCTGACCCCTTTCCGCTTACAATTTTCGGTCGTGAACTCCGAGGCCGGGAAAAACCGTCGCCAGTTCCGCGCGAATTTTCTTCAGCGTCCGGCGCAGCGTCTCGCTGTCCGTCGCCAGCACCTTGATGCTCCAGCACGCAGGGTCCAGCGCGGTTGCGCCGACCCAACGCGTGTCATCCGACAACGCACTCCACGTCCCCTGCTGCGCTGCGGCGGCGGACGCCGCTTCGCCCACGAGATAGCACCCCGCGTAGTAGCCCTCGGCAAACGGATGCCGCAGCGCCCACGTGCTCTCGTCGTCCGCACGCAACGCATACCGCTCGCGCGCCACCAGCCGACCCGCGTAAACGAGATCCATCGCCCAGCGCACCTCGGCAAAGGCGAAGGCTTCGCCGCGCGCAACGCGACCCGGCGCCAGCGTCTCCGCAAAAAACAGCGCGCCGCCGGCCTCCACCTCCAGCCGCGTCCGCTGCCGGTAGCGGCAGCCCGCCTGCGGTATAAACAGCTCCGGCATCACCTCCAGCCAGCCGCCCGCGGCCACGCGATACGTTTGCTCCAGCCGCGCCTCGCCGCTCGGCATCGTGTGGATGCGCGACGCGCTGGGCGACGTGAACAACACGCGCGCGCCCGGTTCAACGGCGATCTCCATCCACATCCGGTCGCCCGCGAACACGCCCGCCGTCGCGTTGACGCACTGCACCAGCAGCACGTCGCCCGTCCAATACGGCTTGCTCAGGTGAAACGGCGCGGACACCTCGCGCTCACGCAGCAATGTCCGTCCGTCCGTCGCTTCGCAGCGCACACGGAACACGCCGCTCAACGCGGACGCATCAACTGTGGAAGAGGACTTCACGTTCCAACCAGGCGATCACATCCCCCAGCCCCTTTTCCGTCTTCAAATCACAGAAGAGGAACGGACGCGCGCCGCGCATCACCTTCGAATCCCGTTCCATCACCCCCAGGTCCGCGCCCACCAGCGGCGCGAGGTCGGTCTTGTTGATGATGAGCAAATCACTCCCGCGGATCGCCGGCCCGCCCTTGCGCGGGATCTTGTCGCCCTCCGCCACGTCGATTACATAGATGAACGCGTCGACCAACTCCGGCGAAAACGTCGCCGACAAGTTGTCGCCGCCACTCTCCACGAGCACGAGTTCCACATCCGGATGCCGCGCGATAAGCTCGCGCACCGCCTGCTCGTTCATCGTCGTATCATCGCGGATCGCGGTATGCGGACACCCGCCCGTCTCCACGCCGATGATCCGGTCGGCCTCCAGCGCCTCGTGCCGGACGAGAAATTGCGCGTCCTCCAGCGTGTAGATGTCGTTCGTCACCACCGCCAGTGAATAGCGGTCCCGCAACTTCTGGCACAACCGCAGTACGAGCATGGTCTTGCCCGACCCCACCGGTCCGCCCACCCCGACGCGCACCGACCGCGAAAATCTTTTTGTCGTCATCGTCGCTCCACTCGTTTTACAGAGTCTGTAATTTACAGACGTTGCAAGTCCCCAAAATCACTTTTACAGACGTTGAAACTTTTCTAACTGATGAACAGCCTTGTGTACGCCGTTTCATGCCGCGCGCTGGCGATGTCGAGGCCGGGCGTGAACCAGCCGATCTCGTCCTCCGCCAATTCCAGCGCCTGCCGCTGCCAAGGTTCGGAAGCCGCGAGCAGGCGCGTGAGCACGCCCTGCGCCGCGCGCTGGCCGAGACGCAGCAGCTTCATCGCGGCTGCGATCGCGCCCGCGAGCTGCTGGTAGGTGTAGGCGGCGACAGCTTCGCCGGCCCCGGTCCCGCAGCCGCCGCACAGCGCGCCGAACGCGACCGGCAACTGTCCACGCCAGCGTCCCTCTGCCAGCGCCTCCTGCAGGGCCAGAGTCCACGGCGAGGGCCTGCACTCCGCAGCCAGCGCGACACGCTGTGCGCCGATGCGCGCGCCAGCCTCGCGCAACTCGCGCGCGCCGCGCAGCGCGTGGCACTCCGCATCCAGTGCACAGACCCGCTCCACATCGCCCGCCTGCGCCGCCGCGTGCGCGAGGCGGACGTAGGGCAGCTCCATGCGCGCGAGGGCGGGCAGTCCGTGCGCGCACAGGAACGTCTCCAGGCTTTCGACGTCATGCACCAAACCCGATTCGACAATGCCCTCCAGCCCGAAGGAGTGCGCATAGGCGCCGGTCGGATAGGCGGAGTCGCTGAACTGCAACAGCGCGAGCAGCGCGGTGGGATTCATGCCCCCTCACCCCCGCCCTCTCCCGCCGGGAGAGGGAGAAATCCATCACCCTCTCCCCGAGGGAGAGGGTTGGGGTGAGGGCCAGCTCGAAGTGCAGACATCATCTCAGTGGTGGTGATGCCCCGCGCCGGATCGGAACGGCGTAAACACCGCCTGACGCGTGTGCACGTGCAGGTGCTGCTGGTCCGCCAATTGCCGCACCGCGGGATCGTCGGCCACGCGGACGAATTCGCCGCCGACCTGAACCACCTGGTGCAGGTTGCCCAACAGCCAGCCGAGCTTCGCGGCGTCCTGCGGCGTCCCGCCAAGTGGAAATTCCAATACAGGTTCCGGCGCCTGCTCAATGCAATAGGCGCGATCGCCCGCGACATGCACGCAATCCCCGTGCTGCAACGGCTGATGCAAATCGAACCCGAACTCCGCGCCATCCGCCGCCACCCCGCGCCACCGCGTCTTCGCCAGCGTCAGCCGGTCCACCGGGATGGCAATGCGCACCGCCGGGGCGGGACACGCGATGGCATGTCGAATCAACTCCATGATTCAAAACAGAAAATAGCGCCGGGCCATGGGCAGTTCGGCGGCGGGTTCGCAGGTGAGGACCTGGCCGTCGGCTTTGACGATGTAGGTCTCGGGGTCGACTTCGATCACGGGTTGCGCGTCGTTCAGGATCATGTGCGATTTCGTGATTCGCCGCGTGTTGCGGACCACGCCGATGCGCTTCTGAAGCCCAAGGCTGCCGGGCACGCCGACATCGTATGCGGCCTGGCTGACAAACGTCATGCTGGTCGCAAATTTCGCGCGGCCATGCGAACCAAACTGCGGCCGGTAGAACATCGGTTGCGGCGTGGGGATCGACGCGTTCGGATCGCCCATGTTCGCGAGCGCAATGAAGCCGCCCTTCAACACCAGCTCCGGCTTCACACCGAAAAAGGCCGGTTTCCACACGACGAGATCCGCCAGCTTGCCGACCTCCAGCGAGCCGACCTCGTGCGCAATGCCGTGCGTGATCGCGGGGTTGATCGTGTATTTCGCGAGATAGCGCAGCGCGCGGAAATTGTCGGCGGCGGCGTGCGCGGACCCGGCGAGCACGCCGCGCTGCACTTTCATTTTGTGCGCCGTCTGCCAGGCGCGAATGATGACCTCCCCCACCCGGCCCATCGCCTGGCTGTCGCTTGCCATCATCGAAATCGCGCCGAGGTCGTGCAGAATGTCCTCCGCCGCGATCGTCTGCGGACGGATGCGCGATTCGGCAAACGCGACGTCCTCCGGGATCGACGAATCGAGATGGTGGCACACCATCAGCATGTCCAGGTGCTCGTCGATGGTGTTCACCGTGAACGGGCGCGTCGGGTTCGTCGACGACGGCAGCACATTCGGCAGCCCGCACACGCGGATGATGTCGGGCGCATGTCCGCCGCCCGCGCCTTCCGAGTGGTAGGTGTGAATGGCTCGGTCCTTGAACGCGCGCACCGTCGACTCGACGAAACCCGCCTCGTTGAGCGTGTCGGTGTGGATCGCGACCTGCACGTCCAGTTCCTCGGCGACGCCGAGGCAACAATCGATCGCCTCCGGCGTCGTGCCCCAGTCCTCGTGCAGTTTCAGGCCGATCGCACCCGCGCGCACCTGCTCACGCAGCGGGTCCGGCGTGGAGCAGTTGCCTTTGCCGAGGAAGCCAAGGTTCATCGGGTATTCTTCGGCGGCTTCCAGCATCCGGTGCAGGTTCCACGCGCCGGGCGTACACGTCGTCGCGTTCGTCCCGGTGGCCGGGCCGGTGCCGCCGCCGAGCATCGTCGTGACGCCGCTCGCCAGCGCCTCGTCGATTTGCTGCGGGCAGATGAAATGGATGTGCGAATCAATGCCGCCCGCGGTGACGATGCAACCCTCGCCGGCGATGACCTCGGTGCCCGCGCCGATCACCATGCAGTGCTTGCGACCGGTGACCGGATCGGGATACAGCGAGCCGATGCCCGACTGGATGCCGGGATTGCCCGCGTGGCCGATGCCCGCGATGCGGCCGGCGACGATGCCGATATCCGCCTTGATGACGCCGAGGATCGAGTCGAGAATCAGCGCGTTCGTAATCACAAGGTCCAGGCACTCCGCGTCCAGCGCCGTCGGCGACTGGCCCATGCCGTCACGGATTACTTTGCCGCCGCCGAATTTCACCTC
The DNA here is from genome assembly GCA_035327585.1 of Kiritimatiellia bacterium. Lineage (GTDB taxonomy): Bacteria > Verrucomicrobiota > Kiritimatiellia > CAIVKH01 > CAIVKH01 > JAMLJG01. The sequence continues at coordinate 7,893 of DAOLDD010000031.1, read as the reverse complement.
GTTGCCGTAGCCGCCTTGTTCGGCGATCAGGTCGCGCTCGACTTCGACGATCAACTCCGTGTCGGCAAGCCGGACGCGGTCGCCCTTCGTCGGCCCGTACATTTCAGCGTATTGGCGGCGGGTGAGCTTCATGGGGAATCAACCGCGTATGAACACGGATTGACACAGATAGGCTTGGTCCATCCGTGCTCATCAGTGTCCATCCGTGGTTTCCTAGAGTTTTCCATTAATCCTGCCATTCAATCCGTACACCTCGCGCGTGCCGGCGAGAGCCACGAGATTCACACTGCGTTCGTCGCCAGGTTCGAAGCGCACTGCGGTTCCGGCGGGAATATCCAGGCGAAACCCGCGCGCGACGGCGCGATCGAAGTGCAGCGCCTCGTTGACTTCGTGAAAATGAAAATGGCTGCCGACTTGTACGGGGCGGTCGCCGGTATTCGCCACCTTGAGAGACTTGGTTTCGAGCCCCACGTTGGCTTCAAGTTCGCCGTCCGGAATGATGTACTCGCCGGGATTCATTGGATGGGTTGGTGCACGGTGACCAGTTTGGTTCCGTCCGGGAACGTCGCCTCGACCTGCACCTCGTGGATCATCTCAGCGACGCCGTCCATTACGTCGGACTTCTTCAGAATCGTCGTGCCGTGTCGCATCAAGTCGGCGACCGATCGTCCGTCGCGCGCGCCCTCCATGATTTCGTAGGTCAGGATGGCCACGGCTTCCGGGTGGTTGAGTTTGAGCCCGCGCGCCTGGCGTCGCCGCGCGAGGTCCGCCGCGACCACCACCATCAGTTTTTCCCGCTCCCTGGGTGTCAGATGCATCGTCGTGTGAGGCGGGCGCTTAACCTGATCTTTACAACCGGCGGTTGCCCCCGCGCTGCGGGCTTTTTATAGCGGCACGCCTCGCGCCTGCCAAGCGAATCCCGCGAAACGGCCGCCGGATAATCCTTTGCGCAACGCCGGGTTTTGCGCGATATTCGACCCTTATGTTTGGTGGATTCCAGATTGCGCGGCCCTACGGCATTCCGCTGAAGCTGCATTGGACCGTCTTCATTTTCCTGCCGTATATGGCGACTTTCTTCGCGAAGAAAGACCTCGTCCCTTCTCCGTGGTGGGGCGCACTGGCCGTGATCGGCATTTTGATTAGCGTTGCAGTTCATGAACTCGGGCATTCATTGGTAGCTCGGGGGCGCGGCTTCCCCGTTCACTCTATTGTTCTAACACCTGTCGGCGGCGTAGCCTTTTTGAGTCGTTCACCCCGCCGATCAAATGACGAAATAAGCATTGCGATAGCAGGGCCTCTCGTAAGCATTGCCGTGGCCGTACTTTTATGGTTCGGCGCCTACGGTATTTGGGAGTTGGGGATGCCTGCACTAGCATCGACCATCCAAGTCATAGGTGCGGTAAATTTGGGATTGGCCATCTTCAACATGCTGCCCTGTTTCCCGATGGATGGCGGACGCGTGTTCCGCGCGTGGCAGGCGAAGCGGGTCGGGCGGCTGGAGGCCACACGGCGCGCGGTGAAACTCGGAAAATATTTCGCGATCTTCTTCGCGATTTACGGCCTCTTCAACAACCTGTTCCTGGTCGTGATCGCGTTCGTCGTCTGGCAGGCCGCGGCCGCGGAATACCGGATGGTGCAGATGCAGGAGCGGCCGGCCTTCAATCCCTTCGCCGGATTCATCGATCCGCTCTCCATCTTCCGCGGCGTCCCGCCGCAGCAGCCCCGGCCACCGGAAGTCATCGACGTCGAAGTCGGTCCGCCGCCGTATCAGAAGTGACCGGCAAGCGGTGTCCGGTGACCGATAATGGCGGAGCTTGTTGGGGATATCCTCGACGGGAGACTCGCGATTTACAACGTCTGTAAAAGCTTTTTTGGGGACTTACAACGTCTGTAAAACCTTTTTGCGGGCGCGTTACAGGCCGATGGCGAGGTCGGAGACGGCGTCTTCCTCGCCGCCGGCGGCGCGATTCAATTCAGCCTGGGTGACGAGCGAGTAGCCGCGGCCGTCGGAACTGAAGGTGAGCGCGAGGTCGCGGTCGGTGGAGAGCCATGCGGCTTCGCCGAGGCGGTCGATGACGTACTGCCGCGCGAGTTCGTGCGCGATGGTGGCGTCGCGCGAGAGCATGCCGACGACGGGGCGCGGGGTGCCCCATTCGGCGATTACGCGTTCGGGTTTCGCTTTTTCCAGCAACGCGCCGAGTTCGTTGCCGAGCGCGCCGCGCAGCACGGGCTTGAAGTCGCCGAAGGCCTGGCCAAGGGCCGCGCCGCGATGCGGCAGGAACAGAACCTGGCTGCGCAGTTGCGCGGCATCGTACCGCTGCGCGAGCCGGCCGACGGCGTCGTATTGCAGGTCGCTGGTGAGCAGCGCGGCGAATTCGCCATACACCACGCGCAGCACGAGCGCGCCGTTGTCGAAGTCGCGGGCGTCGCGCGCGCCGTCGACGGGGTTCAATACTTCGATGCGGAACGTGCCGCCGGGCCCCTGCTCCTCGAAGAGCGCCTGTCCGGCGGAAATCGTCTGTTTGCGTACATGCCAGCCGGCCCATTGGTTGATGAGGCCGCCTTTGCGCCGCGCAAGTTCGGGGGCGAGCGCGCCGCGGCGCGGCCAACTGGCGTTGCCGATCAGTTCCTCGTACGCGACGGCAAGCGTGGCGGGTTCGATTTCCGCGGCGGTGCGAGTGAAGCGCGCGGCGAAGTCGTCGTAGGTCTCCCCGGCGCGCAGGTCGGCGAGGGTCGGCGGGACGAAGAGGCGGTCGACCCAGGTGTGCGCGAGGACATGGCTGATGCCGGCGGCGCGTTCGGGGCGCGGCGAGGTGAGGATGACGGCGTCGAGCTTGCGAATCTTCTGGTAGGCGAGGTACGGGATGACGGTGCGCGTGGCCTCGTTGCGCCGCCCGCGCTCGTGTTCGACGAAGCCGGCGTCGATGAGGATACGTTTGCCGCCGGGCGATTCGACGAGCACGGCGCTGCCGTAGCCGACGGAGAGCACGGTCATGCGGAGTTCGCGCGCGGGTTCGGGCCGCATGTCGGTGAAGATTGCGCCGCCGATCGCGAGCAAGCCCAGCGTTACAGCCGTACGCGGGGCCCACGGGGATTGTAGGCCCGCCTTGCGCAGCCAGCCCTCGACGCGCGTGCGCAGGGGCTGCCGCCAGATGAACCAGGCGCAGCCCGCGTAGTACGCGCCGAGCGCGAGCAGGCCGGGGCGGCGGATGAACGGGTACGGGAAGAGGTCGGCGCTGGCGTGCGCGATCCAAAGGAAGATGGAGGAGAAGACCCAGTTCGCCGCGCCGAGCAGCAGCGCGATGTAGATGCCGGCGCCGGGGATCAGGCCGAGCAGACCGCCGATGGCGCCGAGTTGGACGACGATGCCAATGAGCGGAATCGCGATAAGGTTCGCGTAGGCGCCCGCGAAAGGCCAGCGCGCGAAGTACGCGGCGGACAGCGGGATCATCATGCCGATCTGGATGGCGAACTGGGCGGCGAGGAACGCACCAACCCCCTCGGGAATGGTGGAGTAGTTGACGGTCTCGGGCACCCCCACCCCCTTGCGCTGCAACGCGCCGGCGACGTGGAACAACACGAGCACCAGCGCGGCGGCGGGCAGCAGGAATTGCGGCGTGACGGCGAGCGCCCAGTGGTTCATCGCGGTGAACGTCAATCCGAGACCGACGACGAGGACGAAGACAAATTGATTGCCCTTGAGTCGCTGCAACAAATCGAGGCAGGGCGTGGTGAGCAGGCCAAGCGAAAGAATTGCGCCGAAGGAAAGCGTGAACGACGGGTCGACGACGACGAGCGGGTTGTGCAGCAGGATAAGGAACGCGGCGACGGGCACGCCGATGAGGACGGACGAGCGCAGGCTTTGGTCGAGATAAGCCCACGTGAGCATGAACAGGCTGTTCATGATGACGGCGCGCAGCGTGGAGGGACGCGCGCCGGTGATGATGGCGAAGATGATGAGGATCAGGATGATCAGCGGCACGTAGGCCTGGCGCGGCAGGCGCAGCAGCGAGAAGATGCCGACGAACATGACGGAGAGAATCGTGACGTGCAGGCCGGAGACGGCGAGGACGTGGTTGACGCCGGCCTCCTTGAACTCGTCGGCGATGGTGTCTTCGCAATAGCGCCCGATGACGGTGGGCTCGTCCTCCCCGCGCAACACGTGATGGTGTTTCTCGCTGAACATGCACTCGACGCCGTGCAGGCCGTAGCGCAGGCCGAGCGTTACGCCGCCGACGAAGGCGGACTGCGGGTAGAGCATGGTCTGTTTGATGACGCGCAACACGTCGTCGCGCAGGCGCAGCGAGTATTCGACGAGCGGATGCCCTTCGCGAACCGGGCCGTCCACCGGGGTGATGACGTGGATGGGCGCGGGCCCGCTGCGTGGTGTGAAGATGGAGACGAGCCCGTAGACGTTGTGATTCTGCATGAACCGGCGCGCGTTGAACCCACCGGGATTCGCGGCGGCGCGGGCGACGGTGAGTTCGCCGGAAAACTCGATATCGTGTCCGTAGGCCTCGGTCACGGCGAATTGTTCGTAGCCCGGCAGGTCGGGGCGGACGGTGACCTGGATATCGCCGCCCTCGACGCGGTAGAACGGGCCGCCCGCGGGGTATTGGATGAACTCGGGCGTGACGGGCAGGACGGTGCGAAAATCGTAGACGAGCGGGTCGGCGGAGATGTGCCCGAGGATCGTGACGGGCGACTGCGCGCGGCCGGGGCGCACGAAGGCGCTGATGTGGTTCGAGATGCGGTAGAGCGCGACGGCGCCGCGGTCCGGGCCGGAAACGAGCTGCACGCCGGTGATGCGGGTGAGCGGCTGGTCGATGACGTAATCCGTGCCGACGGGGTCTTCCGCGCGAACGACGACGACGTCCGTCGTGATGCTGCGCGGCGCGAGCTGGAATTGCCAGCGGCCTTTGCGGTCGATGATCGCGCGTCCGCTGTCATCGCGCACGACGACGCGTGCGTCCAGGTCGCCGACGAGGCGCAGGCGGAGATCGGCTTCGAGTTCCTGCGTTTTCCGCACGCGCAGGCGGCAGGTGTCGGGCAACGCGGCGCGCGCGGTGTAGCGGGCGCCGTCGGCGGCGAGGGCGATTTCGCCGACCCGGGTGTCGGGCACGGTGTTCGCGGTGATGTAGCGGGTGTAGCCGAGCGAGAGCGCGCCGGCCATGAGCAACCAGGCGAACCAGTGCGCGGACGTGGGCGCGGGCGCGCCGCCGCGCGTGCGGTGCTGCACGTAAAGCAAAAGCCCGCCCGCGGCGAGCAACGCGACTGCGGTGAACCCGCGCAGCACCGACAGGGCGGCGGGATCGGAGGGCCACGCCATCGCGGCGACGAGGCCGACGATGAAGCAGTAACAGAAGAGGATGATTCTATTTTGTGACAGCATCAGGGGCTCCGGCCGGCAGGCCGACCATGGGGTAATATATTTCGTTCGCGCGCCAGACGGGCGATTCCCCGTTTGTTCCGCGCCACGCCGCTTTCAGCGCGCCGCGGTAGTCGGGGTGGAACCCGAGCACGAGCCCGCCGAACAGCAGGGCGGCCAGCAGGGCCTTGATCAGGGCTTGTGCGCCGCGTTCCATGCGTCCTCCTTCGCGTCCGCCGCCGCCTCCAACTCGCGATGCCGGGCGGCGCGCAGGCATGCGAAGACAAACAGGAACGCGACGCAGGGCAGCAGGAAAAGCACGCCTTCGCGCGAATTCATGATGCGCTCATGGCTCGTCGCAAGCCAGACGAGATAGGCCAGGAAGCCGATTGCGTTGGCCGCCTGCACAACGGCGAGGATGCGCGGGTGCGGCGTCACACGCACCTCTGCAGGCGATGGATGACCGCGTCGACCTCGGCCTCGGTCGCGGTTTTCCCCGGCTCATGGCGGAGGATGTAGTCCACGGTTTCACGGGGCCAGAGCAACAGGGTTTTCTGGTTTTTGATGTCGAGCGTCGTGTTGCGCCCGGTGAACACCAGCATCGGGATGAGGGGCAGGTCCGGCACGCCGCCGGAGCGCAGGAATTTTTCGAGCACCATGACGTGACGCCGGTTCTGGAGGATTGGATTGGAGAGCGGGCGCGGCGGCAGGTCCGGCGCGCGGTATTGCAGCCACGAGCGGCCCTCCTCGTCGCCCGTGATGCGGCCCCGCCAGTTCTTCGTTTCGATCACAAAGATGCCCTTGGGGCAGACGACGAGGTGGTCGATCTGCGCGCGGGTGAAGCCCGTGCGAATCATGAGATCGTTGTAGAGGTAGTAGGTGTTGTCGAGGTTCTGCGCGAGCATTTCGGCGACTTCGTTTTCGCCGCGCAGGCCGGCCGCCATGTACTTTTCGTCGCGCGCGTTTTGCTTCGTCTTGAGGTGGTGCGCGTAGGCGAGGAACCCGAAGATCACACCAACGACGAACAGGGACGTGCCCTTCCCCATCAGCCACAACACGGCGCCGCCCGCAAGCAGGAGAACCGCGAGCCCGGACTCAGCCCACAGCAGGTTGCGCAAGACCCGCGTCTCGCGGCCCAGCTTCTTCTGCTGCCGCGAGAGCGAGGTTTCGTTGGAGAGGATGCGAGCCATGTGGGCGATACGACGCGACCCGCGGTCGCGTCTACAGGGATGTCACGGGGTCGCGGCGGGCAGGCGTTCGATGATTTCGGCCTTCGCGAGCGTGGGCAGCCGCTCCGTGATGCGGATTTTTACGCGGTCGCCTGGCTGACAACCGGGAATCAATACCGCGAGCCCGTCGATGCGCGCCACGCCGTCGGTGTCGGGCTTGCTGCGTTCCTTTTCCTTCACGACGACCTCGTATTCGCCGCCCACCTGGACCTGCGGTGCGCGCAGTGAATCCGGGGCGGATTTCGCGGCCGGTTCCGCCGCCGTGGCGTCCAACTTTTGGATCAACCGCCCGGTCCAGAAGCGCTCGCCCTGCTCCGTCACCTCGTAGACCACGCGGTCGCCCTTCTCGACGCCGGGCACATAGATTTGCTGGCTGCCGCGTTTGATAAGCCCATCGCCGAGTTTGCCGACGCTGGCCACGGTACCGGTATAAATCAGTCCGGAGGGCGCGGCTACCGACTGGACGGAACGCGGCGCAGCGCGCTGTTCAACGGGCGGCGGGCCGGAGCTGATCCGGCTGAGCACAACCGCCTCCGCCGTGGTGCGGTGCAGGCGCGTGACTTCGACTTCGACGATGTCACCCGGCTTGACGTCCTTAACAAAGGTGACCGTGCGGCCGATGCGGGCGATCATCGACGCTCCGTCGCGCGATTCGCCGTCGATGCGCACTCGGTAGCGCCGGCCGAGTTCCGGCACGAATTGGTTGGGAGCCGTCGCATCCTGCACCTCGCCCGTATTCACCGGAACCACGGCGGCCGCGCGCGCGTCGAGAACCGTGACCACCTGTTCGTTGGCGGAATCGCCGCCGCGCACGGCGAAATAGACCACCGCGCCGGTGGCGGCCACCGTCAATGCGAGCAGGGCGAGCAATTTGGGCAGCGTGAGAAACGGCGCGGGGGATTGCGGTGCAGCATCGGCGGCCATGGACGTTCTCCTATTCCGGTGAAATCGAGTCGCGTCACGAGACTAGCCAAATCCCCCCGCCCCAAGCAACGCCATACCGCCGCATGGCGCGGTCCCCATCAAACGCTAATGCGCACCCGGGAGGGACGGCAGAATACGTCGCTCCTTGTCCTTGCAGGCGAAGCGACTGTTGCGCGGTACCGCGCTCTGGGCATCCGCCCAGTTGATCGCGGATTGGATCATCCGCCAGCGATCATCGATCGATATACAACGGCTTCGCTTTTCCTCTTCGCGCTCCGCCAGGGTCGGCGGCGGCTTCATCGCAAGCCCTCCAGATAAAGGACATTCCCCGGTTTTCGCTTGCCCCCTGCGGGCTTGCCCCGCAGGAGCAAA
>DAOLDD010000030.1:0-44913 GCA_035327585.1 Kiritimatiellia bacterium | reverse complement strand
CGCCCGTCCCCGTCACACGCGGCTCTATCACCAGGTCAATCTCCGCACCGCCGTCGGTGACTTCAAAAGTCCGCTGGCCCGCCCCCAGCCGGATCTCCCCATCGCCGGCCGTGCCGGTAACCGCGCCCGGATTCGACCAGATCACCGAATTCGCGTTGGCGGCGTGCGCACTCACGAACACGTGCCCATTCAATTCCATGCGGGACTCAGAGTCGGTGGTCCCCGACAGATTGTGGATGCTCACCGGCGTATAGGCATCGTCGGCCCCCTGCTCGTTGGTCAACACCCCGCCCACCCTCAAAACCGCATCGCGATTGTTGGTGTTTTCGGAATGAATGCGAACCACACCGTTCGCGGAAACGACGATATTCGACATATTCACGGTCGATCGCGAATGCACGCGCAACAGGCCGTTTGAAACATAGGTCGTTTCCAGCACCGTATACCCGCTCAACCCCTGGTTGTTCCCGGACCAGACGCTTGCGCCACCATCAATGACGAGGTTCGAAATTATGGATCCGCTCGTATTGGCAAACATACGGAACTCCGTTGCGCTCACCGTCAGGCGCGACAGATTCGTGACCGCCGCCTGAAGCAAAATTAAGGAACCGCCGGATGCCGTGATCTCGCTGCCTTCAGCATTGATCGCCGCCGAAAGGGTCAACTGTCGACTGGCAGCCAGCGACCACGCGTGCGAAGCGCCAATCGTGACCGCGCAATTCAGGATCAGGTTCCGGGAGGAGGACGACATGTCGATGCCCGCGGCGCCCAGCGTCAACCGGTTGCCCGCATTGATGGTCACCGCCCCGGTCCCCGTCGTGAGCCGGATGCCCTGCCAGCTCAAATCATCCCCCAGAATGGTCGTGTTGGCCGCCGAAACCGTATTGCTCCACACCGCCACGTCCACCGCGGTCGGCGCCACGTCGCCCTCCCAACTGCTGCCCAGGTTCAGGTCGTTCGTGTTGTTCGCCTTCATCACGTCCACCGCGAACCCCGGCGACGCGACGCCCAACAACGCCGCAACCAGCAGACCCATGCCTCGATTACTTGTTTTCATCGCTTCACTGCTCCTTCCCCACACATGCGGCCATTCGTCGAATCTACATTAATTTATCTGTAATGTAACGATATATTAGTACCCCGCTAACACGCAAGCGTATACACGGGAAATCCCGGGGTTCATCAAGGCAGCAGATGGCGCACGGGGTGGTCGGGCGTCTGGGCGAGCAGCTCGCGGACGGCGGCGCGGGCGGCGTCCATGCGACCGGCCCCGGCATGCCCCAGCGCGCGCATAAAGAGGCAGTGCCGCCGGTTGCGCGCGGTCAGGTCGATGTCGAAGACGAGAAAATCCGGCAGCGACACGGCGAAATAGTCCATGCGGATTTCGTCGTCGATATGGGCGTCGGCATACGCGACGAGTTTATCGAACACCGCCCGCGCGCGGGCCTCGTCGCCGCGCAGGCGCCACGCGAGGCCCTGGAAATAGAAGCTCTCCGGCGGCTGGTCGTTGTAGTACATCGCGCTGGCCGGTTCGCCCTGTACGCGCGTCGCCGCCTCCAGGTGCGTCTCCGCCTCCGCATCACGGCCCATGCGCCGCAACAGGCGGCCCAGGCGATAGTGCCGTTCGTGGTCGGACGCGCCGCCGAGCCGGCCCTCGCCAAGGTTGGGGGGCAGCACGCCTGCCTGTTCCAGCCGCGCGAGCGCGGCGGCGAAATTTCCACCGGCCTCATCCCGTTCCTCGAGCAGGAACTGGCTCCTGAGGTATTGCGCGGTGGTTTTGCCCTCACCGCCCTCCCACGGCTGGAATACGCGCGTGGTCAGCAGGTCGAGCGCTTCCTCCGCACGGCCCGCGAGATTCAGCAGGTGGAGATATTCCACGCACAGGTCGTCGCGCTCCAGCACCCGCGCGCGGTGCGTGTCCAGACGCGCGAGCCGACGCGCGGGATCGACGCCGGTTTCCTTGTCGAGCTGGTCCAGCTCGAACAACACGCGCGCGTCGGACGGATCGGCCGCGAACGCCCGGTCCAGCGCGTCAGCGGCTCGCGACCAATCCTTGCGCTTGTTGGCATAAGCCAGGCCGAGATTGCGCCACGCGGTTGGAAAATCGGGACGCGCGCGGGTGCACTGTTCCCAGCGGGCGATGGCCTCCTCCGCGCGGCGGCGGGCATACCAGAAATTGCCGAGCGCATAGGCGGCCAGCGCGTCCGTGGGATTCCGCGCGAGCGCGCGTTCGAGCAACGGCACGCATTCGAGCGCATTGGGAAACGCGAAATCCAGCGGCTGCGCCGCGGCCCGGGCGTCCATCGCATCCGCCGCGCGCGCATCGCCAAGCGCGCGCAGGGTTTCGGCGCGGAAATAGCAGGCGAGAAATTCCCCATCCGACGCCCGTGCAAAGTGTGCATCCGCCTCCTCCCACAAGCCCGCATGCGCATAGTCGAGCCCGCATTCGAGCGCATTATAGTGCGGATGTCCTTCACGCGCGGACTCGACCGCAAGCCCGAGTTGCTGCGCCTCCGCGCGCGCACCGAAATCGAGCGGGTCCTCGCGCAACGCGACCCGCGCGAGCGCGAGCGCGGCATCCAGCGCGCCGGTCCGCCGCAGCAACGCGATGCGCAGGTGGCGCGCCTTCTGGTGGCGCGTATTCAGCGCGAGCGTCTGGTCCACATGCCCGAGCGCCTCCTCGAAACGCCCCGCGCGCGAGGCAAGCCGCGCGAGTTCAAAATAAGCCGGCGCCTTCCACGCCTCGCTCCACGCGGCCTTGAAGAACGCGTCGAGCGCCTCGTCGAAGCGCGACTGGAACCGCAGCGCGAGGCCGAGGTTGTAGTAGGGTTCACCGTCGTAGGGGTTCGGATTGCGCGCGGTCAGCCGGGCGATCGCGGCGCGGAAATGCAACTCCGCCTCCGCGAACCGGCCCCGCTGTAGCAGCAAACGGCCCAGCGCGTTGTGGCAGCGGCTGTCGCCCGGATCGCGCCGCAGCGCCTCCTCGTAGTACGGCTCCGGCGCATAGGTCGCGTGCCGGTACTGCTCCAGGTGCAGGCCGTTGAGGAACAATTCCTCATTCGACGCGATCTCCGCGGGCGGCCTCGCGGCAACGGCCGGCGACGGAACGGCCGGCTTCTCCCCGCGCGGCGGCGCAACCGCGATGCGCTCGCGCCCGTCCGCATCCACCACGCGCAGCAGCAGCTCGTTCGCGGGCACGTCGGCGGGCAGATCCACGCGGTGCGTCCAGCTTCCCGCCGCGTCCACGGCAATGTCCTCCTCGAACAGGCGTCGCGCATCCGGGGACCGCGCGGTGTGCGGCGCGTACAGATGCATGTTCTTGTGATTGTGGAACCCGCGCGGCGCGCCGGGGTTGTGCCACAGCTCCACACGCGCCGCGAGCGATACCGCGGCATAGACGCCGAGTTCCACGCCGCGCTCCGACGCCGCAAGCCGGACGGCGAGATCGCGGTTCGCGTTGGACGCCGGGCCGATCGCCTTGTAGGGCATGAACGTCTGCGTGAACCGCTTCTCCTCGCCGGGCATGAGCCACGTAAAATCCGGCTGGTTGTCGGTGAACGCGCCGCACATGAGTTCGATGTACGGCCCGTCGGCGTCGGTCAACTGGCGGTCCCACGCCCGGCCGAATTCGCCGTTGCCCCAGGTCCACTGTTTCTTGCCCGGCACAAGGTGGTGGTCGGCGACATGCAACATGCCCGCGCCGCGGCCGTGGTCGTAGCAGCCGACGAAGTCGTAGTCGGAATGGTACGCCATGTAGGAGGTCGGCACGGGGATGTTCTTGTAGCGCGAGATGTCCGTGCCCGGCGCGTAGTCCTGCTTGTAATAGACGCCGGTCGCGATCGGGAACGCGGACACGTCGCGTTTGCCGTGGTCCATCACCGCGTGCACATCGGGCGGAAACACCGACTGGTAGTCATCGTTCACATGGACCGCGGGATTCGCCCACCACAGGAACGTCTGCGGCATCGCCGTGCCGTTGTAGAGGCGGACGTGGATGTCGAATCCGGCGCGACCGGGATGCACGGTGAAGCCGTGGCGTCCGCGCGTGCGGAACATGCGCTCGTTCTCCGCGCACCAGACCGTGCAACTTCCGTCCGCGTGCCGTTCGATGGACCAGTCCACCGCTTCGTACGTGCTCGGTCGGTGGTGCTGCGGCCAGTTGAATTCGATGCCGCCGGAGATCCACGGCCCGGTCAGGCCGACCAGCGCGGGTTTGATGACGCGGTTGTGGTAGACGAACTCGTAGCCGTTCGTCTTGTCGAGCGCGCGCTGGACGCGCCCGCCGAGCTGCGGCAGCAGCATCAGGTGGATGAACTCGTTCTCGAGGAAGACCGCGGTCCACTCCTCGTCGCGCGGCTCGCTCGCGACGCGTTCGATGACCGGGTGCGGATAGACCGCGCCGCTGCTGCCCTGGTAGACGCGCTTCTCCAGGAACATCGGATTCCGGTTCGGCGCGGCGACGCCGTAGGTGGGAATCTTCACCGTCTCGGACCACACGCGAACGCTTTCGCTCATTGCCCATGCTCCCCGGGGCAAAGCCCCATCAACTGCCTCCAGCCTGCGCGCGCCGCCCCCTTGCGTCCATACCCGCGCTTCTGATATACATGCATATTCTTATGATAAAAGTACGGGAAGGCTTCCATGCGCAGCGCCTGTTGCGCATGCCGTTGGACGCGGTACGTCGCGCGAAATCATCCGTGCTGATGCGCGATTTTCACATCACGGACCTGGGCCATTTCCCCGAGAGCCGGCATCACTGGGTGTCCCGCCCGGAAGGACATCCGCAGATTATTCTGATTTATTGCGTCGCCGGCGAGGGCTGGGTTCAGTGCGGGCGCGGACGGCGCACGCGGGTGCCGGCGGATCATGTGGTGGCGCTGCCGGCCGGCGTGCCGCACCAGTACGGCGCGTCGGCGCAGGCCCCGTGGAACATTTATTGGGCGCACATCGGCGGGCGCAGGGCGGAGGAATTCGTGCGCCGCCTGCGCGGTACACCGCCGCGCACGGTGCAGCCGGTGGCGGCGGATGAGCGGATCGCGCAGGCCTTCGAGGACGCGTGGGGCGCGCTGGGCCAGGGCGCGACGGACGCGGGCATGCTGCTCGGCGCGACGGCGCTCGCGCACATGCTGGCGCTATTGCTGGCGGCGCGGCGTGCGCATGGACGCAAATCGCGCGACACCGAGGCCCGCGTCGGACGTTCCGTCGCGTGGATGCGCGCGCACCTGGCGGAACCGCTGCGCCTCGCCGACCTCGCGCGCGCGGCGGGGCTGTCCGTCCCCCACTACTGCGCACTGTTCCGCCAACAGGTTGGGCGCGCGCCGATGCGAAGTTTGAACGACATGCGAATGCAGCGCGCGGCGCACCTGCTCGACGCGACCCGCGAACCCATCGCCGCCATCGCCGCCGCCGTGGGCTACCCCAACCCCTTCCACTTCTCCCGAAACTTCAAAACTTACATAGGCGTCTCCCCGCGCCGCTACCGCGCTTCGATCAAGGGATAGCGCGCGGACGGAAAAAGATTTTACAGACGTTGCAAGTCCCCAAAAAAGTTTTTACAGACGTTGCAAATTTCCGGCGACACCCCGCTGCGTTTCCGGGCGCGTTTCACGCCAGGTTCAAGCCGTCTTCTCAGCTTTTCCGCGTCTCGGCGGTGAACCATGCGGAGTTGATCAACGGTTCCGCAGTTCGTGTGGTTTGCATGGTTTATTGTGGATCATCAATCCGGATCGAGGAGAACGACAAGGAGGATGAATCGGGGGGGGCGTCCCATATGTGGCGCGGCAGAGGATGGCGGCGCCCGCGAGGGGTTTTACGGCGCGGGCCGGGGCGGCGCGGACAATACTTCGTAGCGCTGCGCGAAGCGGGACGCAGCGTCCCGGGTCGCGGGGGCTCCGGCGGGCGGGCGCAGGACCGCGACCAGGTCGATAATTCCCCGTTCGACAAGGCGTTGCAGGTCCGGCGCGGCGTCGACGGTTTGCTGGAGGGCGTACATTAGGCGGACCCCGGGCGACCAGGCCCGCACCTGGGCCGCCAGTTCGGCATCCACCCGCGCGAACAGGAGAAGAAACGCGGCGTCGGGATGCGCCTGCACGGCGCTCGCAAACTGCGGTTCAGTCACCACCGCGAGGGCCGGATTGTCGGAAATCGCGTGGACCTCGATATTCGCATGTCGCGCGAGCAGGGGTTTGCGATAAAGGGATACAAGCGCGGAGAGCGTTTTATCCGAGGTGGGCGGGGCCGGCACGAGCATGACCACGAGGTCGCCCGCGGACACGCGCTCCGCCGCGAGACGCGCATAGACCTCGTGCTCGCCGAGTATCCGCCGCCGGCCCTCGATGGGGGACGAGCCGCACCCCGCCTGCCGTAGAATGGCGCCCACGGCGAGCACGGCCACGACGGCAAACACGACGGTCTTGTTCATCTTCCTTCCAATCGATTCCCGGTATGCGACACGGGTCACCCGTCCTCAAATCAGCGGAGCGGCGGCCAGTCCGGCGCAGTCGACCACAAGCGGGGTGTCCCCGATGCGCTGCAAGTTGCCATGGACCAGGAGTTCGACGGCGGCGCCCTCGAGCACGCGGATGCGCGCGCGCTCCCCGGTCACGCGCACTTCCAGCAACGAACCCCGGTAGCGAAAGCGAAAGGAGAAGCCCTTCCACGCCGCGGGACACGTCGGGCGGAGAGCCAGCGTGTCGCCATCGGAACGCAGGCCGCCGTAGCCGTACACGACGTTCATCCAGGCCGCGGCGATGGAGGTGGTGTGGAGCCCCTCGCCGGTGTTGCGGTTGTAGTTGTCGAGATCGAGCCGGGTCGCGTAGTGCGAGAAGGCGGCGGCCTCCTCGTGGCGGCCCAACTCGGCGGAGAGGATCGAGTGGACGGAGGGCGACAGCGAGGACTCGTGGATGCAGCGCGCCTCGTAGTAGAGGTAATTGGCGCGCTTGGCATCGAGGCTGTAGTCCGCGCTGAAGAACAGCATCAGCAGGAGCACGTCCGGCTGCTTGATCATGTCGTAACGGTAGATGCGCGGCAGGCTCCAACTGTGGTAGAGCGGGAATTGCTCGACGGGGATGGAGTGGATGTCGAGGTGCGGCAGGCCGAAGTAGCCGTCGTGCTGCTCGTAGAGGCCGGTCTCCTTGTCGAACGGCACCTTCATCGCGCGCCGCAGGGTCTCCCAGTCCTCCTGCTCCCGTGGGGTCAGTTCGAGGCGCGACGACAGCGCGGTGTATTGGGCGGGCGCATCCCGCTCCATCTGCCGCAGGAAGTCGCGGGTCCACTGGAAGCATTTCGCCGCCATGACGTTCGTGTAGCAGTTGTTGTTGACGAAGGTGTGGAATTCGTCGGGGCCCATCACGCCGTAATAGCCGTAGGTGCCGTCCGGCCCCCAGTTGCCGCGCGAGGCGAAGAAGCGGCTGATCTGGATGAGCATCTCGAGGCCCTCGCGGTAGAGGAATTCCCGGTCCCGGCAGATCCGGTCGTAGTGCCAGACGCCGTAGGCGACCGCGGCGCTCACGTGGATCTCAAGGTTGCCGTGCCACCAGACGCCGCAGCCCTCGGTGCCGTCGATGGTGGCCATCGGATAAAAAGCGCCCGCGGCATCCTGCTGCCGCGCCCAGTCGATCGCCTGCGGCAGCGTGCGGTAGCGGTAGGAAAGCAGGTTCCGCGCGGCCTGCGGGTTATTGAACATGTAGAACGGCAGGCAGTAGGTCTCCGTGTCCCAAAAAGTGTTGCCGTGGTACGCCTCCCCGGTGAGCCCTTTCGCGCCGACGTTGTGCGCGGGGTTCATACCGTGGTAGGTCTGGTGAAGCTGGAAGATGCAGTAGCGGATGCCCTGCTGCTGCTCCAGGTCCCCGTCGATCTCGATGTCCTGCGTGCGCCAAACCTCGTCCCAATAGGCGGTGGTCGCGGCGAGCACATCACCCGGAGCCAGGTCGAGGAGCCTGCGCGCGTCCGCGCGGTGCGTCATCCAGAGTTCATCCGCGCCGCGGTCCGACTGCTTGATCGCCACCATGGCGAGGCGCCGCGTGACGGAGACCGGGGCGCCGGCCGTGAACGCGAGCCGCCCCTTCAGCCAGAGCGCGCCCCCGTGAGCCTCCCACGTGCCCGCGCAGTCTTCCACCCGCATGGCGGCCAGCGCGTAGTGCCCGGTCTTCCGCGTCCGCGCGAGGATCAAGCCGCTTTCGCCCGCCGCCTCCGAACACAGCACGTTCCAGTAGGCCTCGCCGCCGGTGTTCATGTGCCGGATGGCGCAGTCGATCCCGAGATCCAGCTCAAGCGCGCCGTCGAAGTTCGCCGTGACGCGGATGCGCTGGCAGGCGTATTCCGAAACGGTCATGCCGAGCCAGCGCTCGAACGCGAACGCCAGCTCCCGCCCGCCGCCCAGCTCCCAGGTGAACGTCCGGGAGAGCACGCCGGTGCGCAGGTCGAGGGAGCGCCGGAAATCCCGGAAGGCGGACCGGTGCAGGTCGAGCTGTTGATCGCCGCAACGAATCCGCGTGGCGAACGGGTTCGGGCTGTTGACCATGAATTTCAACGTCGTCGCGATGCCGGGATAGATCACCGGATGCCCGATGGGCGTCTCCTCGAACACGCCGTTGAGGTAGGTGCCCACCAGGGTTTCGCCGCCGTAGCCCTCGTCGAACGTGCCGCGCACGCCCATGTATTCGTTGGAGAGCGAAAAGATGGATTCCGAGACGCGGCTGCGATCAGGATGGAATCCCTCCTCAATCACGCACCACGGATCTGCCGCGAGATATTTGTCCGCAACTTTGGCCATAGTCCTCTTCCTTCCCGGTGCGGGCCCGATCGCCGCGCGGTTTATTCCGCGAGGATCAGGTCGCCCGCCATATCCACTTGTTTCAGATGAACCCCGCTGAACCAGCCCATGAAACTGTCGCGGTCGTTCCCGTCGTCCTCGTTCAGGATCAACGCAAGCCCGAGATTCGCCCCGACCGCGGGCTGGAAG
Source organism: Kiritimatiellia bacterium (assembly GCA_035327585.1). Lineage (GTDB taxonomy): Bacteria > Verrucomicrobiota > Kiritimatiellia > CAIVKH01 > CAIVKH01 > JAMLJG01. The sequence continues at coordinate 35,951 of DAOLDD010000030.1, read as the reverse complement.
GGCGCGATCCGGCTCCAGGGGATCGCCAGCTCGTAGCTCATGCCGCCCGTGCCATCCGACGCGGGTACGGCCGCGACTTGGAAATCCATCACCGCACCCGCGGGCGCGGCGCCTTGGTCCGCGGTCTGGAAGCACCAGGCCTGGAGCCCGCCCGCGCCGGAAGCAACCGCGTAGTCGTAGAGGCCGATCCGCTGGCTGGCCGAGCGCGCCGGGTCGAGGATGAACTGGATGCCGTCCCCGGCCCAGATGTCGCCGTCCCGCTTCAGGTTGCGGAACACATCGTCCTTCACCTGGACGGACAGGTAGAGATGCGCATCGTCCCACAGGAGACGAATGTCCGCGGACAGATCCTCGGGGCCCGTCCAGTTGCTGGTCTTGCGCGCGAAGGTGAACTGCCGCGTCTCATTAATCTTGAGCACCGACGCACGCGCCCACGCGGCCTCGTCGATCACGCCGTCGATGCGCGGGGGGGCGGCCGCGCGGGGCACCACGGCGAAGCCCGCGACGAGTCGCTCGACTTCGAGCCGGCGGCCCTCCGCATCCACCACGTTCGCCTTAACGCGGTAGATCGTCGCCGGATCGAGCCCCTGCACCGGCACTTCGACGGAGGATTCCGCGCCCGCGTCGAGTTGGAGCACGCCATCGGCGGCCTCCGAAAAGCGGGCGTCCGTCGGCGTGCTTTCCTCGAGAATGTAGCTGCCGTCGCGCATGGGATGCGACGCGGGGAAGGACATCGCCCAGTTCAGGGACTGCGGCGTGTTGCCGTTGTTGCGGAGGGTCAGGCGCAGCGCCGGGCCGGCCGCGCCGACGAGCGGCAGCAGGCGACCCTCGATACGGCTCGCGATGGGCAGGGCCAGATCGAACTCGCCTTGCGGGGCGCCGGCGGGCTGGTAACGAATGCGCAGGCGACCCTCGCGCGCCTTCGTCGCTTCCGGCACCGTCACGGAAAGGCGGACACGCCCCGCCCCGGCGGCGGCCACGCGCAGCGGCCAGCCCGGCGGTCCCTGCACAGCGAGGACCTCCGGAACGAGCCCCTCGCCGGCCAGCTCAAATTCCACCTGCGCCCCCTTGACCGCGGGCCGGAGCTCTGACGCCAGGCGGAGCGCGGGCGCATCCAGTCGTTCGGGCAGCTCGCCCGCGGCCTGCGTATACAGCAGCAGCACGGGATCCTCCCCGATATCCAACGTCAGGCCCCGGCCGGCGGCATCGAGGCCGCGCCGGCTGCCGTCGATGCGCACCACATCGACCTCGCGTACACCGCGCAGCGGGATGAAGTGGGCCTGGCTGCCCTTGTCATTCCACAGCACCTGCAGGCAGTTGCCCTCCGTGTCGCGGAAGAGGAACGCGGCGGAGCCGTCGTCATAGGCGCGCTCCTGGACAAACTTCTTCACCGCGATGCCGTTGACCATGTTGTAGTAGGCAATCGCGTCGAGCTTCGGGTTGTAGCGCGCATAGCGGCTGTAGAACAGGTTGTGCGCCTGTCCGAACGAGCCCTCAATCTTCCCGTCCCGGTCGGGGAAGAGCAGACCGAACCACGACACGTTCACGCCGCCGCACGCGAAGAACACGGTGATCTTGCGGATCACGTCGCGCGCAACCACCTGCCGCGTCAGGCCCTGGCTGTTCAGGCCGATTTCGGTCGAGAGGATCGGCTTGCGCCCGCCGTATTTCTCGAACAGCTCCTCGTAGCGCTGGAAGACCTTGCGGATGCCCTGGTAGTCGCTGTAGGTGTGGAAATCGTAGACGTCCTGGTACGCCTGGAAGCCCGCCCGGAAATAATCCTCCTCGGGGCCCACGGCGGTGCCGATCACGACCATGTCCGGCGCGCCCGCCTTGGCGCCGAGGTAGATCTCGCGGTACGCCGCCACGTTCTCCTTCACCTTCTCGAAGTCGCCGTGCGGCTCGTTGCCGAGCGACAGGTGGGACACCCCGTTGGTGATGAACGCCGCCGCGAAGACCCGCGCGCCTTCGCGCAGGATTTCCGGCGTGAATTCCTCATAGCCCTTCCGGTGCTGTTCGATCATGAAACCCGCGGACCGCGCGAGCACGCTCAAGTCGAGGTCCTTCGCCCAATCCCCGCCGGCAAAGCGCGGGCGATAGTAGGGCGGCGTGGCGACCCATTCATTCCAGACGCCGACCACCCGCACGCCGAGGCGGCGCGTGAGGAAGAAATACTCGCGGAACCGGTTGTCCCAATTGCGGCTCGTGAAGGGAATCTCCGCGTGCGGATACGCATTGGCCGCGGCCTCGGGCAGGATGGCCAGCGCGGAAAACTCCGTGTACGGCGGCGAGTTGGAGCGCGGAATTTCGACGTGCACCTCGTAATACTTGCCCGTCTCCAGCGGGAACGTGGAAAGATCGAGCGTGGCCTGATACTTCATGCGCCCGGCCTCGGCCCCGACTTTCTCCACCGTGAACGGCAGCGACCCGCCCTGTTGCGCGCCCCAGTAGTCGTGCACCGTGTAGGCGCCGCCCCGCTGGTCCGGCGGCAGCGGCTTGTTCGCCAGCAATGCCAGATGCATCACCCGGTTATTGGTGGGATAGAGCAGGTTGCCGAGCTGGTCCGTGGAGAGCAGCACGCGGTCGATGCGCTTGTCGGGCGCGGCGCCCTCGAGTTGCGTCACCGCCAGTTCGTCCACCAGGAACGTGCCGTAGGATTTCGCGATCTCGCAGCGCAGGCGGGCCCGCGCGACGCCGTCCGGCGCCGCGACGCGCCCGCGGAATGCGCGCCACGGCTGCTCGCCCATCAGGAGGTCCACCTGCGAACGCCCGAGCACGGCCCCCGCCCCGTCCAGCCACTCGACCAGGACCATCCCGTGATAGGAATTGTCGGGGGAATGGAGAGTCGATTTGAAGGCGCCGGTGATTTCCCACTCGCCCGGCCCGGCCGCGAAGGGGGCGGACGACGCGCTCGACGGGGTGAACACCGCGGCCTTGGATTCCGGCTGCGAGAGGCGCAGCGCGCGCCCGCCCTTGAAGGCATCCTCCGTCACCGCCGCCTCGCCTTCCGTCACCCAGCCCGCGGGCAGGTCCGCGGACGCCTCGAAATCCTCCCGCAGCGCGGGCGCGCCGCCGGGGCGCGCAGGCTGGATCACGTCGACGCTCATGTCCTTCATCAGAAAGGCCGGTTTAAGGTCCGGCGCGGACTCGCGGGTCAGCGTGAGCGCGATCTCGTGGGCGGGCCCGTGCCAGCGCCCGTCGTTGGCCCCGCCCCAGTGTTCGACGCCCACGATTTCGTCGGGCCGGATCACCACTTCATGCCAGCCGCCATCCGCCGGCAGGGGCCGCCGCTTTCGCTGGTGCGCCTGGCCGGTGCTGTCCGTGAGACGGACGTTGAAGACCCGGGCGCCCGCCGATTTCATGCGAAAACGGAACGCCGTCGTGTCCTGCACCCCGAGATGACGGAGCGACTTCTTGATCACCACATACGCGCCGCCCGGATTAAAGTCCGCCTCCACGCGGTAGGCCGGTGCGCCGTCCTCCGTCACCATGGCGAGGGCGCCCTGCTTGCCCTTGAAGTCGGAGCCCTGGCCGAACTCCCAATCCACCTCGCCCTCGCGGAGGAATTCATCCAGCGCCACATTCGCCGCCATCCCCGCGGGCGCCGCGGGCGCATCCCCGACCGGCACGGGTTCCGCGGCGTACAACACGAAGTCGCTGATCCACAACACGCCGCTTTTCGCGGCCTTGTCCACCGCGCGGTTCAGCAGGTAGATGGCCGTGAGCGGCCCCCGCCACACACCATCCTTCGCGCCGCCCCAGCTCTGGAATTTGCGGACGCCCGGCAGGGCGGCCGGCGTGCCGAGGCGCGTGAAGAAATCCTTCACCGGCAACACCACATGCTGCCAGTCATCCGAGACCGGGATCACCCAGTCGAACTGGTGCACCTGCTGCGCGCCGTCCACGAGCCGGATCTTCAGCGTGTCCGAGCCGGGATAGCGGATCCAGAACGCCAGCCGGTCCACCGCGAGCGGCGTCGCGAGGCGCCGCCCCATTTCCACGTAGCCCCCGCCCCGCGAAAAATCGCCGTGCAGCTTCAGCGCCGCCACCCCATTGCGCGTCACGTCAGCATCAACCGAGAGCGCGCCGGTCGCGCCGGGGAATTCCGGCCCGTCGCCAAACCGCCACCCATAGGCCGGCGCGGCCGGGTCGAACAAGGCCACGGGCTCCGCCGCGCGCGCGCTCCCCGCCAGCATAACCACGAGACAGAGGCCCGACGAAACCCACCCGAACAGCGATGCGATGGCAATGTTCATTCATTTATATATACAATCTTTTGCGCCGATGTCAACGCCCGCGAGCGGAGGTAAAATGGGTTAGGCGTGGGGGGCGGCGGGAAACTCGCGCAGGACGGGGTCCCCCACGAGGATGCGGCGGGCGGGATTCCGCGTCGCGCCGGCAATGATCGCCATGGCCTCTTCCATGACGCGGCCCATGTCGCTGGAAACCAGGAGGGGTGGCGGCCAGAAGAAGCGTTCCAGATCGAACCAGGGCGCGTTGATGACGATGCAGAGCTTCGCCGCTTCCGGGCCCAGCATTTCCCAGGCCGCGCGCAGCCCGCCGATGGCATCGGGCACCGAGTCGAAAATCATCGCGGTCGGCTTGAGATCCTTGAGCAGGGTTCGCACGATGGAATAGGCGACGTCGCCCGCATGTTCCCACGGCCGCGCGTGCTGGCGCGGCCACCACAGCGCCGCGCGGGTCAAGCCGCGGTCGGCGAGGGCTTTTTTCATGCCCTGCAACTGGATGCGATAGGAGTCGTCCCATGGCTGGCTCGCCACGTAGGCCATGCGGCGATGTCCCCGGTCACACAGCGTGGACACATCGATGTAGCCGATGCGCTCATAATCCTGGTGCACGACGTACACGTTCCGCGCGGTTCGCGGCGGACGCGCGTTGGGGTTCAGCAGGACCACGGGGACGCCGAATTCCTCGAATTGCTCGACCGCGTCCTTCGGAAAGGGACCGCCGGGAGGGATAATGATGACGCCCCGGCAATCGCGGGTCTTCCGGCACAACTCGCGCAGCGAGCGATAGATGGTTTCGCGCGTGATTCGATATTCCACGAGGCCAACCCCGTCGCGCATCGCGATCTGGCGCGCGCGCTTGACCTTGATCCAGATGTCATAGCTGAACCACTCCGGATACGCGATGATCACCGCGCCGTTGGCCGCACGGAATTCCTCGGTGTACACCGGCCGGTCGCCGTGGCGGACAAAGGTTCCTTTCCCGACGTGGCGAACCACATAGCCATCCCGCTGCAATTCATTGACGACCTTGTGAACGGTCAGTCGGGAAATTTTGAACTGCTCCGCGATCTCCATCTCCGTCGGGAGCCGGTCGCCGTCGTTGTAGCGATCAAAATCCGCCAGCAGCCGCTCGCGGAGCTGCGCGTGGATGGTCCTGGTTCGGCTGCGGGAAAGCTTTATTCCTTTGGGGTTCGTCATGCGGGATTGAAAATGCGCTCAAAACGACCCGTTTTCAAGCGATTTCAGGCCCTGCGGGGCCGGGAAGGAGGACGTCCAACGGGTGCGGCGCCCGGGGTGCGCCGGCGCACGCTTGACTGAACATCGCTATTTGTATAGACATTATGCGCGATACGCCCCACGAACAACCCAGGTTGGAGATCCGCGCCATGAATACCACTCTCACCGCCGACGCCGCCATCATCGGCGGGGGCTTCGGCGCCATCGGCGCCGCGCTCGCCCTGACGGATCGCGGCTATCGCGTGGTCCTGACGGATGAGCATGATTGGATCGGCGGGCAGGCGACCAGCCAGGCGCTTTGCGTGCTGGATGAGTTCTACGATCCGGTGGGTGAAACGATCATGAACCGGCGCTATTCCGAATTCCGGGAACGGTTGCGCCGACACTACCAGACCCGCTACCGCCTTTCGCCGCTCGGCGCGTCCCAACTGCATCTCGCAACGGGCAACGCCGCCTGCACGCCCATCACGGCGGAGTCGAACGTCGCCCACCAGGTCATCCTCGACATGCTGGCCGGCGCGATCAAGGACGGGCGGCTGGTGGTGCTGACCCGGCACGTACCGGTCGCGGCGCGGCGCGCGGGCGACCGTATGGAGTCCGTGACCTGCCGGAGCCTGGAGCGACCCAGGGAGACCGCCACGATCGAGGCCCGTTTCTTCCTCGACGGAACGGAGACGGGCGACACCTATCCGCTGCTCGGTCTCGCGTTCGGGCTCGGCGAGGAAGCGCGGGACCAGTTCGGCGAGGCCCACGCGCCGGAGGTCCCGAATCCGGACGCCGTGCAATCCTTCACCTACTGCATCGCGGTGGAATTCGTCCCCGGCGCGAACCACACCATTCCCCGCCCGGTGGACTACGACGACATCCGATCGCGCTATCCCTTCAGCCTCGGCAATCTCGGCGCGCAGCCCGGCCAGCACGGGAAATTTTTTGCCCTGGAATTCAGCCAGACCACGGGCGAGCGCATCGTGCCCTTCTGGTACTACCGCTGCGTGGTCGATCACCGCAATTTCGACGACCCCGCGCTGGCGACCAGCCGCGCGGTGATCAACGTTTCCTGCAACGATTTCCGCGAAGAATCCTACGTCGGCCGCCCCAACGCGGACGAGATTCTGGCGCGCGCGCGCCGTCTTTCACGCGCCTACCTCTACTGGCTGCAGACGGAGGCGCCGCGCGACGACGGCGGCCGGGGCTACCCGGAGCTGCGCCCGATGCCCGAGGCCACCGGCACGCCCGACGGCATCGCGCAGGGCCCCTACGTGCGCGAGGGCCGTCGCCTGCGCGCCTGCCAGATCGTGGTGGAGCAGGACATCAACGTGGCCTCGCAGCCGGGCTCACGCGCGCGCCCGTTCCCCAACTCGGTCGGCGTCGGCGCCTACATGATCGACATCCACCACCGCTCGGCCGGCGGCAAGGGGCTGGTGCAGATGACCCGCCCCTACCAGATCCCCCTCGGCGCACTGGTGAGCCCGGAACTCCGGAATTTCGCCGTCGCCAACAAGGGCATCGGCGTCACCCAGATCACCAACGGCGCCTACCGGCTGCACAACACCGAATGGGAAATCGGTGAGGCCGCCGGCGAGCTCGCGGCCTATTGCCTGGAGCACGAACCCAAACACCCCAATCTCGCCGGCCGGGAACTCTTCGATTTCCAGCGGCGTTTGCTGCGCGCGGGCATCCCGCTCTACTGGTATGAGGACCTGCCGTTCACGCATCCCGCGTTCGAAGCCGCGCAACTGCTGGCGCTGACCGGCATCTGGCCGGGCGACCCGCGCCACTGGCGGCTCGACATCGCGCAGAGCTGCTGCCGGCACCGGCCCATGATGCTCAAGGTCATGCAGCGGTTGAAGGAGCACGGCGCGGACCTCACCGTCCTGCGCGACATCCACACGATCAACCACGGCTCGCGCAAATACGACCTCATGAAGCAGATGGTGGACATGCTGGACCGCATCGGCTGGCCGAGCGAGGCGATTGAGCGGAACTGGCCCGCCTTCGCGCCGGCCGATCACGACCCCCAGGATCCCGCGCTCCTCTGGTGATGGGGTGGGCGGCGGCGGGCTTCGTCCCCGAGCCGGACGTCACACCGCGTCAGGAGGGGGGCGGCGTCCACTCCGGGTCCGCCAACCGCGCCCCCGGAAAACCATGGCCGCGCCCAGGAACACCAGCATCACGGATGTCGGCTCGGGAATGATGTAGGATGACAGCGACATCGTGAAGTCGCGGTCCTGACCGCCCAGCGGCCCCGCCCGGGAATCATTCACGAACGCCGCCCCGTCGAGGTAATTGTTCTGTCCGTTGCGAATGAGCGAGAGCTGCGAGCCGCTCACGCGCGAAAGATCGACCGCATAATAGGACCCGGCATTGAGCATCACGGCGTTCGCGCCGCTCAACTGGAGCGCCAGCAGCGAATACGTGATCGTCGAACCCGCGACGGTGTAATCCGTGCTGTCGGCGGCAATCGAAAACTGGAGCCCGCTGAACAAGGTATTGATCACCGACAGGGTTGCGGACGTCGGGTTGGACACCTGCCGAATCGCGAGATTGTACACGCCGGGCCCGGTCGTCCGGTAGGCGAACTCAATATGCGTCAACAGCAGATTGTTCGTCATCGTGAAGGTCTGGGTCAATACGTTGGTGCCCGTCCCCGTCGGTTGCGAATTATTGACAAGGTAGGTGGGGCTTCGCGTTTGAATGTCGAGTTCATGCGGGGGCACATACCACCCGTCATTGGGATCGCGATCCTCCTCCACCACGATGACCGCGGCGATGGAGCCGCCGGGAGGCGTGAACGCCAGCAGCATCGCCAACAGAAGCAGTGTTTTAATATTTCCCATTCCCCGCATCCCCACGGCTTTCGCCGCGCCCCCAAGCCCCACATCAAGCGCGACGCCCGGAACGCAGGCGTCGGGCCACAAATAGGCCGCCCAACCCCAACAGCAGTACCGAAGACGGCTCCGGCACCACGGCCGACGACAAGGCAAAGGTCCAATCGCGATCCACACCGGGCGAGACCAACGCGCCATTGGCATAGGCGGTGCCGCCCGCGTACGAGTTCGCCCCGCTGCGCATAAGCTCAAGGCCCGAACCGCTGGTGCGCGCCAATTCGATTTCGTAGTATTTGCCCGCCTCGAGGACGATCTGGTCGACGCCCGTCAGTGAAAGCGCAATGGCCGAGTAGGACGCCGAGCCCGGCACCGCATAGTCCGTGCTGTCGGCCGCGATATCGAACGCAACGGCGTTCACCAGCGGTCCGCCGATCCGCGAGATCGTCGTGTTGGTCGGACCCGCCACCTCGTAGATCGAAAGCGTATAGCTGCCCGCCGCGGAGGTGCGGTAGGCAAACTCCACGGTGCTCAACGTCAGATCGCTCGTGGCGGTGAAGGTCTGGGAAAGGGTCCCGTTGGACGCCACGCCGGAATTGTTCACGAAGGCATCCAGATCGCGCGTCACGATCTCCTGCGTCGGCGCCAGCCAGTCATTGGTCGGATTGCGATCCTCGGCCACCACGATGATGTCCGCGGACACAACAGCGGTCAATCCCACGACCAGGGCCAAACCGGCGCAGATACACCCCAGTGTTTTCATCAGAATGCCCTCCGAATGCGCTTTTTACCGAACCCTTGTTCAACCCATCAATACTCTTTATATATTCATAACAATACACCCCGCAGGCCCGCTGTCTATTCTTTTATTCTGATTATTCGTAGATATTTTCCGCCCATCGCGCATTCAACTTGACGAACCATCGGGTCGTAAATAGTTTTTTATCCAAGTTTGTATATACCATAAAGGAGTCGTCGCCATGCGCTTGAATCAGTGGTTTGTTTGCCCGCTGCTGGCCGCCGGCGTTCACGCCGCGCCCGACTGGCCGGCCCCCGGCCTGGAGGTTGCGTCCGGCGTGCAATTGAAGTCGCACAATTTCACGCTGGAGACGCTGGACCGGGTCCACGAGGCGGGCTTCCGGACGATCCGGCGCGGTTTCTATTGGGATTGGATTGAAAAGGAGAAGGGCGTTTACGACTTCAGCCGGTACGACCGCGAAATGGCGCGCGCCCGCGAACTGGGCCTCACGGTGGTGGGCGTGTTCTTCAACCAGAACAAACTCTATGAGGATGACGGGCTGGGCGGCATCCAGACGGAGGCGGGCCGGCGCGGTTTCGCCGCCTTTGCCGCGGCCCTGGTCGCCCACTACAAGGACCACGAGGTGGTGTGGGAGATCTGGAACGAACCGAATGTCCGCACCTTCTGGCGCAAGAACGGCATGCACAACTCCCGCGAATTCGCGGAGGAATACACGGCGCTGGTCAAGGAAACCATCCCCGCCATCCTGGCGGTGACGCCGGGGGCCCGCGTGCTGGCGGGCTCGCTGTCGAACTACTGGCCGCCCAGCTACGAATGGACGGAGCACTGCTTCCAGCTCGGCATCCTGCAGACGGGCCTCGCGGGCTGGTCGGTTCACCCCTACGGCGTCAAGACCCCCGAGGCCTACGCGGAGGGACACGGGAAGATGCGCGCGCTGCTCCGGCAGTATGGCGCGCCCGAACTCCCCCTCGTGAACACGGAGCGCGGCTTCGCGATCAAGGAAACGACGGAAGGCTGGTCGGGCGGCACGCGCGCGGAGGCGCTCGAATTCCAGGCCTGGCACCTCGTGCGCCAATTCCTCATCGACCAGCTGCACGGCGTCTACATGAGCGTCTGGTATGAGTGGGACGGCGACGAGTTCGGCCTCGTGGACGAGTCGAACGGCGCCCGGCGTCCGGCCTATGAAGCCGCCCGCACAATGATGCAGCACCTGCGCGGACACGCGCTGCGCGGACGGCTGCCCACCGACTACGCCCAGGACTACCTCGTCGAATTCACCGGCTCCGCGGGCAACCGCAAGCTGGCGGCCTGGACCGCGCCGACGCCCGGGTCCAGCCCGTACGACTACACCCTGCACGACCTCGTCCTCCCCGTGTCCGGCGGCGCGGGCACGGCCACGGATTCAAAGGGACGGACCTACGATCTTTCCGGCGGAACGCTGACGCTTCCGCTGAGCGCGGAGCCGTTCTTCCTGGAGATCCCGGCCGGACTCCAACTCGGCAAGGGCGTCGCCGGCCCCGCGAAGGAAAAGCCGGCCCGGCCGGGTGCGGCGCCGGACGAGGAGATCGAGCTCAACCTGTTCACTCCCGACCGGGCCTGGACGTTCATCAAGAACACGGGCGAAGGCTCGATCCGGGTCGACAGGGACGACCACCAGATGCCGATCGGCATCCTGGCCTACGACTTCTCCGCCTCCGCGAGCAAGGGCACGCCGTATGTGCTGGCCCGGACGGAGGTCGAGATCGCGCAGGGCGCCGTCGAACTCCAACTTGTCGCGCGCTCGCCCATCGCGCAGCAACTGACCTTCCGCCTGGTGGACAGCACCGGGCAGACACACCAGTTCAAACACAAACTGGCCGGCCGGGATGCCCGCGAGCGAATCACCATTCCCCTCACCCGCCGCCTGGAACACTGGGGCGGCGCCGCGGACGGCACGATCCACTTCCCGATCAAGGAAATCCTCCTGAGCGTGCCCAAACCCGGCCCGGACCACGTGCGGGGCGAAGTGGAATATTCGCGCTTCAAGGTGCTGCGGGCCTCCACACCCGCAGCCCCGTAACGGACCGGACCGGCCATGCTTTCCCAGAAGTTGAACGTCACGCGGCCGTCGTCCCAGAGCCCTCGACGCCGGGCCTCCTGCTTATCGGCGGCGCAGTGCGGGCGCGCTTGCGCGGGTCGGCGGAACCGGCTGCACATTTGCATGGAAAGTATCGTCGCCCCGTGGCACGCTCATCACCCCGTCGAATCATGACAACCCCGTGGACATCCGTTTTGACCGCGCGCGACACGTGCGACCGCCTTGCATACAGTCACGCGGAAGCGCCCCGCCCCTGCGAAGCGAACCCGGCGATGCCCGTACATCCATGTGTTTCGATTTCGCCGGCGCACCGCTTCCAGACCATCCTCGGCTTTGGCGGCGCCTTCACCGAATCGGCGGCCCTCACCCTGAACCGTCTGCCGCCGGAGCAACGCGAACGCGTCCTGGACGCCTATTTTGATCCCGCGGCGGGACACGGCTATACGCTTTGCCGGACCCATCTGAACAGTTGCGATTTTTCTGTGGGAAACTATGCCTGCTGCGATGCGCACGGCGATGTGGCACTCGACACCTTTTCCATCGACCGCGAACGCGCGCATCTGATTCCGATGATACGCGCCGCGCGGGAGCGCGCCGGAATCGATTTCAAGCTCTTTGCTTCCCCGTGGAGTCCACCCGCGTGGATGAAAACCAACGGAGAGATGAACAATGGCGGCGCGCTGAAGCCGGAATACCGCGCGGCTTGGGCGAACTACTACATCCGGTTTATCCAGGCGCTCCGCGCGGAAGGCATCCCGATCTGGGGGTTGACGGTACAGAACGAACCCCTCGCTACGCAAAAATGGGATTCCTGCATTTTCACCGCGGAGGACGAACGCGACTTCGTGCGCGAACACCTCGGGCCGGCCCTTCAACGCGCCGGCCTGGCGGACGTCAACATCATCGTTTGGGACCATAACCGGGACTGGTTGGTGCAGCGCCTGCGTGTCATCTATGGCGATCCCCGCGCCGCCCGCTACATCTGGGGCGCGGGCTTCCACTGGTATGCCCAGGAAAAATTCGACAATCTAAATCTGGCCCATGATGCGTGGCCGGAAAAACATCTCTTGTTCACTGAGGGCTGTCAGGAGGGCGGCCCGCACCCCGGCTCCTGGGAATTGGGCGAACGCTATGCCCGGTCCATGATTCGCGACCTGAACCGCTGGGCGGTGGGCTGGGTGGACTGGAATCTCGCGCTCGACATGCAGGGCGGCCCCAACCATGTCGGCAACTTCTGCAGCGCCCCCATCCTCGTTGATGCGGAGGCCGGCGCGTTTCATCTCCAAAGCTCCTATTACTACATCGGCCATTTCAGCCGCTTTGTTCGTCCCGGCGCCCGTCGCCTGCTCTGCGCGAGCACGAGGGATGACCTGGAAGCCGCGGCCTTTTTGAATGCCGACGGCCGCATCGCCTGCGTCATTCTCAACGCCACGGAACAGCCGCACGTCCTCCGCGTGGAATGCGGCGCCGAGTTGCTTCACGTCGAAGCGCCGCGCAGGAGCATCCTGACCCTGCTTCGTGAACCATAGCCGGAGGATCGGATAAGCAAGACGATGGCATCGTCCTCCTGCCGGCGCTTGCGCTTGCTGGGCAGCGAGCGCGCACGGGTTCGACCATCGACGGCCTGATGGGATACGCCCGGAACCCGACGGGAGCCCGGGCCTGCCTCATCCCAGGCCCTTCCGCGGCTTCCACGGACGCCTCGTCAACATCCGCCACGGGACAACCAGACCACACCATCCGCGCCGAGGCCGCGGGGTTGGGCATGAACGAGCAATAGCCGCGGGCGCAGCAGCCGGCTTGAGCCACCCGCGCGACTACCGCAACGCCTTTGCCGGGGGCTGAACGCCGCACCACAAGGAAAGCGGAATATCGCCGACGGAGTGCACGTTGAGGCGGGCGCCCGGCATGACGCCGCCCCGGACAATGGCCACCGGATACGCCCCGGCCGCCACGGCCGCCTCAATGCCCGCCGGGGCATCCTCCACCACCACGCACGCCGACGGTTCCAGTCCGAGCAGGCGGGCGCCGCGGACGAACACCTCGGGATCGGGCTTCGCGCGCTGAACCGCGTGGCCGTCCACAATCGCGTCGAAATAGCGCTCGATATCAAGTCGCTGCAACACCGCGCGCGCATTCCGGCTGGAGGACCCCAACCCGACCCGAACCCCCGCAGCCCGCAGGGACTCCAGCAGCTCGCGCGCCCCCGGCAGCGCGTCCGCGGGCGTCAGCCCCGCAACGCGCTCCACATACAGCCGGTTCTTCCGGTCCGCCAACGCCTCCAGGCCGGTCGGCTTCGTGCCCATATCCTCCACCAGGATCTCCAGCGACGCCATGCGCGGGACCCCCCGCAGGCGCTCGTTCTTCTCGCGCGACAACGGCACCCCCAGCTCATCGGCAATCACCCGCCAGGCCAGGTAATGATGCTCCGCCGTATCCACCAACACCCCGTCCAGGTCAAACAACGCGCCGCGAAATCCCGAATCCTTCATCCCGCACCTCCAATTGATATATACAAATACTGCCACGGCGGATCGCGCCCTGCAACATTTGTATGGCGACCACGGGGGTAGGGCCGCGCAGGCGAAGGGGCAATGCCGCAGGAATACATTATGCATTATTCAATAACCCCGGCGTTGACACCTGGATTCAAATTGTCTATACATAAAACCGACCTGCAACTCACCGTTCGCCGGAGCGCGCAGAAACATGCATTTCTGGGATTGGTTCATAACGGCATCCTGCATTGCCCTGGTGCTGGGCGTCGGCATCTTCGCGCAGCGCTACATGAAGAGCGTCGCGGACTTCCTTTCGGGCCGCCGGCTGGCGGGCCGTTATTTGCTGACGGTGTCCAAGGGAGAGATGCAGGCCGGCGCGGTGGTTTTCGTGGCCATGTTCGAGATGATCGGCGAGGCGGGGTTCACCACGAGCTGGTGGCTGCAACTCCAGGCGCCCGTCGCGCTGCTGGTCGCGATTTCCGGCTTCGTCATCTACCGGTATCGCGAGACGCGCGCGATGACGCTGGCCCAGTTTTTTGAACTCCGTTACAGCAAGCGGTTCCGCGTATTCACAGGGTGCCTCGGATTCCTCGCGGGCGTCCTGAACTTCGGCATCATCCCCAGCGTGGCGGCGCGCTTCCTGGTCTATTTCTGGCAACTGCCGTCGGAATTCCAGTTCCTGGGGTTCACGATACCCACATTCATGGCATTGATGGGAATCTTCCTCGGCATCACACTGTTCATCACCCTCGTCGGCGGGTTGATCACGGTGATGATCACGGACTGCATCGAGGGCATCCTGTCGCAACTCTTCTATCTGGCGATCATCGCGGCCCTGCTCGTGATGTTTAATTGGCAGGAGATCGCCGAGGCGCTGGGCAACCGGCCGCCGGGGCAGTCGATGTTGAACCCGTTTGATTCAATGTCCCTGAAGAACTTCAACCTCTGGTACATCCTGATCGCAACGTTCACCGGGGTGTACGGCACGATGGCCTGGCAGAACGCGAGCGCATACAACGCGGCGGCGCTCAACGCACACGAGTCACGCATGTCGAACATCCTCGGGCGCTGGCGCGACTCGGGCAGACTCGCCGTCATCACGCTGTTGGCCGTCTGCGCGTTCACCTTCCTCGTGCACCCGGATTTCACCACGCCGTCCACCGGGGCAAACGAGCTTATCGCCGGCATTGAGAACCCACAGGTCCAGAAACAGATGCGCATCCCGATCGCACTCTCACACTTGCTGCCCATCGGCATCAAGGGGCTGCTGTGCGCCGTCCTGCTGATGGGCATCGTTGGCGGTGACTCGACGCACCTGCACTCCTGGGGCGGCATCTTTGTGCAGGATGTACTCGTCCCGCTGCGCAAGAAACCATTCGGCCCCACCCAGCATATCCGGGCGCTGCGATGGGCCATCGTGGCGGTGGCGGTCTTCGCATTCCTGTTTGGCAGTCTTTTTAAGCAGACGGAGTACATCTTCATGTGGTGGAGCGTTACCATGGGCATCTATATTGGCGGGGCCGGGGCCGCGATCATCGGCGGGTTGTACTGGAAGAAAGGCACGGCGGCCGGGGCTTGGACGGCAATGATTACAGGTTCAGTGCTTTCCACCTCCGGGATCGTCGCCCGCCAGTTGATCCCGGATTTCCCGCTGAACGGCCAGCAGATCGCGCTGGTGGCGATCCTCACCTCCATCACGCTCTACGTCGTCATCTCCCTGCTGACGTGCCGCGAACCCTTCAACATGGATCGCCTGCTGCACCGCGGCGCGTATGCGAAGGTCGCGGCGAAGCTGGGCGACGAGCCGGTGATCGAGGCGGCGACGAAGAAATCACTCCTTGGGCGGGTGATCGGCGTGGACGGCTCGTTCACGCGGGGCGACAAGATCGTTTCGGTGGGACTGCTGATCTGGGGCTTGTTCTGGTTCGGCGTCATGCTGGTCGGGACGGCCTGGAACCTGATCGCGCCGTGGTCGCTGGCCACCTGGTCCACCTACAACCACATCGTCGGCATCGGCATTCCGATCCTGATGGCCCTGATCACCGGCATCTGGTTCACGTGGGGCGGCCTGAAGGACATCCGCGCGCTGCTTCGCCGGCTTCGCGACCACGCCGTCAACCATCTTGACGACGGTACGGTCGTCGGACACCAGAATCTGGATGAGGTGGGCCTGGCCCGGAAGGATGCCGCGCCGCGGGAAACGAAATCCTCGTGATGCCGGCGCCGGTGGCTGTATCTGGAGACGTGAGCTGATGCTGAACGATAAAACAGAGCCGGTCTATGTCGCCAAGGTGGCGCAATTCAGCGAGCGACTGCACCGCCATGTGCTTGCCCCCCGCATCCCGCTGGAGGCGCGGATGGCGCGCACGCGGGAGCCGGTGCCCTTCGCGCGCAGGCTCGACCTCACCTACAGCGCCGTCGCCGAGGGCGCCGTCTGGGGCGAGGCGTGGGATAGCGCCTGGTTCCATCTGACCGGACGGGTGCCGGCGGAGTGGCGCGGCAGGGCCATCGCCGCCGACCTCGAATTCAACGGCGAGGCAATGATCTTCGGGTCGGACGGGACGCCGCTCCAGGGCTTGTCCAACGGCTCGCTTTATGTGCCCAGCGAGTTCAAACGCGAGGCGGAACGGACGGTGTTCCACCTGCTGGACGCCTGCGCGGGCGGCGAGCCGGTCGAGCTCTGGATCGAGGCCGCGGCGAACAGCCTGTTCGGCGTGACCCGCGTGGAGGACCCTTCCCGCAACTGCCCGATGCGCCACGGGTCCTACCAGGGCCGCGTGAACCGGATCCAGCTCTGCGTCTTTAACGAGGAATTGTGGCGACTGCGGCTCGACGTTGAAACCTTGCTGAGCCTGATGCGGGACCTTCCGGAACGCAGCACGCGGCGGGCCCGCATCCTGCGCGGTTTGAGCGAGGCGGTGGACCGCTACGCGGACGACCCGGCGAACGCCGCCGCCGCCCGCGCCCGGCTCCGCCCCCTGCTCGACGCGCCCGCGCACGCCTCCGCGGTGACCGCGCTCGCCGTCGGCCATGCGCACATCGACACCGCCTGGCTGTGGCCGCTGCGCGAAACCGTCCGCAAGGCCGCGCGCACGTTCGCCAGCCAGCTCGACCTGCTGGCGCGCTACCCCACCTATGTCTTCGGCGCGTCGCAGCCGCAACTGTACGCCTTCGTGCAGGAACACTACCCGGCCCTTTTCGAACGCATCCGCGCGGCGGTGCGGGGCGGACGCTGGGAATGCCAGGGCGCGATGTGGGTCGAGCCCGACTGCAACCTGATCAGCGGCGAGGCGATGGTGCGGCAGGTGCTGCACGGGAAGAACTACTTCCGCGACACGTTCGGCGTGGAGGTGCGCAACCTCTGGCTGCCGGATGTCTTCGGCTATTCCGCCTCCATGCCCCAGATCCTGCGCCGCGCGGGGGTTGACTATTTCCTCACGCAGAAGATTTCGTGGAGCCAGTTCAACAAATTCCCCCACACCACCTTCCGCTGGCGCGGCATCGACGGCAGCGAAGTGCTCACGCATTTCCCGCCGGAAGATTCCTACATCTCACAACTCACCCCCGCCGATATGCGAAAGGCGGAGGAGCAATTCCGGGAAAAGGACATGCTCGACGAGATGATGGCGCTCTACGGGTTTGGCGACGGCGGCGGCGGGCCCAAGGCCGAGACGATCGAGACCGGGCTCCGGCAGGCCAACCTTGAGGGTGTGCCGCGTGTGCGCTTCGGGCGGGCGGACGAGTTCTTTGACCGCCTCGCGACGCGCGCCGGCGCACTGCCCGTGTGGTCGGGTGAACTCTACCTCGAACTCCACCGGGGAACCTTCACCACGCAGGCGCGCACCAAACGCGGCAACCGCAAGCTGGAACTGGCGCTGCGCGAGGTGGAGATGCTCTGGTCCTGCCTCCCGCTGGATCACTACCCGCGGATCGAACTCGACCGGCTCTGGAAGAAACTCCTGACCAACCAGTTTCACGACATCATTCCCGGGTCCAGCATCCACCAGGTCTACGAGGAGGCCGAACGCGACTACGCGGAGGGTCTTGGCCGGTGTCGCGAACTGGCCGATGAGGCGGGCGCGCGCCTGTTCCCCGCGGCAGCGGATCACCTCGTCCTCGTCAACACCTTGAGCGTGCCGTTCACGCAGGCCATCGCCCTGCCTGGGGACTGGCGCGGCGCGACGGACGAACAAGGCGCGGCGATCCCGGCCCAATCAGAAACCGATGGCGTCGTCGCTGCGGCCGTCACCATTCCGCCCCTGTCCGCGATCACGTTGCGGCGGGCCGAAAACGCGGCGGTTGCGGCGGCACGGGCTGACCTGGTCCTGGAGAACGAACACGTCCGCTATGAATTCTCGCCCGACGCGCAACTCGTGCGCGCGTTCGACAAGGCGGCGGGCCGCGAAATCCTCGCCGCGGGTCGCGCCGGCAACGTGCTGACGCTGTATGAGGATCGCCCGACGAATTGGGATGCGTGGGACATTGAGATCTACTACGAGGACCAGGCGCTCGAAACCGCGCGCGGCGCCGCGAGCGCCTCGTTGGGCGCGGGTCACGTGCGGCAGGGGCTCCGCTTTGAGTTGCAGGTCGGCCGGTCAAGCCTCGTCCAGTGCATTTATCTCGATCACAACTCGGCCCGCCTCGATTTTGTGACCGGGGTGGACTGGCGGGAAACGCATCGCATGCTGCGGACGGCGTTTCCCGTGAATGTGCGGAGCGACTTCGCCACGTTTGAAATCCAATACGGTCACGTCCAGCGGCCGACCCACCGGAACACGTCGTGGGATGTCGCGCGCTTTGAAGTCGTCGCCCACCGGTGGGCCGACCTCTCGGATGGCCAATATGGCGTCGCGCTGCTGAACGATTGCAAATACGGGCACCGCGTGTTCGACAACCTGCTCGACCTCAACCTGCTTCGTTCGCCCACGCATCCCGATCCGGATGCCGATGTCGGGGCGCACCGCTTCACCTACAGCCTGTTGCCGCACGCGGGCGACCTACGCGATTCGGATGTCCAGGCCGAGGCCTTGCGCCTGAACCAGCCTCCGGTACGGCTGGAGGGGCGCCGGGTCGCCGCGCCGCTGCCGCTGCCCGCCGTCACGGGCGAAGGCGTCCGTCTTGAGGTCGTGAAGCGCGCGGAGAAGGAAGACCGCCGCATCATCCGCCTCGTCGAAACGCGCGGGCAGCGCGCGCAGGCCGTGGTGGCGCTGCGTGACGGCGAACGGCTCGCGGAAACCGACCTCATGGAGTGGAACACCCTGGCCGACCTGGGCGCGGGCCGCGTACGCATCGACCTGGAACCCTTCGCAATCCGCACCTTCAAGATCCTGGACTAAGGAACCATGCCGACACGCGCTGATGTTCTGGACCTGGCCGGAAACTGGGCCTTCGCCCTTGGCGACTCGCCCGGTTTTGGACAGACCCTGCAACTGCCCGGCAGCCTGCAGGCCCAGGGGTTTGGCGACGAGGTCTCGTTGGATACGCCGTGGACCGGCCGGATCATCGACCGCGCCTGGTTCACGGACGACATCTACGCGCCCTACCGCCAGCCGGGCCGCCTCAAGATTCCCTTCTGGCTTCAGCCCGAAAAACACTACATCGGCGCGGCGTGGTACCGCCGCGACGTCGAGATTCCCGCCGCGTGGGCCGGCCGCCGCGTGACGCTTTTCCTTGAGCGCGCGCACATCGAGACGCGGGTCTGGCTCGACGACCGGGAGATCGGTTCGTGCAACAGCCTCTCCACGCCGCATGTCTATGAACTCGGCGTGGACCTTCCGCCGGGCCTGCACCGGCTGACCCTGCGCGTGGATAACCGGCTCCAGATCGATGTCGGCGTCAATTCGCACAGCGTCACGGATCACTCCCAGACCAACTGGAACGGCCTCATCGGCCGCGTTGAACTCCGCGCCGGCGCACCGGTCTGGATCGAGGACGCGCAGGTGCATCCGCGACGCGACGCGAATTCCGTCCACCTCGAAGTCCGGATCGGCAATGCCACCGGGCGCGCGGGGTCCGGCACGTTGTTCGCCAACGGTACGGCGGCCACGGCGATGTGGGACGAACAGGGCGGCGCCCTCGCGCTGGACATTCCCTTCGACTTCGGGGGCGGCGCATGGAGCGAGTTTTCGACCGTGCTGCACAGCCTTGACCTGCGGCTGGGCGACGACACCCGCACGGTGACGTTCGGCGCGCGCGACGCGCGGGTGGAGGGGACGCAACTCCTGATGAATGGCAAGCCGTTGTTCCTGCGCGGAACCGTTGAATGCTGCGTTTTCCCGCGCACCGGCTACCCGCCGATGGCGCTCGACGAGTGGCGGCGCATCCTGGGAATCGTCAAGAGCCACGGCCTGAACCATGTCCGGTTCCACTCCTGGTGCCCGCCCGAAGCGGCGTTCGCGGCGGCCGACACGCTCGGCGTATATCTCCAGGTCGAATGCGCCTCGTGGGCGAACGCGAGCACGGCCCTCGGCAAGGGGGAACCGGTGGATGCCTGGGTCCACGAGGAAACCGCCCGCATCCTGCGCGCCTACGGCAATCATCCGTCGTTCCTGCTGATGGCCTACGGCAATGAGCCCGGCCGCGTCCCCGCCGACTTCACGGACTATCTGCGCCGCTGGGTGCGCGACTGGAAGCAACGCGATCCGCGCCGCCTTTACACCAGCGCGGCCGGGTGGCCCGCCATCGCGGAAAACGACTATCACAACATACCCGAGCCGCGCATCCAGGCGTGGGGCGAGGAGCTGCGGTCGCGCATCAACGCGAAGCCGCCGGCCACCACGGCGGACTATCGCATCTTCACGGACATGGCCCGGCGCGAGGAGCTCGCGCGTCACCTGCAGCCGCTGAAGGGCTGGAACGATGAGATGCTGGAGGCGCCCCGCCCGATCATCGCCCACGAGACCGGGCAGTGGTGCGTCTATCCCGATTTTTCCGAGATCCCGAAATACGATGGCGTCCTGAAGGCGCGGAATTTCGAGATTTTCAAGGAGACGCTGGCTGCACATCACCTGGGCGACCAGGCGCCCGCGTTCCTCGCCGCATCGGGTTTCCTGCAGGTGCTGTGCTACAAGGAGGAGATCGAGTCCGCGCTGCGAACGCCCGGCTTCGGCGGTTTTCAACTCCTGCAGGCGAACGATTTTCCGGGCCAGGGCACCGCGCCCGTCGGCTGGCTCAACGCCTTCTGGGAATCCAAGGGCTATACGACGCCGGAATCCTTCCGCCGCTTCAACAACTCCACCGTGCCGCTGGCGCGGTTTGATCAGCGCGTGTTTTGCCGGGCGGACACCCTGCGGGCCGAACTCGAGGTGGCCCACTACGGGGCGGCGCCGCTCGAGAACGCGCGACTGTACTGGCTGCTGAAGGACGAGAGCGGCGGCGTCCACGCGCGCGGCGAATTCCCGGTCCCGCAACTGCCGCTCGGTCTTTCCGCAATCGGGCCGGTTGAAATTTCGCTGGCCGCGCTGCCGGCGCCGTGCCGCTATACCCTCGTCGCGGGCCTGGCGGACACGCCGTTTGAAAACGACTGGGATTTCTGGGTCTATCCGTCGGCCGCGCTGGACGTCGCGACGCCGGAGCCGCCGATACTCCACGACTGGGCGGAGGTTCTCCGGCCGGAGGCGAGGGGCCGCCGCGTGCTGCTGAATCCTCCCGCCTCGTGCGTGGCGGGCGGCGTCGCGCTCGGCTTCTCATCGATTTTCTGGAACACCGCGTGGACGCGCAAGCAGGCGCCGCACACGCTGGGCATCCTGTGCGACCCAAGCCATCCCGCGCTCGCGCACTTCCCCACCGAGTTCCACAGCAACTGGCAGTGGTGGGAACTGATCCACGGCGGCGCGGCCTTCGTGTTGGATGGCCTGCCCCCCGCCCTGCGACCCGTGGTCCAGGTCATCGACGACTGGTTCACCAATCGCCGCCTCGGGCTGGTGATCGAAGTCCGGGTGAACGGCTGCGAATTGATTCTCTGCGGCAGCGACCTCGGCACTGATCTCCCGCACCGGCACGCCGCGCGTCAATTTCGCGCGAGCCTGCTGACCCGCCTTGCCCGCGCCGACTTCCGCCCCGCGATCGAGTTGTCGGAAGGGGAATTCCGCCAATTGTTCATTCCCCGCGCAACGGGTGCGTTTGACGGAAACGCACACCCTTTGTAAATACAATATATGGAGATTAAACCAGCCATGCGGACGCAGCACGGGAAGGGGGCTTTCACCCTCGTGGAATTGCTCGCGGTGGTGGCCATCATCGCCGTGCTGGCCGCGCTGTTAATGCCGGCGCTGGCGAACAGCCGGTCCGCCGCGCTCGCGTCTCGCTGCAAGAGCAATCTCCGCCAGGTCGCGGCGGGGTTGTTCTCTTTTGCCGGCGACCACGACGGCCGGAACGTCGTGATGGTCAAGACCGCGAGTGGCAGCGACAGGTACTGGCCCCTCTTCCTGACCGGCACCGCGAACATCACCGACGGCGGCGTCCCCGATTGGATCAAGAACAACAAGACGGCGTACATCCCGGCCAGCGACGTTTTCGCCTGCCCCTCGAATCCGAAGAAGTACGAAATCGCGAGCGGGGTCAGCGGCTACGGCTACGGCATGTACAGCACCGCCCAGGGCATCAACTTCGACGACACCGACGGCGCGCTGAACGATTTCGCCTTTCGCGAGGTTTATGGCGGAACCCGGCCCTACGCCGAGTTTCACATCCCCGGGCGCCTGATGTCCATGGCCGCGATCACGCCGTGGATCATGGATTCCTTCTGTTACAAGCTGGGGAGCGATGCGCTCTTCGGCAACAACGCGCCCACCATCAACCCCACGCTGCCCACGCACGCCTTCGGGTATCCCTATGTTCCGCACGACGGCGGAATAAACGTAATGTTCTACGACGGACATGTCGCGCAACAGACCCCGGCGGACGTGCGCGACTCTCCGATTCCCTACCAAACGTTCGTGGACGCGCGCGGCGAACTTTTCGTGCTGCCCTGACCGCACACCGGGCGGCGTTGCTCAGCGCCGGGCGGAGACGCCGTGGCCCTGGCAGGCGCGGCAGAGGGTGAGGCCTTCGCCGGCGCACGCGTCGCAGGGGGCGTCGCGGTACGTGCCGGAGCCCCGGCAGCGGGTGCAGTCGGCGAGGCCCTCTCCGTTGCAGCGGCGGCAGGCGGCGGGGGCGCCCGCGCCGGAACAGCGGGCACAGCGCTGCTCGCCGCGCGACTCGCAGCGGGTGCAGGCGTCATAGCCCAGGCCCTCGCATTCGGTGCATTTTCCGATGCCGGTGCTGCGGCAGTCCGGACAGCTTCGCGTGGTGGGCAGATTGTTGACGGTCACGGTGGCGCGGCGCGTGCCGTTGCAGGTGGCGCACAGCGTATTGCCCATCACGCAGTCGTCATTGGGACAGGCGGTGCGCCCCACCCCGTCGCACGAGGTGCACCCGAGCGCGCCCGCGCCCAGGCACGTTTCGCATTCGCGCGACCAGGCGGTGCGCAGGCGAGCCTCGGCGCGCACATTAAGCTGGGTTTCCATGCCCGCGGGCAGCCAGACGCCGAGCCGGTTGTTCCAGCCCTGCTGGCGGAAATGATCGTCCTCCGCGCGGCGCGCGCGGATGAGCGCCGTTTCCAGTGTACTGCCCGCCATTCGTTCCACCAGACGCCCTCGTCCGGCGCAGACCGGGCAGGCGAGACCTGGCGCGGCCTGGCGCACGAGCTTGCCGTCCATGCTGGCGATGGCAACGGTGCGCTGGCCGGTGCCGGCGCACGAAAAGCATTCCCGCTCGCCGAGGCGGGCGCGCGTTTGGGCGTCGCGGATCAAGTGGAGCGACGCGGGATCGGGCGCGGCGCCGGTCGCCTGCCGCAGCGCGTGGGCGTGTCGGGCGCGCAACCAGGCGCGCACCGGCTCGCCAGCGTCCAACAGTTCACGTGCGGAGCGGGCGATGTCGTCCGCCGGCAGCACGACGGGCCGGGTCGCGGGCGCGGCGGCGGGTGGCGCTTCCGTCGCGGGCACGGGCAGCGCGTTGCCGCAACGCGCGCACGCCGCCTGGCCGTCCGCATATTCGGCGCCGCACCGGGCGCACTGGAGCAGCGCCGCCGCCGCGGAAAGCGAGGTGACCAGCCAGAGGCCGAAGAACATTCGCAGCATGGATAGAGTAGTTCTCACATGTTATGTCCTGCTTTTCCCCTCACCCCAACCCTCTCCCCAGGGGAGAGGGAGAAATCCAGCACCCTCTCCCGCGGGGAGAGGGCGGGGGTGAGGGCTCCATCTTGCGGCACGTCCATCAGGATAAATGAAAAATGCTCCAGTCCGTAAGGCATGCAATAAGGGTTGAACTCACCCCGTTATAGGAGGAGGATCAAGGCGTGACGATACCAAAGAAAGGCCCCGCGCGTGCGCGACGCGGCCAGGCGATGATGGAGTACGTTCTCGTGATGGGCACGACCGTCGGCGTACTTGTCATGATGGCGCTACTGCTTTATGCGTTTAAGGAGTACGGCGGACGAATCATCAATTTGATCGCATCGGAATACCCGTGAAAGGAAGCGCCATGAAGAAGCTGCATCGCCGGAAAGCCGGCCAGACCATGACCGAATACATCATCATCGTCGCCGTGGTGGCGCTCGCCGCACTGGCGATCTTCGCGATTTTCAGCGACACGCTGCGCGAGAAGCTCGGCGGCGCGGTGACGGAACTCGGCGGCGACGAGAGCGCCGCGGACGCCGCGTTGCAGCAGGGCTCGCAGGATTACCTGAAGAACCTGGACCGAGACGGCGCGGGGAACTAAACGCTTTACCCCTCACCCCTTCCCTCTCCCCGAGGGAGAGGGTGTTTGTCTTCTCCCTCTCCCGCCCGTCTTCGCTCCGCTTCGCCGAGGCAAGCGGGGAGAGGGTTGGGGTGAGGGTTCGGCCCCCACCTTTTCTGTGATCGTTCCATGAGCCGACATCATCCAGCGACGCGGCGACGGGCGGGGCAGGCGCTGCTGGAGTCGTGCTTCGTCATCACGCTGCTGGCGCTGGTTCTGTTCGGCCTGCTGGAGATCATCCGCCTGCAAGCCTCGCGCGCGGTGTTGGAACACGCCGCGGCGGCCGGCGCGCGCGCGGAGGCGGTCGGCTTCAATTCCTTCATGGTCCGCAAGGTGGTCCGCGTGGCGACGATCCCCAACGCGGGCGCGATGACGACGCCCGGCTATGAACGCCCCGCGGGCAGCGGCGCGCGCTGGGGCACGGACCGCGCGGGCACGTTGTGGGACTTCGCGTTGCGCGCGCAGCCCGGCTCGCCGCAGCTTGAAGTCGAACGCTCGCGCATCCCGCTCTATCTCGGCGCGGACCACGGCGGGCAGCTCCCGGCGATCCTCGACTACACGGACTGGGACGCCATCCAGCACAACACGGCAAACACGCTGGGCGCCATCGTCCGCATGACCGTGCGCCAGCCGGTGCCGATGCGCTTCCCGTTCAGCCGCGCCTTCTATGCCGACGGCGTCGTGCGGCAACTGGGCGACGTCGAACTCGACAACCACCACCCGGCCTATCTCGAATGAACCGCGGCGCCGCCAACCCGCGCGCGGGCCATACCCTGATCTTCGCGGTCATGGTGCTGGTGGTGCTCGCCTTCGCCGCGCTGTGGATGTTCGACCTCCACAAGACGCTCTACGTGAAACAGAAGTCGCGCAACGCGGGGGACGCCGCCGCGCTCGCCGCCGCGCGCTGGCAGGGCATCAGCCTCAACGTGATCGGCGACCTCAACGTGTTGCAGGCGGTCGCGATCCTGAACGGGCTCTCCGCGGGGGCGACGAATTTCCCGGAGGCGGAGGCGATCGCCGACCTGCAGGCGCGCCTCGCCTACGTGGGGCCGATGCTCGGGTTCGCCGCGTCGCAGCAGGCGGCGAAGAACAACCAGGTGTACGTCAATCCCGATTACTCGCGCATCATCGCGGAACACGCCGCGGAGGTGCGCGCCGACTATCCGATGCGCTATCCCGTCGCGCCGTACCAGAACACGCCCTCGCCGCCGACCGCGTGGGACGACTATGCGTCGATGCTGGAGGCGGTCGCCGTCACCGGCATCGCGGCGCTGCCGGACAACATGCGGCTCTACACCGACTACGCGTCGCGGGAGCACTTGCTGTTGAATCCGGACTTCTATGACGCGGTCGCGTCGTCCGACTGGTGCTGGTTCCACTTCAACGCCTACGGCACGTTGCAGTCCTACCGGAGTTGGCGCGACTGGCCGCCGCTGCCGCTCATCCGCGAGCCGGAGCCGATGAACGCGGAAATTTTCGGGCTCGGCTTGCGGCGCGCCACCCGGCTGTTCGACGCGGCGGTGCTCGGGCCCGGCGCGGGCGCGGAATCCGCCGCGGAATTGCTCGCCGCGCTCGGCGACGCGGCGGGCCGGACGATTCCCGCCACGGTCGCCGCTGTGTCCGCGCAGTGGATGTTTTATCGCGACGACGCGTGGGCCGCGTGGAACACGATCACCGGCGACGGCTTTCCGTTCCGGTCCACCGTGCGTCCGGAGTTCGACTATGTCGGCGCGGATTCGGCGGTGCGCCTCGAGAGCGGGATCGACCGCGTGACGCCCGGGCTCTCGTCCGACCAGATCACCTGGAGCGCGGCGGCGAAACCGCTCGGCTCGCTTGAGGGGCCGGTCCGTCCGAACCAATACGGGCTCGTGCTGCCCGCGTACGACCAGGTGCGGCTGATCCCGATCGACGCCTCCACCGCGCCCGCGCCGGGTAGCCGGCCGGGCTGGGCGGAGCACATCTATTTCCATGTGCCGGAGTACGTGGCGCGCGGACTCGGCGCGCTGGAGCCGGGCTGCTGGTATTGCGGCCAACTCGACACGTGGGAGCAGGCTTCGTTTCGCCAGCAGGGTCTCGACTGGCTCGCGGAAAACAGCAGCCGGTGCGTGGAACCCGGCCCCGGCGGCGGCCCGGGCGGCGGCGGGAGGCGCGGACACTGATGCGGGGAAACTCCCAAATCCGAATGACGAAGGGCGAAGGGCGGATCCCTCCGGCGACAGAGCGCCGGAGCTACACCTGTAGTTCCGCCGCTCCGCCGGCGGAAGTATCCGACTTCTCTCCCTCCACCATCCGCCATCCCCATTCCGCCATTCCCCGCTCCGCTTCCCGCGCGGGCCAGGCGATCGTGGAGCTGGTCGTCGGGCTCGTCGCGCTGCTGGTGGTATTCGTCGGCATCCTCCAGATCGGGCGGCTCGCCGCGGAACGGAATCGGACACTCGCCTCCGCGCGGGCCTCGGCGGCGAATTACGCGATGGGGCCGGCCTATCTGCTGCAACTGCCGGGGCCGGACATGATCCGCGACTGGGATCGCGGCGCGGACCAGCGCTCGCACTCGCGCGATGACCGCACGACGGCGGCGTCCTGGCAGCATGTCGCCGCGATTGTTCAGCATGCGCGGCCGCAGGACCTCGACGCGCGGATGCCGGGCAACCCGGTGACGGCGTTCGGCACCGCGGGCGCGGCGGGCGGCATGGACCTCGTACACGGGCGCGTGCAGAGCGATGAGATTCCGCTACTGCCGGTCGTACGGCACCTTCTCTACAACGCGCCGTCGCTCCGCTTCGAGGAACACGTCTGGCTCGTCTGGTGCGAGGGCCTGCGATGAACCCGGTACCGGAGCGCGTGGCCCCCGGCGGACTTGCCCCGCCGGAGCAAAAGTTTGATTACGCCATGACGCGAGCCCTCACCCCAACCCTCTCCCCCGGGGAGAGGGGGAAAGCGAACACCCTCTCCCTGCCCGTCTTCGCTCCGCTTCGCCGAGGCAAGCGGGAGAGGGCGGGGGTGAGGGGCAATTTTGGGGCTAGAGTAGTTCTCGAAAGTTTTGTCATGAATCGCTGTAGCGACGGCATTTCATGCCGTCGGGTTCGGGCCGACGGGATGCAATCCCGTCGCTACACCCAACCAGGCAAAATGTTTGAGAACCGCGATAATCACTCCGGCCGGGTCAAGGTGGCCTCTCGCGGCGCCTCCCGCCGTATCGCGAGTCTGGCCGCGGTTTTCGCAGCGTGTATCCTGCTTCTGCCGTCCGTCCACGCGCGCGTCTTCCAGTTGTTCGGGGGCGGGGGGCGCGGCGCGCTGCTTCAACCGGGCGAGCCGGGCTGGAGCCGGGCCTACACGGCGGACCTTTCGATCAACGGCGGCGCGGCGTCCATCGAAGTGTGGGGCACGGCGCGATCGGTGCGCGAGGTGTGGGACGCGCTGCAGTTACGCGTCGAGCGCGCGGGCGGCGCGGCGTGGTTCGGGGGCGGACACGCGGGAGGATGGGGCATCGCCAGCGTGGACCAGCAGGTCCTGCGTTTCCTGGTCGCGCCCGCCGAAGGCCGGTACGCGCACGTTTTCCTCGTCCGCCAATCCTTCGCCGACTGGCGCGCCTCGCTCGCCGCACCGCGTCACCTGCTCGACGCCGTACCGCCCTATCCCGGCAGCACGCCGGGCCTGTATCTCGCGGACCGCGCCGCGGGCCTCGAACTCCAGGCGTCATCCGCCGCCGCGTCGCCGGACGACGTGCTGGCCTTCTACCGCCTGCGCCTGACGGAAGCCGGCTGGCGCGCGGAGACCGCCGGCGCGGGCCTCGTCGCGCTGACGCGTGGACCGGCGCTGTTGCTGGTCCGCGTTGAATCCACTGGCCACGAGGCCGGAACCCGCCTTATGCTCGCCCACCAACGTGGGTCGCGCGGCCTCACGGAATGAACCGGAGCGAAATCCCATGAAACAACGCATCGTCCTCCTCGTCTCGATCCTCATCGGCGTGGCGGCGTTTTTGCTGACCAGCCAATACCTGCGCAACGAGCGCGACAAGCTGTATGCGGGCGCCGAAAAGATCCAGGTCATCGCGGCGGCGCGCGACCTGCCGGCGGGCACCATGCTGCAATTCGAGGACCTCGGCCGCCGGACCGTCTACAAGGCCGCCGTCGGGGAAAACGTCTTCCGCCCGGAGGACCTCAACACGATCATCAACAAGAAGCTGCAGTTCAGCCTGCGCCGCAACGATCCGCTGATGTGGTCCTACGTGCAGTTGCCCGAGCGCGGCCGCTCCGGCCTGGCGCCCATGATCAATCCCGGCCTGCGCGCGATCTCGATTTCCGTCGCCGGCCCGGCCGCCGTCAGCGGGCTCGTGCAGCCGAGCGACCGCGTGGACATCCTCGGCACGTTCACGTTCCCCGCGCGCAGCCGGCCCGGCGAGACGGAGTCGGTCACGCTCACCGTATTGCAGGACGTCACCGTGCTCGCGACCGGGCAGCGCCTCGCGCGCAACGAATTGATGAACGACGCGTGGGCGCAGGCGTCGGGCGGCTACGGCACCGTCACGCTGGAGGTTACGCCGCGCGAGGCGGAGCTGCTCGTGTTCGCGCAGACCGTGAAAGGCCAGCTCACCCTCTCGCTGCGCAACCCGGAGGATCTCGGCTTCGTGAAGGACATGCCCGAGGTGAACTTCGAGCATATCGAAAGCAAGCTGCCCGAGTTGAACCGCTACCGCCAGCAATTCATCCGCATGAAGAAGGACCTGTGAGGAATCCATGTCGGACGGCATGATCCAAATCGCGCTGCAACGGCCGGGCCGGCCCGAGCACCACTTCGACGTCCGACCCGGCGTCTATACGATCGGCTCCGAAGAGGGCAATACGCTGCTCCTGCCCGACCCCGCCGTCGCGTGGCGCCACGCCGTGCTGACCCTGATGGGCCAGGGCGACTGGATCGAGGACCTCGCGGGAACCGGCGGCACACTCGTTGACGGGGCGCCGATTTCGGGCCGCGTCCGACTGCGCGACGGACAGCGCATCACGATCGGCCCCTACATCCTCACGTTCCAGCGCACCGCACCGCAACCCGTCTTCTACGACGAGGCGGAGGGGCCGCCTCCGACCCCGCCCGTCCAGCAGCCAGCCCCACCACCTCCACCAGCGCCGCCGCTCGCGGCGCCCGCGCCGGCGCCGACGCCTGGAAATGCCGACGGCGATTCGCGGCGCGCGATCAAACGCCAGATCCACACGGAGTTGATGAAGCGGCTCGAATTGAAACGGCTCACGGCGAGCCGCATCGACGTGGCGGACCTCCGAAACCGCGTCCAGAAGACCATCGGCGACATCGTCGGCGAGGCGCGCGCGCGGTTGCCGCTCCATATTGACTCCAACGAACTGGCGAAGGAGGTGTTCGACGAAGCCGTCGGCCTCGGCCCGTTGGAAGACCTGCTCGCCGACCCGCGCGTCACCGAAATCATGGTGAACGGACCCGAGCAGGTGTACATCGAACGCGAGGGCCGCCTTGAACTCACCGGGCGCGCCTTCCTCGACGCCGACTCCGTGCACGCGATCGTCGAGCGCATCGTTGCGCCGATTGGACGCCGCATCGACGAGAGCCAGCCGTACGTCGACGCGCGCCTGCCCGACGGTTCGCGCGTGAACGCCATCATCCCGCCGCTCAGCCTGACGGGGCCATGCCTGACGATCCGTAAATTTTCCGCGGAGCCGTTCCGCGTGGACGACCTGATCAAGCTCGGCTCGTTCAGCCGCGACATGGCGCGTTTCCTTGAGGCCTCGGTCCGCCTCCGCAAGAACATCGTCGTTTCCGGCGGCACCGGCTCCGGCAAAACCACGCTGCTCAATGTCGTCAGCAGCTACATCCCGGACACCGAGCGCATCCTCACCATCGAGGACGCGGCGGAACTGCGCCTCAGCCAGGCGCACGTGATCCGCCTTGAGGCGCGCCCGCCGAATATCGAGGGCCGCGGCGCGATCACCATCCGCGACCTCGTGCGCAACGCGCTGCGCATGCGGCCGGACCGCATCGTCGTCGGCGAGTGCCGCGGCGGCGAGGCGCTGGACATGTTGCAGGCGATGAACACCGGCCACGAGGGCTCGCTCACCACGGTGCACGCGAACGCGCCGCGCGACGTGATCTCGCGCCTGGAAACGATGGTGCTGATGTCGGGCCTGGAACTGCCTGTCCGCGCGATCCGCGAACAAATTGGCGCGGCGATCCATTTGATCGTGCACACCTCGCGCTACAGCGACGGCTCGCGCAAGATCGCGCGCATCACCGAAGTGGTCGGCCTCGAGGGCGACCAGATCACGATGCAGGACATCTTCGCCTTCCAGCAAACCGGCGTGGATGCGCGCGGGCGGGTGACCGGCGACTTCAAGCCCACCGGCTCCGTGCCGACGTTCGTGGAGGACATGGCCGCGCGCGGCATGAAAATCGACCACCGCATGTTTGATCCCGCATCATGGACGGCCCCGTCATAAGCCCGATCTTCTGGCTCGCGTGCCTGCTGTTCGGCCTCTGCTTCGGCGGGCTCGGCTACGTGCTGCTGCGCGGCATCCGCGAGGCGATGGACCAATACGCCGACCTGCACGCGGAGGATACGGCGCGCCAGTTGGAGGACGTCTTCCTCTTCATCCCGCCGCGGCGCGTGCTCGAATTCGCGCGCATCGGGGCGATTGGCCTTTTCCTCGCGGCCTTCCTGGCGTTCGGCGACCTCTCCACCGCGCGGGGCCTCGGCACCGGGCTGTTCTTCGGGCTCGCGGCGGGGCTCGCGGCTTTGCGCGCGCCGACGGTGCTGCTGCGGATGCTGCGCGAGCGGCGGCGCCAGCGCTTCAACGACCAGCTCGTCGACGCGCTGCTGCGCATGAGCAACGCGCTCAAGGCGGGGTTCAGCCTGCTGCAGGCGTTTGAAACCGTGGTCAAGGAGGGGCAGAACCCGATCGCGCAGGAATTCGGCATGTTCCTGCACCAGACGCGCGTCGGCGTGCGGTTTGAGGATGCGCTGGACCAGATGGACCAGCGCGTCGGCAGCGAGGACCTCACGCTCACCGTGCGCGCGGTGGAGGTCGCGCGTCTCACCGGCGGCCAGTTGACCGAGGTGTTTGAGAACATCGCGGCGACGATTCGCGAGCGGAACCGCGTACAGGGCCGCATCCGCGCGCTCACCGCGCAGGGCCGGTTGCAGGGCATCGTGGTGGGATTGCTGCCGATCCTGCTGCTGCTCGGCATGTCGATGATCGACCCCGTCATGATCACCACCTTCGTCACCTCCGGCCCCGGCATCGCGATGCTCGCCGTCGTGGTGGTCCTCGAATGGATCGGTTACGTCGTTATCAAAAAAATCACGAACATCGATGTGTAGAATGATTCGAGTATTTCAACCCTCACCCCTGCCCTCTCCCCGGGGGAGAGGGTGTTGGTCGGCTCCCTCTCCCTGGGGAGAGGGTTGGGGTGAGGGTGCAAACCGCTACGTCATCCACGTACGCTGTGTTTGTGAACTTCAGCGGAATAATCGCGGCGTGCACCCATGAATGACACGCTCATTATTTTCATTGGCATCCTGTGGGCGCTTGGCGCAACGGGTGTCGCGTGGTATTGCGGGCGCGTCGCGTCGCAAATCACCTACGTGACGCTCGCGGACGGGCGGCGCACGGAGCGGCGGCTGCCGCTGCTGTTCCGCCTGCTGCTGCCGCTGGCGCCGAACGTCGCGGGCTGGTTTGATCGTCCGGCCTTCGCACGTGAGCGGGAGCGCGTGACCGAACGCCTGGTCGCCGCGGGCTACGACGGCCTGCTGAACGCACGGGAATACCTCGCGCTGCGCGTGTTGGTTCCGCTGCTCGCGGGGCCGGCCTTGATCGGCCTGCTGGCATATGTTTTCGCGGCGATCCCCGGGCGGCCGGGCGACCTGCTGCAGGAACGCCAATTGTTGTTTTTCCTGGCGGCCCTGCTGCTCCTCGCGCTGCAACCGGCGAGCTGGCTGCGCCAGATGCTCGCGCGGCGCCATCGCGTCATTGAGCGCGGCCTGCCCTTCGTACTCGATTTGCTGACGCTGTCCGTCGAGGCGGGGCTCGACTTCATGACCGCGATCCGGCGCGTCATTGAGCGGCGCAAACTCGACGCTCTGGGCGAGGAACTGCTTCGCATGCTGCGCGACATCCAGGTCGGGAAAACACGGCGCGACGCGCTGCGCGACCTCGGTCGCCGATCGATGCAATCCGACCTCAACAGCGTCGTCTCCGCGCTGGTGCAGGCCGACGAACTCGGCATCAGCCTCGGCTCCATCCTGCGCATCCAGGCCGACCAGATGCGCGTGCGCCGGTTCCAGCGCGCGGAAAAACTCGCCCAGGAAGCGCCGGTCAAAATGCTCTTCCCGCTCGTCGCCTTCATCTTCCCCGCCGTCTTCATCGTCCTGCTCGGCCCCGTCATCCTCGAATTGCTGCGGCAGGGGTTTTGATAATGCTCCCGGCGGCCCTCACTGCCGTCCTCGTCCTCGAATTCCCGCACCGGACCCGGAGGCACACGTCCAAAATAATGATGTCTCGGATCACGTGACGAGCGCGGGGCGTGCGTGGTATCGTCTGGAACGTACATGGACGCAGGCGCACATATCGTGGTGGAGGTCGGGCCGGACCTGGACAAACGGTTCACGATACCGGCGGATGGCGCGCGCGTGGGGCGTTCGGGCAAGAACGACATCGAGCTGACCGATCCGACGCTCTCGCGCTATCATTGCCGCTTCCTGTTCCAACCCGACGGCACGCTGGCCGTGGCGGACCTCGGCAGCACGAACACGACCCTCGTCAACGGCAGTCCCATCGTGGAGATGCCGCTGAAGGTCGGCGACGCGATTGAAATCGGCGAGACGGTGTTGCGCGTGATCCACGACCGGCTCGGCCCAAAAGCCGCCGGCCCGGTCCAGCCGCCCGCCGCACCGGCGAGCGCACCGGCCACCGCGGTCCCGAATCTCGGGTTCGGCGCCGCGCCGGACGCCGCACCGGGGATGGTGCGGGAAACGAAGGCGCCTAAAACGCGGCTGACGGTCCTGGTGCTTTGGATCGCCCTGGCCACTGTCGCGCTGGCTGGCGTGGGCGCCCTGTTGCGCGCGGCCCTGGCTCCTCCGCCGACCCAAACCGTCGCGCCGGTCCGCCAGTTCGAGCTGTACTACGAAAAGGTGCAGGCCTCCCCGCAGAATATTTTCCGCTACGAACTGAAACTCGAAGGCGACACGTTGTCCGTCCGCGTCGACAGCCTCGCGGAGAACCGGCACGTGGATCGCAGCAAGCGGGTGGATGCCGCGCTGCTGGCGAGCTTGCGCAACGACATCGAACGCAGCCGCGTGCTCGAACTCGCGGAGTTGTACCAGGGCGTCGCGCCCAATTCCTACGATCTCTGGGACCTCACGCTGATGCTCGACCGCCGGGTTCATCGCACCCGCGTGCTCAACCGGATTGAGCCCGAGGCGTTCGCGCGGGCGCGCGGCGTGATTGAGGAATTCGCGCGCAACGAACTTGGGCTCGCCGCCGTTTCGCTGCCGCCGGAAAAACTGCTCGAACTCGCGCGTGACGCGGTGCTGCAAGGCCGCAAATTCTTCGCGGAACGCGAGGTTCGCCTCGGCAACCTCGCCGCCGCGATCCGCTCGTTCGAGGAGGCGCAGTGGTACCTCGAGACGATCGAGCCGAAGCCCGACTTCTTCGCGGACGCCGTGGCGGGGCTGGAGGAGAGCCGGCGCACGATGCAGGAGCAATACGAGAACCACCGCTTCCAGGCGGATCGCGCGGCAAAACTGCGGGAGTGGGAAACGGCGGCGCGGCACCTCCGTATCATCTGTGAACTGATTCCCGACCGGGCTGACGAACGACACGCGCTCGCCGCGCGTACGCTGCTGGACGTGGAGCGGAGGATCAAGCGATGAGCCGGCGACTGATCCATTCCCTCGCCGCGCTGTTGCTCGCCGGCCTGCTTCCGCACGCGGAGGCGCAGCGCGTCAAACCGGCGCAGCTCGTGGTCTCGACCACGCCGCCCGGCGCGGAAATCCTGATCGACGGCGCCGTTCGGGGCATTTCCCCGCTGACCGCGACCGACCTGGCGCCGGGCTCATACGTCGTGACCGCGCGCCGCGACGGTTTCCGCCCCGCGCGCCGGGCTGTATCGTTGATGGCCGACCAGCGGCTCGCGCTCGACCTCACGTTGGAGGAGATTCAAGGGCTCGTGCTCTTCACCGGCACGCCCGAAGGCGCCGAAGTACACGTCAACAACGCGTTTCGCGGCGCGTTACCGCTTTTCATCGCGGATTTTCCGTCCGGCACGCACCGCGTCCGCGTGTCGCACCCCGGCTATTTTGACAAGGAGCTGGAACTGACCGTCGCCGACCGGATCCCGCAACAGGTGCAGGTGGCGCTGGTGCCCGATTCCGCCGCGCTGGAAATCACCTCGCAGCCGTCCGGCGCAAACGTCGTGCTTAACGGCACGCCGCGCGGACAAACGCCGCTGACGCTGGAGCGCACGCCCACCGGGAACGTCACGCTGGAACTGCGGCTCGCCGGGCATGAACCGTTTAAACAGGACCTCACGCTGCGCGCGGGGGAACGCCAGACGATTCGCGCGCCGCTGGCCCCGCTGCGCGCCACGCTGGAAATCATCAGCCAACCCGCCGGCGGACGCGTCTATGTGGACGACACCTATCGCGGGGACACTCCGCTGACCCTCGACGACCTGCCCGCGGGCGGGCGGCGCGTACGGGTTGAGGCGCGCGGCCATGCGCCCGACGCCCGCACGGTAACGCTGCGCGCCGGGGAGAAGTCCGTTGAGGAATTTCGTCTCCAGCTCAACAGCGGCATCCTCATCCTCACCAGCGACCCGGCCGGCGCGAAGGTATTCATCAATGGCCGCGAGTCCGGCGACACGCGGCTCGCCGCGACGGGACTTGTCTCAGAACCACTCCAGATCGCGGACCTGCCGCAGGGCGAACACACCCTGCAACTGACCAAGGCGGGCTACCGCCACACCCCGCGCCGGTTCACGATAACCGTCGGCAAGGCCACCACGCTGAATGAGCGCCTCGTGCGGTTGTTCGTGCCGGACACCGAGGTCCGCATTGGCACCGGCCCCTCCGGACTCCGCACCGGCATGCTGCGACGCCAACATCCGAACGGCGACATCGAACTCGAAACGCGCCCGGGCGTGATGGAATACATTCCCGCCGACACGATCCTCTCGCGGCGGCCCCTCGCGCGGGAACCGGCGCAATAGCCCGCGCAGCGATTCGCGCGTGTCCCTCCAGAGCGCCGCGAAAACGATCCCTCCGCCCCGTCGGCTTGTCCGGCTAGACGCCGTGTGTTTCGACGGCCCCTGCCGGCTTGTCCGGCAGGTGAAGAAGTTCACGGGCTACAGGCGCCAGGCACAAAACACCACCCGGCCCCTGCCGATTTAGAGTGGTTCTCGAAAGTTTTGTCCTGTTGGTTGTGCGACGGGATTGCATCCCGTCGGCCCAAATACGACGGCATGAAATGCCGTCGCTACAGCGGTTCATGACAAAACTTTTGAGAATTA
>DAOLDD010000029.1:0-46308 GCA_035327585.1 Kiritimatiellia bacterium | reverse complement strand
TTTGCTCCACCGGCGCAAGGCCGGTGGGGGCAGGCGAAAACCGGGGTAAGTCCTCCCGGAGCCGCCCCTTGCGCGGCGGTGCGGAGACGTCTACATTGTCGGCATGAACATGGCCGATGAAATGAGGCGCCTGGTCGAGGACTACCGCGCCACCTGCCTTTGGTTTATGCGCCCCGATTATCTTCCCGAATCGCGCGAAGAGATGCTCCGTGCGCTGGAGGCGATTGCCCGAAACGGAGACAGCCAGGCGTTTCGTCGCGCCGAGGAGTTGAGGCAATGGCTCTTACGTCCCTCCAGCGTATAATTCTGCGGACGCTGGCGGCGGAGCGTATCAATCGCAACGAGCGTTATGTCGCGGGCGGTGTCGCGCTGAATACGCTGTTGGCCGCGGCCCGCCGGTCCCGCGACATCGACCTGTTCCACGACACCGACGCGGCCCTGTCGGCGAGCTGGACTGCGGATCGCAAGCGCCTGGAACGGGAGGGGTTCGAGCTCCATATCCTGAGGGAGGCACCCGCCTTTGTCGAAGCGCTCGTCGGCCGGGACCATGACCGCACAGTCATCCAGTGGACACGCGACAGCGCCTTCCGTTTTTTTCCGCTCATTGAGGATGAAACGCTCGGGTTGACCCTGCATCCCTTCGATCTGGCCACCAACAAGGTGCTGGCCATGGCGGGACGCCTTGAGGTGCGGGATTGGATCGACGTGCTGACGTGCGATGCAAAGCTTCAACCGTTGGGCTACCTGACTTGGGCGGCCTGCGGAAAAGACCCCGGATTCAATCCCCGGTCACTCCTCGCGCAAGCGCGAAGGTTGCATTACAGCCAGCAGGAGGTTGGCGCGCTCGATTTTGATGGGGATCCGCCGGACGCCGCGGAGGCGGGGCGTCGATGGCACGCTGCCCTCGAAATGGCGGGACACATGCACGATTTGATGCCGGCGCATGAAGCCGGCGCCTGCGTGATCACAACGGACGGGGAGTTGTTCAGGGAAACCGACCCGGATCGCATCGCGCGCGCATTGCGAGATAATCGCGTCGCGTTTCATCACGGCAGCATTCGCGGCGCATGGCCGCAGGTTATGGACCCGCCGCGCCTCGAAACATAAAAGAGCACGACAGGGCTTTGGGGCCCGCATACATCACGCCTCCCGCCATTTGGCAATTGGAAATTTGCAATTGGCAATGCCATACTCCCCGCATGGCCGAACTGCGCAACGAATTTTCCTGGTCGAAAACCCGCGCTGAATCCTTCGCCGCCTGCCCGCGCCAATATTTCTTCAATTACTACGGCGCCTGGGGCGGCTGGTCGACCCGCGCCGACCCGAAAACCCGGACGCTCTACGTCCTGAAAAAACTGCAGACGCGCCAGCAGTGGATGGGTGCGACGGTGCATAACTGCCTGCGCTGGGTGCTGACGCAACTGCGCGAAAAGGGCGCAACACCATCCGAGGAAGCCGCGCTGCATGCGCTCGGCCGCCGCATGCACCTCGATTTCCAACGCTCCGGCGAAGGCCTGTACTGGGAAAACCCCAAGGACATGTGCGGCCTGATGGAGCACGAATACGACGACCTCGAGGTGCCGGACGACAAGTGGACCGCGCTCTTCGAAAAGGCGCTCGCCGCCATCGCGGTCTTCTACCAAAGCGACGTGCTCGCGGAGCTGCGCGCCCGCGCGGCGGACGAATGGCTCGACGTCGAGAAACTCGCCTCGTTTGAAGTCGAGGACATCAAGGTGTGGGTCCAGCTCGACTGCGCCTACCGCGCGGACGGCGAAATTCGCGTGGTCGACTGGAAGACCGGAAAAAGCAACGCTGACGCGACCCGCGACCAACTGGCGCTCTACACCTGGTACGCCAGCCGGCACTGGCACGCCGAACCCGCCGCCATCGACCCATCGGAGTTTAATCTCGGCACCGGCGAGCGCGTCGCGCACCGCTTCACCGCGACCGACTTCGCGCCGATCCAGGAACGCATCGTCTCCAGCGCCGCGGCCATGCGAGCGCTGCTGGACGATCCCGCGCAGAGCCGCGCGACGGAGGAGAAGTTCGCGTTGACGGAAAACGAGGCGGCCTGCCGGAAATGCCCGTTCCGCCGCGTCTGTCCGAAATGGGCGGACGCCGCAGGGGAATAGCTACCAGTCCGTCTCAACGAGCCGGACGGCGGGGGAAAGCGGAAGTTCGGACAGGCGCTGCGCCACCGTTTCCACGCTGCCCGGCACCACAAAGTCCGG
Source organism: Kiritimatiellia bacterium (assembly GCA_035327585.1). Classification (GTDB taxonomy): domain Bacteria; phylum Verrucomicrobiota; class Kiritimatiellia; order CAIVKH01; family CAIVKH01; genus JAMLJG01. The sequence goes on along the minus strand of DAOLDD010000029.1, from coordinate 44,077 downwards.
GCGCACATCCGCAAGCGGCTGCACCACGAACCGGCGCTGCGCCCAGCGCGGGTGCGGGACAGTGAGGGTCTCCGATTTCTGCTGCAGGTTGCCCGCATAGAGCAGATCAATGTCGAGCGTACGCGGGGCATATTTGTCCGCATTCCGCACGCGCCCGGCCGCCTCCTCGATCTCCGCCAGGCATTCACGCAACGTCTCGGGCGTCAGGTCGGTTTCCACCACGAGCACGGCGTTGAGATACGGCAGGCCGGCATACTCGGGCTTCACGCCGACCGGTTCCGTTTCATACACCGGCGACGCCGCGACCACGGTCACCCCGGGCAACGCGCTGATGACGGCGCGCGCCATGCTCAGATAGGCGAGGCGGTCGCCCAGGCAGGACCCGAGACTCAATCCAACTTCCATGGGAATCAGAGCCCGAGCACGTCGCGCATCGTGTAGAGACCGGGCTTCCGGCCCGCCAGCCACTGGGCCGCGCGCAACGCACCCATGGCGAACGTGTCGCGACTCGTCGCGCGATGCGACAATTCAATCAGCTCGCCGTCCGTCGCGAACATCACCGTGTGGTCACCGATAATGTCGCCGCCGCGCACGGCGTGGAATCCGATCTCGCTGGCGGAGCGGTCTTCCTTCACCACGCCCTCGCGCCCGTGCACCGCCACCTCGTCGAGATTCACGTCGAGCCCGCGCGCGACGGCCTGGCCAAGACCCAGCGCGGTGCCGCTCGGCGAGTCCTTCTTGCGGCGGTGATGGCGCTCGATGATTTCCACATCGTAGCCCTTGTCCTTGAGCGCGCGCCCGGCCTGCTCGAGCAGTGCGAATAGCAAATTCACGCCCACGCTCATGTTCGGCGCCCACACCACGGGAATCTTCGCGGCCGCGGCCTCGATCGCCGCCTTGCCTTCCGCGCCGATGCCCGTCGTGCCGATAACCCAGCCCTTGCCCCACCCCGCGATACGCGGCGCATTGCCGGCGGTTCCCTGCTGGCCGCTGAAATCCACGATTACGTCGCAGAGCGGAGCGGCCGCCGCGAGGTCGGACGAAATCGTCACGCCGGTCCTGCCCGCGGGCTGGCCCAGTTCCGGGCAGTCCCACAGGTCCACCGCGCCAACAAGCTGGAGCCCCGGCACCGCATTGTTTTCCATGCACCGGATGAGCGTCTTCCCCATCCGTCCACACGCGCCGAGAATTGTGATCTTGATGTTCATAGTTGAAGTCTGGTCATTGCCAATTTCCAATTGCGAATTGTCAATTATTTCGACATGCGCGCCGATTTCCGCGATGACGCCATGATCGCCGTGAGCTCCTTCGCCTCCTGTCTCAAGTTGTCGATTTCGGCCTCATCAACGAGTCCGGTATCGATGAGCAAGCGAAGCCAATATTGGCATTCATCCGCTTCTTCTTCAACAATCCCAATTTTTGCGACGAACTCCGCCCTCGACCTCGCCTTGCAGGCCGCCCGATAGTTGGCACCAACCGAAGCAGCCGCCCGAAACAGCTGATCCCCCAGGATTTTGCCCTTACGGTTCGCGGGCAAAGTCTCAACCAGTTCAATCACCGCCACCGCGAACAAACGCGTGCGCCGCTTGAGCTCGGTCGGTGTCATGAATTAATTGACAATTGGAAATTGCCAATTGGCAATCAGATTAGTTCCAACGAACGCAGGGTCGCTTCCAGCCGCTTCTTCAGCCCTTCACCCATCTCGCAGAGCGGCAGGCGGTAGGCGTCCTCAATCCTGCCCATCAACGCCAGCGCGGTCTTCACCGGGATCGGGTTTGTGTCCATGAACAGGTCCGCGAAAAGCCTGTAGTACTTCAGATGCAGCGCGCGCGCCTCCGCCCAACGGCCGCCCAGCGCGTGGTGCACGAGGTCGGATACCGCGCGCGGCGCGACGTTGGACGCCACGCTGATCACGCCCACGCCGCCCACCGACATCATCGGCAGCGTCAGGGAATCATCGCCCGACAACACCGCGAGGTCGCACTGCGTACGGATCTGGCTGACGCGGTCCACGCTGCCCGCCGCCTCCTTGATCGCCACCACGGACGGATGCTTGCTCAGCTCCACCACGACATCGATCGGGATTTCCTTCCCCGTCCGCCCCGGCACGTTGTACAGCACGACCGGCAGCCCGAGGTCGGCGACCGCGGAAAAGTGGCGCGTAAGGCCCAGCGCGTTCGGCTTGTTGTAGTAGGGCGTAACCTGCAGCGTCGCGTCGGCCCCCGCGTCCTTCGCGTGCTTCGTCAGCTCCAGCGCCTCCGCGGTGGAATTCGCGCCGGTGCCGGCGATGATCTTCACGCGGCCGCGGGCGGCCTCAATGGCGGCTTCGATCACGCGCTCGTGCTCGACGTAGTCCAGCGTCGGCGACTCGCCGGTCGTCCCCACCGGGACAATGCCGTCGATGCCGCCTTCAATCTGGAACTCGACCAGTTCCTTAAAGCGCTCGTAATCCACCTCCCCGTCGCGGGTGAATGGCGTGACGATCGCGGTATATGCGCCTGACCACATGCTGGTTGCCTCGTGTTTCCGGTTTACAACGTCTGTAAAACCAATCCGTTTACACTTCCAACGCCCGTAAAAAAAGCCTGATTTTCAGGTCGGGCTGGAGAAGGCGCGGATGGCGGCCAGGAACGCCGCGCCGAATTGGGCGCGCTTGCGGTCGCCGATGCCGGTGATGCCGATCAGGTCCGCCTCCGTCACCGGCTTGCGCGCGGCGAGTTCGTGCAGGGTGCGGTCGGTGAAGACGACGTAGGCGGGCACGCCGAGCTCGCGGGCGAGTTGCGCGCGCAACTGGCGCAGATGCTCGAACAACGGATCGTCGGATGGCTCGAGCGCGGCGGCCGCGCCCTTCCGACGCCGCTTGCGCGGTTCGACCACCGTTTGGTTCATGAAGAAGGCCTGTTCGCCGCGCAGGACCGCGCGCGCCCGCTCGGTCATCTGGAGCGTTGGGTATTCGCCGTCCGACTGCGCGGCCAGTTCCTGGGCGAGCAGCGTATCGATCACGCGACGCCAGTGCCGCTTGTCGCGGTCCGCGCCGACGCCGTAGGTCTTGAGCTGGTCGTGGCCCAGCGCGCGGATGCGGTCCGTCTGCGCCCCGGTGATGACGTCAATGATGTGGTTTACGCCGAAGCGCTGCCCGGTGCGGGCGATCGCCGACAGCGCGATCTGGGCATCGCGGGTGGCTTCGACGCGGGCCACGCGGCCGGTGCACACATCGCACGCGCCGCAGGCGCCGTCCGGCAGGGCCTCGCCGAAATACGCGAGCAACCGGCGGCGACGACAGGCGTGCGTGGAGGCATAGTTCACCACGTCGTAGAGGCTGCGCTCCGCGCGCCGCTTTTCGTCGGGGTCCTCGATCTGGTCGAAGAAGTGGCGGATTTTCGGGATGTCGCCGTAGCCGAACAGCAGGAGGCAGTGCGCGGGATCGCCGTCGCGCCCGCTGCGCCCGGTCTCCTGGTAGTAGCCCTCGATGTTCTTCGGCAGGTCGGCGTGGACGACGTAGCGGACGTTCGACTTGTCGATGCCCATGCCGAACGCGATCGTGGCGACGATCACGTTCACCTCGTCGCGGTTGAAGGCCTCCTGGTTCGCGGCGCGGACGGCGTCCTCCAGCCCGGCGTGGTACGGCAGCGCGCGAATCTTGTGTTCGCGCAGGTAATCCGCGGTCTCCTCGACGCTCTTGCGCGTGGTGCGGTAGATGATGCCGGCCTCGTTCGGACGCCCGAGCACGAAACGCAGAAGCTGCCGCTGCACGTCGGTTTTCGATTCGACGGCGTAGTAGAGGTTCGGCCGGTTGAACGACGCGCGCACCTTGAGCGGGTCGCGCAGCTTGAGTCGGCGCACGATGTCGTCCTGTACCTTCAGCGTGGCGGTGGCGGTGAACGCGGCGACCGGCAGGCCCGGGAACTGTTCGGTAAGGCCGCCGAGCGCGAGGTAGTCGGGCCGGAAGTCGTGACCCCATTCGGAGATGCAGTGCGCTTCGTCGATGGCGACGAAGGAGAGTCGGCAGGCCTTCAACAGGTCCGCGAAGCCCTCCATCGCGAACCGCTCGGGCGAGACATAGAGCAGGTCGAGTTCCCCGCGACGCAGGGTAGCGATCACCCCGCGACGCGCGTCCGACTCCAGCGAACTGTTGAGGAACGCGGCGCGCAGGCCGTTGGCGACCGCCGCATCGACCTGGTCCTTCATCAACGAGATCAGCGGGCTGACGACGAGACACGTGCCGTCCATGAGATGCGCCGGGAGCTGGTAGCACAGCGACTTCCCCCCGCCCGTCGGCATCACCACGAACGCATCGCGCCTCCCGAGGATCGCCTCGACAATTTCCCGCTGATTCGGCCGGAATACGGGGAAGCCGAAGATTTCGCGAAGCGCTTCATTAAGCCGGTTTTCATCTACAGGGGGCATTTTGAACTTCGTTTGATAACACCGTTTATAACGCCGGCATCAATGTGATCCCGGCGTAAAGCGCGCGTAGTGGGCGGCGAGGTGGTCGAGTTCGGCGGCTTGGCGGGCGGGCGTCCAGCCCAGCGGAACGGCCATGCGGGTGGCGATCTCTTCACAGACGGCATTTTCCGGTCGCTCAAACGTGCCGATTCCGGTTCGCCGCAACACGAAGTCCACCAGGCGCTGCGCGTCCTCCGCGACAACCACGTGATGAATCTCCGCCGGGGAAACGGACGCCGCGTTCGGCGCCGGACACGCATCGGCGGGCAACGCATCGGCCCCGGTGAAAACCGCGGAGCGACCGAGGTCCCGTGCAATGTCGAGGGCCGCCTGCTCGCCGACGGTCAGGCCGGTGGTGTATTTCACGCCCTTGATGCTGAAGCATCCGCGCGCCGGCCCGCGCACGATTTCCGAATGCTTGTCGGGCTCCGGCGAGCCACCGGCGGTCGAGGCCGGCTGGACGCCGACATGCATCAGCGTGATGTCATCCATCGTGAGGTTTGCGCCCGGCAGCACCGCGTTGATCTCGCGGAGGAATGCGGCGACCGATTCGCGGGTGGGTTTGTAATCCGCCGGATCGCCCGCGAACGGTTCGTACACCGTGCCGATCATCGTGCCGCCGCGCCACGGGACAAAGAACAGGTTGCGCTTCCCGCGCTGCACCAGCGCTTCCACATCGCGATGCTCCTGCGTGCTTTCAAGGCCGACGCCACAGGCGCCAAACCAGTTCCGCTTCACAATGATGTTCCACGCGCCGACGAGCGGCCGGGATCCGTTGGGCCGCCCGGTCCACTGCTGCCACCACGGTCCGGCGGCGTTCAAGACGCGCCGGGCACGAATTGGAAATACAGCGCCATCCAACACATCGCGGACCTCAACACCGGCAACGGCTTCATCCTCGACGATCAAGCGTGAGGCTTCGAGGTAGTTCGCCGCCACGGCCCCGCCCCCGCGTGCGGCGAGCACGAAGGAAAGCGTCAGCCGCTCGGTGTTGTGCGCGAGCGCGTCGTGCCAGACGGCAGCCCCGTCGTAAGCAGACTCTGGCAGCAGCGGCCAGAGGGCGGCCGCCTCGCTTTTCGACAACAAACGGCCGACGGGAAGTCGCTGCTCCGGCGGCAGCCCCCGATTACGATCGGCGGATATCGCGTCGTTGAGCGCCAGCGCGATGCGCAGCGCGGGCCGGCTGCGCACGCCGCGACCCTGCACGGGAATCGCGAACGCCTGGGGACTCACATGGTGCGGCGCGAGGGCGAGGAAGCGACGTCGCGCGCGGATCGACTCGCGCATCCGCTTGAGGTTGCCGTGCTGCAAATAGCGCAACCCGCCGTGAATGACTTTCAGGCTGTTAGCCGACGTGGCCGCACCGTAGTCGTCGCGGTCAATCAGCGCGACCCGCAAGCCCAGGCGCGTCGCCGCCCACGCTGCGCACGCGCCGTGGATGCCGGCGCCCACAATCAGCAGGTCGAAGCCCTCATCCGCCAGCGCCCGCAGCGATGACGCGCGATTCGTCATGGCGTGGGCAGATAGCCCGGCGGGGCCTCGCGCAACCGCGGCAACCGCTGGTCGCGCGCGGACAGCAGGACATCCGTCAGCGGCCAGGAAATGCCGATATCCGGATCGTTCCACGCGATGCCACGCTCATCGGCGGGGTCGTACAGCGCGCTGCACTTGTAGAGGAATGACGCCGTTTCGCTCAGCACGCAAAACCCGTGAGCAAAGCCCTCCGGCACGAACATCTGGTGGTGATTTTCGCCGGACAGCACGCGGCCGCACCAGCGCCCGAATGTGGGCGAGCCGACGCGCACGTCGACGGCCACATCGAACACCTCGCCGCTGACGACGTACACGAGTTTGGCCTGCGGTTGGTGCAACTGGTAGTGCATTCCGCGCAGGATGCCGCGGCGCGAATGTGAAAAATTATCCTGCACGAAAGCGCGGTCGATCCCGCCCGCCGCGTACTTCGCCGCGTGGAACGTCTCCGTGAAGAAGCCGCGCGCGTCGCCGAACACGTCGGGCTCGACGAGAATTACGTCCGGTATTTCGAGTGGGGTGAATTTCATCTCAGTGACCGGTGACCGGTGACCGGTAATCAGTGCGGCTGGACCGGTTACTGATTACTGGACACTGGTCACTTCCTACTCCTCCAACATCCTCAACAAATATTGCCCATATTCATTCTTCGCCAGCGGCTTCGCGAGTGCGCGAACCTGGTCGGCGGTGATCCAACCGGCGCTGTAGGCGATTTCCTCAAGGCAGGCGAGTTTCAGGCCCTGCCGCTCCTCGATGGTCTGCACGAAGTTGCCCGCCTGCAACAGCGACTCGTGGGTGCCGGTGTCGAGCCACGCGATGCCGCGGCTCAAGAGTTCGACGCGGAGTTGTCCGCGCTGCAGGAAAATGCGGTTCACGTCGGTGATTTCCAATTCGCCGCGCGGCGACGGCTTGAGGTTTGCCGCCACGTCCACCACGGAGTTGCCGTAGAAATAGAGGCCCGGGACGGCATAGCGCGACTTCGGCTTGGCGGGTTTTTCCTCAATGTCCAGCGCGCGCCCGGAGGCGTCAAACGCAACCACGCCATAGCGCTCGGGGTCCTTCACGCGGTAGCCAAAGATCAACCCGCCGGTGTTCAGGCCCGCGGCCTGCTTCAACGAACGCGACAAGTCGTGGCCGAAGAAAATGTTGTCGCCGAGGATCAGGCAGACCGAATCATTTCCGATGAACTCGCGGCCGATGATAAACGCCTGAGCGAGCCCCTCTGGCCGCGGCTGCTCCGCGTAGCTCAACTGGAGCCCAAATTGCGAGCCGTCGCCAAACAACTCGCGAAAGCGCGGCAGGTCGGACGGGGTGGAGATGATGAGGATCTCGCGGATGCCCGCGAGCATCAGGACCGAAAGCGGATAATAGATCATCGGCTTGTCGTACACCGGGAGCAATTGCTTGCTCACGACGCGCGTGATGGGATGGAGTCGGGTGCCCGACCCGCCGGCGAGAATGATGCCTTTCATGGGTGCGTTTATAGCAGACCGCGCGCCGCCCGCGCCACGTTGAATACGGTTAGCCCGGGGGGAGTTCAGGCCGGACGCGCACGCCGGGTATTTTGGCAAACACCGAGTCTTTTGTGATGAGCGTGGCGCCCAACTGGCGGGCGACCTGGGCGATCAGCAGGTCCGGCACGGACAACAAAATCTCTTTTCGGTCCAACGCCCACGCAAGTTCAGTCGCCTCATAGAGCAGGTGGTTGCTCGTTGGAACATCGATCATCGCGTCGAAGACGCTTTGCATTCTCATTTTGACGCCCGGTGCGATGATGCCCCGCAAAACCTCGATACGGATGATTCCGCAAATGGCCGCCTCCCCCGCGATGATCCAACGACGAAGATGCTGCTCGGGCAACTCGCGCTTGCGCAGCCAGTCGATGTACACATTCGAATCCACCAAGAGCATTACCAAGCTCCCCGTTTGCCGTATTTTGGCACTTCGCGATCCCGGAGAGCACGCGGATCGTACCCCTCGCGAACCCACGGCCCCGATTCGGTCGGAGGCGGCTCACGCAGGACCTTCTCGATCCGCGCCCGCCGCTCCGCCTCGTCCAGCGCATAGTCGATGGCCTGCTTGCGGGTTTTAAAGCCCTTCAACTTCATCACATTGAGGAGCTTCGCCTCGTCGAGATCGATCGTCGTCTTCATACGGGTTGGTATACGGGTAATAGGCCCGTATATCAATCCGTATATGACAGGCTTGTAGTTCCGGCGCTCTGCCGCCGGAAAATCCCCATCAAAGACCTCCGGCGGCAGAGCGCCGGAGCTACACGGACCACCGCATGTCCGGCACCTGTGGTTTCAATAACGAGACGGTCGATATGCAGGCCGGTGCAAGCCCGCGACGGCGCCGCCGAGTACGCCGCCTGCATGGCAGACCGCGACCGGCGAGCCGACATCGCCCCAATGCCACGACACGAAGAATACAGACCCCGACAGCGCCTCGATCAGCACCTTGCCCGCGACCAGCACGAACGTCGCACCGCCCAGCCGCCGGTTCGCGCGGTTCGGCGATTTCAGGAGCACAAGCGCCAGCGCCGCCATCAGGCCGTGCCCGGCGCCCGACAACCCGCAGAAGCCGCCCACCGGGATCCCACCGGCAAGGAGCGCGGCCACGGTGCTTCCAATCAGGGCCGCGCCTGCGCTCAGGGCGCGCGAGCCGCGCGGCAGCGCGGCATAAAGAGAGAGGAACGCGCACACGTCCAGCGCTGCGTGGTAAAGCGACACGTGCACAAAGGGATGCGTGAGCCAGCGCCACCACTCGCCGCTCATGGCGGCCGACGTCAGCAGAAACGCGGACGGAACCTGCCCCGCCAACAACGGCAGATTGAGCAGCATGATCGTCACCGACAGCGCAACGAGATCCGCGCCGAGCGGCGCGGACCCCGTGCGCGTCGACGCCGTTTGGGAGGCGTCGTACATCGTTTAGCTCCGCATGCGGCGGCGGGCCAGCAAGGCCGCGGCAACCACGAACAGCGGACCCACCGGGCCGGTGCCAACGCCGGGCGCGGCGCGTCGTCCGAAGGCGCCGCCGCCGTCCGGTCCGCTGCCCTGGTCCACGCGATAGGTCGCCACCGGCGCGGCTTCGCGCCGCTGCTGCGCATCGCGCTCACGCGTCACGCGCTGATGGTTGCGCCGCTCAATGCCCAGCCCCTCGGCCTCGTCGTCGCGCAGCACGATCATCGAGGTGTAATCCGTGACCAGCGAGAATTCGGTGCCCAGGTCCACCACTTTGCCGCGCAGGCCCGTCGATTCGCCCTCCTCGCGGATCTGCTGCATGAGTTCGTCGATCCGCGACAGGGCCCACAGCCGTTCGATCTCCGGATTGTCCTCGTCCACCTTCGGCAGGTTGGCCTTCGTGTGCCAGGTGCGCTCCTGCCCCGAGATGCGGGCGGACAACTTCACCTCGACCGGCCCGTCGCCGTCGTAGCGGCCAAACAGCACGAGTTGCTGACCCATGTAGAGGCTGCCCGGCCGCGCGGGCGTCAGATCGCGGACCTTTTCGCCCGAGAATTTGACGGATACGCCGTGGAGGCACTCGTGCAAAACGCGGGCCTTGGCTTGCAGCAGCCGCCCGACAATGTCGTCCGACTCGGAAAGGTTCATCGCGAAACCGTTGGAGTCCTGCGCGAGCCGGTCCATCAACGGCTGGTTGGCCGAGTTGCCGATCACAAATGTGAAGAGGCGAATGTCGACCGTACGGCACAGCTTGAGGAACGCACTGTGCGCGGTCGGCCCCACATTGCACACGCCGTCGGTCACGAGGATGATCCCCGCCGTGCGGTCTTCATCGAGGGCGCGATAGGCCTTCTCCAGCCCCGCGAACAACGCCGTTCCTCCACTGGCCTGGAGCGATTTCACGCGCTCGATCCACAGCCGTACGTTCTCCGGCGTGGCGGGGATGTGCGCGCCGGTCAGGTCGGTCGCCGAGTTGTTGAACGTGATGATGCGGAATCGGTCGTTCGGCGACAGCTGGCCCAGCACCCGGCCCACGCCGTCCGCCAGTTGCGCGAGCTTGCCGCCGCCCATGCTGCCCGACGTATCCAGCACAAAAATCCAGTCCGTGCCCTCCTGGATGCGCCCCAGATCCGCCGCGGGCGTCACGACCAGCATGAACGTGCCCGGGTCCCTGGGCGACGCGCGGTACGGAATCAGCTCGACGCGCGCCGGCACATCGTCAGCCAGCCGGTAATACACCACCACGTCGCGATCCAGCGCCGCGCCTTCGCCGGCCTGCATCGTCACGCGATAGGTTTCGCCGGACGCTCCCTCTTCGCCCGTCACGCGCGCGATCTGCGCCGTCTGCTCGAAACCCGGCACGCGCACCTCGCGCACTGGAAACGCCGACTTCAGCACCAGCTCGAAGGAGAATGCACTGCGGACCTTGCTGTCCACCGACCAGAACGGAATCCGGTCGTCGTCCGTGTTGCCCTCCTTCAGTGGGTACAGGTAGCGCCCGACATTGAGGTCGATCTCGAGCGGCTGGTAGTAGACGAGGCGCACACGGGTGCGGCCGCCGGCGGGAATGCGCCCGACGCCGATGTCGAACGTCTTGAAGTCGTTCTTCTCGGCAATCGCGGTGTCGTTGCCCTTCGCGACCTGCTCCTCGTAGATCTTCCGCGCCCGTTCCTTCTCCACCACCTCGCCGAGCACCTCCCGGCCATCAATCCACAGGCTCAATTCGGAGAGGCTCGCCTGCTTCGGCAGCGGGAACGAATAGACCGCCTCGAAATCGCGGTCCGTATCGTTCCCAAAGACCTGGTCCACCTCCGTCCGCGCGAATCCATTCTGCAACACCACGCGCACCGCGTGCGACTCCAGATGCGCCCCCGCATCCGGTTGCCCCTTGGGATGCAGCAGCCCCGCCCCCCAAGCCGATGCCCCACCCACCCACCACACTCCCGCCACCACCATCGCCAACCAGCCATGCCTCATGTTATTCATCACCAGACCCTCCATGCCCGCCCACCAGATGTGGAACGAAGACAGTGGTCCATCTTGCAGGGCGCATGCCAACAAATTGAAGCAGGTCGCAATGTCATGAACTCCAACGCATTGCGATAGATGCAAAAGCCGGACAAGGCCCAATCACATCTGGCCGTGTGCACGCTATGCACACATTATATTCATAAAATGATCATGCCTCCCGAAGCCCCCTACCATGCGCGGGAGGGGGGGCGTGATCCAGACCGAGGGTGCTGTTGCGTGGGGTCAGGCGCCGACGAATTCGGCGACGACGCGTTCGAGCGGGAGCATGCCGACGACGCCCTGCTTTTCGTCGGTGACGAGCACCACGGGCTGGCGGGTGACGCGCATGCGGGGCAGCACGTGGTCGGCGGGCACGGCCTTGTCGACGAGTTGCGGCGGGCGCATGTAGTCCTTCGCCTGCTTCGCGCCGGGGCTCGCGTCGCACAACACGTCCATCACGTACACAACGCCGACGAACGTCTTCTTCTCCCGGTCAAACACGGGGAACTGGTTGAACGCACGCGCGCGCGCGAAGAGCTTGATATCCTCGGCGGTGGTGTCGTGGTGGATGTAGACGATCTGGTCGCGCGGGACCATGATTTCCCCGCATGTGATGGTCTTGAGCTCCATCACGCCGGTGATCATGCGGACCTCGTCGCCCGTGAGCGAGCCGGCCTTCTGCGTCTCGTGCGTGAGGTGAATCAATTCCTCGCGCGTGATGACCGGCTGCGTGCGGTTCTCCGCGCCGCGCGGAATCGGGACGAGCACCTTCACGACGCGCATGAAGGCCCAGCTCAACGGGCGGAGCAGCCGGCCCGCGCCGTCGAGCAGCGGCGCGAACGGCAGGCAGCGTTTGCTGGGGAAACTTTGGAACCACGCCTTCGGGAAATACTCGCAGAACACCAGCAGCGTGATCGTGACGCCCGCGCTGGCTATCCACGATCCGCTGACGCCAAACATGCGCGTTCCGACGCTGGCGGCGACGATGGTCAGCATCGTGTTCATGATGTTGTTGCCGACCAGCATCGTGCCGAGCAGGTAATCGGGATGGTCGAGGAAGTGCTGCAGCGTGTCGGCCCCCTTCACCTTGCGGCGCACGAAGTGGCGCAGGCGCAGCCGGTTGATGGAAATCATGCCGGTCTCCATGCCGGAGAAGAACCAGGAGCCGAGCACGCCGGCCACGATCAGGATGAGTTCAAGCGCGCTCATGCGTGCGTCCCCCCGGCGGGCTCGTCGGGCAGTTTTTCCAATTGCGCAAGCGTGACGCGCAGGCGCTGCGTCTGCAGGACGGTGACGCGCGCGCCCTGGGCGGTCACCACGTCATCCTTTTCCGGCAGATGGCCGAGGTGGTGCGCGATCCACCCGGCGAGGCGGTCAGCGCCCTCGGCGTCGAGGTGCAGGCCGAGTTTGCGGTTCAATTCCTCGAGGCTGAAGTTGGCATCCATGAGCCAGCGGTTCGGGCCGGCAGGCTGGAACAGCGGGCGTGGTTTGTTCAGCTCCTGGTAGATTTCGCCCGTGATCTCCTCGAGGATGTCGCCGCGCGTGACGACGCCCGCGATGCCGCCATATTCATCCACGACGACGGCGATGCGGCGGTGTTCGTTCTGGAATTGGAGCAACAGCCGGTTGAGCGGCGTGGTTTCGGGGACGAAAAACGCCTCCTCACGGGCATGGTCCAGCCGGTGTTCGGGGTCGAGCAGGAATCGCCGCACGTTGAGGAAGCCCTCAACGTTTTCCATCTCGCCGCGATAGAGCAGCAGGTAGTTGCGGCGCGCGACCTGGGCCTTCGCGACAAAGCCCGCGGGGTCCTCGTCGAGATCCAGCCCGATGACGTCGACGTGCGGTGTCATGACGTCGCTCGCCTTCATGTCCTCCAGTTGGATGATGGACTTGATCATCGCGAGTTCGTCGGCGTTGAGGATGCCCTCCTCGTTGCCGATCTCGAGGACGGTTTTGAACTCCTCCTCGCTCATGCCGCGGCCGCGGGGGCGAAACACGGTCTCGAACGTCGCAGTAAGTTTTTCGAGGGCGCGTCGGAGCGGAGTGAAGGCGATCGCGAGCGCGTTCAACACGGTCGCGTAGCGCGGGGCGAGTTGTTCGGCCATTTTTAAACCGAGCCGTTTGGGCCCGGCCTCGCCGAAAATCACCAGCAGCGCCGTCACGACGGGGATGGCCACCAGCTCGCCGAAGCCGGCGGGCACGAGGCGGCGGGCCATATCGAACCCGACCGCCGCGATGGCGACGTTCACGATGGTGTTGCCGATGAGGATGGTCGACAGCAGGCGCGTGGGGTTCGCAAGCGCGTCGTGCACGCGCTTGCCCGCCGCGGCGCTGCGCTGGGTCAGGCGGCGCACCTGTAGCGGGTTGAGGGAGAAAAAGATGGTCTCGCTGCTGGAAAAAAAGGCGGACGCGCACAGCAAAAGTATAAAGGCGATTATTTCTTCGATGTAGATCATGGGGTGCGGAGGCCGCTCCGCTCGGAAACCGGAAATGCGGGAAACCACCCGCGGTTCCAGCGCCCAAGGACTATAGGGCAAACCCGGCCCGCTGGCAAGAAGGCGGGCCCATATAAACCTAACGTGTTTTCGCGCAAGACGTACCGGGCCCTTCCGTGTATGGTTCCGCTTTGTGGAACGCCATGGATTAACCCTGTTCGGAGGGGCGGCCGCCCTGCTGCTGTCCGCTCTGACGCTCCTTCCCGCGCACGGAAAGGATTCGTCCGACGACATTTGGACGACCATCTCCGCCATCCCCGTTCCGCTGTCCGCGGGCCGCGCGTGGGTGCGCCCCGAGCGCTACCACGCCATCCGCCTGCAAGCCGCGGCGCTGACCAACCGGCTCGCCCGCGCCCCGCGCGAGGAGGCGGTGCTCGCGGGCGCGCCGCCGGAGGAACTCACGCTGCCCCTGCCCGAGGGCGGCTTCGCGCGCTTCCACATCGCCGAGTCGCCGGTGATGGAGCCCGGGCTCGCGGAGCAGTTCCCCGACATTCGGACCTACATCGGCCAGGGCATCGACGACCCGCACGCGACGGTGCGCCTCGATTGGACCCCCGCCGGCTTCCACGCGCAGGTCCGCTCGCCGGAGGGCGGGTTCTACATCGACCCGTGGACGCAGGGCGACACGCAGCATTACTCCAGCTACCGCCGCCGCGACCTCGCCGCGCCGCCGGACGCGTTCGAGTGCCACTTCACCAGCGACGAAACCAAGCCCTCGCGCACCACAGCCACCACGCCCGGCGTGCTGCGGGCCGGCCCCACGCTGCGGACGTACCGCGCCGCGATCGCGGCGACGGGCGAGTACACCAGTTTCCACGGCGGCACGGTTAACTTGGGACTCGCCGCGGTCGTGACCGCGCTCAATCGCGTCAACGGCATTTACGAGATTGAACTCGGAATCCGGATGGTGCTCGTCGCGAACAACCAGAATCTGATTTTTACCAGTGCTGCCAGCGACGGCTACTCCCCGAATTTTCCGAATCTGATGCTCAGTCAGAATCAAAACAAGTGCGACAACGTCATTGGCAGCGCAAACTACGATATCGGGCATGTTTTTAGCAGAGGAGGCGGCGGGCTGGCCTCGCTCGGCTGCGTCTGCGTCGGCGGGCGAAAAGCACAAGGGCTCACCGGCAACAACTCTCCGGTTGGCGACCCGTTCTGGGTCGACTTCGTCGCGCACGAAATGGGCCACCAGTTCGGCGCGAACCACACGTTCAACGGGACGGGCGGCAGTTGCTCCGGCGGCAACCGGAACGGGCCGACGGCGTACGAGCCAGGCAGCGGCTCCACGATCATGGCCTACGCGGGCATCTGCGGGAGCAGCGACAACCTGCAGTCGAACAGCGACGCCTATTTCCACTTCGCGAGTTTCGACGAGATCATCGCCTACATCACCACCGGCGCGGGCAACAACTGCCCCGTCGCCTCACCCACCACGAACCAGGCGCCGACCGTCACCGCCGGACCCGCCTACACGATCCCGCGCCTGACGCCGTTTGCGCTGACCGCGACCGGCAGCGACCCGGATGGCGATCCGCTGACGTACTGCTGGGAGCAGCGCGACCTCGGCGCCGCGCAGGCCGCGACATCCGCCGACAACGGCACCAGCCCGATCATCCGGTCCTTCCCGCCGACCACCAACGCGACGCGCATCGTGCCGCGCCTTTCCGACCTGCTCGCGAATACGAACGTGCTCGGCGAGAAGCTGCCGAATCTGGCGCGGTCCATGAAATTCCGCGTCACCGCGCGCGACAACAAGCCGGGCGGCGGCGGCGTAAACACGGACGACGTCACCATCACCGTCGTCACCTCCGCGGGGCTCTTCCTCGTCACCGCGCCGAACACCGCCCTCACCTGGTCCGCCGCCGTCACCTGCACCTGGGACGTCGCGAACACGCACCTCGCGCCGGTGAATTGCTCCGCGGTCAACATCCTGCTCTCGACGAACAACGGGCTCGCCTTCCCCATCGCCCTCGCGCTCGGCGTCCCCAACACCGGCACGAACCTCGTCATCCTGCCCGGCATCTCCACCACCAACGCGCGCATCAAGGTGGAGGCGGCGGACAACATCTTTTTCGACGTATCCAACACGCGCTTCACCATCACGCCGGGCACGGGCGACAACGACAACGACGGCATCCCCGACGCCATCGAACTTCAGGTGTTCGGAAACCTGCTCGTCGCGGACGCCGCGAGCGATTTTGATCTCGACGGCTTTTCGGATCGCGACGAACTTTTCGCGGGGACCGATCCCAAGGACCCGAACTCCCTCTTCGAGGCCACCGCCGCCACGCTGCCCGCCCTCAACCCCGGTTTCGTCGTGCGCTGGGCGTCCGTCAGCAGCCGCGTCTACGGCGTGTCGCGGTCGACGAACCTGCTGGCCGGATTCATACCGCTCGCGACAAACCTGCCCGCGACGCCGCCGGAAAACGTGTTCACCGACAGCGTCCCGCCCTCCGCGCAGGGCCTCTACCGGATCGACGTCACGACGCCGTAATTCGCGCGGTCGCGGCGGCTGTAAGGATTCCGAGGCAATTCGGAAGAAAGGGCATGTACACTTGCATGCGCACGACAATCCTCGCCGGACTGCTGGGTTTTTCTTCAATCGGCTGCTCGGCTCCGCAGGCCGGGATCACCGCCGCGGACAAACCGAAACTCATCCTTTACGACTTCACGCAGAATCGCGAGGCACGCGACTGGCGCGTGGAGGACGACCGCGTCATGGGCGGCGTTTCAAGCGGTTCCTTCCGCGTTAACGAGAGCGGGAACGGCGTCTTCTCCGGAACGGTTTCCCTCGACAACAACGGCGGCTTCTCATCGGTGCAATATTTTTTCGATCCAATCGACATCCGCGGCAGCAGCACCGCCGTGATCCGCCTCAAGGGGGACGGGAAAACCTATCGATTCCTCGTCCAGTCGCAACGACGGGCGCGCCACTATTACACGTACGAATTCGGCACCGACGGGACGTGGCAGACCATCCGCGTGCCCCTCTCGGAAATGGCACCCGAGCGGCGCGGTGATCGCCTCGACCTTCCTAATTACCCCGCGGAAACACTGGCGCAACTCCATTTCATGATCGCGAACAAACGGGCGGAGTCCTTCCGCCTCGAGGTCGGGAAAATCTGGCTGGAATAGGCGCTGCGCCCGCCACACCGTGACCGTATGGCCAATACCATTCGCCGCTGGCGGCCACACCGCGGTATCCCCACCGTCGAATTCCGCATCGACGACATATTCGAGATCATTCACGACGGGCGGCAACGCGACCCGCCAAACCGCGCGCGCCATGCCATGGGCGGCGGGAACTACCGTCCACTCGCCTTCGGCCAGTGGGCGCACACGCACCGTCACCCGGCGGGCCTTTTCGCGGTCCAACGCGAGGATGCGCAGGTTCAGCGACTCGCCCGCCTGCACGCTCGTGCGCACCGCGGGCACGATGATGCGGCATCCTATCTGCTCTTCTCCTCGTTCGTTTCCTTGTTTGGTTGCTGCTCACCGAGCCAGCCGTAGATTTTGCGAACAAACTTCTCTTCGTGCCCTCGTCGCACCCTGTAGCGATAGATCCCGGCGACCGCGACCAAGAACCGCCCCCTCACTCTCCCCAAATTGACGCCCCCAACCATTTGTGGAAGACTCCCGTCGCGATTGCGATACGATCCGCCACCAGGGGTCAGCGAATGAGATCCTTCACCGGCAACCGTCGAAACAAGCTCTTACTTTAGAAGATATGCGAGTCGAACGAGGAACGGCAATCATAGGCGTCGCAGTGGCGGGATGGCTGGCCAGTGGCGCTTCCTGGGCGGCGGAACCGTCGCAACCACACCCGAACATCCTGTTTATCACCGTGGACGATCTGCGCGATCATATCGGGGCGTTTGGCCATCCGCATGTTCTGACACCGAACATTGATCGACTGGCTGCGCAGGGTGTGCTCTTTCACCGCGCGTATTGCCAGGTGCCTGTGTGCGGGGCGTCGCGGGCGAGCGTGATGACCGGTATCCGTCCCGACCTGGCACAGGGCCGCTTCACGGACTATAACTCGCGCGCGGATCGCGATACGCCTCATGCCGTCACCCTCGGCGCACATTTCAAGGCGCATGGCTATCAAACGCTTTCGCGCGGGAAGGTGTTTCATGACGAGACCGACAGCGCCGACGCTTGGAGCGAGCCGCCCTGGCGCTTGCTTTACGCGGTCGACAAGCCCGGCCTTCATTCATGGGCCACCCATCATTTTGACAAGACCTGGCTCGATCCGGCTTCCCGCACCAACGTGAGCGCGGAGGGGCGCGGTCCCTATTGGGAGGCTGCCGATGTGCCGGATAATGCCTACGAAGACGGGCAGACGGCTGATCGGGCTGTCGCCGACCTGACCCGGCTCAAGCGCATGCAGGTTCCCTTCTTTCTTGCCGTTGGATTCTTTCGGCCGCATCTGCCCTTCAATGCGCCAAAGCGCTATTATGATCTGTACGATCCGGAAGCGATCCCCTTGGCGAACAACCGGTTTCCAATCGAGAACCTCCCCCCTGAATGCCAAAATTCAGGGGAAATCCGTTCGTATGCTGGCATAGAGGGATGGCCCGATGATCGCGTTTTTCATCGTCAGGCCCGCCACGCCTATTACGCCTCCGTAACCTATGTCGATGCGCAGATTGGCCGGTTGCTTGACGAAATTGATCGCCTCGGCCTGGCCGGGAATACGATCATCGTCTTGTGGAGCGATCACGGTTTTCACCTGGGTGAACACCATTTTTGGGGCAAACACAACACGCTCGACAACGCCTTGCGCGTACCCCTGATCGTCAGCGCGCCGGGATATGCATCTGGAGCGCGCACAAAGGCTTTGGTGGAATTGGTGGATATATATCCGACGCTGGTGGAATTGGCCGGATTGGCGCCACCTGGCGGACATGCGCTCGAAGGCAGAAGTTTTGTGCCCCTATTGAAGCGACCGGATCTCCCGTGGCAGAAAGCGGCTTTCAGCGAATGGCGGGGCGGGCGATCCGTGAAGACCGGTCGCCATCTCTACACGGAATGGCCCAATGGGAATAGGATGTTGTTCGATCACGATACCGATCCGGACGAACGGAAGAACGTGGCGGACGATCCCGCTTTCGCGGATATTGTCCAGTACCTGAGCGCTCTTCTGGCGAAGCCCGCGCACACCTTGCAAGTCGACCAGTAAAGGGCTGGTAAATGGGGTCAGTCCGCCAGCCTGGATTTTAGTTTCCCCATATTCGTTACAGTCAATTATTCCGCCTTCCGTGCCTTTCTCGTTCGTGCGCCTCGCTGGCGCTTTCGGAGTTGGGGCGCGAATTTGCGCGAATAGTGATCTGCGACATCCGCAGGTTCGCTGTTCACAAACACAAGGAAACATCGTGGGGATTCACGTAATTCGCGGTTTATCCTCCAGCGAGGCGAGTGCGAACAGAGACCGCTTGCATCGGGCGGGGGGGCGGGCATGATGGGCGGATGGACTGGATTGGGTATGCGGCGCTGGGCCTCGTGGCGGGGATCGCGAGCGGGTGTTTCGGAATCGGTGGCGGGGCGCTGATCGTGCCGGCGCTTACGCTCTGGTTCAAGGTGCCCTACACGGTGGCCATCGGCACTTCGCTCGCGCTGATCATCCCGATTTCGCTGGCGGGCGCGTTCACGCACCATAAATTTGGCAACCTCGACTGGCGCATCTTCACGGCGTGCGCGATCGCCGGGGTGATCGGCGCGGTCGGCGGCTCACTGCTGATCCAGAAAGTTCCCGAGCTCTACGCGCGCCGCGGCTTCGCGATCTTCCTGCTCTACGCGGCGTGGCGACTCTGGTTCAAATGATCCGCCTCTACGACGCGCACAATCATCTACAGGACGAACGGTTCGCCGGATGCCAGGACGAACTGCTCCGCACGGCTCGCGACGCCGGCATCGTGCGCATGGTCGTCAACGGGTCCGGCGTCGGGGACTGGCCCGTTGTCGCGGATCTTGCGCACCGGCATCCCGACATCGTCCATCCGAGCTTCGGCGTGCATCCGTGGTATGTCCACGAGCAGCCGGCGGATTGGCTGGCGCGGCTCGCGCGCCAGCTCGACGCGCACCCGCGCGCGGGCGTCGGCGAGATCGGGCTCGACCGGTGGAAACCGGACCTCACGTGGGAGGGGCAGGAAGCAGCGTTCCGCGCGCAGCTCCAGCTCGCGGCGGAGCGCAACCGGCCCGTAAGCATCCATTGCCTGCAGGCATGGGGTCCATTGGTGGAAATCCTGGAGGCCGCACCACGCCCCGCGTGCGGCTTCCTGTTGCACAGCTTCGGCGGCGCGAAGGAACTCGTGCCGCGGCTCGCCGCGCTCGGCGCTTACTTCTCGCTGCCCGGTTATTACGCGCACGAACGCAAGGCGCGCCAGCGCGATACGTTTCGCGTGATTCCGCCTGACCGGCTGCTGATCGAAACGGACGCGCCGGACCAGCTCCCACCGGAATCATGCATCGCGCATCCGCTCGCGGCTGCGGACGGAACACCCCTGCACCACCCCGCGAATCTTTCGGCCATCCACGCCTTCGCCGCGCGGACACTGGACCTGTCGCCGGACGCGCTCGCTGCGCGGGTGGAGTCGAACTTTATCCGCCTCTTCGGCCCGTAGTTGGATTTCTCGAACCGGCTCGGTGAGACACCTCGCCCTACCCTCGACTCCGGCCATTGCACGCGAACAGGTGGGGCGAGCGCTCCGAGCGAGCCCGATATGCCGCTACGCCGTTGCGGCGACTTGATGTTCGTGGCCGCAGCGGGGACAGCGCAGCGGCGCGCCCTGCCAGGCCGGCGGGACACGCAGGCGTACCCCGCATGCGCAATCGATTTTCCGCTCGCCGTCCGTATCGTGCAGCACGCCGCGCGCCGCGCGCCAGCCGGCCGCCACACCGGCTTCGTCCTTTGCCGCCGTTGGTTCCCGGGCGGCCTGCTCCGGCGCCGCGAGCGCCATGGCGCCCATCACGCCTTTGCCGCCGTGCGTCTGCTGGTACGCCGCTTCGTAGGCGCGCAGGGAGGCGCCGCCCCCCATGCCGCGCAGCACGCGGATGCGATCCGCGGTGGGCGGATGCGTGCTCATAATGCCGGCGCTGCGCCCGCGCGCGGCGTGCGGACTGACGATATACATCGGGGCGAGCACGCGGCTCGGTTGCGCGTCCGGTTTCTGCCCGCCCGCGATTTTCTCCAGCGCGGAGGCCAGGCCATCCGGAAAACGCGTAAACTGGGCCGCGGAGGCATCGGCGAGGTATTCCCGGCGACGGGAGCAGGCGAAGTAGAGCAGTTGCGCGAGCAGCGGCGCGACGATCGCCACGACCAGCGCGAGCAGCAGCATAACCGCGGCGCCCTGCCCGTTCTTGCCGGAGGAGCGGCGTCGCGAGCCGCCGGCGGAAAAACGCAGGCCGCGCACGAACAGGTCGGCCAGCATGATGACGGCGCCGAGCGTGGTGCCGGCGATGGTCATGAACATCGTGTCGCGATTCTTGATGTGCGCGATTTCGTGCGCCATCACGCCCTGCAATTCGTCGCGATTCAGGCGCGCCATCAATCCCGTCGTCACGCCGACCGCGCCGCGGCGCTCGTTGCGCCCGACGGCGAACGCGTTGGGGACCGGCGAGTCGATGAGGAAGACCTTCGGCATCACCGCCATGCCGGCGGCGAGCTGCATTTCCTCGACGATGTTAAAAAGTTGGGGCGCGTCCTTCTTCTGGATTTCGCGGCCGCCCGCCTGCGCCATGAGCATCGCCTCGCCGCCCGCGAGGGAGACCAGCAGCAGGACCAGCCAGATGACGAGCGCGACGGCGACGCCCATCAGTCCCAGGCTGGGATCGACCAGGACCCCAAACGCATAGCCCACGGCGGCAAGCAGCGCACCGAGCACGACGATCAGCGCGGCGGACTTGCGCTGGTTGGATCGAATGACGGAGAACATATCCGGCGGAATGACGAATGGAGGAAAGGACGAATGACGAAGCGCGGGGGGGCTTCGTCATTCGGATTTCGTCATTCTTGATTCATTAGAATTTGACCTTCGGGGCCGCGCGCTCCACCTCGTCCTTCACCTCGAAGTGCTCGGCTTTCTGGAAGCCGCCGATGCCGGCGACGATGTTGGAGGGGATGGTCTCGCAGGCGGTGTTAAATTTCAGCACGGCGTCGTTGTAGAACTGGCGCGCGAAGCTGACTTTGTTTTCCGTGGAGGTGAGCTCCTCCTGCAGCGCGCGGAAGTTGGCGTCGGCCTTCAACTGGGGGTAGTTTTCCGCGACGGCGTAGAAGCCGCGCAGCGCGCCCATGAGCGCGCCCTCGGCCTGCGCGATGGCGCCGACCTGGCCGCCCGCCTGCGCGCTGACCGCGCCCGCGCGGGCACGGGTGACGCTGTCCAGCGTCTCGCGCTCGTGCGTCATGTAGCCTTTGACCGTTTCGACGAGGTTCGGGATCAGGTCGTGCCGCCGCTTGAGCTGCACATCGATCTGGGCCCAGGCATTGCGCACCTCGTTGCGCGCGCGGACGAGCCCGTTGTAGAGCCCGACGAAAATCAGCACGAGCACCACCACCACCGCCAGCACAATCCATCCGGTCATGTTCTGTCTCCTTGTGTTGACGAGGCCCCGAAGAGGCTCTCGTAAAAATCGGAAAGGGCGGCCATCTCACCCGGCTCGCACACGGCGTTGATGATGGCGCGAACCTCGCCCGCGTCAAACCACAAACCGTGTCCATGCACGCATTGGTCCACGGTTACGCCCGCGCGTTCCGAGCGCATTTCGCGCATCCGGTCACCGCAACTCGGGCAGGTGCGCCCGGTGCGCGTGCCGGGCTCGAGACGCAGGGCCGGGGTCGCCGCCGGGTCGCCGTTCAACAGCAGGCCCAGTTCCCCTTCGTCCAGCCAGAGACCGCGGCACGCGGGACACCAGTCCACCTCAACATTGCGGTATTCCAGCGCGACGAGCGGTTTGCTGCAATGGGGACACATGCGCATGCGGGAAGCTTACCTCGCGGAGCGGACCCGGCAACCGTTAAGGAACGCAAGTTTTCCGGTTTTGTCCGCCCCCACCGGCCTTGTGCCGGTGGAGCGAAAGTTGCTCTGGCTACCGGGCTCCAAGTTCCCGATCCAGCGACCGGCACATCCGCACAGCGGATGCGAAAACGCGTGCGTTTTCGCCCGCGCGTGCGCGCGGGCGCCGGCTCGCGGCCAGCGCGACTGTGATCGCACGGTAGCCAAACAAAACTCCTTCACCACCGGCGCAAGGCCGGTGGGGTCGTCTTGATCCTGTGCGTTAAGGAACGTCCATCACCATGATCGTGGCGCCGTCGGGACCGGGGCGTACGTCCAACGCGCCGCAGGACGCGGGAACGAGCACGGTGCGACCGCGGGCGAGCGTGGCGGTGAAGCCGGGCTGCTGCAACACGCATTCGCCTCCGGCAACGAAGAGGACGCGGAACGAGTCGGGATTCGCGGCGAGCGCGTG
Source organism: Kiritimatiellia bacterium (assembly GCA_035327585.1). Lineage (GTDB taxonomy): Bacteria > Verrucomicrobiota > Kiritimatiellia > CAIVKH01 > CAIVKH01 > JAMLJG01. The sequence goes on along the minus strand of DAOLDD010000029.1, from coordinate 21,165 downwards.
GGGCGCGCGCAGGTCCAGGCGTTGCATGCGGAAGAACGGGCAACTCACGATGTCCCAGATTTCGTTCTCGTTCTCCCGCGCGACGAGCCGGGGCTGCGCGAGTTCGGGCGGCGGCTCCCGCCAGTTCGTCACCTGGATCGCGGGCTCGACGTGCAACTCACGCGGCTTGCCGTCCGCGCCGACGCGGCCCCAGTCGTACAGGCGGTAGGTGGTGTTGGAATTTTGCTGGCACTCGAGCAGCAGGCAGCCCGCGCCGATGGCGTGCACGCGGCCGCCGGGCACGAAGAGCGCGTCGTGCGGTTTGACGGGCAGGCGGACGAGCAGGTCCTGCACGGTGTTGTCCGCCAGCGCGGCGCGCAGGCGCTCCGGCGTGACGCCGGGTTTGAATCCGGCGTAGACGCAGGCGTCGGGCGCGGCTTCCAGCACATACCACATTTCGGTTTTCGGCTCGCCGCCGGTGCGGTGCGCGTTTTCGTTGTTCGGGTGCACCTGCACGCTGAGGGTCTCGCGCGCGTCGATCAATTTGATCAGCAGCGGGAAGCGTCCCGGGGCGACGCGGCGGCCGAGCAGGTCCGCGCCGTATTCCTCCACGAGATCGCGCAGCGTTCGGCCCGCGAGCGGTCCATCTTCGACCACGCCCTGCCCCTCGGGCCGGTCCGAAACCTCCCACGCCTCGGCGTAGCGGCCGGGCGGCAGCGAGCGATTGAAGTGCGCGGGGATGCGCTCGCCGCCCCAGAGGTAGTCCTGATAGACCGGCTTGAGGAAGAGAGGGTGCATATCCAGGGCGTCCTTGATTTCAGCGCAGGCGTTTGAGCAGGTCGCGCAGGCCGTCCTGGTCGTCGCGCAGCAACTCGCCGGAGCGCGGCAGGATGTTTTCCGCGAGCTTGAGCGCCTCGGCGCGCTGGCCTTTTTTCTCGTAGACGCGGGCCAGGTAGAGCTGCACCTCAATGGACTCCGGGTTGTTCGCGAGGGCCTGCTGGAGGGCGGTTTCGGCCTCGTTGAACCGGTCGAGGGCGAGCAGGATCTGGCCGTAGGTGCTCCACGCGGCGCCGCGCAATTCATTTGTGCGCAGACATTCCTCGATCAGCTCCAACGCTTCCCGGTGACGGCCGAGCCGGGACAGCACGTAGGCGAGGTCGTTGAGCGTTTCCGGCGTGCGGCGCGCTTCGAGGCTGGCCTGGTAGGAGGATTCGGCGAGCGCGTACTGGCCACGCAGGGTCTGGAAGGCGCCGAGTAGGTAGTTGCCGAAGGGGTGGCGGGGGTCGGCGCTGATGAGGCGGTCGACGAAAGCCTCGGCGTTTTCGCGATCGCCCTCGGCCATCAACAAGCGCGTCATTAATTCCAGGGCGGGCACGTGGCGGGGCTCCTGGCGCAGGACGAGTTCGAGCTGGCGGCGCGCGCCCGCGCGGTCGCCGTGCCGGACCGCGACCTGCGCGGCCATGTAGCGGATGGATGGCGAGGCCCGGCGCGCCTGGTGCAGGCGGTCCAGCGCCTCCTGCACGGCCTTCGCGTCATTGCGTTCATTGGCGATGACGGCGAGCGCGGCCCAAGCGCGCAGTTCCTCGGGATTGCGGCGCACGACTTCGCCGAGCAGGACCGCCGCCTGGTCCGTGTTGCCGGTAAGAATTTCGAGCAGCGCCTCTTCCAGGGCCAGCAGGTCCGCGGGCGCGTTCATGCGGCGCAATTCCTCGAGGCGCCCGCGGGCCACGGAGAACTGGCCGCGGCGCACGGCCTGCCGATACAGGCCCAGCGCTGCACTGAGATTGGCGGGATTGCGCTCCAACTCGGCCTGCAGCACCTCCTCCGGGCTGTCCGGTCCGTCCTGCGTTTCGTCGAGCGCGGAGAGCGCCATGCGCAGCGCGGCGCTGTCGCCGCCGAGATCGAGCGCCTGCCGCAGGTTCGCGGCGGCGAGCGCGGGCTTGCCCGACATGGCCCACGCCCAGCCGCGGCTCGCATAGAGTTCCGGGCTGCGGATCACGCCGTGATGAAAGGAGAGGGACCAGAGGTAGCGACGGACCTGCTCGCGCGAAATGAGCGCGTCGATTTGCGCGGCGAGCGCCTCGGCTTCGGGCCGGTTCTCGCGCTGGAAGAGCGCGTGCAAATTCACGAGCGAGCTGATGTTGTTGGTGTCGAACTGGCGGGCCTGTTCATACGCCTCGACGGCGAGGTCCGCGCGCCCGGCCTCCTCCCAGAAGACGCCGAGGTTGTTGGCCGATTTCGCGGTTTGCGCGGAGAGATGGCGGAGCGCGGGCGCGGCGGGGTGCGTCGGCGCGACGTGGCGGGCGGAGAGCGGCCCGGCGAAGGCGCGCCAGAACGCGCGGTTGTCCTCCGCGATGGCGTCGACGTCCGCCGGCTGGTCCGGGGCGCGGCCGCGGTAGAGCAAGCCGCGTGGCTCGGGCTGCAACCGGGCGGCCATCCACAGATCCGCCACATCGAGCACGATGACGCGGCTGGCGATGTTCGTCTCGCGGGCGAACCATTCGAGCAGCAGCGGCTGGATGCCGACCTCGGTCAGGCTCTTGTACCGGGCGTCGTCGAACAGGCTTCCCACATAGCGGCGATACGCGAGCTGCTGCGCGGCCTGGATGTTGATGATCGACAGCGGTTTGCCGCGCGCATGCGCTTCCAGCGCGACGAGGTCATCCAGCGCACTCGCGGATACGAGCACGGTATGGTCATCCAGCCGGTCCACTACCTGGCGCGCATAGTCCGCGAACCAGCGGCCGACGGACCCGCTGGCGATCTCGAAATTGCGCACGCCGATGGCGAGCAGCGCGGCGATGACCACGCCGGCAAACCCGTAACCGATGCGATTCCACACGCCGGACGCCGCGCGTTGGAACAGCGCGAGCCAGTAGCCCGCCATCGAGCCGGCCCACATCGCGATCATCACCCAGGGCGTGATCAGCAGGGGGTTGTCGCGCGTGAGCACCCAGGGCGAAACCAGCGTATTGGTGAGCACCACCCCCGCGAGCACGCTGAGCAACAGGCCAAGGATCGCCGTTCCGAGCCACGCGCCTGCGCTCGCGGATTTGCGCCCGACGCCGAGCAGGAAGACCGCGACCCACGGCACGAGGCTGACGACGCCCACGGTGAGCCAGCCGACGCGCGGCAGGCTGCGCAGCACGAGCATGTACTGGTCGCGCCACATGTACCAGAGCACCTGGCCGTAGTGCGAAAACTCGCGCCACACGAACGCGTCGTTCTTCATGTAGAGCAGCGCCGCGATGAATTGCGGCGCCAGGCCGACGAGGGACAGGCCGAACAGCCGAAAAAACAGACCCCACGTCAGGTGCTGCTGGCGCCACGCGTGGAACAGCGCCATCGGCACATACACCGGCAGGAACAACACGAGCGTCGCGAAATCGGTGAGGCCCACCGCGTAGACGAGCACCGAAATATAGAGATACGACAGGCGGCCGTTCGTGCTGTAGCGGAGCAGCAGGTGGAACGCCAGCAGCAGCAGGCTCAAATCGAACGCCAGCGGGTGCGCGCGCGTCGCGGCCATCCAGAACGGAATCGCCAGCGCGAGGGCCAGCGCGGCGACGATCGCGGAGAAGAGTCGAACGCGCTCGGACGCGGCGCGCGGCATGCCCTCCTCAAACGTGCGCGGGCGGCGCAACCGCATCATGATCTGGAACAGCAGCCAGACCGACGCCGCCGAACAGATCGCACCGAACAGGTGCACGCGTACCGCCAGCTCACCCACCGGTACCGCCGCGAACAAGCGGATCATCCAGCCCCAGACATGGTTGACCAGCGGGGGGAACGGGTGCACCCCCAGGTGCGACGCCACGTACGAAGACGAGGCGCCCGGGATGAACCCGGGGCTGAGGGTGAACACGTACAAGAGCAGGGAAAGGACAAACAGGACGCGCCCCCACACTGTCGCGCGCCCCGTGGCATCTGTGGATTTCATGGGAGACCGGCATCTAACCGGAAATCGCGCGGCGCATCAATACCCGAACAGCGCCGTCCGCACGCATTCGCTTGCCACGGCGCGGCGACGCGCTACGCTGCCCGTCATGAAACGGATTTTCTGGGTCCTGTTGCTGGGCATGGCGGGCTGCGCCACGACGCGCGACGAGCACATCATTCCCTTCAACGCGCAGCAACGACAGGCGCTTTTCGCGCGCGCCCGGCCGCCGCAGGCCTTCGGACTGACCGTTTATACGACGGAGCGCGGCCCGCTTTTCGCCGGCGCGCACCGCGTGCATTCAGGGCAGGCGGCGCGGCTGCCCTTCGCCAGCAAGGCGGACCCCGGTACGCCGATGATCCGCTTCACCGCGCGCAGCGTGAAGGAAATCCCCGCGCTGATCGACACCACCGCCCGCGAGAACTGGATCATCCCGCCGCTCGCCGCCGGCGCGGACCTCGTGATGATGGCCGGCCCCAATCCGTACGAGACCAAGGCCGTCCACGTCTATGACGAGATCGGCGGCTTCGCGGCCCTGCTCCACAAGGCGATGTTCGACAAGCTGCACATGGAAAACGTCGTGTTTTACGTGCGCGGCGCCTCCGGCCCGCTCGGTCCGCCGGCGCGCTGGAGCCAGGACCCGGTCCCGCAGGCCGTCTTCGGCGTGCCCTTCCTGCGCGCCTTCAGCTACGTGACGTTCGACTTCGCGGGACAAGGCCTGGTGCTGTCCGCGACGACCCCGTACCCGGGGCCCGACGAGAGCCGCCTCATCGCCCAGCTCCCCCTCCTCGATATCCGCGGCGTGCTCGGCGTTGAAGGCACGCTGAACGGGGAGCCCACGACCTTCCTGATCGATACCGGCGGCGACTTTGACCTTGTTAAGAACGACCCGAAGGACGCCACCGTCCGCCGCGTCGCCGTCGGCGACCTCGTTTTCCCGCGCGACATCGAAGTCAAAACCGCCCGCGAACTCGGACTCGGCGACATTGACTACCCCCGGATCGGCCGCGGCCTGCTCACCCGCTACCGCGTCACCCTCGACTTCCGCAACAAGCAGGTCATCTTCGAGCGCCCCGCAACCCGGTGAACCGGGACCCCGTCATTTTTTGAATTCACAACCGGATGCGAATTGTTAGGATTTGGTTATGACGATAAACGCCGCTGAATCGGACGCCGCCAAACCCGCCCCCTACCCCAAGGGCTTTCGCGCCAGGCGCGGACTCAACTGGGGCCTGCTCGGGTCGATGTACGCGATGTACTACATGTGCCGGTACAATTTCCGCTTCGCGACGCCGGGCATGCAGGCGGAGTTTGGATTCACGACAACGCAAATCGCGGACATGATCGCGATCTGGTCGCTGACCTACGGCACGGGCCAACTCGTCAACGGCCTGCTGTGCGACCGCATTGGCGGCAAGCGCTCCATGCTCATTGGCGCGTATGGCACCATCGTGGTGAACCTGCTGCTCGGCCTCCTGCCGCTCGCGCTGGTTGGCGGCGCGCTCGCCGCGACGGCGAAATTCGTCTTCCGCGCGGACTCCGTCGACCCGGCGTTCCTCGCCATCTCCGTCATCTGGCTCGTCAACGGCTGGTTCCAGTCGTTCGGCGCGCCCGGCATGGTGAAGGTCAACGCCGCCTGGTTCCGCCGGACCGAACGCGGGACCTTCGCGGGCATCTTCGGCTTCATGATCCAGATGGGGCAGGTGCTGAGCACCAAGCTCGCGAAGGCGCTGCTCGCCGGCGTCGTGATCGGCGGCTTCGTCATCGGCAGCGGCCAGTGGCGCTGGTTGTTCCTCATCCCGCCCATCTTCACGCTGATCGTCGCCATCGCCATGGCCATCGGCGCGCGGCAAACGCCGGAGGAGGCCGGCTATCCCGGCGTGATCGAGGACGAACTCGACAACTCCGCCGGCGTAACCGTGAGCCTCAAGGAATCGTTCCGTACGATTTTCACGCATCCGCTCGTGTGGTTCTACGCGGCGGCCTACGCCTGCACCGGCGCCGTCCGCTCCAGTTCCGACCACCTCGCCGTCCTCTATTTCCAGGAACAACTGGGCATGGACATGAAGACCAACATCCCGGCGGTGGTCGGGTGGACGCTGGCGCTCATGCCCATGGCGGCGGTTTTGGGCTCCCTCGCCTCCGGCTTCGTCTCGGATAAATTCTTCAAGGGCCACCGGTCGCCGGTCGCCATGACGCTCTATTTCCTGGAAGCGCTCGTCATCGGCACGGCGGCGCTTATCCTGCTCAAAGGCCTCGTCGGCCCCACCTCCGGCGGCATCATCGCGGGATGCACGATTCTCATCCTGATTGCCCTCACCGCGAACTCGACCCACTCCATCGTCGGCGCGGCGGCGCCCATGGACATCGGCGGCAAGAAGATGGCCGGCTTCGCGGCGGGCGTGATCGACTCCTTCCAGTACTACGGCGGCGCCCTCTCGCTCGTCATCACCGGGCGCGTCCTCGACGCGACGAAGGAGCAGTACGGCTGGACCTTCTGGTACGCCATCATGGCCGGTTTCGGCGTGCTCGGCGGCATCGCGATGTTCCTCGTCATGCGGAAGCAGAAGCGCATGGCCGCCAGGGGATGATTGCCAATTGCAAATTTCCAATTGCCAATTGGCAATTGAAAATTGGCAATGCGTTAGAACTCCGTTAGGCCACCAGCCTGCCTTGACCCGGAAGCCCGGACAGTGGACGCTGGTTCACCTTCTGGGAGCCTGGCCATGGCCGTTGCAATCCGCCTCGAAAATGTCACCAAGCGATTCGGCGATCTGACCGTCGTCGACCGCATCAACCTAACCATTAACCCCGGCGAACTGTTTTTCCTGCTCGGCCCCAGTGGCTGCGGAAAAACGACGCTGCTCCGCTCGCTGGCGGGCTTCTATATCCCGGATGAAGGCGCGATCCATATTGGCGACCGCGAGGTCACCCGCCTCCCACCTGATCAACGTGACACCGGCATGGTCTTCCAAAGCTACGCGCTTTGGCCCCACATGACCGTCGCCCAGAACGTCGCGTTCGGCCTCGAACTGCGCAAGCATTCCAGGGCGGAGATCGACCAGCGTGTCGCCGACGCCCTCGCGATGGTGAAGATGGGCGACCGCGCGCAATACAAACCGAACCAGCTCTCCGGCGGCCAGCAGCAGCGCGTTGCACTCGCCCGCGCCCTCGTCATCCGCCCGCAATGCCTGCTGCTCGACGAACCGCTCTCCAACCTCGACGCAAAACTGCGCCTCGACATGCGCACCGAAATCCGGCGCATCTGCAAACAGGCCGGCCTCACCGCGCTCTACGTCACGCACGACCAGAAGGAGGCCCTCTCCATCGCCGACCGCATGGCGATCTTGGACAAGGGCATCATCCAGCAGTGCGGAGCGCCCGAGGAAGTGTATCGCCGCCCCGTGAACCGCTTCGTCGCCAACTTCATCGGCGAAACCAATTTCATTGAAGGCGCTGTCGCCGCCGTCGCGGCCGGTCGAGCGGAGATCGATACGCCGGTCGGTCGCATCATCTCCACCGCCCTGCCCGCGGAAACGCTCCAACCCGGCCAACCGGTGACCCTCTCGCTCCGCCCCGAGGTCATCCACGCGGACACGGAGCCGAAGGACCCCACCAACGTGTTGCGCGGCAAGGTGCACGACACCGTCTACCTCGGCGAAATGGCGCAGCACCTCGTCAACCTGCCCGCGCCGGGCCGCGAAGACGTGGTGCTCAAGATATTCGAGCTGAACCCCAAAATCGTCACGCACGACGACGAGGTGAAGGACACCCATATCTGGTTCCGCCCCTCCAACGCCGTCGTGCTGGTGAGTTGAGGAAGGGACAGCGCGAGCGACTGATGAACACCGCTTTCCAGGACAAGCCCCCCCGCGGCCTCGCGCCGCGGGAGGCCAAGTTTGCATCGCAACCGAGTAGCCGCGGAACTTCCGCTCCCGCGACGCGAGGTCGCGAGGGGCGGCTATACCCCGCCCTTCTCGGCGCCGCCGTGCACTTCCGCCTTCGCCAAGGCTACGGCGGACAGGCCGTGGTGATTTTGCATGAAGCGTAACCTTGTCATCCTGCTGGCCGCCGCGCTGGTCATCGCGCTGCCGTTCCTGCTGCGGCGCGAGGCGGAGCAGACCGCGTGGAAACCGGGCGATCCGGAACTCATCATCATATCGCCGCACAACGAGGCGATCCGGTTTGAATTCGGCCACGCGTTCTCCCGCTGGCACGAGGAACGCTACGGGACTCCGGTCCGCATTGACTGGCGCGCCATCGGCGGCACGACGGAAATCAGCCGCTACCTCACCGCCTCCTACATCGCCGCCGCGCGCGGCTGGTGGACCGGCCAGGGCCGCGACTGGCCCGCCGGCGCGGGCGAGGCGCTCGTCGACCGGCGCTTCAACCTCCAGAATCCGCCCCTGCCCGTGCGCGGTGCGCGCGAATCCGACGCGCAATTCGCGCGGCGTGTCGACGAGGAAAACGCGCGATGGGAAACCCTGCGCGACCTCTATCGCGCGTTCCGCGAGACCGACGATGCCAGCCAGCTTACCTCCCGCATCGACCTCTTTTTCGGCGGCGGCGACTACGACCACCAGAAGGCCTTCGGCGAAGGCTTGACCGTCCCACCGTGGCCCGTCGACGCTCCGCCCGCCGGGCTCTTCACCGACGCCGAAGGTCGCGAACTCATCCCCGCCCGCATCGCCGGCGAAACCTGGCGCACCGCCACCTTCTTCGGCAACGCCATCAGTACCTTTGGCATCTGCTACAACCTCGACCGCCTGCGCGACCTCGGCATCACCGAGCCGCCCCGCGCGTGGACCGACCTCGCCGACCCGCGCTACTTCCGACAACTCGGCGCGGCGGACCCCACCAAGAGCGGCAGCATCGCCAAGGCCTTCGAACTCATCATTCACCAGCAGTGTTACGACGCAATCCGCGCGGCCGGCTTCACCGATTCCGACATCGACCGCTACGAAGCGCTCTTCGCCGCCGCGAAACTCCCGCCCGGCGACGTACCAGACGGCGTCCCCGCAAAATATCAACAGGCCCTGGAACAGGGCTGGATCAACGGCGTCCGACTCGTGCAGCGCATCGGCGCGAACGCGCGCTACTTCACCGACTCCGCGAGCAAGGTGCCGATTGACGTCAGCATGGGCGCCGCCGCCGCGGGACTCGCCATCGACTTCTACGGGCGGTTCCAAGCCCAGAGCACGCAGGCGCCGGACGGCACGGAGCGCATGGTTTACTTCACGCCCTCCGGCGGCTCCGGCGTCAGTTGCGACCCGATCAGCCTGCTGCGCGGCGCGCCGCACCGCGAGCTCGCCGTACGCTTCATCGAATTCGTCCTCGGCGAGGAAGGCCAGAAGCTGTGGACCTACCGGCCCGGCACGCCCGGCGGCCCGGTGAAATACGCCCTGCGCCGCGTGCCCATCCGCCGCACGTTTTTCCCGTCCGACGACCCGGTCATCCAGGCGCTGCACGAGGAACACCTGCGCCACGCGGCGGACGATCTCGCCGACCCGCAGATCGACCCGTACGCCCTCGCGAAACAATTCACCTACCGCCCGCGGTGGACCGGCAGCCACTTCGGCATCCACCGCGATCTCATCCGCGCCATGTGCCTGAACGCATCGGGCGAAATGCGCGCCGCCTGGGCCAAAATGCTCGCCCACGGCGGCCCAGATCGTCAGGCCACCGCCGCCGCGATCTTCGGCCGCCTGCCGGACGAACCCGAGCCCGTCACATGGCGCTCCGCCCCCCGCATCGGCCGCGAATTGAACCGTCTTGATTACATGCGCGACTGGACCACGTTCTACCGCGCCACCTACACCCGCGTGATCGAGGCGGTCGACCAACACGAGGGCACGCGATGAGGGCAACCTTGATCCAGATTCACCGCAGAGGCGCAGAGAGCGCCGAGAAGAAACTACGGAATTCACTTAAGGGCGCGGAACGCATCTCGCGCGTCGGATTTATTGATTCCGTGCTTTCCGCGCATTCCGTGGTCCCCCCCCATCTCTCTGCGCCCTCTGCGTCTCTGCGGTGCATTTCCGGAATCCGCCCATGAACCGCGCCATCTCCAAAATCATCTTCGCAGCCGCCTCGGTGATCTTTGCGCTGTTGTTCCTCGCGCCGTTGGGCACGGTGATCCAGGGCGGGTTCTGGGTGAACGGCGAACTCACCTCGCGCTACCTCATCGGCGTATTCCAGAACCCGATTTATTCCGAGGGCCTGTTCAACAGCCTGATGCTCGCCATCGGCACGACCACGCTCGTCACGCTGATCGCCGTCCCGCTCGCGTGGCTGACGAACAAATACGACTTCCCGGGCAAGAAATGGGTCAGCGGCCTCATCCTCGTTCCGATGATCCTGCCGCCCTTCGTCGGCGCCATCGGGTTCCAGCAAATCCTCGGCCCGTACGGCGGCCTCAACGCGATGCTCGGCCTCGGGCCCATTGACTGGCTGGGGCAGGCGCAATACCTCGGCGTGATTTCACTGCAGGCCCTCGCTCTGTACCCGATCATGTACCTCAACGCCAACGCCGCGCTCGCGAACATCGACCCGGCGATGGAGGAAGCCGCCGCCAACCTTGGCTGCAAGGGGTTCACCAAGTTCCGCCGCATCACGCTGCCACTTATGGCGCCAGGCCTCTTCGCGGGCGGCACCATCGTCTTCATCTGGAGCTTCACCGAGCTCGGTACGCCGCTCATCCTGAACTACACGAAATGCGCCTCGGTGCAGGTGTTCGACGCGCTGAAGGAGATCGGCAGCAACCCGTTCCCCTACGCCCTCGTCTTCGTCATGCTCGCGTGCAGCGTGGCGATCTACGCGATCGGCAAATTCGCCTTTGGCGGCAAGGCCTACGCGATGCAAAGCAAGGCGGCGACCGTCTCCAACACCGTCACCGTCCTCGGCGCGCGCGGGCTGCTCGTGCTGCTGCCGTTCGCCCTCGTCATCCTCGTCGCGCTCACCCCGCATCTCGGCGTCATCGCGACCAGCCTCGCCAAGCCCGGCAGTTGGTACCAGTCGATCTTCCCGCAACACATCACGCTCGGGAACTACGTGGACGCGCTGGGCCACGAGATGACCGTCAGCAGCATCCGGAACAGCCTGTTCTACTCCTCGCTCGCCGTCGCGTTCAACGCCGTGCTCGGCATTGCCATCGCGTTCGTCGTCGTCCGCTCCGACCTGCGCGGGCGCGGCATCCTCGACGCCCTCTCGATGCTGCCGCTCGCCGTGCCCGGCCTCGTGATGGCGTTCGGCTACCTCGCGATCAGCGCGAACATCAGCAACACCGACTGGGTCAAGAACAGCCCCTTCTGGCAGAACCTACTCGACGTGCGCACCAACCCGACGCTCTTCCTCGTCATCGCCTACAGCATTCGCCGCCTGCCCTACATGGTCCGCTCCGCCGTAGCCGGCCTGCAGCAGACCTCCGTCACGCTGGAGGAGGCCGCCGCGAACCTCGGCGCGGGCTTCTTCACCACCCTGCGCCGCATCACCGTGCCGCTCATCACCGCGAACCTCATCGCCGGTGCGCTGCTCGCGTTCGCTTTCAGCATGCTCGAGGTGTCCGACAGCCTCATGCTCGCCCAGCGCAGCGACTACTATCCCATCACCAAGACCATCTACGAGCTGTTCCACCTCATTGGCACCGGCCAGTACATCGCCTCCGCCCTCGGCGTCTGGGCCATGGCATTCCTCGCGGTCACCATCATCGGCGCCAGCCTCATCCTCGGCAAAAAACTCGGCGCCATCTTCCGCGCTTGAGCGATTCGCCCCGGAGAACGAATCGCTAGGGTTTTGTCTTCAGCCCCGCCTTCGCGGCGAGGATTTTTTGCCGGGCGTCGAACGTGAAAAACATGCGGACCCCGAGTGCGCGCGCCGCCGCGACATGTAGCACATCCGAAGCACGTATTCCCAGCGTCGCGGTAAGAGCCGAACTGAGCGTCTCCGCCTCCTCGAAAACGTCCGACGAGGACACGGGCGTTTCAACCAGCGAGCATGATCGAATGTCGGCTTCGATCAAATCCAACAACCGCCTGCATTCCGTCTCGGTTATCGTACCTCGAAAAACGGAAAGCCTCATCGCATTGCGCAGTTCAAATCGCTGATGCGGCGTAACAATGAGATGGCCATGGAAAGATCCGGCCAGTTCCGCGGCCTGACCCGTATGGGCGTCCTGCGCGTAGAGCGAAAATAGAAAACTCGTGTCCGCGTAAACTACCACCGGCTCTCCTCCCGCTCCTGCAGAACCGCATTGGGAATAACGCGATCCCCGAATATCGCCTTCGCGCGCGCCGCGAAGTCGGGCATCTTGAATTTGGCCGGCGCCTGCGGCCGCGGCGGAAGAATCCGCGCCACGGGCCGGGTCCGGTTCAACACCGTCACCTCCTCACCCTGCGCGACCCATTCGAGGACCATTTTGAGTTCGTGCCGCACCTGCCGGATGGTTGCCGTCTTCATGTGTCACATCATGTGTCACATTCCCCCAAAAGTCAACCCACGCACCCTTCCCGCCCCCCCCGCACTTATTCATTTGACCCCGCGTGCGTCGGGATTATTGTTCACCACTACTCGTTGCCGTCCGGGCGAACATCGGACGGCACATCGAGAGTGGCGCGAGGGATCTGGCCCGATGACCGCCCAGCAACCTGTCTGCCAAAGGCAGATAAGGTGCCAACGCCAGCCCCGGCGACGGGGAAACGATGGGCCTCGACGGTTGAGGAATGTGTCCTGTCTTTTCCCTGTTCCAACCGCGGGCCGGCCGCTGGGCCCGTGTCGTCCCCCCGTCATCGTCCTCGTCGTCGTCCTCGTCCTCGACGACGTTTCGAGGACGAGGAGGAGAACGAGGATGAGGACGATTAGGAGGAGAAGCGAACCATGAAACTCGAAACCTTGTGCCTGCACGGCGGAACGCAACCCGACCCCACCACCAACGCGCGCGGCGTGCCGGTCTATCGCACCGCGGCCTACGTGTTCAAGAACACCGAACACGCGGCGAACCTCTTTGCCCTGAAGGAACTGGGCAACATCTACTCGCGCATCATGAACCCGACGACGGACGTGCTGGAAAAACGCGTCGCGCTGCTCGAGGGCGCGCCGGAAGCCGGCGGCCTCGGCGTCGCGTCCGGCACCTCCGGCATCTTCTACGCCATCATCAACCTCGCCCAGGCCGGCGACAACATCGTCTCCGCGCGCAACCTCTACGGCGGAACCTACACGCAATTCAACGACATCCTGCCCGCGCTCGGCATCACCGTGAAATTCGTCGACACGCAGGACCCGGAGAACGTCGCGAAGGCGATCGACGCGAAGACGCGCGCCGTCTTCGCCGAGAGCGTGTCGAACCCCGCCTCCGAAGTCACCGACATCGAGGCTCTCGCGAAGGTCGCCCACGCCGCCGGCCTCCCGCTTATCATCGACTCGACCTTCTCCACCCCGTACCTGACCCAGCCCATCGCCTTCGGCGCGGACATCGTCGTCCACTCGCTGACCAAGTGGTTCGGCGGCCACGGCACCGGCATCGGCGGCGTGGTCGTCGACTCCGGGAAATTCAACTGGGCCGCGGGCAAACACCCGCTCTTCGACACGCCCGATACGTCGTACCACGGCCTGCGCTGGGGCCACGACCTGCCGGAAATGCTCGCCCCGCTCGCGTACATCCTGCGCATGCGCACTGTGCCGCTGCGCAACCTCGGCGCCTGCATCGCGCCGGACAACGCGTGGATGTTCCTGCAGGGCATCGAAACGCTGCCGCTCCGCATGGAGCGCCACTGCCAGAACGCGCTCGCCGTCGCACAACACCTCCAGGGCCACAAGCTCGTCGAGTGGGTGCGCTACCCGGGCCTCAAGAACGACCCGGAATACGCGAAAAACGTGAAGTACCTCAAGGGCAAGGGCGGCGCGATGGTGATCTTCGGCATCAAGGGCGGCGCGGCCGCCGGCGCGAAGTTCATCAACAGCGTGAAGCTGCATTCGCACCTCGCCAACGTCGGCGACGCGAAGAGCCTCGCGATTCACCCGGCCACCACGACCCACTCGCAGCTCAACGAAGCACAGCAGCGCGGCGCGGGCATCACGCCGGAACTCGTGCGGCTCTCCGTCGGCATCGAACACATCGACGACATCCTCGCGGACCTCGACCAAGCCCTCGCGACGTCGCAGGGGTAAGAAGGGAAAAGGAGAAGGAGAGGGAGGAAGATGGGGAGAAGGAAGGAAAAGGGGAGGCGGCAGGGATGGGTTTACAGAGTCTGAAAATTACAGACGTTGGAAGCGCTCCAGAACAATTTTTACAGACGTTGAAATTTCACAACTCTCCACTTCTTTCTCCCAACTCCCTTTCTTCCTCCCCTTCCCTCTCCCCTCATCAAACATGAGACAAAAACAAAAACTCACTTCCGCCCTCGGCACGGTGGAGACGAAGTTCTTCACCTTTGCCGACCGGCGGAATCCGTTCATCTTCCGCACCGGCGAGAAACTCGCGCCGGTCACGCTGGCGTATGAAACGTACGGCGCACTGAACGCGGACCGCAGCAATGCGATCCTCGTGTTTCACGCGCTGAGCGGAAACCAGCACGCGGCGGGCATCAACCGCGCGGTGAAGGGCGTGAGCCGGCTGTGGACGGAGGAACTGCATCCCGGCTGGTGGGACGACTTCATCGGCCCGGGCAAGGCGTTCGACACGGACCGCTTTTTCATCGTCTGCGCAAATTACGTCGGCGGCTGCTACGGGTCCTCGGGGCCGGTCAGCCGCAATCCGGCGACGGGGCGGCCGTATGGGCGCGCGTTCCCGACGGTGATGTTCGGCGACATCGTCGATTCGCAGGTGCGGTTGCTGGACCATCTGGGCATCCCGAAACTGCACGCGGTCGCGGGCGGCTCACTCGGCGGCCTGTGCGCGGTCAACTTCGCGGTGCGGTATCCGGAGCGCGTGGACGTGGTAATTTCCATCGCGGCGGGCGTCGAGGTGACGATCCAGCAGCGCATCACGAACTACGAGCAGATTTGCGCGATCGAGGAGGACAAGCATTTCAACGGCGGACACTACTACGGGCGCAAGCACCCGGACCGCGGCCTCGCGCTCGCGCGCATGATCAGCCACAAGACCTTCGTGTCGCTCGACATGATGGCGGACCGCGCGAGGCGCGAAGTGGTGCGGCCCGAGGAGGATCGCGACAAGTGGTACTGGCTCAGCCACCCGGTCGAGTCCTACCTGCGCAACCAAGGCTTCAAGTTCGTGCGGCGGTTCGATGCGAACACCTACCTGCGCATCATCGATGCGTGGCAGCGGTTCGACCTGCTCGCGGACACGGGCAAGGCGTCGTTGGAAGAAGTCTTCGCCGCCTGCCGCAAACAGCGCCACCTCGTCTTCACGATTGAAGGCGACGCCTGTTTCGCGCCGGAGCAGCAGGACCAGCAGTGTCGCGTACTGCGCAAGGCCAAGGTGCCGTACCAGCACATGACCGTGCATTCCGACAAGGGGCACGACTCGTTCCTGCTGGAGCCGGAACTCTACACCCCGCACATCGCGTATTTCCTGCGCGAGGGGTGACGAGCGACGCGGTCACCGCCCGCGTCTACAGCGAATCATGCAGCCCGCCGTTCCCCTCATCCGTTCTCGTTCACGTTCTCGTCCACGAATTTCCGGTTCGTGTACGGGTACGTGAACGTGTACGCTTACGGGCACGTGTACGGGAGGCCCATCCGACGCGGTCACTGCTCTTCGCCGGGGCACTACGGCGGACGAGCCGCCAGCGCACTCGAAATCAGCGCCGGTTTTTCAGCGCGGTGGCGAAGACGTCGTAGCGTTTGCGCAGCATCTCGTGCTCGCGGGTGAGCGCGGTGAGTTTTTGCTTCGCGTCCTCGCGGTCCTTCTCCGCGCCACGCAACGCGGCTTCGAGTTCCTGCACGCGACGGGTCGATTCGTCCGCGTTGACGGGCTGGCTGAGGCGCTTCAACTCCACGATTTCCGCCTCGGCTTGCTCGGCCTTGCGCCGGTATTCGGCCAGCGACTTCATCATCGCCTGGTTGTCCTGGGTCAACCGGTCAACCTGCGCCTTCTGGGCATCGCCCGCGGACAGGACGACGTTGAGGCGCTGGCGCGTGTCCGCGAGTTCACGCGCGGTCCGCTCTTTTTCATCGCGCAGCGTATCGAGTTCGCGCTGGCGCTCGACCTTCTCCTGCTCGAGGCGCGTGAGTTTATCGTGCGAAGAGGAGGCGGGAACGGAAAGTTCCTCAAGGCGCGCCTGCAGGCGCTGCTGATCGCCTTCGGCCTGCTTGCGATGGCGCCGCTCCGCGTCCAGTTCCCCGGCCAGCGCATCCCGCTCGCGGCGGAGCGCGTCGAGGGCCTGCTGCTGTTCCGTCCGGACGGCGTCCAGCCCGGCGCCAGCCTGTTCCGATTTGGCGCGGGTTTCCGCCAATTCCGCCTCGAGGGCGGCCACGCGCGATTCGGCTTCCGCGGCGCGGGTTATCGCCGTTTCGGCGCGCGACGCCTGTTCGTCCGCGCGCGTACGCGCGGCTTCGGCCTCGGCGCGGGCGGCGGCGACCTGTTCGTCACCCGCTTTGCCGCCCTGCGCGGCCAGCGCGGACCGCTCGGTTTCCCACGCGGCGCGCGCAGCGTCCGCATCCGCTTTGAGTCGGGCTTCGGACTCGCGCGCGGTGGCCACGGCCGACTCCAATTCCGCGCACCGCTGTTCGGCGGCGGCGCGTTTTTCATCGGCAGCCCCGCGTGCGGCCTGCGATTCCGCCAGGTCGGCGCGTAGCTGACCGACCTGCGATTCAAATTCGGCGGCATGTCGTCGCGTCACATCGGACGCTTCGGTTAATTCGGCGACACGGGCGGCGAGCGCATCCCGCTCCGCCTTCCCTTCGCGACCGGCGACGGCTTGTTGTTCCGAGAGGGTCGCGAGCTGCGCCTCGCCGGCGCTGAGCTTTTCACGCAGGGCGGCGGTTTCCGTCTCCAAATCGCGAACTCGCGCGCGGGCGGCGGCGGTCGCATCGTCGGCCGCTTGCATCTGTGCCTGCAGCGCCGCGATTCGTTCGGCGGCGGCGGCGGAATCCGCGCGATGCGCCTCCTCCGACTTCGCGAGCGCCTCGCGAATATCGGTGCTTTCCTGTACGGCGCGTTCCCGGGCCGCGCGCAACGCGAGCGCTTCCTTCGTCTCGGCTTCCAAACGGGAACGCAGCTCGGCAAGCGCGGCGTTTTCCTGTTCCAGCCGGGCCTGCAAGCCCGTCGCGCGATCGTGCTCGCGGGCGTGCCGCTCCGCCAGCTCTGCGCCGGATTTTTCGAGTTCGACCAGCCGCGCTTCGAGGTTGCTTACGCGTTCTTCGGCGGCGGACCGCTGGCGCGCGTCCTCCGCGGCCCGGGCCTCGGCGCCTTCGTGCGCCAGGCGCGCCGCGGCGTGCGCGTCGCGTTCGCGCTGGAGTTCCGCCTCCAGCGCCGCGAGTTCACCGGTGATCATTTCGCGGGCCGCGACGGCGTCCTCCCGCACGGCCTCCGCGTCCTTGACCGCCAGCGACAGCGCCGATACGGCTTCCTGCAATTGATCGACGGTGGCGACCGCGGCCTGGGCGGACGCGCGGACCTGGGCGAGTTCATCCTGCAACTGCGACTCGCGGGCGGCGGCCTGCCGCGTGAGCTGGTCGCTGCCTTCCTGGATCGACTGTATCGCGCGGTCGCGCGATTCCTCGGCCTTCTTCAACGCAGCGGCCAGGGCTTCCTCCGCGTGCCGGCTCTTGCGCAAGCCTTCCTGCGCCACTTCCACGTCGGCGGACAGCTTCGCATTGCGCAGTTTCAAATCGGCGATTTCGTGGCGAAGCTGTTCAAGTTCCGCACGGACCGCATCCGTACCCGCGCCGGCATCGGCGGCCGAAACCGCCGGTTTTTCAAGCGCCTCGCGCAACTGGTCCCGGAGGCGCAGCAGCTCGGCCTCCTGTTCGGCGCGACTGTTCTCCAATTCCTGTTTCGCGCGGCGCAACGGCTCGAGTTCAGCGGCCTGCCGGGCGGCCTCCTCCAACTCCACACGTTCCCGGCGCGCCGCTTCCAGCGCGGTGGCCTGCGCCGCATGTTCAGACCCCAGCGCTTCGATGCGCGCGCGAGCCGCGGACAAATCGGTTTCCAACTGCTTGAGTCGCGTCTCTTGTTCAGGCGACGGCGCGGGAGGTTCGGGCGGCGCGCCCGCGAGAATCGCGATCTCGGCCTCGGTCAACTTGGGTGGACGCGGCACCCGGCTCACGGCGGGTGGCGCGGGCGGCGCCGGAACCGGCGGCGTGGGCGCGGGTCGTTCCGCCGCCTCACGAGCGGCCTTTAGGTCTTCGCGCAAGCGTCCGAGTTCCGCTTCCAGCGCGGTACGCGCCTGGAGCAGTTCGTCGTTCACCTTCTTTGACGCCTCGCGTTCGCCGGTCGCGCGCTCATCCGATGCGCGGCTGGCTTCCTGCGCGCGGACCAACTCGGCCCGCAGATCCGCCAGCTCTTTCTCGCGCGCGGCGTGTTGTTCCTCAATCGATTTTTTCTCCGCGAGCGCGGCATCCAGCCGTTTGGCGAGTTGCTCCGACCGGTCATCCGTCTTCGGCTCGGGCGGCGGCTTGCCGACGAGGTGTTTGATTTCGGCGTCGGAAATTTTCGGCGCGGGGACGGGCGCGACAGGTTTCGGCGCAGGCTCGGTTTGGGGTTTGGCCGACGGCGTGGGCGGCGCGGACGGCGCGTCATCCGTCGGAATCTGCGGCATCACGATATGCTTCTTGCAGTGCGGGCAGGTGGCCGGGCTGCCCGCGTCCTTCCGCTCCATGCGCAACTTGCCCTGGCATTCCGGACAGCGGAATTTATACGTGCTGCTCCCGGGTTCGACCGGCACCGGACGATCCACCGGCGCAGCAACCTGGCCGGGCGCCGTCGGAATTTGCAAACGCGACTGGCAGCGCGGGCAGTTGATGAAAAACCCCGCCGCCGCCGCATCGATTTTCAACCGTGTGCTACAGGATGGACAATTAAAGGCGATATCCGCCATGGAAATCCTCGTGCCGCATAACATACCCCGTTTCGCCTTCCCTGATGCAAGTTCCAAGTGCGCATTCCAGCCGCGCGCCGCTCGACATTCGGGTGCGCCTCTCTTAAGGTGGACGCATGACAGGGGGCGCGCCAGAGCAGGGGTTTGTCCTGCGCGATGTCGTCCGGGAAACCGGACTGGAGGAGAGCAAAATCCGTTTCTTCGAACGGATGTTCCCCGAACACTTTGAAACCGCCGGCGCGGCGGCGCGGACGTTTTCCGCGAAACAGGTCGCGATCCTGCGCGACCTCGCCGAATTGCTCCCGAAGCATCGCAACAATTTGAGCGCCGTGCGCGCGGAGCTCCAGAAGCGCCACGCCGCGCCGACGCGCGCCCTCCGCGTCATCACCGTCACGAGCGGGAAAGGCGGCGTCGGCAAGACCACCGTGTCGATCAACCTCGCGCTCGCCCTCGCGCGGGGCGGAGCGCGTACGCTGCTGTTCGACGCGGACCTCGGACTCGCCAACGTCCACGTGCTTGCCGGACTCCAACCGCGCAATACGATCGTCGAATTGCTGCAGGGCACGGCGTCGATCGACGAAATCGTGCACGACGGACCGGGCGGCATCCGCGTCATCTGCGGCGGCAGCGGCATCAGCGGCCTCGCCGACCTGAAGATGGATTTCGTGCAATTCCTCGGCCGCGAACTCCAGCGCATGGGCCGCATCGCGGACGTGGTGGTCGTGGATACGGCGGCGGGCCTGACGGCGTCCGTCCTGCATTTCATCGGTTTGGCGGACGACGTGGTCGTGGTCGCCACGCCGAACCTCGCCTCAACGCTCGACGCCTACAGCCTCATCAAGGTCGCGCGGCAGGAGCAGATTCCCGGCCGCATCCATCTGCTGGTGAACCAGGCGGCGGATGAACGCCAGGCCCGACACGTACGCGAAAAAATCTGCACCTGCGCGCGCAAATTTATCGGCTTCGAGCCGGAGGCGATCGGGCACCTCACACGCGACCCGCTGATGGAAGCGGCGGTCCAGCGGCGCGAACCCTACCTGCTGGCGCATCCGGAGTCGGACAATGCGCGGCGTTTTGAGGAAATGGCGGCCCGCTTGCAGCCCGCACCCGCACCCGAAATCATCTCCACCCCCACCCCCGAACTGGCGGCCACCACATGAATGCACCGGACCCGATCTTCGCCATGCCCGACCCGGAACCCGACGCGCTGGATGCCCTCGCCCCCGGCGGCGCGAACGCGTTCACGCCCGATGTACGGCTAGTCGGCGGCGCCGACTTTACCGGCTTTTACGACCTCGAGGAATTGCCGTTTTCTGACGCGGTGAACCCGAAATATTTTTACAAGACGGACGGCCACGACGAGGCGCTGATCCGCCTGGAACTCGCGGTCCGGCACGACATGTCGCTCGGCCTCGTCACGGGCCCCAGCGGGTCGGGCAAGACGCTGCTATCGCAACTGCTGCTGCAACGCCTCGACCCGGTGAAGACGCAGGCGGCCCTTGTGCTCGTCGCGCCGGGCATGGGCAAGACCGCGCTGTTGAAGGCGCTGATGGGCGAGTTGGGGCTGCCCATCCCCGAGGGCTATTTCGTCAGCGCGCAGGCGCTGCTCGCCATCATCCAGGACCACGTCATCGCGCTGCACCGCGAGGGACGGAAACTTGTGGTGCTGATCGATGAGTGCCACTTCCTCGCGTCGGACAGCCTCCACATGGTCCGCACGCTGAGCAACCTGGAAACGCCCGAGAAGAAACTGGTCACGCTGCTGTTGTTCGGCGAACCGGGCTTCCTGCGCCGCCTCAATCATCCGACCCATGAGTCCCTGCGCAACCGGCTTTACCTGCGCAGCGAGCTGCAGCCCTTCAGCGCGGAGGAGACGGAGCAGTTCGTCAAATTCCGCCTCATGATGGCCGGGCGCATGGACGACCTGTTCACCGCGGACGCGTTTCCGGTCCTGCACGAATGCAGCGGCGGGATCAGCCGCCGGATCAACAAGCTCTGCACCCTCGCGCTGCTGGAAGGTTTCCTCGCCCGCGCGCCCTTCATCGACGCCGCGCGGGTGCGCGCGGCAGCGCAACGGATGTAGCGCCCCCGCTGCGGCCTTGCGCCGCAGGAGGCCAAATTCGTCAGGGGCCATCCCCCAACCCGGCTCGCTCGGAGAGCTCGCCCTACCTGTTGTCGGATTTCCTTGGCCCTGAACTGCTGTAGCGACGGCATTGCATGCCGTCGGATTCGGGCCGACGGGATGCAATCCCG
>DAOLDD010000028.1:0-48324 GCA_035327585.1 Kiritimatiellia bacterium | reverse complement strand
GACGCGGGCGGCTCGTCCGCCGTAGCGCTCTGGCGAAGGTGGATGACCGCGTCGGGAAGAGCCGCGCACGGCGCGCGCGGCTACAGGTGGGATGATCGTGCGGTTGGATTCCCCGGCGTGTCGATTCCTGGATAACTTCCGAATTGACAACGATCCAATATCGCCGAATATGGAGCGTATGAAAACCGTTCGCCGCTGGGTGGAGCTGCCGTTGCGGAAGCTGTTGGACCGGGGGCGGTCCGTGCTTCTGTTGGGCCCGCGCCAGACGGGGAAGACGACGCTCCTGTCGCTCTTCGATGTGGATGTTTCCCTCAATTTCCTGCGGCCGGAGGTGCGGATGCGCTACGAACGCGAGCCGCAGTTGCTCGGCGCGGAACTGGCGGCGCAAAAAACCCGGCCCGGGCGAAGCTGCCCGCTGGTGGCCCTCGATGAAATCCAGCGCGTACCGGCCTTGCTGGATGTGATCCAGGACCTGGTGGACCGCAAGGCCGCGCAGTTCATCCTCACCGGCTCATCCGCCCGGAAGCTGCGGCGCGGAACGGGCATCAACCTGCTCCCCGGCCGGCTCACCCCGATGCGGCTGGACCCGCTTTCCCTCGGCGAACGCCCGCCGCGATCTCTCGACGATGCGCTCCTGTTCGGAAGTCTTCCGGCCCTGGCCCTCGCGGAGGAGGATGCAATCCGGGAGCAGGACCTTCAGTCCTACACCGCGCTCTACCTCGACGAGGAAATCCGGGCCGAGGCGCTGGTGCGCAACCTGGGTTCCTTCTCCCGGTTCCTGCGCCTGGCCGCGATGGAGTCCGGCCAGATCAGCCACTTCCGGGGTCTGGCTCAGGAGTTGGGCATCGCGCACACCACCGTGGCGGGCTATTACGAGATCCTGGAAGATTGCCTGATCGCGGAGCGGGTGGAGCCGCTGATCGCCAGCCGGACCCGCAAGAAGCTGACCAAATCCCCGCGCTACCTGTTCTTCGACCTCGGCGTGCGGCGCGCGGCGGCCGAGGAGGGCCTGCGTCCGCCCGTGCGCGTGCTGGGCGCCCTCTTCGAGCAGTACGTTGGATTGGAACTGCTGCGCGGCATCCGGCAGGCGGCCCCGCACGCGCGCTTGCGCTTCTGGCGCGATCCGGACGGACCGGAGGTGGACTGGGTGGTGGAATCGGGCGACCGGCTGCTTCCCATTGAAGTCAAATGGAGCGACCATCCCGGACCGGCCGACGCGCGCCACCTGCGCACCTTTATGGCGGAATACCCGAACGCCCCCCACGGCTACGTCGTCTGCCGCACCCCCCGCGCGTTCCGCATCACCCCCGAAATCGAGGCCATCCCGTGGCAACACCTGCCGGGATTGCTCAACAAGGATTTTAATGATCCAATGGCGCCCGCGAGGAAAGGAGAATAATCAATATGCGCCGCACCGTTCTAATGATTCCGTTAGTCGCACTCGCGACGTATCTGGCGCCGGCAAGCTGGGGTGAGCTGGTGTGGGATTGGTCTGCATCAACTCCATCTCAAATTCAGGGTCAAGCACAAATTATTAATGACAATGATGGTGCAGAATATGACAGCTATACTTTGAAACTCGGCGATGCAATGACCGCATTGTATAATTCGGATGTAGCATTCCAAGCATACGGTAGCGTGCAGAGTATGGCTAACAATTTGTTTATCTTATCTATAGCGCCTGATAATGCATTAGGAGAAGTTAACAATGGTTGGAACGGAACTTTTGATGTAAATGGAGATTTACAGTTGACACATGTTCCGGGAATTCCTGGTTTATCATATGATCCTTGGCTATCAACATCAAGCAATCCAGCACAAGACATGATGCTTTTACAATTAACCGGCAACACTCCAGGATATCAATTCTACAACAACCCAACCCAAACACAGTTAGGGGGGGTGGGACTTCACAAGATGGATTTAGCACATGGAACGATTACATACCATCAATTGAAGTAGGGATAGGAGCCGGAGGAAGGCGGATAGTAGGAGTAGGGGTGGGGGGAGGAGGAGGGAGCGTGGAGGTGACGGTGATGGGGAGTGAGATGGGGCGAACGAACGTAGTGGAGAGTAGGGGAGGAGGGGAGTGGGAGGGAGCGGTGATCTTTGAGGCGACGGGATTGGTGCATACGGTGGTGGTGCCCGCGACGAATGAGGCGGCCTGGTACCGGTGGCGCTCGGAGGAGTGAGGCGTCCTCCTCCTAATCGTACTCCTAATCCTCTTTCGATTACGATTATGAGTAAGATTACGATTATGAGTAAGAGTATGAGTACGAGGAAGAGGATTAGGAGTCGGACGGGGGGATTGGGGGATGGGTTAAAAGAAATGCGCGCCGAAGGCGCGTCGATTTTTTGGAAGAAAAGGGGTCAGTCCGCACATAGTTGCAGATGCCGCGGGGTTGCAACGGTGTGCGGAGTGACCCCAAATCCCCGCTAAATCCCCCAACATTTCTTCCAGCCTGCGCCTCCGGCGGGATGCGGCGAAGCGCCGCGCCCCTGAGGCTTGTCGGTTCTCATGATGCTGGATTGACAGAGACGTACACTGCGCGTATGAGTATACGTCATGAATACAAAGCTGACACTGCGACTTGACAATCGTTTAATCGAGCGCGCCAAGGGCGAAGCCGAGAAACGGGGTAAATCTGTGTCACAGATGGTGGGTGAGTTCTTCGGATCACTAGGCCCAGCCTCCCAAAGAGGGCCCGCTGAATACCCCCCCATCACTTCCTCACTTTTGGGTGCGCTGCGCGATAAGCCACACGCGGAGAACGACTACAAGCGCCACCTCCGGGAGAAGTACCTGTGAAGGTGCTTGTTGATACGAACGTCGTGCTTGATGTCCTGCTCGATCGGCGACCGCATTCGGCGGATTCAGCGCAAATATTCCGACTCGTTGAAGAGGGGCGTTTACAGGGACTTCTTTGCGCCACGACGGTCACAACGATTGATTACCTGTTGCTCCAATCTTTGAGTCGAGCAGATGCGCGGAAACACCTGACCCAATTGATACGACTATTTGATATTGCGGCCGTCACTCGTGCCGTGATTGAGGGTGCCATGCAAAGTCGCATCGCCGATTTCGAGGATGCCGTACTCGAACAGGCGGCGGCATTGGCAGGTGCAAGGGTCATTATCACGAGAAACGCCAAAGATTTTGCACCTGGGGCGGTAGATGTGCTTGATCCGAGACAATGTCTGGTGCAACTCGGAAGATGAATTGCGAACCAGAGCGCGGGGCCGGGGGCAGCCCTTGAAAAATGACAAAGTGCGAGGGGTTTGTTTGTTCCACGGGCTATTGCTCAAATCAAGAGGCGTATGCGGAAATTCCCCGGCGCGCTCCGCGCCTCCGCGCTGAAGGCTGGATTTCGAGGACGAGGACGAGGGGTTTCGTGATCCTCGTGCCCTTCCTGTCTCGTGTCCTTCCCTCGGCTACCGGTGCGCGTGCAGCGGGTTGGCGGTGGGGGAGACGGTGTGGAGGGGGAGCTTGGGGTGCTTCTGGATGAAGTATTCCATGCTCCATTTCTCGGGGAAAAGGATGACCAGCTCGCCTTCGATGTCTTCGGCGAGGGCGACGCCGGAGCCGAGGTATTCGTCCTGCAGGGCGGCGCGGTCCACGTCGAGGTCGAACCAGCGGATCTGGGTGTAGGACGCGGGTTCGAGGCGCGTGTCGGCGCCGTATTCGTTTTGCAGGCGGTGGACGAGCACTTCGAACTGGAGCTGGCCGACGGCGCCGAGCAGGACGGCGTTGGTGACGGAGTTGAGCGGGCGGAATTGCTGGATGACGCCCTCGGCGAGCATCTGGTCGAGGCCCTGCTTGAATTGCTTGAACTTGGACGGGTTCGGGTTGCTGAGCGTGGCGAAGACCTCGGGCGGGAAGCGCGGGATCTCGCGGTATTGCAGGCCGGGCTCCGTGGTCAGCGTGTCGCCGATGCTGAACGAGCGGTGCGCGACGAGGCCGACGATGTCGCCGGGGTAGGCGCGTTCGATGCTCTCGCGCTCGGTGCCGAACAGCTTCTGCGGGTAGGCGAGGCGTACGGGCTTGCCGGTCTCGGGGTCGAGCACGATCATGTCCTTCTCGAAAAGGCCCGAGCAGATGCGGATGAACCCGATGGTGTCGCGGTGGCGCGGGTTCATGTTCGCCTGCACCTTGAACACGAAGGCGGAAAACGCGGGGTGTTCGGGGTGGATGAGCTGGCCGTTGGACGGGCGGGCCGCGGGCGCGGCGCCGTATTTCACGAAGTAGTCGAGCAGCAGTTGCACGCCGAAGTTGGTCATGGCGCTGCCGAAGAAGACGGGCGTGATTTGACCGGCCATCACGGCGTCGCGGTCGAACTGTTCGCCGGCGACGGAGAGCATTTCGATCTCCTGCCGCCACGCGTCGTAGAGTTCCGGCTGCACGGCCGCGCGCAGGGCGGGGTCGTCCGGCCCGCCGGCTTTAAACGGGGCGCGGTAGGCGCCGCCGACGGTGCGTTCAAACAGGAAAAGCTGGTGGGCGAGCCGGTCGTAGACGCCGCGGAAGTCCTGCCCGCTGCCGAGTGGCCAGGTGACGGGGAACGCGCCGATGCCGAGCACCTTTTCGAGTTCATCGAGCAAGGCGAGGCCATCCTGCGCGGGGCGGTCCATCTTGTTGACGAAGGTGAAGATGGGGATGTGGCGCAGGCGGCAGATTTCAAAAAGTTTCTTCGTGCGCTCCTCAATGCCCTTCGCGGCGTCGATGACCATGATGACGCTGTCCACCGCGGTGAGTACGCGGTACGTGTCCTCGCTGAAGTCCTTGTGGCCGGGGGTATCGAGCAGGTTGATGCAGAACCCGTCGTATTCGAATTGCAGCACGGTGGAGGTGATGGAGATGCCGCGTTCCCGTTCGAGTTCCATCCAGTCGGATGTGGCGGCGCGCTGGTTCTTGCGGGCGCGGACGGAGCCGGCGAGGTGGAGGGCGCCGCCGTAGAGCAGCAGCTTTTCCGTCAGCGTCGTTTTGCCCGCGTCGGGGTGCGAGATGATGGCGAACGTGCGGCGGCGGGCGATTTCTTCTGCGGGGGTGCGGGCATTCATGGGCAGGGGCGGAGGGTATCGCCCACCCGTCAGCGCGCGTCAAGGACTTCCCGCACGATCGCGGTGAGGGCGGCGGGCTTGAAGGGCTTCTGCAGGAAGTTGCGTCCCGGCTGCACGTCCGTGGTCCCGGCGAGCGCGTCCTGCGCGTAGCCGGACATGTAGAGGACGCGCAGGTTGGGGAAGCGGGCCTTCAGCTGTTCGGCGAGGCTGGGGCCGCCGATGTAGGGCATGACGATGTCCGTCAGCAGCAGGTCGAATTCCGCGCCGCGCTGTTCCATGATGCGCAGCGCGTCGCGCCCGTCGCGCGCCGAGGTGACGCGATAGCCCTGCAGGGCAAGCAGTTTTTCGGCGAGCTGCCGCACCATGTCCTCGTCCTCGACGAGCAGCACGCGTTCGGTCCCGCGGGCGGGCCGGGGCGTTTCCGTTTTGGCGGGCGTGGCCTCGCGACCATCGAAGCGCGGGAGGAAAATCGAAAACGTGGCGCCCTGGCCGGGGGCGGAATCGACGAGGATGTGACCGCCGCTCTGCTGGACGATGCCGTACACCATGGCGAGGCCGAGGCCGGTGCCCTTGCCGACTTCCTTGGTGGTGAAGAAGGGTTCGAAGATGTGCTGCTTGACGGATTCGTCCATGCCCTTGCCGTTGTCGCACACCTCCAGCACGGTGTAGGGGCCGGGCTCGACGGAAAACGGTTCGCGCGTGAGGCGGTGCATCAGGTCGAGCCGGGCGGTGCGGATGACGAGGCGCCCGCCGTGCGGCATCGCGTCGCGCGCATTGACGGAGAGGTTGATGATCATCTGCTCCATCTGGCCGGCGTCGACGCGGACGAGCCCTGGTTCGGGTTCGAGTTCCGTGATCAATTCAATGTCCTCGCCGATGAGGCGGCGCAGCATTTTTTGCAGGTCCTGCACCACGGCGTTGAGGTTGAGCATGCGCGGCTCGAGCACCTGTTTGCGGCTGAAGGCGAGCAACTGCCGCGTCAGGCCGTGGGCGCGCTCGGCGGCCTTGACGATTTCGTCCATCTCCTTGCGCATCTCGTGGCCGGGCGGCATGTCTTCCAGCAGCAGCTCGGCGTAGCCGCTGATCGCGGTGAGCAGGTTGTTGAAGTCGTGGGCGACGCCGCCGGCGAGGCGCCCCACCGCCTCCATTTTCTGCGCATGGCGCAGGAGTTCCTCGCTGTGGCGCAGGGCGTTTTCGGTGCGTTTGCGCTCGGTCACGTCGCGGGCGTTGATGACGTAGTGGCGCTCGCCGCCGCGTGTTTCGAGGAGCTTGGCCGCGCTTTCGAAATCGCGCCAGGATCCGTCGCGGTGGCGGAGCCGGAACTCGGCCACGCGGATCGCGGCGGGCTGGTTCAGCAGCACGCTGCGCACCTGCATCAGGCTGAAGGCGTCCTCCGGATGCAACAGGCCCGCGGCGTCGCGGCCGGCGAGTTCGGAGGGGTTGTAGCCGAGCGTGCGCTCAATCGCAGGGCTCAGGTAGGTCAGCACGCCCTGGCTGTCCACGATCGCGATGACGTCGGAAACGTTTTCGATGAGGGAGCGGTAGTGTTCCTCCCGCGAGCGCAGGGTTTCCTCCGCGCCGCGCCGCGCGATGGCGGCGCCGATGGAACCGGCCACGGCTTTCAGCAGGTCCTCATCGCTCGCGTTCCAGCTCCGGCTCAAGTCGGTATCGTCGAAGCCGGCGACGCCCCAGAACCGGTCGCCGCTCATCACCGGCACCAGCAGGATGCTGCGCAGGGCGGCGCTGGTTTCCGCGGAGGGGAAGAAATCGAGGATGGTTCCGCTGATCGGCTGGCCGGCGGAGAGGATGTCGTACCAGCGGGGCAGCAGTTCATCGTAGGAGATGGAGCGGAAGACGGGCGCGCTCCGCTCCGTTGCGTTGCGGTTCCAGAGGACGCGTGCCTGCAGGGCGCGTTGGCCCGTTCGGGCGTCGTCCGTGTTCTCGAACAGATACACCCGGTCCACCGCGGCCGCACCGCCCAGGAGGCCCA
Source organism: Kiritimatiellia bacterium (assembly GCA_035327585.1). Lineage (GTDB taxonomy): Bacteria > Verrucomicrobiota > Kiritimatiellia > CAIVKH01 > CAIVKH01 > JAMLJG01. Next base: position 41,279 of record DAOLDD010000028.1, on the reverse strand, counting down.
TGGCGCGCTGGAGCGCCTGCTGCAGGTCGGGCGCATTGAGCAGTTCGTGCGTGGCTTGGGCGACGCCGCGCAGCAGCCGGTCGCGCGCTTCAACGAGATGTTCGGATTGCTGCCGTGCGAAAAGCGCACCCAGGCTGCCGGCCATGGCGCTGATGAGCGCCTCCTCGTTCACCGACCAGACGCGGTCCCGGTGGCAATCGTCGAAGCCGAGAAAGCCCCAGAGGCCGTTGTTTACGGGAATCGGAACGCAGAGGAGCGATCGGATATTCTGGCTGCTGAGGATGTTGCGCTCCGCGTCGGGGAATTCGCTGACCACGCCGGTATAGGGCTTGCCCGCCTGCAGGCAGCGATAGAGGCGCGTGAACACCGGATCAAACGCCATGCCCTGCATGTCCGGGTTGTCGATCTGGGGCTCCGCACGTTCGTTGCACCATTCAAAAATCTGGTCGCACAGCGCATCGCCGCTTTGCGGGTGGATCCGGTTCCGGAAAATATAGGCCCGGTCCACGTCCATCGCCTCGCCCAGCGTGCGCAGCATGTCGGGTATGCTGTTTTCGATGTCGCCCCGCGTCAGCAAGAGGTGGGTGGCCTGCGCCACGGCCTGGAGCAGGCGGTCGCGCTGCCGCAGGCCTTCCTCCCAGCGCCGGCGATCGGTGATATCCACGCTGGAACCGACCAACCCGGTGAACTGGCCGTCCGGGTCGAATTGGGGCACGCCGGTGCACAGCAGCCAGCGATAATCCGAATCCCAGCGACGGAGGCGGAATTCATGATTGAGTCCGTCCTGGTCGCGAATCGCGCGCGCGAGCGCACGCCGACAGGAGGGCAGGTCGTCCGGATGCACGCCCGACTCCCAGCCCTCGTCGAGTTCGGCGTCAAGTGGACGCCCGCGGAATTCGAGCCAGCGCTGGTTGAGGAAAATCATCCCGCCGCGCGCATCGGTCATCCACAGCATCGCGGGCGCCTGGTCGGCCAGGCGTTTAAAGCGAACGTTGTCGGATGGGCCGGTTTTCGCCCCGGGCATCCCGGTATGTGCGTCGCGCTGCGTCACGGTGTATGGCGAGCATACCCGGACGTTAGGGTGTTGTTCAAGATGTATGAGGTGCGGCGCGCGGACGAGGGCGGGTCAGGCCTTCGCGAGGGCGGCGAGAACCTGGTCGTAGTCCGGTTCCTGCGCGATCTCGGGGACCTGCTGGGCGTGCACGACGGTGTTGTTCGCGTCGAGCACGAGGACCGCGCGGCTGAGCAATCCGGCGAGCGGGCCATCCACGATGTCCACGCCGAACGCGGGGCCGAACCCGGGCGCGCGCATCGTGGAGAGGTTGGCGACGTGCGCAAGTTTTTCCGCGTCGCAGAAGCGCTTCTGCGCGAAGGGCAGGTCGGCCGAGATGTTGATGATGACCGTGTCGGCGAGCTTGCCCGCCTCCGCGTTGAACCGGCGCGCCGACATCTGGCAGATGCCCGTGTCGAGGCTGGGCACGATGTTCAGGACCTTCTTCTTGGCGCCGTAGGTCGCGAGCGTCGCGTCCGAGAGGTCGCCCGCCGTGAGTTTGAAGTCGGGGCACTTGGCGCCGACCGCGGGCAGCGAGCCGCTCGTGTGGATGGGATTGCCTTTAAGGGTGATGGTTGCCATGGGGTTCCTCCTGGGTTGGCGGGGAATATACCCACCCGTTCGCGGACTGCAACCCGGGCGGCGCGGAATTTACGCCGTCCGCTTGAATTCCCGCGGCGGCCTGTGCTAGCGTGTTGCAAACACGAGGACTACGAAATGAATACCCCTTCGCGATCATCAGGCCGTTTTGGCGCGCTGCTTGTTCTGGCGCTCGTTCTGTCCACGACGGCATCCCACGCCTACACGCTGATCGTCGCGCCCGCCCGCTTCTCCGTGATCCAGGTCGCGATGGATGTGTTGAGCCGTTCGCCTTCCGTCCTCGTGTCCTATCAGGGCGAGCCCTCCGCGCAGGACCCGGTGCTGCACGCGTGGAACGGCGGCGAATGGGTGCCGGTCTCCCTGAAGGATTACCGCGAGGTCAACTTCCTGCAGCGCACGCCGGATCGCACCGTGCTGATTGGCAACGACAACGTGCTGCCGCAGGTCCTGCTCGACGCCTCGTCTTGGTCGCCCCGCGTCGAGCGTATTTCGGACCTGACAACCGGCGCGCTCATCAACGAATTCGGGCGCATCCTCAAATGGCGGTCCTCCGATTGGAAATGGTTCACGAAGCGCTACAACCTCACGCTGACCGACGAGTCCGAACCGCGACGCCACTCAAGCTGGTACGACCAGCAGGGTCCGCTCCCGGATCGCCCGCGCATCGTGCCTCCCGCGGCGCGCCCCAGTTCCTACGAGCGCGGCGACATGGAGCCCGTGCCCGTCGTTCCCCCGGCGCAGGATTCGGCGGTTGAGGCCGATCCCGTACCCTGACGCCCCGGTTCCGCTTGAACGTTACGTTTCCACGCGCCGCCCTCGCCGGTCTGGCGCTCGCTCTTTTGACCGGCTGCGCATCGATGCGCGTGCGCGAAATTGAAAAACCCGCCGCCGAGGCGACGCTCATGGTCGCGCGCAGCGGGGAGGAATCCACGGTGAGCTGGATGGGCCAGCGGGGCATCCGCTACACCTTGCTTTACGCGGATAGCCGCAAAGCGGGTTCGAAGTGGATGCCGCTGCCCGGCGTCGCCCCCATCCTGGGCGCCGGCGCGATGATCACCATCCACGACAAGGTTCCGGCGGGCAAGCCGCGCTACTATCGGCTGCAGGTCACTCCGGTTTCAAATCGGAAGCCTTGAATACGGCGATCACCGGCCGGTGATCCGAAGCCAACGCGGCCTGCGGGTCGCGGACCACATAGCTCTTGTCCGCCACGACCTCGGGCCGCATCGCGTCATTCACGAAGATGTAATCGATCCGGGAATATTCCTCGTTGAATTCCCAGAGATGCGTCCAGATGTCGCCGACGAAGTCGCGCGGGCGCAGGTCGTGCAGGTAGCGGGGCCGTCCGATCAGTTCGCGCAGCGGCGATGAGGTGATGCGATCGTTCATGTCGCCCACGACCACCACGTTCAGGTTCTTGCTCCGGTCGATCGCGCGCCGCACGTGTTTGTTCAGCAGGCGCGCCTCGTTGCGGCGCATTTCCGTCTGGCCCAGCGGGTGGAACAGTTTCGATTTCAGGTGCGCGTTAAACAGCCGGAACCGGTACTTCGGGTTCACCTGGATATCGACGACGAGGAAACCGCGTTGCACCGGCAGCTCCTCGCCGCCCAGCGTGTGCGTCTCGTTGGTGATGCTGTGGCGGCCCACGATCGGGAAGCGCGAGAGCAGACCGAGCCCCACCGTTGAGTGGGGGAGAATGAAGTACTCCGTGTGCGGCATGTCCAGCCCCGCCTCGCCCAGGCGGCGCCGCAAAATTTCAAACGAATCGCCGTCGCCAATTTCCTGCACCGCCAGCACGTCCGGCCGCGCGTTGGACACGACGGCGACGAGCGCGGCGATCTGATCCTCCGGCTTGAAGTTGTCCTTCTGCCCGTCCCGGTCCCGATCCTCATAGCTGAAGCGCCAGAGGTTGTAGGTCATCACCGAGAATTCGTCATCGGCCGGCCGCGGCGGCCGCGGCCAGGCTTGCGCCATCGCGGTGGCGGCCGCGAGGAGGACGGCGGCGAACAGCGCGGCGGCGGCCCGGAACGGCGGGAACCTTTTCATTCGGACTTGTGGTAGCTGGTTTCGATCTTGGCGGCCACGTCGCGATAGCCGATGTCCACCGAGTAGATTTCCTTGTAGAGCGCCGCCGCCCGGTCCCGTTTTCCCATCGCCTCGTACATCGTGCCCAGCTCGTACAGGATGTCCTTCTTCGTGTCGTCGAGCACCTGGAGTTCCGCCGCGGCCTTCTCCATCTGCTCGGCGGCGATGTCGTACTGCTGTTTTTGTTTGAAACAGAGGGCAATGTAGTAGAGCGAACGGATGCGGCGCTGCGGATTCTGCTGCGCGCGCTGGAACTGCTGGATCGCCTCATTGAGGCGGCCCTGCTCGAACAGCAGCACGCCATACTCGTATTTGAATTGCAGGTCGTTCGGATAGCGCTGCACGCGATCCTCCGCGTCCTGGAAGAGGAAGTCGGCGCGTTCCTTCTGCTTCGCCTCGATGGCCGCCGTGTTCCCCGCCGCCTTGAATTGCTCGACGGCGCGGTCGATCTGTTCCAGCCGGATCGTGCTGATGAGGCGGGCGATCTGCGGGTCCGCGCCGCCGGTGGCCTGCTGCGCCTCGGTGAGGATCGCGAGCGCCTCGTCGTAGCGCTCGCTCTTGGCGAGCAATTCCGCGAGCGAACGTTTGTAGTTCACGTTTTGCGGCTCGCGTTCCACCTTGGCCTGCGCCTCCTGCAGGAGGGCGTCCACATCGCGGGACGTTTTGACGGCCTTCGACTGCTGCTCCAGCAGCGTCGCCTGCTTGGCGTCCTTCATCACGTCGCGGTACGAACCCGCCTCGTTCCAGCCGCCGCGCTGCATCGTGTCGAGCGCCGTCGCGTCCTTGAGCTTCTTGACCGCCTGCGGGTCGTTTGGCTTGAGGCGCACGAGCTCCTCGTAGGCGAGGCGCGCGTCGTGCATCCGGTTCACCTCGGTGTAGAGCTTCGCGAGCCTCTCGATCGACTTCGCGTCCTTAGCCCCGTGCTCGCGCGCCACCTCGAGGTTCATGATCGCGACTTCGGGGAAGCCCGCCGCCTCCGCCGCCTGGCAGGCCGTATGGACGAAGGTCGGGTTCAGCGGATCCTTGCGCAGCAGGTCTTCCGCCTCCTGCAGGGCGCGCTCCGGCTTGTTCTTCAACAGCGACTGCACCTTGAGCAGCGTGCCCGACCCGCCGAGCGTGCCCATCGCGCGCGAGAAGGCGTTCGATTTGGACTGTTTGGCCTTCGTCACCGCCGCGGCGCGCAGGAATTTGCGGGCCTTGAGGAAGCCGGGGCTAACCTCCAGCGCCAGCATATACATGTCCATTGCGTAATCGAGATTGCCCCGCTCAAAGGAGGCCATGCCCTTTTCGAAATGCTCGCGCGCCTTGCGCGGCGCATTTTCCGGCGTTACTTCAGCCATTTTCCATGCTCCCGTTCGTAAACCCACAACGTTAGGCCGGATTCGCCAAGCGGTCAAGGATCGGCGCGGACGGCACGCTCAATACGCATTCTTCCGGGCGAAGAGGGTGCGGGTGAGAATTTTGAAGTCGAGGGCGAGGGACCAGTTCTCCAGGTACCAAAGATCGAGTTCGATGCGTTTCCGCAAGTCGGTCTGCCCGCGGTAGCCGTTGACCTGCGCCCAGCCGGTCATGCCGGGTTTGTGGACGTGCCGCCACATGTAGCGGCTGATGTCGTCCTTGAACTGTTCAACGAAGTGCGGGCGCTCGGGGCGCGGGCCGACGAGGCTCATCTCGCCCTTCAGTACGTTCCAGAATTGCGGCAACTCGTCGAGGTTGTGCTGGCGCAGGAACGCGCCGACCGCGGTGCGGCGCGGGTCGTCGGGTGATGTCCATACCGGGCCGGTCTTCGCCTCGGCGTCGGCCTGCATGGTGCGCAACTTGTAGAGGTTGAAGACACGCCCCTTCTCGCCGCAGCGCTCCTGCTTGTAGAAGATGGGGCCGGGCGAGCTGCGCTTAATCGCGATGGCGGCGACCGCGACGATGGGGATGGAGATGAGCAGGCCCACAAGCGCGCCGGCGATGTCCTCGAGGCGTTTGAGCAGCCGGTTCCAGAAATGGTCGAGCGGCCATTTGCCAATGCCGAGCAGCGGGATCTCGTCCACGTTCTGCATGTCCACCTTGCTCGTCAGCAGGCGAAACAGGTCCGGCACCATCAGGAAATTCGCGAGGCTGCGTTCGCAGTGCAGCATGATTTCGACGAGTTTCTCGTGGGCCAGCGCGGAGGGGCGCGTGAGGACCACCGCGTCCGCGCCCTCCGTTTCCAGCAGGCGCTCCAGTTCGTCCAGGCTGCGGCCCGTGAGAGCCGCAGGCAGTTCCGGGTCCGGCGTTTCATCCGGCAGCGGCAGGCAGGCGGCAACGCGGCAGCGGCGGCGCGGTTCGCCTTCCAGCTTGCTCCGCAGCTGCACGGCGAGCGGGCCGGCGCCGAGCAGGACGACGCGGCGCTTCGCGGCCTGGTATTTCGCCCAGTGCCGCTCGCAGGCGAAGAGGATGTTGCGCTCCAGGACGACCAGGACCGTCACCGTCAGCAGCGCGATCGCGGTGGCGATACGCGAGAACGGCGGGTCGATCTGGATCACGAACGCGAGCGCCATCGCGAGCAGCACGCCGAGGCTGCACGCGCGCACGAGGCGCGGGATCTTGTCGATGAAGTGCCCGTACTGCGGCCGCTCGTAGAGGCCGAGCGAGCGGAAGATGAACAGGAAGAGGATCGTGACGACGCACGCCGCGTAGAGATACATGCCGCGCGGCGGGAGCCCGCGCGTGACCTCAATCCAGCCCGAATCGAACCGAATCCACACCGCGAGCAGGAATCCCCAGAAGATGGCCAGCGCGTCCGCCGCCATCGCCGCCAGGCTCGTCTTCGCGTCAAAACTATCCCGTGATTGCATGAACCGGGGACTCTATCCGGTTCTTGTCCGCGCGGGAAGCCTGTGCATGCGGGGGCATCTTCCGCCGCATCCTGCGCGTCGCAATACGCCCCCCTGCGGCCTTGCGCCGCAGGAGGCAACGTTGTCCTTGCCAGATCGGACGCAATCCTTGAGTCCGCCGGCCTTCCCAAAGGGAAGCCAGCCCGCGCCGCGGGCTGGGCTCGCCGCTGGCGAGCGCCGGCGATGGGTGGGGTTCGTGCCGTTCATGGCGCCGGGGAACTTCTGCTCCCGCGGCGCAAGGCCGCGGGGGGCGGTGATGCTCACGCATTCTTTCGCGCAAGGTCGCGTGAAGACGGTTTTTCAACGTCTGTAAAAAATGTTTTCCGGGCTTCCAACGTCTGTAAAACTACAGGCGCTGTAAAAATATGGAGGTGCGCGATGAGTAAAAAGATCCTGGTGCTGCTGGCGGAGGGGTGCGAGGAGATTGAGGCGGTGACGGTGATCGACGTGTTGCGTCGCGCGGAATTCAGCGTGACGGCGGCGGGCCTGCACGCGGGCGTGCTGACGGCGTCGCGCGGTGTGAAGCTCGAACCGGACACGACGCTCGACGCGGTGAAGCCGCTGGATTTCGATGCCATCGTCGTGCCGGGCGGCTACGGCGGCGTGCAGAACCTGATGGCGGATACGCGCGTGCTGGACGCGATTCGCGCGCTGCACGACGCGGGACGCCGGGTGTGCGCGGTGTGCGCGGGACCGCTGGTGTTGCAGGCGGCGGGCATCCTCGAAGGGAAGCGCGTGACGTGTTATCCCGGCGCGGCGGAAAATCTCACCGCGACGAAATTCGTGAACGAGCGCGTGGTGGTGGATGGCGCGCTGATCACGAGCCAGGGGCCGGGCACGAGCATCGCGTTCGCGCTCGAAATCGTCCGGCAACTCGGCGGCGCGGCGCTCGCGCAGCGCGTGGCGTCCGGATTGCTGGCGTAAAAAATCATCAAAAAACACTTGTTTTACGGGGCCGCGCGAGCAATATGGGCACGAGTTTAGACGCAAAAACGCGTTTAACGTAAACAGGAGGCGAGTACACATGGCACTGACCAAATCGCAGACCGCGGCCAAGTTGGCCGAATCGGTTGGCATCACGAAGAAGCAAGCGGGCGCGTTTTTTGAGGCGCTCTCCGCGTTGGCGTACAAGGAAGCGAAGAACAGCTTCGTGATTCCGGGCCTGGGCAAGCTGGTGCTGGTTCAGCGCAAGGCGCGCATGGGCCGCAACCCGGCGACGGGCGAAGCGATCAAGATTCCGGCCAAGAAGGTCGTGAAGTTCCGCGTGGCGAAAGCCGCGAAGGACGCGATCCTCGGCAAGAAGTAAGTCGATCGCAGGTTAAGTGCGCAAGGGGATGGCGGCAACGTCATCCCTTTCGCATTTAAGAGGGGGGAGGATGGTGTCGGGTTTCAGGTGTCAGGGAGGAATCGTTCTTCCCCGACACCTGACACCCGAAACCCGGTTTCAGCCCACGCCGTTCCGCAACACGCCCACCCGTTCGATCTCCACTTCGATGACGTCGCCCGCGCGGAGCAGGACGGGCGGGGTGCGGGCGAAGCCGACGCCGGCGGGGGTGCCGGTGGCGATGAGGTCGCCGGGATGCAGGGTCAGTGTGGCGGAGATGTAGGCGATGAGGTGCGCAACGGGAAACAGCATGTCGCGCGTGTGACCGTCCTGTAGCGTCGTTCCGTTGAACCGCGACGCGACGCGCAAAGTTTGCGGGTCGGGAATTTCATCCGCGGTGACCAGCCAGGGGCCGACCGGACAGAACGTGTCGAAGCTCTTGCCGCGAAACCACTGGCCCGCCGCGCGCTGGGCGCGTCGCTCGGTGACGTCGTTGAGCGCGGCATAACCGGCGACATGGCGGAGGGCATCGGCTTCCGTCACCCGGTGCGCGATGGCGCCGATGATCACGGCGAGTTCCGCCTCGGCGTCCACATCGGTGAAGCCCTCCGGCATCCGGATGGCGTCGTGTGGGCCGATGAGGGTGGTGACGGATTTCGCGAACAGGATCGGCTCGGTCGGCGGCTTGCCGTCGAACTCGGCGGCGTGGTCGGCATAGTTTTTGCCGATGCAGATGAGGTTCGCGGGCGGCGGGACGGGCGGGCCGAGGCGGACGCCGGCGGCGGGGATGCGTTGTTGTTGTTTCTCCCGCAACAGTCCGCGCAGCCGGTCGAGGCCCCAATGCGTGAAAAAGTGGGCGTCGTAGTCCGCGATGTCATAGGCCATCGCGCGCACGTCGAGAATTTCGGGCGCACCCCGGTCGTCGAGCCAGAGGCCGGGCCGCTCGCGGCCGGGTTCGCCGAAGCGCACGAGTTTCACTGGCCGGCCTCGCGCTGTTTCTTGCGGATCGCGGCCCAGTCGGCCTTGGCCTGCGAAGTCGCGGCGCCTTCGGGACCGAGCGCGGCGCGGGACTGGCCGACGGCGGTGAGTACGTCGTCCGCTGTCTTGAAGTGGCACTTGGCGATATCGAGCAGGACCTTCGCGCCCTGTTTCTTCACGAGCGATTGCGCGGCTTCGCGGACCTGGGCGGACGCGCCTTTCGGGATGTCGACGCCGTACGCCTTTTTCATGTCGCGCAGGGCGCGCAGGAAGCCGGCGCGCGCGAGGATGGAGGCGGCGGCGACGGCGGGGTCGGACTCGGCGCGCGGCCGCTGCTCAAGTTTGATCTCGCGTCCCTTCTTAAGGAGCGCGCGTTCGATCTGCGCGGTGGGCCCGAACTGGTCCGACACGGCGCGCGGCGCGTGGGGCACCTTCGCGAGCAGGTCCTCAATGGCGCGGGCGTGGCCCCAGGCGAGCATACGGTTGACGCTGCGCATCTTGGCGTAGAGCCGGTTGTAGGCGCGGGGGCCGATGGTGACGACGGCGTAGCGGTCGCCGAGCACGTCGAGGATCGCATCCGACAGCTCCTCGGCCTTCCGGTCGCTGGTGATCTGTTTGCTGTCGCGGACGTTGAGTTCCTGGAAGCGCGGTACGATGCGTTCGTCCACGTAGGCGGCGGCGATGACGAGGGGACCGAAAAAGTCGCCCTTGCCGCTCTCGTCCACGCCGAGGTGCGGCTGGAACATTTCCGGGGTGTGCACGGTCTCGTAGCCGAGTTTGGCCTCCAGGAGGACCTCCGGTTCGAGGGTGAACGTGACCCAATCCTCGGTACCCTGGCCCTGCACCACGCATTTTCCGCTGGTATAGAGAGCGATATTGCAGTCCGGCCCCTCCACGGAGATGGTGGTGTAGGGGGTTTCACGGGGCCGGTAGTTGCCGCGCCGCAGCAGGTCGGTGAGCCGCTCCCGTTGTTCGGGCGAGAGGGCGACCGTGAAGGATGTCTTCTTGGGCATGGGCGCGGACATTAACAGAGGAGCTGCGGGAGCGCAACCCGGGGGGCGTGTCAGGAAAATATTCTGCGGCAAACGTCCATATTTCCGTTTGACCCCCGGGGCGTCCCGGCTGTACGTTCTCCCCAAGCATGTGTAGTGTTTAAACGGTTCAACCGTTTGCCCACTCCGGAGGGAAGGATCATGAAGCGTTTTATGTATGTCATCGCGGCGGCGGCCGTATCTGTCGCGTTTATCGCTGCGCCCGTCTCCGCGCAGGAGTCCAAACCGAAATCCAGCCGGGCCAAGAAGGCCGAAGCTGCGCCGGTGGATGTTGAGCAGGCCAAACTGGTGACGGAGGGCGAGTTGGCGCAGTGGCTGGTTCGCGTTCTCGGGCTTTCCCGCTTCCTGCCGGCGGCCCCGACCGATTTGGAATGCTTCCAGATTCTCATGCAGAACGGCATCATGCCGAAAGACGGCTGGAGCCAGGAGCGGACCGTGCTGACGGGCACGCTGGCGCGCGTAATCGTTTTGGCGCTGGGCAAGCAGGCGGAAGTGGAAAATCCCGACGATGACGAATCCTGGGTCAACTATCTGAAAAGCGCCGGCATTGACTTTGGTTCCATCGGCGAAGCCGTGGAAAATCTCGAGCCGCTGCCGCAGCCCGTCGGCCCGGAAGCGATCGTGACCTCCACGGACCCGCTGGGCAAGCTGTCCCGCATCAATCCGCCGGACAACCAGCAGATTGGCGCCGACCTTTCGACGCTGGGCCGCGTTTCGGGTCGCGTGGTCACGCAGGCGGATATTCCCCAGGTTGAGGTGATCATCAAGACGCCCTCCACGCCGCCGGGCCCGCCGCCGATGACGCCGAATGTCCCGCGCTTGCGCGACCTGATCAATCTGGCCCCGCAGCCCGTGGGTGTCATCGGCGCCGGAAACCAGACTTAATCGAAGGAGAGTTGATTCATGAAATGGATTCAATCCGCCGCCGTGGCCGTGCTCACGGGCGCGCTGCTGGTCGACATGGCCGCCGCTGCCCAGGAAACCGCCCAGAACTTCCAGGTCAAAAACCGCTTCCGCGTCGGCTGGGACAGCAATGTCTATGAGACCGAAAAAGACCAGCAGGACAGCTTCAAGATTATTGAAGAGCTCGAATTCCTGCTCAACATGGACATGGAGCAGACCTTCTTCGGCCTCCGCTATCGCCCGACGTTCATCTGGTGGAGCGACCGCGAGCCGGACGACACCGATCTGCACCACGAGGCGGACGTTGTCTTTGCGCACAATTTCTCCCCGCGCGTTTCCCTGAACCTCAAGAACACCCTCCGCATCGCGGAACTGCCCGAACTGATCGACCGGGGCGTGGTGGCTCGCGAGAAGGATGACTACACCTACAACCTGCTGGACGGCGTGCTGGGCTACCGGTTGAGCGAACCGACCCGTATCGAGTTCGGCGGGCGCTACACCGTGCTGCGCTATGACAACGATGAAGTCGCCGCGACGGACGATTACGACATTTACGCCGTGGGCGTGACGCTGCGCCACCAGTTGCAGCGCGAGACCGCGCTTTCCGCGGACCTGCGCCTGGAGCAGACCGAATACACCGACCTCGACGATCGCAGTTCGGAGAGCGTCTTCTTCGGCGCCGGGCTGGAGCAGATCTTCACGCCGAATCTCGTGGGCACGGTGCGCGCGGGCATGCAGAACAAGACGTTTGAAGACGACGCGATCGGCGATGAAACGCTGCCCTTCGGCGACATCAGCCTGACCTACCTGCCTTCGCCGAAGACCCGGATCACGGGTGGCTTGGGCTACTCCATGTTTGAGGCGGATGTCTATCCCTTCGCCAGCCAGGACCGCCTGTTGAGCTTCCTCAGCTTGTCACACGACCTGACGGCGCGCGTGCAGTTGTTCCTCGCGGGCAGCTATCAGCGCAGCAAGTACAACCGCGACCAGAAACTGGTCGATCCGGAATTCGCGGGCGCGCTGGCGGAAGGCGACGAGGATGTCCTCCAGGGCAGCGCGCGCGTGAGCTACATGCTCAACCGCCGGAACTACCTGGAAGCGTCGATCCAGTACCTCGATTTCAGTTCGGACCTGCGCAACGATTTCGACCGCACGCGCCTGGAACTGGGCTGGAGAACACAACTGTAGTCCGCCGGTGTTCGCAACAAATCCGGGTCCGATCCTTGCAGGTTGGACCCGGATTTGCTTTTCTGGCGGCTGACGCCCGGATGGGCGGGTGAAGCATGTCGACCGATCCTCAAACCGATAACAAGCTGCATTTTCTCGACTACTGGCGGGTCATCAAATCCCGCAAGGAAATCATCCTCGCCGTGGTGTTGCTGGTTGTGCTGACCGGCATGGCGTACACGCTCACCATGCCGAAGATCTACATGGCCAATGCGCGCATTTCCGTGCGCGAGGACGCGCTGGATGTGCCGGTGTTTGAACGGCAGTATATGGCGTCCTACAACCCGTTCTTCCTCCGCACCCAGTTCGAGATCATCCAGTCGCGCCCGATCCTGCACCAAGTCATCCAGAATCTTGACCTGATGCAGCGCTGGGCGGCCAAGTATGGGGCGGAAGGCGGCGTGCTCCGGCGTGAGGACGCCTATCTGATCCTGTCGAAGGCCGTGCGCGTGAACCAGTACCGCGACACGAGTCTCATCGACATCCAGGTCTTCAGCGAGAATCGCGAGGAGGCCGCGCGCATCGCCAATGAAATCGCGAATGTCTATCGCGACCAGCGCCTTTCCCTCAAACGCCGGGAACTCCAGCGGGGCGTGGACGCGCTGGAAAACGAATTGCAGAAGCAGCAGGACCGCGTGAATATCGCGGAGAATGAACTGGAGCGCATCCGTCGCGAGGGCGGGGTGTCCATTCTTCAGCGCGGCTACCGGGTGGACAAGGTCCGCCTTCAGTCCCTGGAAGCCGATCGCATTTCCTCGCGCGTTGACATGCTGGTTCGTGAAGCGAGGCTGAACCAGTTGGAGGCGCTCAGCGGCGAGGAATTGCTCAACGCATCCGCGTACATCGTGAACGACCAGTCCCTCCTGGTCCTGCGTCGCCAGGTGGTGGACGCCGAGGTCCAGCTCAAGCTGTTGCTCGAGAATTTCGGCGTCAACCATCCCGAGGTGCGCCGCGTGCAGGCCGGGCTGGACGAACTGCGTATAAAACTCGATAACGCGCTGGAGGGCCTGAAGAAGGGCATTCGCGCCGATTTTGAGGTGGCGCGGGCGAAATATCACGCGCTGGAAACCGAGCTGGAGGAGGCGCGCGCCGCCGACATCCAGACGGAAGCCGAACAATACCTGCCCTTTGAGCGCTCCCAGCGCAACGTGGAGATCCAGCGCGAAATCCTGACGGCATTGCGCGCGCGTGTGGCGCAGCAGGGCATTGAATTGGGCGTTCCGCGCACGCCGGTCGAGGTGATCGAACCGGCCGAAGTACCCTCCGAAAACCGCTTCGTCAGCCCGCGCATCATGTTCAATATCGTCCTGAGCGCGCTGCTCGGCATCATCGCCGGCATCGGCCTCGCCTTCTTCATCGAATATCTCGACACCTCGGTCAAGACGGTGGAGGACGTGGAGCGGCACCTCGGCCTGCCGGTGCTCGGCGTCATCCCGCAGAAGGTACGCTCCCTGATGGAGGAGGGGCCGGACAGCGCCCACGCGGAGGCCTACCGCGTGTTGCGCACCAACATGCAGTTCGCCCGGAAGACCGGCGGCCCCGGCGGCGCGTTCGCGGTGGTCAGCGGCGGCGCGGGCGAAGGCAAGTCCACGACCCTGTTCAACCTGGCCTACGTGTGCGCGCAGTTGGGCGACAAGGTGCTGGTGGTCGACTCCGACCTGCGCCGGCCGGTGCAGCACACGTTCCTCGGCATTTCCAACCGCTTCGGCCTGACCAACGTCCTGTTGCGCGAGGTGCCGGTCGAGGAGGCGATCAAAGCCTCGTCGCTGCCGAACCTGCACTTCCTGCCCAGCGGTAAATTGCCGCGCACCTCCCTCGGGTTGCTTGACTCCCAGCGTATGCGGGAACTCGTCAAGAGCCTCAAGGCCCGCTACGACGTCGTCTTTTTCGACTCGCCGCCGATCGTCGGCGTCAGCGATGCGTCCATCCTCGCGAGCGAGGTGGACGGCGTGTTGCTGGTCGTGCAGTATCGCAAGTATCCCCGCGACATCTCGGCGCGCGCCCGGCGCATGCTGGACAATGTCGGGGCCAAGGTGCTCGGCGTGGTGCTCAACAACATCAACATCCTGCGCGACGACAATTACTACTACTACCACTCCTATTACTCCCACTACGACCAGTCGCCGGAATCGACACCTGCGGCCGAGGTGGCATCGACGGCGAAATCGTCCAAGGACTCCCTGTAGCGCCATGACGTTCGCCCTTGTATCCAGAGGTTTCGTTTTGGGCGTGCTGGCGTTGCTCGTCCTGGGAACCGGTTGCACAAAGCTGATCCGCGCGAAGCCCGCCGTTTCCGAGGAGGTGGTCGTCCGCCCGCAACTGGCCGCCTCCGCCACCGGCATCAACGCCGAGCGCGCCGCCGCGCCGGCTGCCCCGGTGATGCCGCCGATCACACCCTCGACCGTCGCGCCCGTCGCGGCCCCGGTCGCTTTGCCGTTGCCGACCCCCGCGAACACGCAGACCGCTTACCGGTTGCGCCACGGGGATCCGGTGGTGATTTACCGGCGCGGCATCTTGCCGAAGGACGACGAGGTCCAGGTGATGGTGAACGAAGCGGGCACGATCATGATGCCCTTCATCGATGATGTCGTGGCGGTCGGCAAGACGGCGTCGGAACTCGAGCGGGAAATCCAGCGCATTTACATCGAGCGCGAAATCTATCGCACCATCACGATTAACGTGATCATCCCCGCGCAGAGCGTGTTCGTCCAGGGCGAGGTGCGCGCACCCCAGCGATATCCCCTGCTGCCCGGCATGACAATCATGCAGGCGATCGCCACGGCGGGCGGCTACACCGATTTCGCGGAGCGCCGACGCGTCACGCTTTCGCGGGGCAGCGAAGTCCGCGAGATTAACATGCGCGAGATCGAACGTGATCCCAGCCGCGACATCATGATTGAATCCGGCGATGTCATCCGGGTACCCCGCAGCTTTTTCTAGTTCCGGCTTCGGCCGCGATCCCCACGCGCCGCCGCGGAAGCGGCGCTCCTCGTTGCCGCGCTCCCGCAGCCTCTACGACTGGACCGCGCTGGCGCTGCTCGCATCGGGGCCGCTGTTGGGCATCTGGGCGTTCGGCAGCGCGCCCCTGTGGGCGGCGGGTCCCTTTCTGGGCCTGACGCTGCTGGGCGCGGCGCTCTATCTGCTGCGCCCGCTCTTCTTCCGACCGGCGGGCGGCATGCGTTGTCCGCCGGCGCTCCCCGGACTCGCGCTTTTTCTCCTCTACGGCGCGCTCTCCATTCCGCGCGCGGCCTACGCGTTTGACGCCGGGATTGAGCTGATGAAACTGGCCGGGCTTGCGCTCGCCTACCAGGCGTGGAGCGGCCTTGCGGGCGAGCAGAACCGCTGGCGCTGGCTGCTCGGCTTCATCCTGCTGAGCATCACGCTCATGGCCTGGTATTCCATCATCCTGCACGCGCAGGACTCGCGCATGGTGCTGACGGTGGAACGCCCGCCGCAATACGAAATGCGCGCCAGCGGCGCGTATATCTGTCCCAATCACTTCGCGAATCTCCTCGTGATGGTGATTCCGATGTGCCTGGCCCTCGTGGTCATGCCGGCCGCGGGCGGACCGTTGCGGCTGCTCGCCGCATACGCGTTGCTCGTCGTGCTGCCGCCCCTCTACTGGTCCGGTTCCCGCAGCGCCTGGCTGGGCCTCATCGCCGGTATCAGCGTCACCGTGGCGCTGCTGGGGCTGCGTCGCGGGGCGGGCCGCGCGCTGCTTCTGCTCGTGGTGGCGCCCCTCGTGATGGGTCTCGCCGGGGTCGCGGCCTGGATGCTCTCGCCGTTGATCCAGGAGCGCGTCGCGGATGCCCTGCAGGGCAACGTGCGCATCAATTTGTGGCGCGACACGCTGGCCATGATCGCGGACAAACCCTGGTTCGGATTCGGGCCGGGCAGCTATCGCTGGGTTTACCCGCATTACTGGCACCACCTGAAGGTCTATCTCGACCCGGAATTCGCCCATAACGATTACCTCCAGCTGGCCGCCGAATTCGGACTCGCCGGTGCGATCCTGCTGCTCGGCGTGCTGGGCTGGGCGCTGCTCCGGTTGGTGCGCATGATTCGCTTCGGGGACGCGGAGCGCGGGGACTTCCTGATCGCGGGATTCGTCGGCGCGTGCGCCGCCTGCGCGATCCACGCCGGGTTCGACTATAATTTTCACGTCTATGGCAACGTACTGACCCTGGCCGCGTTGGGCGGGATCACCGCGGGCATCCTCTTCGCGGGCGGCCATCTTTCAGGCCCCGGCTGGATAGAGCGGTGCCCTCGATGGACCTCCGCTTTCGCGTTGGTTCCCGTCCTGCTGCTCGCGCTCAGCGCGCGCGCCGTTGCGTCCCATGTCGTGACCTTGCGCGGAGATCTGCTCCGTGAATCAACCGCGCCGGACGCGGCAATCACCGCCTATCGCAAGGCCCTGCGCATTGCGCCGGAGAACGGCGCCGCGCAGCGCGGCATCGGCCAGGTGCTCGCCGCGCAGGCGATGTGGAACCTGGACCGCGAGACGAAGGAGCGCCAGGTTGAAGAGGCCATGACCGCGTTTGCCGCGGCGCGCGCGTTGAATCCGTGGGACCTCGCCTCGCTCTACGGCGTCAGCCGACTCCAGCAATCGGCGGGAAATTCAGAGCGGGCGCTCGCGTCGTTGCGCGAATTGGCGGAACGGGCGCCGCATCACCGCGATTACCTTGTCGCGTTGGGCCTTCAGTTGCGCAGCATGCAGCGATACGCCGAGGCGCTCGACGTGTTCGAGCGCGCGCGCGGCATGGGACATACCGAACAGATCGAGCTCAACATCCAGTTCCTGCGCCGTCGCCTCGCGTCCGGCTGACGCGATCAGATGTGGAGCGGGCGGCCGTCCACCGCCAGGGCCGCTTCGTGCAGCGCCTCCGCGATGGAGGGATGCGCATGCACCGTGCGCTGCAGGTCTTCCGTGCTGGCCGCGAATTCCATCGCGACGACGGCTTCCATGATCAGTTCCGAAGCGGACGGTGCGAGCATGTGCACGCCGAGAATCCGATCCGTTTTGGCGTCGGAAATCACCTTCACGAGGCCCGCCGTCTCCTCCATGGCCTTGGCGCGTCCACTCGCGGAGAGCGGGAACACACCGGTCTTGTATTCGCGCGCCGACTGCTTGAGCTGGCGCTCCGTTTTGCCGACCCACGCGATTTCCGGCGCGGTGTAGATGACCCACGGGATCGCGTCGTAGTTGATCTTCGTCTCCTCGCCCGCGAGCCGCTCCGCGACCATGACGCCCTCTTCCTGGCCCTTGTGCGCGAGCATCGCGCCGCGCACCACGTCGCCGATCGCGAACACGCCTGGCAGGTTCGTACGACAATAATCATCCACGTGCACATAGCCGCGCTCGTCCAGCAGCAGGCCCGCCGCCTCCGCGTTGATCTGATCCGTGCTCGGTTTGCGGCCCACCGCGACGACCAGTTTGTCGCATTCCAGCGTGTGGTCGCCGGCGGCATCCTGGTACTGGAGGGTAACTTTTTTTCGGCCCGCCTGGCCCGAAAGCACGCGCGCGCCGAGCCGGATGTCGAGGCCCTGGCGTGCGTATTCCTTCTGCGCGGCCTGCGCGACCTGGTCGTCCACCATCGGCAGGAACGTGTCCATCGCCTCCAGCAGGATGACTTCCGCGCCGAGCCGTTTCCAGACCGAGCCCAGTTCCAGTCCGATCACGCCCGCGCCGATGATCACGAGGTTCTTTGGCACCTCTTTGAAGTCCAGCGCGCCCGAGGAGTCCACGATCATATCGTCGTCCTGCCGTACATTCGGGAGGTGGCGCGGGGTGGAGCCCGTTGCGATGATGATGTTTCCGGCCTCGACGATTTCGGGCTCTCCGCCGCCGTGCGGTGCGACAGCGACGCGGTTCTGGCCGTCCAGGCGGCCTGCGCCGGGCAGCCAGTCGATCTTGTTCTTCTTGAACAGGAACTGCACGCCCTGCGTCAGGGTCTGGACGATCTTGTCCTTGCGACCGATCATCGCGCCGACGTCGAACGCGAGGCCCTTGAAGCGCACGCCATGCGTCTCCAGCTTGTGCGAGGCTTGGTAATATTGCTCCGACGATTCCAGGAGCGCCTTCGACGGGATGCAGCCGACGTTGAGACAGGTGCCGCCGAGCGCGGGTTTGCCATCCTTGCCGATCCATTTGTCCACCACGGCCGTCGCGAAACCGAGCTGGGCGCAGCGGATGGCCGCGACATAACCGGCGGGCCCGGCGCCAATAATCACCACATCATATTTTTTCATCAGGTTGCTCCGCTTCGCTGGGCGTGACTGGAGGGACTCAAATTTGCAGCAACAGGCGCGAGGGGTCTTCGATGGCTTCCTTGAGCGCCACGAGGAAGAGCACCGCTTCGCGACCGTCGATGATGCGGTGGTCGTAGGAGAGGGCCGTGTACATCATCGGGCGGATCACCACCTGGCCCTTCTCCGCCACCGGGCGCTCCTGGATGCGGTGCAACCCGAGGATGCCGCTCTGGGGCGGATTCAGGATGGGCGTGCTGAGCATCGATCCGAAAACGCCGCCATTCGAGATCGTAAACGTGCCGCCGCTCAACTCCTCGAGCGCCAGCTTGCCGTCCTGCGCGCGCTTGCCGAAGTCGGCGATTTGCAGCTCAATTTCCGCGAGCGAGAGCTGTTCCGCGTTCCGCAGCACGGGCACGACGAGCCCGCGCGCCGAGCTGACGGCGATGCCGAGGTCGAAGTACTGGTGATAGACGATTTCGTCGCCCTCCACCGAGGCGTTCACCACGGGGTAGCGCGCGAGCGCCTCGACCACGGCCTTCACGAAGAAGGACATGAAGCCGAGCTTGATGCCGTGCTCTTTCTCGAATTGCTCTTTGTAGCGGGCGCGCAGGTCCATGACGGCCTGCATGTTGACTTCATTGAACGTGGTCAGGATCGCCGCCGTGTGTTGCGCCTGCACGAGGCGTTCCGCGATGCGGGCGCGCAAGCGCGTCATCTTCACGCGGCTCACCGGGCGTCCGGCGGGGTCGATCACCGCGGGCGCCGGGGACGACGCCCCGGTCTCTGGCGCGGGCGCCAGCGCAGGAGTGTCGCTGCCGATCTGGCGCGAGAGGTGCGGCGAGTGTTCCAGGTGGCGGAGCACGTCCGTTTTCGTGATGCGTCCGCCTTTTCCGTGTCCGGTGATTTCGGACGGATTCAGGCTGTGCTCCTTGATCAGGCGGCGGACGGCGGGACTGTATTCGTCCTCTTCAAAATCGACCGACGGTTTGACCGGTTCCGGGGGCGGAGGCGCGGTGGGTACGGTACGCGGCGCCGGCGGGGCGGCGGGTTTCGGCTGCGCGGGCGCCGGTGCAGCGGCCGCTGGAGCAGGCGCGGGGGCTGGTGCGACGGGTGCCGCGGAAACGGCGCCGGCCGGATCCACGCTGGCAATCACCTGCTCGCCGCGGACGGTCGATCCTTCCGCGGCGCGCACATCCGTGAGCACGCCGTCGCCGGGCGCGGTGACGTCGATCACGATTTTGTCCGTTTCGATGTCCGCGATCTTTTCGCCTGCTTTGACCGGCTGTCCGGCCTTTTTATGCCATGCGGAGAGCGTGCCTTCCTGCACGGACTCGGGGAACTTGGGAACTTTGACGTCGAGGGCGGGCATCAGGATTTTCCTCCAACCGTTTCTGCGGGATTTTGCACGGCCACCAACTGGGGTTGCGCGGTGATCAATTCGGTTTCCTCACCGGGCCGGCGCGCCAGCGCGGTATCGACCAGTCTCTTCTGGCGCTCCAGATGTTTGTGGTGATCGCCGCCCGCGGGCGCCGCCATCGGCATGCGGCCGGAATAATTCAAGGATTGGCCCGGCAGCATGACCAGGCGCAGCGCGTCCTGGATGGAATACCACGAACCCTGGTTCTGCGGCTCCTCCTGGACCCAATACACCTGGCGCGCCTTCGGATAGCGCTGCAACTCCACGGCGAGGTCATTCGCGGGGAAGGGATACAACTGTTCCAGGCGGATGATGGCGATGTCGGTGATCTTCCGCTCGCGGCGTGCTTCCAGCAGGTCCCAATAGACCTTGCCCGAACAAATGCAGACGCGGCGGATGTCCGACGGTTTCAGCGGGTCGATTTCGCCGATCACCGGATCGAACCGGCCCGATGCGAGGTCCTCCAGCGTGGAGAACGTGACCTTTCGGCGCAGCGGACTCTTCGGCGTCATGATCACCAGCGGCTTGCGGTAGGGCCGCAGCATCTGGCGGCGCAGCAGGTGGAACATCTGCTCCGGCGTGCTGGGATAGCAGACCTGGATGTTGTCCTGGGCGCACAGTTGCAGGAAACGCTCCAAACGGGCGGAGGTGTGCTCCGGTCCCTGGCCTTCCCAGCCGTGCGGCAGCATCAGTGTCAGGCCGCTCAGCAGGCCCCACTTCTGTTCCGCCGCGACGATGAACTGGTCGATGACGACTTGCGCGCCGTTCACGAAATCGCCGAACTGCGCCTCCCAGATCACCAGCGAGTTTGGCGACGCCGCGCTGAAGCCGTACTCGAAGCCCATCACGGCCTCTTCGGAAAGGATCGAATCAATGACCGTGAATGGCGCCTGGTTGCGCGACAGGTGCTGCAGAGGCGTGTATTCGTCGCCGTTGCGCTGGTTGTGGAACACCGCGTGGCGGTGGAAGAAGGTGCCGCGCCCGCTGTCCTGGCCGGAGATGCGGATCGGATAGCCGTCCTCCAGCAGCGTCGCGTAGGCCATGACCTCGGCGAAACCCCAGTCGATCGGGAGCGCGCCGGAGGCCATCTTGATGCGGTCGTCGACGATCTTCGCGACGCGCGGATGCAGTTCGAAATCCTCCGGCAGCTCATTCATGCGCTGGCCAAGCTGGCGGATGCGCGCCGCGGGGACCGCGGTCTGGTAATCATCCGTCCACTTCGCCTCGCGGAACTTGCTCCAATTGACGCGATAGACGTTTTTGCGCCCCGTGACGATGTTCGGCACGACCTGTTCGCCCGCCGCGAGCTTGTCGCGATACGCCTGCACCATGCGGTCGGCCTCGCCCGCCGGGATCACGCCCTCGCGTTCCAACTGGTCGGCGTACACCTTGCGCGTGGTCGGGTGTTTGCGCACCTTCTTGTACATCATCGGCTGCGTTGCCGCCGGCTCGTCGGCTTCGTTGTGGCCGTGGCGCCGATAGCAGACGAGGTCGATCACGACATCGCGCTTGAACGTCATGCGGAAACTCACCGCGAGTTGCATGATAAACGCGACGGCTTCCGGGTCGTCGCCGTTGACATGGAAAATCGGCGCCTGGACGACCTTGCCGACGTCGGTGCAGTAGAGCGCCGAGCGCGCGTCGAGCGGATGGCTGGTCGTGAAGCCGATGCGGTTGTTCACGACGATGTGGATCGTGCCGCCCGTGCCGTAGCCGCGCGTCTGCGAGAGGTTCAGCGTCTCGTAGACCACGCCCTGGCCCGCGAAGGCCGCGTCGCCGTGGATCAGCACGCCCAGCACCTTGCGCCGCTCGCTGTCGTGGCGTTGCTCCTGGCGCGCGCGAACCGAGCCGCAGGTGACCGGGTTCACGATTTCCAGGTGCGACGGGTTGAAGCCGAGCGCGAGGTGCACGATGCCGCCCGGGGTCTGCACGTCGGAGGAAAAGCCCTGGTGGTACTTCACGTCGCCCGTGTAGTCGCCCTTCCAGGTGTGCTTGCCCTCGAATTCCTCGAAGAGTTCCCTGGGCGACTTGCCCATGATGTTGATGAGCACGTTGAGGCGGCCGCGGTGCGCCATGCCGATGACGACTTCCTCCACGCCCTGCGTGCCGGCGCGCATGATGATCTCGTCGAGCGCGGTGATCATCGTCTCGCCGCCTTCGAGCGAGAAGCGTTTCTGGCCCGCGTATTTCGTGTGCAGGAACTGCTCCATGCCCTCCGCCGCCGTCAGGCGTTCCAGCAGGCGCAGTTTGAAGTCGGACGGATAATCGGGGTTCGTGCGCGTGCCTTCGAGGCGTGTCTGCAGCCAGCGCTTCTCGTTCACGTCCACGATGTGCATGAACTCCGCGCCGATATGCTCGGTGTAGGTCTCCTTGAGCATGTCGATGATGTCGCGCAGCTTCATCTCGGCCTGGCCGCCGAGGTTGCCCGTGTTGAACGTCAGGTCGTAGTCCGCTTCGCGCAGGCCGTGCGTTGCCGGGTCGAGGTCCGGGATGATCGGCAGGCCGCGCAGGTTGATCGGGTCCACCTGCGCGCGGTGGTGGCCGAGCAGGCGATAGGCGTGGATGAGGCGGAGCACCGCGGCTTGTTTGCGCGCCATGTCCGATCCGCCCGCCATCGCGACGGGCGCGACGGCCTGCGTCGGGCCACGCTTGCGCGCGCGCTGCTTCATGCGCCTGCTGATGTCTTCGGGCGTGGGCGCCTCGGCCCATTCGTGATCATGCCCGTTCAGCGAGGCGAAGTACGCGCGCCACGTCTCCGGCACGTCATCCGGGTTCGTCAAAAAACGACGGTACAGATCTTCCGCAAAGTCCGCGTTGGCTGTGTGCAACGGCGTCGATTCAGGTCCAGTCATGTTCCAGGCACCGGGTTGAAAGTTCCCGACAGAAAGAACTTTTAATATGCCGTTTAGCCGCCAATCTTCAAGCAACATCGGTGTTTCCCCGATTATTGCAGCGGCAAACGGCGGCTAGACTTGAACCGGTGGGTGCAGGTAAAGCGGTTCGACGGGGTCGCCTTGGATTCCCGCCTGCATGCGGCGCCACGCCAGGCGCGCGACGGTTGCCGCGGAGGGGAAGCTTTCGCGGATGACGGATTCCGTTGGAACGCCGATCGCGGCGGCGAGTCGTTCGGCATCGCTTGTGACGACTTGCGCGCCCGGCGGCAGCCGACGGAGGAAATCGCCGGCTGGCGCCAGTTTCCATTCGCCCTCCTGCTGCATCGCGCCGTGATGAAGTCCAAACACGCCGTACCAGATCGAACCGCGCCGCGCATCGCCCGCCACGACCAGCGTATCCGCCGCCGCGTGGGCGCCAACGAGTTCATTCGCGAGCGCCTCGCCGCTGCTGATGGCAAGCACGGGCAGATGATCCGGCGCCGCCAGTACGCGCGCCGCCGTGATTGCCGCGCGCAACCCGGAAAACGAACCCGGTCCGCGTCCGACGGCGATCGCGTCGAGCGCCGGCCAGCGCAACGCGGTTTCATCCCGGAGCGATTGCAGGGCTGGCCAGAAGGCCGCGTGCCGCGCCGCGGCATCCTCCCATGTGCGTTCCGCGAGCACCGTTTCACCCTCGCACAAGGCGATCTGGCCGCGCCGCGTGGAGCACTCGAACGCGAGGATCATGCCTCCGGCTCCTCCACCTCGATGAAGCGTTGATCCGGCGTGTCCCCGCTGAACAGCCGGACATGGATCGTCGTGTCCGGCAGCAGGCCCGCCGCGCGTTCCGCCCATTCGATCGCGAGCACGCCGTCGCCGTCGATGTATTCCAGCAACCCCGCCCGCTCGATCTCGCGCGGGTCGTCCAGCCGGTAAAGATCCGCGTGGTAGAGCGGCACCGGGGCGGGATATTCGTTGAGCAGCGTGAACGTCGGGCTCGTCACCGGCGCGCTGCACTCCAGTGCGTCCGCGAGCCCCTGCACAAAACACGTCTTGCCCGTGCCGAGCTCGCCATGCAGCGCGAGCACCGTGCCCGGCTTCAGCAACGGCTTCAGCGAAGCCGCCGCCCGCCGCGTCTCCTCCGCGCTGTGTGTTTCCATTCGCGTGATCATTCTTTTCACCACCCGCTTCGCTAGAGTACACGGAGTTCACGGAAAAAGCTTTTTTGGGGGGGGCTCGCCGATACGCAATCTCTCGCTCCGTGTCTCCGTGCCCTCCGTGGTGAAATCCTTCTCTGTGGCGGTTTCCTAACAAATCCGCGGCAACTGCTCGCCGCTCAGCAGATCGATGATGCGCGTCGCGCCGATTTCGCTGGTCAGCGTGAGTTGCCCGCGCGGTTCGTCGGTGACGCGGCCGATGATCGCGGCCTCCGGGCCGATCAGCGCCCGCGCGCGCTCCGCCTCGGCCGCGGCGACGATCGCGATGAACCGCCCCTCGTTCGCGACGTACAGCGGGTCGAGCCCGAGCATCTCGCACGCCCCGCGCACCTCCTCGCGCACCGGCACAGCGTGGCCTTCGATGTGCAGCCGCAGGCCGCGGTCGCGCGCGATTTCGATCAGCGACGCCGCCAGTCCGCCGCGCGTGCAGTCGCGCAGGCAGCGCACCGCGACGCCCGCTTCCAGCAGGCGCAGCACCGGCTCGTGCAGCGGCGCGCAATCGCTCGCGATTTCCGTGTCAAACGCGAGCCCCTCACGCACCGCCATCACCGCCGTACCGTGCCGCCCGATGTCGCCGTTCAGCAGGATGGCATCGCCGGGTTGCACCGCCTCCGGGCCGATGGGGTGGGGCGCGACCACGCGGCCCACGCCCGCGGTGTTGATGTAGAGGCCGTCGCCCTTGCCGCGGTCAACGACCTTCGTGTCGCCGGTGACGATCGACACGCCCGCGCGCCGTGCGGCCGCCGCCATCGACGCGACGACCCGCCGCAGCGTCTCCATCGGCAGCCCCTCCTCGATGACGAAACCCGCGCTCAGCCACAGCGGCTTCGCGCCGCACATCGCCAGGTCGTTCACCGTCCCGTACACCGCGAGTTCCCCGATGTCGCCGCCGGGAAAGAACAGCGGCCGCACCACGAACGAATCCGTCGTAAACGCCAGCCGCCCCGCCTCAACCTCCAGTACCGCTCCGTCATGCCGCTGGTTGAGCAACGGATTCCCGAACGCCGGCCGGAACACATGCTCGATCAAATCCTGCATCAACCGCCCCCCGCCGCCATGCGCGAGCAGGATGTGCGGATAGTTGCGGAGCGGCAGGGGGCAGGCGGGTGTGATGGGATCGGATTGCATGCTTTTCTTTATCGATCCCCCCGTGGCCTCCGTGTCTCCGTGGTGATTCTTCCCGCTCATCGGCCCGACTCCGTCCGCCGGTACCGGTAATAGGCCGCGCAGGCGCCTTCGGAGGAGACCATGGTCGCGCCGAGCGGGTGTTCCGGCGTGCAGCGTGTGCCGAAGGCGGGGCATTCGTGCGGCTTCTTGAGACCTTGCATGATCACGCCACTGATGCACTCGCCCGATTCCTCCGTCGTCACGCCGGTCACGTCGAATTTAAGTTCCGCGTCGAAGGCCCGATACGGCGCGCGCAGGCGCAGGCCGCTTTGGGGAATCTCGCCGATGCCGCGCCACTTGCGGTGCGTTACTTCGAAAATTTCCTGCACCACGTGCTGGGCGGGACGGTTGCCCTCGGGCCGCACCGCGCGCGCGTATTGGTTCTCGACCTCCGCGCGGCCCTCCTCCAGTTGCGTGACCGCCATCAGCACGCCCTGCAGGATGTCGAGCGGCTCGAATCCGGTCACCACAATGGGCACCTTGTACTTCGCCGCGAGTGGTTTGTATTCCTCCACGCCCATGATCACGCAGACATGGCCCGCCGCGAGGAAGCCCTGCACGCGGTTCTGTTTCGACGACATCAGCGCTTCGATCGCCGGCGGTACGAGCACGTGCGAGACGAGCAGCGAGAAGTTTTTGAGGCCGAGCTGGTGCGCCTGCGCCACCGCCATCGCGTTTGCCGGTGCGGTGGTCTCGAAGCCGACGGCGAAGAAGACCACCTCGCGGTCCGGGTGCGCCGCGGCGAACTTCACGGCGTCGAGCGGCGAATAGACGATCCGCACGTCGCGCCCGTCCGCCTTCACCGACAGCAGGTCGCGGTCCGACCCCGGCACGCGCAGCATGTCGCCGAAGGAGCAGAAGGTCACCTCCGGGCGGCTTGCGATCGCGATGGCCCGGTCGATCAACTCCAGCGGCGTCACGCACACCGGGCAACCCGGCCCGTGCACCAGTTCGATCCCCGGCGGCAGCAGCGTATCGATCCCGAACTTCACGATCGCATGCGTCTGCCCCCCGCACACCTCCATCAACGTCCAGGGCCGCGTCGTCACCCGCGCCAGTTGCTCCGCCAGCTTCCGCGCCGCCGCCGCGTCGCGATATTCATCGAGATATTTCATGACTGCGCCCAGTGTAGAACAAATCCCGGCCAATAGGCCAGCCAGCAGGCCCGGGGGATGCCCTCGAACCACGCCAAACACGCGAAAAGCAGGGGACAACCGCAGATGACACAGATTTTACAGATGTATTCGTGCTGATTCGTGTGCATGCGCGGTTGAAATCCGGGGGAGGCAACCGCGGATTACGCCGATTTCGCGGATGGGGAGCGGGCAACCACGAATGAACACGAAGCGACACGAATACGGCAAAGGACGTCGGATCTGTAGCCGCGGTCGCTGACCGCGGAGCAGGCCCGAATTTCAGAGGTAGAGTCCGATCCAAGCGGAGCCAGACGGATTAGCGGCCAGCAACTTTTCGATAGGCAAACTGTAGTACGGGCAAGAGATCTTTGACGCGTGTTTTGCCCGGAATGATCTCGTAGTAGGCTTGTTTCCAACGCTTGGAATAACTGTCGGGCTGCGGCTTTAATCGACTGGCTTCTGAGGCGGAAATGTTGACGAAAAAGCCAAAGGATTTTGTGCCCCACCAGCTGATGCCAAAAGCATTGAAGAAACCGGCCTTGAACCCGCAGTATGCGCGATTGAATTTCTTATCCAGATTCCAGCCTTTGCTTTTCACCAGCGCCTCAAGCTCGCGGACGTACGCTAGAAAGCTATCCACGCTTTTGTTATTCCTTTCGGACTTGTAGAACGTCTCATCATAATCTCGTAGTCCGGATACCGGACGCGGAGATTTGCGACTGAGTGGGTCTTCTGCGAGCTCATTAACGAGAAGAAACTCATCTTTGCCCTCGACCCAGCGCTTCACCTCTATCAGGGTGACTTCGTAGTTGATTTTGTTCACGACAGCCAGGGTGGAACGGTGAATGATGGGTGCAATCACGAGGACCCGCACCTGCAGGGCGTCCCACTCGATGTCCAAGTCGTCTGGTCTGTTCGCAGCTTCAAGCCAAAGTGATTTCACTGAGTCAGGATTTGTTTCGGCCCAAATAGCGTACTGAAGAACTTGTGGAATGATGGAGGCATCAACCTCGGTATTCTTCATTTCAATAATGCATACGCATCCTTTGGAATCGATGCCGATAATGTCGGGAATGCCTGACTTGGTTCCCCCACGTATTTGTCGGCGAAGCAGGAATATATCCTCAAGCAACTCGGCTGTATTGAAAACCGTCTTTTCGAACTCCTCTTCCGTGGTGAAGGGACGGTCGAGAAGTGCATTTGTTTTGCCCGAGCGTTTCCAAAAGAGATTCGACATGGGTCCTCAGCTAATGTTTGTGGATACTAGACAGATGAGGTCAACAGATGCAAGGAACGGGCGCGCAATCACGCTGCGGCCCAATCCGCGCACAGCAACTCGGCTTGTCGCAGCACGGTTTTGACCGCCTCTTCCTGTAGGTCCGGCGGATAGCCGTATTTGTTCAGTATGCGCTTCACCATCACCCGTATCTTTGCCCGGGCGCCTTCGCGCAAGGTCCAGTCAATGGTCACGCTCTTCCGCACCTGCGTGATCAACTCGGTGGCGATCACCTTGAGCTTGTCGTCGCCCATCGCCTTGACCGCGCTTTCATTGGCCGCAAGGGCATCGTAGAACGCCACCTCGTCCTCGGATAAACCGAGATCCTCGCCGCGTTTGGTGGCGGCATCCAGTTCCCGCGCCAGCCTGATCAACTCCTCGATCACTTCCTGCGTGGCGATGGCCCGGTTATGGTACGCGTTTAGCGTCTTCTTGAGCTTCTCGCTGAAGCGCTGGCTCTGCACGAGGTTCTTCCGCGCACGGACCTTCAACTCGTCCTTGAGCAATTTTTCCAACAATTCAGCGGCCACGTTCTTGTGTTTGAGTCCGCGCACCTCCGTCAGGAATTGTTCGCTCAAGATGCCGATATCCGGCTTGGGCAGGCCCGCCGCCGTGAAGACGTCGATGACCTGGCCCTCGGTTGTGATAGCCTTCGCCACCAACTGGCGCACCGCCGCGTCAATCTGCTCGGGCGATTTCGTGCTGCGCCCGGCCTGCTTGTTGAGCGCGGCCTGCAAGGCCTGTAAAAACGAGACGTCGTCCCGGATGGCCGTCGCCTCATCGCTGGCCGCGCACAGGGCGAACGCGCGGGACAACTCGGTAACCACCTGGACGAACCGGATCTTTCCGTCTTCTTGCTGCAAAATATGTTCCTGCCCGGCGGGCAGCAAAGCCAGTCGCTCGGTGGGCTTTCCGGTCGTCCACTTTTCCCAACTGAATCCGTGCAGGATGTCGCAGGCCACACCGTGCTTCTCCAGCAGCACCGCCACCGCCTGCCGCGTGTCGTACGTCGGATCGCCCTGCCCGCCGCTCTCGGTATAAACGGCCAGCGCCCGCTTGAGCTGGTCGGCCAGGCCGAGGTAGTCCACCACCAGTCCGCCTGGCTTGTCGCGGAACACGCGATTCACACGCGCAATCGCCTGCATCAGCCCGTGCCCCTGCATCGGCTTGTCGACGTACATCGTGTGAAGGCACGGTGCGTCGAACCCGGTCAGCCACATGTCGCGCACGATTACGATGCGGAACGGGTTCCTGCTGTCCTTGAACCCGGTGGCCAGTTTGCGCCGCTTCAGTTTGTTGCGGATGTGCGGCTGCCAGTCCGGCCCATCGTCCGCGCTGCCGGTCATCACGATTTTCAGCGTATCCACTGCCCACTCCGGCCGGAGCTTGATCAGTTCGTTATAGAGATCGACGCAGATGCGGCGGCTCATGCACACGATCATCGCCTTGCCGTCCAGGGCCTCCAGCCGCTTGTCGAAATGCGACACCAAATCCGCGGCGATCAACTTGAGCCGCTTGGGATCGCCCACCAGCGCCTCCATGGCGGCCCACTTGGTCTTGAGCTTTTCCTTTTTGGTCTGCTCTTCGCCCTCGGTGATTTCTTCGAATTCCTCGTCCAAGCGGGGCAACGCGGCGGCATTCAGGCCCAGCTTGGCGATCCGGCTCTCGTAGTAGATCGGCACCGTGGCTTTGTCCGCCACCGCGCGCTGGATGTCGTAGATCGAGATATAGTCGCCAAACACCGCCCGCGTATTGGCGTCGGTCTTTTCGATTGGTGTGCCGGTGAACCCGATGAACGACGCATTCGGCAGGGCATCGCGCATGTGCCGCGCCAGCCCGTCGATCAGGTCGTATTGGCTGCGGTGCGCCTCGTCGGCAATAACGATGATGTTTTGCCGGTCGCTGAGCGCGGGCAGGATTGCGCCCTTTTCCGGCAGGAACTTTTGGATCGTGGCAAACACCACCCCACCACTGGCCACGGCCAGCAAGCCGCGCAACGCCTCGCGACTTGCGGCTTGGACCGGATTCTGGCCGAGCAGATCGTGGCAGCGCTGGAATTGGCCGAAAAGTTGGTCGTCCAGATCGTTGCGATCGGTCAGCACCACCAGCGTCGGGTTCTGCATCACAGTTTCACGGATGACCCGTCCGGCGAAGAACAACATGGTGAAGCTCTTGCCGCTGCCTTGTGTATGCCAGACCACGCCTGCCCGCCGGTCGCCCGGCTTGCCCCCCGGCATGGCGCGAGCCCAGGACGCGCCCGGCGCTTCGCGAGTGATCGCGCGATCAGACATCCCGCTGGCCCGGACCGTTTCCTCGATGGCCGCGTTGACGGCGTGAAATTGGTGATAGCCTGCGATGATTTTGTTTAAGGCGCCCGTGTCCGGATCTTCCTCGAACACGATGAAGTGGTGCAGCAGGTCGAGAAACCGGTGGCGGTCGAAGGCTCCACGGATCAGCGTCTCCAGTTCCAGCGTGCCGGGTGGCGCGTCGTGTTGCCCGTCGATGGTACGCCAGACCTTGAACCATTCCTGATTCGCGGTCAGGGACCCCATCCGCGCCTGTAGTCCATCAGACACCACCAACAGGGCGTTGTAGTGCAGCAGGCTCGGGATCTCGGCCTTGTAGGTCTGGAGCTGGGCGTAGGCGCTCCAGATGGTTGCGTCCTCGTCGGAGGCATTCTTGAGCTCAATCAGGCCCAGCGGGAGACCGTTGACGAAGACCACAATATCCGGGCGACGGTGGTATTGCCCTTCGACCACCGCGAACTGATTGACGGCCAGCCAGTCGTTGGCCCGCACGTCTTTGAAATCCACCAGCCAGACCTTGTCGTGCTTCGTGCTGCCGTCAGGCCGCTTGTAGGTGATATCCACCCCGTTGCGCAGCAGTTGGTGAAACGCCCGGTTGGTCTGGACCAGCGACCCCGTCGCCACCCGCAGCACCCGGCGCAACGCCTCCTCGCGCGCGTCGTCGGGAACAGCCGGATTGATCCGCCGCATGGCCTCGCGCAAACGACCCACCAGCACCACCTCGCCAAACGAATCCCGCTCCGCCGCCGGTTCACCGGGGGCGAGTTGGCCCGCGTGGCGATAGGAATACCCCAGCTCCGCAAACCACGACAGAGCAGCATCTTCCACCGAAGACTCGTTGATTTTATGCACTTGTATTTACAGTTGTTATTTTTCGTTCACTTGTGCTTGCACGTTAGCAGGGGCTGATGCATCTTTTCCTGCGGACAGGGGTTATCCCAGTCGGCATCGGGCTCCGGGTTTCTCGGGGCCCTTTGTTTTTCATGGAAACAGCATTTTCCCCACCCCGTCAGCCCATGGTTCCCGCTCTCGTCCACATAGACGATCGTATCACTGAACTGCGGGATGGATGTATCGTCGGGGCTCATGGGATCCGAGTCTCCGCCGCCGGTTCACCGGGCGCGATGTGCGGCCCGTGCTCGACCGTATAGCCGAGTTCGGAGAACCACGCCAGGGCGGCGTCTTCGACGATGGATTCGTTGATCTCAGTCATGGCGATCTTTGGTGCGAATTGCTTCCAGCCACGCGCGGGCTTCCGGGTAGGCTTCCCATGCGGCACCCAGGATGTCGAACGCGATGATGGCTTCCTCGCGACTGCCAATCGAGTAGGACCCGGGCTTCTGCTTTGGCGGCTTGCGATGGCCGCGGAAGTAGGCCTCCGCGTAAGGATTCTGATTGCGCGCAACAGCAAGGGCGCTCGCCGCCCCGGTCTCGTCACCGGAAAGGAACCGCTCCAGTATCTTTCCCCAGGCAAAGATAGTACTGAACCCGCATTCGTCGTATCGATCGAAGAGCCGGCGCGCGTCCTCAAGGCGGCGCTTGGCCAGATACCCACCGAGCAAAACGTAGCGAAGGCCCTGGTTGTCGTTCGGATTAAGCTCCAGCGTCACTTCGTTTTCCGCAATCGCCTCGTCGAGCCGGCCCAGTTCCGTCAGCCGTTGCGCCAGCATCGCACGGGCGCGCATGTAGGGCCGCGTTTCCAGCAGCCCCCAGAAATGGCCTTTGTCCTGCTTGAAGACCTTCTCTCCCAACGCCTTCTCGCCTATCTGAACCACCTGTCGTAGATACGCCAAATCCTCCTCGGGATCGCCGTCGCGAAACGGCAACAGACCCAGCCAAGCGTCCACGTTCGACGGGTCCAGCTCAAGCGCCTCCAGATACAGCTCCAGCGCATCCTCCGGCTCCACCATCTCCCAAGCATCGTAAACCAAGTCCTGCGCCTTCGCCTTTTCCTTCTTCCCCTTCGCCGCCCCGCCCATCAACCGCTCCAACGATCTCATGACCATCAACGGATCGGCCTGCTTCTTCTTGCTGTCGTCGCGGGGCATGATCATGACAGTTCTCCGATTTGCTTTACCCTCAACGCCCCACTCAACAGTCCCGGCAGTCCCGCGACGGCGGGATCGCGCAGGGCGGTGACGGTGCGGGATTGAATGCCCGGATTCATCCGCCGGATCGCCTCCCCCTCTCCCCCTGGGAGAGGGCTGGGGTGAGGGTTGCCACAGGCATTGTCAGGTCGGCGTCTTCGACGATGGATTCGTTGATGATTCTTGTCATCTGTTTTGCGTGTTAACTGTTGTTCATAAATGAATTACGACTTACTTCTTGAGTTTATACCGCAAAAGATCGATATTTTCGCCAGCTCATCAACCACGTGTTGAAGGAGTAACGAGGCCGTTCCGCAAGGGGCGGCCTCAGCTTTTTTGTGCGGCCCAGTAGGCATGGTGTTCCTTTCGGTATTTCTCCCGCTGGTGCGTACGTTCAACATGATACTGCGTCCACGGCAGCACGTAGTCGCCACGGTCGGCCACGACCATGAGGTAGCTGAAATCCGGCAGCGCCAGTACATAGCGCCCTTCGCCCCGACGTTCGTTCATCCACCAGACTATGTGATCGCCTTCCGCCGGTCGCCGGTCTGAAAACGCCTCCATCGTCGGGCGCGGCCAGCGTATGCGTTCGCAGCGACGGATATCCGGCACGCGCTCTGCCTCGTCCTGTCCCTCGGAAATAAAATGCCAGAACGTCGCCTCCTTGCCCTGACTCAGCGGGTGCCGCTTTAATCCGACACGTTTTCCCGGCCACCTCGGCAAGGATTTGAGGAAGTCCGCCTTGAAACATCCATACAGCACCTCCTCGTAGGTCTTCCAATCCCCGCCGGAATCCTCCAGCAGGACCAGCGGCGGCAACCAGTCACCGCTCATACCGCTGCCCCTCCCTGCTGGCCGCGCCAGATGAAGAGATTGAATTTCGACTCCCGCAGCAGCGTCGGGCGGGTCAGCAAATAGCCCGTGCGCTCCTTGATGCGGGCCACAAGCGCATTCTTCGCTACGCTGCCGTTCAACCCCCGATTGGCATAACCGACCGCCCCCAAGAGCAAATCCGCAAGCTGGAGCTGCTCCACCGCTTCCGCCTCCACCACCTGAACCCGTTCCACGATGGCGCGGTCGAAGTCGTAGAGGTTGTTGCACAGCACATCATGCAGTTTCTTCACTTTGGCCGCGCTGCGGGTGTCCTTCTTATCCAGGTAGAGGTGGTATCGCGCATCTGGAGTGAGCAGCGGTTCCAGCAGGCCAAACATCATCTTGTAATACCAGTCGTCATGCGTCTGGCCGAAGGCATCATGCCGCAGCCCCGCTTTGTTCGCCACCCAGCACCGGAAATGCAGATCGTCATCGTCGAAGAAATAGTTCACCACGTCCATGTAATAGACCCGCTTGGCCGGGGAAACCTTGGTCCACTTCAGCTCAAAGTCCGCCGGCAGGCCATGTGCCTGTTTTATTTCCCGCAAGCGCACTGCCGTCTCTCGTGCCTTGTCCTGCGGGCACCAGACCGCGCCGAGCACCATCACCGGCTGATGGTCGTTCGCCAGATGACAGCTTTCGTCGCAGTAGAGATTGAATACTTGGCTCATGGCCTGGATTCCAGTTGGGCTTCGAGTGCCCCCACGCTCAACTCCCCGCTCAGCAGCTTCGGCAGCAGCGTGTCGCGCAGGGTGGCGAGGGTGCGGGATTGCTGTTTGTTGTCTTCGACTTGGATGTGCGCGGCTTCGGCCAGGGCGGTGAACTTCTTGACCAGTTCGGTCGGCGGCACCACGAGCATTGGGATTTCGAGGGCGTCCATTGGCAGCATGTTGATGGTGGTGCCGTTTGAGAAACCGCTAATCCAGTAGTGCCAGCGGCGGTTGTTAAAGAGTTCGACCAGGTAGTGCGGGCTGAATGGTGAGGTTGGCTTATGCCGGACGCGGTAGATATGGTGGCTGTAGATACCTTTCGATCCGTAGCATCGCGGGACGATGGCGGCGTGGCCAATGAGCAGATGGTCGAAGCCTTGCTCTGTGTTGGTTACAATCATGTCGCCCGGTTCAAGCAGGTGCTTCTCGCGATACTCGCCAGCGTAATACTTCAGCCCTTCGTGCTTATAGCCGCCGCCCTCGTAAACGGAATTGAGGTTATGCATCGGCAGGCCAGTGCGGTCGTCTCGCAAGCCTTCGCCTTTGTAGCTGAGTCCACGGTTGGCGGTGATGTGCGCATCGAATCGTTCGACCTTCCAGCCCTTGGGCACTGGCCCAATCTGTGAGTCTTGGAATGAGTCGGGAAAGAGGGCGGCGGTGGCGGGGTCGAGGCCAACAGGTTTGCGGCCGTCGAGTTTGGCGCGGACGGGGTCGAAATCCACGAACCAGCTCTGGAACAGCGCCCGCGCCATCGCCTCCAGCGTCGCGTTCATCCGCCGGTTCAACTCGATCTTGTCGTCCAGCGCCCCCAGTACCGCCGCGATGGCTTTTTGCTCGGCGAGGGGTGGGAGCGGGACGTTCTGCGTCTCCGCGAATCGGGTGTATTGAAAACGCGCAACGCCCGTATGCTGCACTTGGTGCTGCGACATCTCGCCCTTGTCGTAAAGATGCTGGAGATACCAAAAGACAAAGCGCGGGTCGGCTTGCGCGCGGTCAATTCGGAGGAATCGAGCGAAGCTCGCGCAAGTGACTGGGCCACTAAAACGCGAGAGGACTTTTTCGGTGATGAGCAACGTTCGGCCAGTCGGGCGGTCTCGCGTGCCGCCTGCGGTCTCGATGAGAATGTCGTCGGGTTCAAGCGTGCGCCGCTTCACCGTGTGCTCAGGTAGATACCGCTGGGGAACCGATGACAAGTCGCCGACGCGAACATCGGGAAAGTCAGTGCCACGGATGATGTGGTAAGGCACATAGCCGTCTTCCGGATTTTCTTTTCCCCAGTCGCCGTCCTTCGTCGTGACCAACAAGTCACGGAGAAGCGCTTCGTTCCACTCACCCGCCATAACCCAGCCCCTTGGCGTCTGTGGGCGCACGGCTGTACCAAGCGATCCCGTGTTTGCGGATATGCTCTTCCAGGTCGGGATTCTTGATGTCGGCGCGGATCAGGAAGTCGGGGTCAACGGATAGGTTCAATTCGGCGATGCGTGCGAGCAGTTTGACGAGGTCGTCCAGGCGGACGGCTGCTTTATTCAAATTCTGAAGGCGCTGAAGCCAGCGTTTGTCGTTATTCATCCCGCGCATCCCTAGTTATTGAAGCCAAGACTAGCTAGATTCCGAACGATTTGCGATTCCAGCTTGGCCGACTCCGCAAACTGCCCGTGCAGCTCCGCGACGAGGCGCGACATCTTCGCCTCGAAGGGTTCGCCGTCGTTCTCGACCTCCTCGGCGCCGACGTAGCGGCCGGGGGTGAGGACGTGGCCGTGCGCGGCGATTTCGGCGGTGGTGGCGGATTTGGAGAAGCCGGGCTGGTCGGCGTAACCGGTGTCCGGTGATCGGTGACCGGTTGGTGCGTTGCGCCAGGCGTGGTAGGTGCCGACGATTTTGGCGATGTCGGCGTCGGTTAACTCGCGATGCACCCGATCAATCAGCGTGCCCATTTTGCGGGCGTCGATGAACAGGGTGTGCTTGCGGCGGTCGCGGAAGCCGCGTTTGGCGTCGGAGCTTTTGCTCTTCGTCAGGAACCAGAGGCAGACGGGAATCTGCGTGCTGTAGAACAACTGCCCCGGCAGCGCGACCATGCAGTCCACGAGGTCGGCCTCGATGAGGGCTTTGCGGATCTCACCTTCGCCGGACTGGTTGGAGGACATACTGCCGTTGGCGAGGACGAAGCCCGCCATGCCGTGAGGCGCGAGGTGGTGGATGAAGTGCTGCACCCAGGCGAAGTTGGCGTTGCCTTTGGGCGGAACGCCGAATTGCCAGCGCACGTCGTCGTCCTTGCGGTGCCAGTCGGAATCGTTGAAGGGCGGATTGGCCAGCACGTAGTCGACCCGTAGGTCGGGGTGTTGGTCGTTCCGGAAGGTGTCGGCGTGTTCCTTGCCGAAGTCGGCTTCGATGCCGCGCAGGGCGAGGTTCATGATGGCAAGGCGGCGAGTGGTGGGATTGCTCTCCTGCCCGTAGATGCTGATGTCGCCGATCTTGCCGCCGTGCGCCTCCACAAATTTCTCGGATTGCACGAACATGCCGCCGGAACCGCAGCAGGGGTCGTAGATGCGCCCCTTGTACGGCGCGAGCATCTCCACCAGCAGTCGCACCACGCAGGACGGGGTATAGAACTGGCCTCCGTTCTTGCCTTCCGCAGAGGCAAATTGCGTGAGGAAATATTCGAAGACGCGGCCCAGCACATCCTTGGACCGGCTGCCCGTTTCGGACAGGTTGATGGAGGCGATGAGGTCGATCAACTCGCCCAGCCGGTGTTTGTCCAAATCCGCGCGCCCATAATTCTTGTTCAGCGCGCCCTTGAGGCGGGGGTTGTCGCGTTCGAGCGCATCCATCGCATCGTCCACATCTTTGCCGATGGTGGGCAATTTGGCGCGGGCTTGCAGGTGGGACCAGCGTGCGGACTTGGGGACCCAGAATACGTTGGCGGCGAGGTATTCGTCCTTGTCCTCGGGGTTGGCCCCTTTGAAGTCGCCCTTGCCTTCGAGCAGTTTGGCGTGGTGTTCCTCGAAGGTATCCGAGATGTACTTCAGGAAGATGAGGCCGAGGACAACGTGCTTGTACTCCGCCGCGTCCATGTTGTTGCGGAGTTTGTCGGCGGCGAGCCATAGCTTGGCTTCAAAGCCGAGATGGGCCGCCGATTGATTGGTCGCATTGCTCTGGGATTTTTTGCGAGCCACGATCAACCTCCAATTGGAAAAGCGCGGCTGGCATCATACCGGCCACGAATGGGAGAGCAACGGGGAAGATGCCTGCATAGGCGCTGTGAATTGTTCGCCTGGCCGACCGTGCACCCGCGCGGGATCAGCCCTTCATGCCCGTCAGGGTGACGCCTTGGATGAAGTATTTCTGGGCGAAGAAGAAGATGGCGATGACGGGGAGGGTCATGAGGAGGGAGCCGGCCATCATCATGCCGAAGCTGCCGCCGGCTTGGACGTTGAAGGCGTAGAGGCCGAGGGAGAGCGGGTAGAGGCGCTGGTCGCTGAGGTAGATCAGCGGGCCCATGAAGTCGTTCCAGACGCCCATGAAGGTGAAAATCGCGATGCAGGCGAGCGTCGGTTTGATCAGCGGCAGGATGACGTGCAGGTAGACCTGCCACGAGGAGCAGCCGTCGATGCGCGCCGCGTCCTCCAGATCGCGCGGGATGCCCTTCATGAACTGGCGCAGCAGGAAGATGTTGAACGCGTTGCCGAACAGGCTCATCGCCCAGAGCGGCGTCAGCGTGTTGTACCAGCCGAGCGATTTCACGATGAGGAAGTAGGGGATCATCGTGACCTGCCCCGGGATCATCATGGTTGCCATCATCACGCCGAAACTCAGCGAGCGGCCCGGCCACTGGAGCCGCGCGAAGGCGAAGGCAACGACGGAACAGGAGAACAGCGTGCCGATGATGTTGAGTACGACGAGGAATACGCTGGTCGCCGCGTAGCGCCAGAACGGGATGTAGTCCAGCGCGCCGCGATAGTTCCGCTGGATCTTGGCCCACCACGCGCCGAGCGCGTCGTTCTGCTTCAACACCAGCGTCACCTTCACCTCGAACGCGTCCGTGACCGGGGAGACGGCGCCGGGCTGCTCCATCAGCGGAATCCAGAGGCGGATCTTCGTCGACTCGTCGTCCGGCCCGTAATCCTGCAGCGTGACCATGGTCCATTGGAAATTGCCGAGGAATTCCGCGCGTTGGCCGGTGAACACGCGGCCCTGTTTTTCGACGTGGAACTCGACCGCGTGCCACGAGTCATCGGGCCGCATGAAGAGCTGGATGCGGTGCAGGCGCTCGACCGGGAACGGCAGCGTCATCGTCCGCGTCAGGCGCACCGCGCCGCGCGCGCGTCCGGAAAATGCGTAGTCGAGGTCCGCGAGCGGTGTCGCGCCTTCCGCGCCGTCGACGAGCGCGCCGTTCTCGACCTGCCAGAATTCCGAAATCGGGGCGCCGGCGGTGAGATCGAATTCCTGCAGGTCGAGGCTGCGCACGCGGACACCGGCGAAGCTCAGGCGGCGGTGGATTTTTCGCAACGCCTCATCGACGAGGTCCGGTGTGACGCGCGATTGGAGTTCGTTGGCGAGTTGCTCCGGCGGGAGGGTCCACGTCGCGGCGGGCAGCGTCTCGCGCAGGCGCTGGTAGAGGCCCGGCGCGAGGATGTCCGCCGCGGAATCGCCGTTGGCGAGCCGGGCGGGCAGGCGATCCGCGTGCGCGGCGATCGCCTCGCGCAGCATCGGCGCGATGGCGCGGTACGCCGCGCTGTCGGGGTCGCGGAAATACGTCGCGTCGAGATAGGGCGACGCCGCCGCGGGCACCGGGCGCATCGGCCAGAACGTGATGCGCTCGCCGAACATCTCGCGGTCCACCTTGAAGCTGGTGCCGATCATCCAGACGAACGGCATGGAGAACAATACCGCGCCGCCGAGCAGCAGGCCGTAGATCACCAGGGCGCGCGCGAGCCCGCGCAGCCGCCGCGCGTCGCGCGCCAGCTTCGCATCTTCGTCGAATGGATGGAGGTCGGTGAGGGGCATGGGCAGGGTGGGGAGGGTGTCAGGTTTCAGGTGTCAGGGAGGAATTTCCGATGTCTGTAAAAACTTTTTTTAAAACTTCCAACGTCTGTTCCGCCAGAGGCGGAAAAAACTTTTCCCCTGACACCTGAAACCCGACACCTGACACCTTATTCCTCTTCATAATGCACCCAGCGTTTCGAGGTTTTCATCTGGAATGCGGTGATGACGAGGACGATGAGGAAGAGGAACCATGCCATCGCGGCGGCGTAGCCCATATGCAGGTAGCGAAAGGCGTTGTTGAAGAGGTGATAGGCGAAGAAGAGCGTCGAGTTGACCGGGCCGCCCTGCGTCATGATGAATGCTTGCGTGAAGATTTGGAACGTGCCGATGAGGCCCATGACGAGGTTGAAGAAGATGTACGGCGTCATCATCGGGATGGTGATGAATTTGAACTGCTGCCACGTGTTCGCGCCGTCGATGGCCGCGGCCTCGTAGTAGCTCTGGCTGATGCCCTTGAGGCCAGCGAGCCAGATGATCATGCCGCCGCCCGCGCCCCAGAGGCCCATGAGGATGAG
This sequence comes from Kiritimatiellia bacterium, assembly GCA_035327585.1. Lineage (GTDB taxonomy): Bacteria > Verrucomicrobiota > Kiritimatiellia > CAIVKH01 > CAIVKH01 > JAMLJG01. Next base: position 2,323 of record DAOLDD010000028.1, on the reverse strand, counting down.
CGACCATTTGCTGGTGTGCTCGCTTTGCAGCCAGTTCGGCCCTTCGATGCCGACGGCGCCGAGCATCGCATTGAGCAGGCCGCTCTGCGGGTTGAAGATCCATATCCACAGGATGCTCGACGCGACGGCGGGCACGATGCTGGGCAGGTAGAACAACGTGCGCCAGACGGCGATGCCGCGCACCTTGAGGTTCAGCAGCAGCGCGAGGCCGAGACTCAACACGAGGCCGAGCGGGATGCCGACGACCATGAAGAGCGTATTCCACAGCGACTTCCAGAACAGCTCGTCGCCGTTCACCATGAAGATGTAATTCTTGAGGCCGGTGAAGATCGCCGGATTCAGGATGTCGAACTGACAAAAGCTGATGACGATGGAAAACAACAGCGGCCCGCCGGTGAATACGACGAAGCCGACGAGCCAGGGCAGCGCGCAGAGCACGCCGTCGCGCCATTGCGAGCGGAAATAGGAGCCTTTGCTGCCGTCCAGCGCGGCTTCTTCCGGTTTGTCGCCCGTAAACATGCCCGCGAGGAAGAAGCGGCCAGGTGCGCGCTTTTTTTCGACGGGGCGCGTTTCGCGGCGATAGACGAGGACGACGACGAGGACGATGAGGAGTGCGTAGAGCGCGATGAACCATGTCCAACTGCGAATGACGAAGCCTTCCGGCGGCGCGAGGATCGCATCGAGGTCGCGCTGCGCGATGGCGGTGTAGTAGTCGAGCGCGTCCTGCGGCGATTTTTTGCCGAAGATCGCGTCCTCCATCGCCCAGATCTGGCAGTTCCACAACTTCTGGCCGACCGGCGTGACGGGGCGGAACCGGGAATTTTCCAGCAGGTCGTTGAAGACGCGCATCGATTCCTTAAACTTCGGTTCGAGCGCCGTGTTGTGCTCGACGTAGGTTGCGAAGGCCCATTCGTTCTGTGCGCGCTGCGGGTACTGGCGCGGCAGGTACGGGCGGCCCTGGCTCATCGCGGTGAAGTTTTCCGACGCGCGCAGGATCTCCATCGCGCGCTGGCTGGTGAGGAAGCGGATGAGTTCCCACGCGCCGGTTTTCTCGCGCGCGGTGGACGGGATCGCGTAGGCCCAGCCGGCGAGCCAGGACAGGTGCGTGCGGCCTTTTTCAAGTTCGCGCGCCGGCATCGGCGCGGGCGCCGCGCCGAAGTTGAGGTCGCGCCCGTAGAAGGCGAGCGACGACATGATCCACACGCCGTCGATTTTCATCGCGACCTTGCCGAGCACGAACGGGTCCAGCTCGCCGCCCTGAAACGACGATTGGAATGCGTACACGTCCTGAGCGCCGCCGAGTCCGCGATAGATGCGCGTCATGAATTCGAGCGCGTCGACGACCGGCGGGTCGTTCAGCGTGATGCGGCGACCGTCGTCGCTGAGAAATTCGCCGCCCGCCTGCCAGCCGTACATGTAGAGCCACGAGTTGCCGTAGTTCGGGATGAAGCCGATGGTGCGGATGCGACCTCGCTCGTCGCGCTCGGTCATCCGCAGCGCCATCTCCTCCAGCTCCTCCCACGTGCGGGGCGGGCGCGCCTCGCCGAGTTCGTTCGTGTAGCCGTGGCGGATGAGGATGTCCTTGTTGTAGAGCAGGACGCGGTTATCCGTGTCGGAGGGGATGCCGAACACACCCGACTCGCCGGTGGCGGGATTGCGGTAGACGGCTTCGTCCCAGCAGGCCGCGTAAAAATTCTCTTCGCGCAGCGGCTCAATGGCAGGCTGCGCGCGCGCGCCCTCGGCACGCGGCGGTTCCTCCACCGCGCCGGGCCAGGGCTGCAACGTGGCGCGACCGGCGTCTTCCCATGCGGCCCACGCGGCGGCATCGCGCGCAACGTAATCATCCAGGGGCGTAAACGCGCCGCGCGCGGCCCACTCGCTGATCGCGAAGCGGTCGAAGTCGATCACATCCGGCGGCGTACCGCCTGCGAGGCTGACGAGGAAGCGCGTCGGGTCTTCCGTTTGTCCGCGCGAAGCGTCTTGTCCGGAGATCACGCGATAGACGGGGTAGGACGGGTCGACGGCGTGGCGCTCGCGGCTCAGGCGTTCGAATTCACGGATGGCGTCCTCCAGCGCGCCCTGGATCGGGCCGCCGCGTCCCATGTACCGGATTTCGACCGCGCCATCCTCCACGACCAGCGTGCGCTGCGGCGCGAGCCACCACAGCACCGTGACGAGGAGGACGCCCCAAAACCCACCTTTGAGCCATCCCGCCATCAGGGGGACAAGTGTGCCGGAATCTCAGCCGGTGCTCAATGGTTTACGTAGCAGGACATTCCCCGGTTTTCGCTTGCCCCCACCGGCCTTGCGCCGGTGGAGCAAA
>DAOLDD010000027.1:0-50581 GCA_035327585.1 Kiritimatiellia bacterium | reverse complement strand
GGCGGGCGCCGGCTGCGTCTCGCCGAAGCCCTGCGAAGGCGGATGGTGAAGGAGTAGTGTGCGGCTACCGGGCATAAACCATTCGTCAGGCGCGATTCGGCGCCCGCGCGAACGCGCGGGCGAAAACGCCTGCGTTTTCGCATCCGCAATGCGGATGCGCCGGATCGCGCCAGGTTTGCTCTTGTCCCGGTAGCCGGAGACCTTTTGCTCCTGCGGGACAAGCCCGCAGGGGGCAAGCGAAAACCGGGGAATGTCATGTTCAATCCCACTTGACCGGCCCGCCGCTTCGGATTAGGTTGATGTTGTTTGGCATATCAACCAACGGGTTTAACAATGACCACCGAAGTCTGGAAAAGTTACGAAGACAACCTGCTCACGCACAGCGCGGCGCATTACCTGATGACGATCCACGAGCTGCTCGCGACCAACGGGTACGCGCGCGTCACGGACATCGCCAAGCGCCTCAACATCACGCGCGGCAGTTGCTCGATCAGCTTGAAGCCGCTGAAGAAACGCGGGCTCGTCGTCGAGGACGCCAACAAGTTTCTCTCCCTCTCCGCGGAAGGCCGCCGCCTCGCCGAAATCGTCGAGCGGAATGACGAATTGCTCGAGGTCTTCCTGCGCGACGTGCTCGGCGTGGACCCGGACCAGGCGGAGGTGGACGCCTGCAAGATCGAGCACCTGCTGAGCATCGAAAGCAGCGTCAAACTCTGCAATTTTATTGAGTGCATCCAGTCCGACGACAAGGCCGCCAAAGCCTTCCTGCAGATCCTGCGCAAACACCAGGACCATTGCCGCCACGAGGCGAAAAGCTGCCCGCACTGCCAGGACACCTGCTTCTTCGAGGCGCAAACCATCAAACCCTTGAGCGCCAAAACCGCGCGCAAGGCCGCCCGGGCATAAAATCCCTTTTGCGCCGGAAAAGCGCGGGCGCTCACAATTTTAATCCCGCGTTGAACATCGGGGCGGATTCGGTATCTTAACCCGAATGCACCGGAGTACCGCCATGTTTCACAAGGGTTGTTTAGCCGCCGCGCTCGCCGTCCTCATCCCGTTCTGCGCCCTCGCCCAGCAACCGGCCACAACGAACGCGCCGCGCCTCGTCTGCGACGAACCCACGTTTGATTACGGCACCGTCGATCCCTCCACCCCCGTTGAGCACACCTTCGTCATCCGCAACGAAGGCACGCTGACGCTGGAAATCACGCGCGTCCACGCCTCCTGCGGCTGTACGGTGGCCAACATCACCGAAAAAAGCGTGCCGCCGGGCGGCGAATCCAAAATCACCTCGCGCCTCTCCTTGCAAGGCCGCTCGGGACCGCAGTCCAAGACCATCGTCATCGATTCCAACGACCCGCAACAGCCGCAGACGATCCTGACCCTGACGGGTGTCGCCGGGGCCTCGCTGGTCGCCCAGCCCGCGCAAATCATGATGCCGCGCGTCCCGATGGGCACACGCCCCTCCGCCAACGTACTCATCACCAGCGGCGACGGCACCCCGTTTTCCATCACCGCGGTGGAAGCCACCGACCCGCAATTGACCGCCAGCGTGCAGCCGGTCGAGGAAAAGAAAACCTATCGCGTCAACTTGGAACTCAAGGAGGAACTCAACGGCGCCTTCAACGCCGTCGTCGTCGTCCGCACCGACCATCCGAAACGGCCCAGCATCGAAGTGCCGGTCACCTTCATGGCCGCGCGCGAAATGATGGTGGCCCCGCGCGAAATCATCTTTGACCGGCCCGGCGACGACGCCGTATCCCGCTTCGTCCTCGTGCGCAATGCCGACGGAACGCCCGTCGAACTCGACGGCGTGGAATCCCCACTGCCCGCCGTGCAGACGCGGACCGAACCGTTCGGCGCCAACAGCCTCCGCATCCAGATGAGCAATCTCGTCCCCAACCGCGAGTTGAACGGTCGCGCGCTGCGCATCGTCCCCCGCGGCGGCGCGCCCATCGAAGTGCCCATCCGCGTGAACGGCCTGGACGGCTGACCATGGCCGCGTCCCGGCTGAACCCCGCCGCGCAGCTCGCGGCGCTCGCCCTCGCCGCCGCCGTGCTCGGCACGCTCGCGCAGGCCTTCGCGCCGACCCGCATCCCGTGGCGCGAGGACTGGTCCGCGCACGTCCAGACCAAGGCGCTCAAACTCGGCCTCGCCCTCGCGGAAACCGCCGATGCGCAGACGCTGTCCGCGTCCGGGCATGCCCTGCTGATCGACGCGCGCGGCGCGAAGGATTACGACGCGGGTCGGCTGCCCGGGGCCCTCTCGCTGCCCGACAGCCAGCGCACGGAAATCTATCCGCTCTTCGCGGACCTCTTCACACCGGGGCAGACGCTCCTCATCTACTGCTCCGGCAAAACCTGCGACGAATCGCTCAACCTCTGCCTGTTCCTGCGCGAACAGGGCCACACCAACCTCGTGCTCTACGTCGGCGGCTACCACGCCTGGCAGGAGGCGGGCCTCCCGGTCGAACGATGAACTCCTGCTGCACACCCGCCCCGTGGCGTCCCGTCGCCGTATGGATCATGTGCGGCCTCCTCGCCGCCGTCTTCGCGCTGGCGGCCGTCCCAAAGATCGCTGATCCCGCCGCCTTCGCGGAAGCCGTCTATCGCTACCACCTCCTGCCCGACGCGCTCGTCAACATCGCGGCGGTGTACCTGCCGTGGTTCGAGGCCGTTTGCGCGCTCGCGCTCGTGGCCGGTACGCGGTTCCGTCGCGGCGCGCTGCTCGCCGTCGCGGCGATGCTGCTCCTGTTCATCGGCGCGATGGGCATCAACCTCCACCGCGGCGTCGACATCGCCTGCGGCTGCTTCTCCGTCGCCAGCGGCGGCGACGCCATGTCCTGGCTCAACATCGCCCGCAACCTCGGCCTGCTCGCCATCACCGTATTGGCCTGGCGGTGGACGCCGCCCCCCGCCGCGCCGGAAAATTTACAACGTCTGTAAAACCTTTTTTGCGCGCTTACAACGTCTGTAAATTACAGACCCTGTAAAATTCACCCGCCATCGCGCAGCCGGTCGATCGCCCACTGCGCGTGTTCGGCGATGAGCGGTTCGGGATCGCGCGCGGCGCATTCAAGCGCGGGAATCACCTCGGGACGGGCCGAGTTGCCGAGCGCGACGCACACGTTCCGCAGCAGGCCGCGCCGCTTCGTGCGCGGGATCGGCGTTTTGCGAAAGCGCTCGCGGAAGCCCGCGTCGTCCAGCGCCAGCAGGTCCGTGAGCCGGGGCGCCGCGAAATCCGGGTCGTAATTCAGAAAACGCGTGCGGCCGGGTTTCGAGAATTGCTTCACCCACGGGCATACGCTCTGGCATTCGTCGCACCCGTAAATCCAGTTTTTCATTTTGGAGCGCAGCGCTTCGGGGATCGCGCCGCGATGTTCGATGGTGAGGTAGGAAAGACAGAGGCGGCTGTCGAGGATGTAGGGCGCGGGAAAGGCGTGGGTCGGGCAGATGTCCTGGCAGCGGCGGCAGCTTCCGCAGGTGCCGACGCGCTCATCGACGGGCGCATCGGGTTCGAGTTCGAGGTCCAACAGCAATTCGCCGAGGAAGAGGTACGAGCCCCATTCGGGATGAATGACCAGGGTGTTCTTCCCGATGAATCCGAGCCCGGCCTGCGCCGCCCATTCGCGTTCCAGCACGGGCCCCGTGTCGACGTACGCGCGGTTCACGATGGGCCGGCCGGTTTCCGCTTCAATCCACGCCGCGAGTTCGCGCATGCGCGGAAGCAGTTCGTCGTGGTAGTCGCGCCCCCATGCGTAGCGCGCGATGCGGCCGCGCAGCGGGTCGTCCCACACCGCCGCCGGCGGATCGGCGATGAAGTAGGCGAGGCCAACGCTGATGACCGACTTCGCGCCGGGCACTGCGCGCGTCGTATCGCTCCGCCGCTCCGGCTCCTTCGCCAGCCACGCCATGTCCGCGTGCCGCCCCGCCGCCAGCCAATCGCGGAAGCGCTCCGCGCGCGGCGCAGGCCCAGCCCGCGCGACACCCGCGACATCGAAGCCCAGTTCCAACGCCCGCGCCTTGATCCGTGTTGAGTCCACCGCCATCCCGGCAGTCTACCCCGCCCCGCCCGTCCGACAAGCCGGCGCGCAACCGCCCTTTCGCTTGAACCCACGCTCCCACCCGCCTACGGTGGTCGGCGTAACAAGCCAATGTTCACGGACTGCTCCTCCCCCCGGTTTCCTGGCATCCCGCATTCACGGGGCGGCAAGAGTTGAATTGGCTTACCAGGAAGCAGGCAGCATGAAGAGAATGGCACTCATTGCGGCAATGGCACTTGTTGGCGTGGCATGGGCTGGTGCCGGGAGCAGCAATCAGACACCAGAGCAACTCCGCGTTGTGTTGGATTTGGTGGATGGGTCGCGCTTTATCGGGGTTCCACGCATCGCGGCGGTTCCCGTGCAGACGTCCTACGCCAACCTGGAGCTCCCAATAAGTCAATTGACCAGCATCAAGATTGCCGAAGAAAACGGACCAGCATCCCTCGATCTTGTGAGCGGCGAGAAACCAAAGGGCCGCATCGGCTTGGATTCAATCAACCTGGATACGGACTGGGGCAACGTGACGGTGCAGCGGGAACAACAATGCACACCGATAAAACGCATATGACAGACATTGTGATTTACGGGGCGACAAGCGCCGGGATCATCGCCGGGATTCAAGCCCGGGCGATGGGCAAATCGGTCGTTGTGATCGAGCCCTCCGGCCGCGTCGGCGGACTGACGACCGGAGGGTTGGGACAAACGGACATCGGAAACAAGCAGGTCATCGGCGGATTGTCGCGTCGTTTTTATGAACGGATCGCGGCGCACTACGCTGGACCGGAGGCGTGGACCTGGCAGCGGCGCGATGAGTACCGGGACAGCGGACAGACCCGTACCGCCGAGGGCGAGACCTCGATGTGGACGTTTGAGCCGAGCGCGGCGCTGCGTGTCTATCACGATTGGATCGCTGAAACCGGGTTGCACATCGTGTATCGCGAGCGCCTGGATCGTGAACGCGGCGTGAAGATGGACGGCGCGCGCATGGTCTCGATCACCATGGAGTCCGGCCGTGTCTTTGCCGGCGGGATGTTCATCGACGCCACCTACGAGGGCGATCTCATGGCCACGGCGGGCGTCGACTACACCGTGGGCCGTGAAGCCAACGCGAAATATGGCGAGACGCTCAACGGCGTGCAGGCGCGCAGGGCAACCTCCCACAACCTGGTTCCGGGTATTGATCCCTTCCGGATACCGGGCAACCCCGCCAGCGGCCTGCTGCCGTTTATCGATCGCACGGGACCCGGCGAAGAAGGCACGGGGGATTGCCGCGTACAGGCCTACTGTTTCCGGATGTGCCTGACCGATCATCCGGAGAATCGCATTCCCTTCCACAAGCCGGATGGTTACGACGAGTCGTGGTTCGAGTTGCTCCTTCGCAACTTTGAAGCCGGGGAGCACGAATTGCCCTGGATCAACTCATCCATGCCCAACCGCAAAACGGACACCAACAACAAGACGGGCTTTTCGACCGATTTCATCGGCCAGAACCATGCCTATCCAGAGGCCAGTTACGCCGGGCGGGAACGCATCGTGGCGCGCCATCGCCTCTACCAGCAGGGCCTGATGTGGACGCTGGCCAACCAACCGCGGGTTCCCGGGCATATCCGCCGCGAAGTTGCGCGGTGGGGTATGTGCAGGGATGAATTCGTGGAAGGCGGCGGCTGGCAGGAGCAGCTGTACATCCGGGAAGCGCGGCGCATGGTTGGCGATTTTATCATGACGGAGCACCATTGCTGGCAGCATGAGCCCGTCGCCGACTCAATCGGGATGGGGGCCTACACCATGGATTCACACAACACCCAGCGCTACGTGGACGCGAACGTCCATGTCCGAAACGAGGGCAACATTGAAGTCGGCGGCTTTCCGCCGTATCCCATCAGCTACCGCTCCATCACCCCCCGCCGGTCGGAAGCGCGAAACTTGTTGGTGCCGGTTTGTCTTTCGGCCAGTCACATCGCCTTCGGTTCAATCCGTATGGAACCGGTGTTCATGGTCCTGGGCCAGAGCGCCGCCACCGCCGCCGTCCTCGCCCTTGATGGCGATACCCCCGTCCAGGACGTGAGCTATGCCGCCCTGAAGCAACGCCTGCTCGCCGACCATCAACGCCTGTACTAAACCCAGAAAGACCCAGAAAGGGGTCAGTACTATTTATTTACAATTTGCGACAGATGCCATCCTATATTGTAAATAAATAGTACTGACCCCTTTCTGGGGCGCAACGTGAATGATTGGACGAAGAATAGGTGGTTCGGTTGCAATGGTTGGTCCGGCTCCATGCTTGTCCGGGGGCGAGTGAAAAGGTAGCGTGTGCGGACTATGAAGCACTGGATTGCGTCCTCGGTCATTTATCAGATCAACCTGCGCGGGCTGGCGGCGCGGGAGCCGCGCAACGCGATAGAAGCGGCGAAGGAGAAATCGCTGGCGGAGTCGCCGCTGGCCTACGTCGCGAAAAATCTCGCGGTGATCAAGAAACTGGGCGCGAATGTGCTCTATTTCATGCCGCCCTACCCCATCGGCCACGCGTTCCGCAAGGGCATCGGGTCGCCCTACTCGATTCGCGACTTCAAGGCCATTGAGCCGGAATACGGCACACTGGACGAGATGAAAGACCTCGTGCGCAGGGCGCATAAGGCCGGCTTCAAGGTGATCTTCGACATCACGCCAAACCACACGAGCCGCGACAACGTGTGGATCGACGCGCATCCCGAGTTCTACGTGAAGAAGGAAAACGGCGAGGTCTTCTACGACTGTGACTGGTCGGATACCGCGAAGCTCGACTACACGCAACCCGCGCTGCGACGCGAGATGACGGCGATCTACGACTACTGGCTCAGTTTCCTCGGCCCGGACGCGGACGGCCAACCGGACGGCATCGACGGCTTCCGCCTCGATATGGCGCATTTCATCAACGACAAGTCCTACTGGGACGAGGCGATGCCGGACCTGCGCGCGTGTCACGCCGGGCGCGAACTGCTGTTCCTCGCCGAGTGCTACGGCATCGCGAACAACGTCGACCTCTTCGACCGCGGCATCAACGCGGCGTACGACGACGACTTCTACAAGGTGTGCGCCAATTTCTACGGCATCACGGAGGACGGGAAATCCACGATCGTGCCCGCGGCGGGCCTGTCCGGGAACCACGACTTCAAGGATCGTTACGACGCCTTCCTCCACGGAGGCATCGCCGGTGCGTTTGAGCGCGCGCTCCTGAATTACGAGGAGAAATACAAAAAACACGGCGCTCCGTTCGTGGCCCGCTATTCCGACAACCACGATGAGGGGCGGGGCTTCTACCTGTTTGGCCCCGAGGCAACGAAGGCCATCAACATGCTGGTCTTCATGGCGCCGCGCACACTGCCGTTCATCCTGACCGGCGAGGAGTTCGGCGCGGTGAACCGCCCGCCGATTCACGACCGGATGAACCCCATCGGCAAGCGCCGCCGCATCCAATGCGCGGACCACGTGCGCGAACAGGAGTCCGTCGAATTCGAGGGCAACTCCTTCGCGCGCGATCCCGAGGAGCGTGCCGCGATATACCGGTTGTTCCAGGATCTGATCCGACTGCGAACGAGGAACAAGGAGTTCGTGCGCGGCGGATTCGCGCTGATCGACGCGGGCGAGGACTGCCAGCCCAGCCAGCGCTCGGTCGTGGCGTTTGAACGCAAACTTGGGAAGTCCTCCATTGCCTGCGCGGTCAACCTCGGCCCGCACCCACGCCGCTTGCGCCACGCGGATCGCTTCGCCGGCACCCCGCTGTTCGGCGCGCTGCACAGCGGAGTCCTCCCCGCCTTTTCCGCGGTCGCGGTTCGCGCTTCGTAAGCCGTTGCTGGTCCACTCGCGGCATACGCTGGACATTCGCGGCGGAAGAAACGTACTCGCCCGGATGGCGTACGTATTGCCACGCGGCGGGGCGCGCCTACAATGCGCGGGCACAGGAGGACGAAAGTCATGAGCTATTTTCAATCCGCGGCCTATCCGCCCGAACAGTGGCAGGCGGCCAATCGTGAAGCCATCTCGGTACTCAAGCAGGCAGGCGCCGTTCTGCCGGAAGGGTTCTATTCCACCGGCGTCCCCCAACTCACGCTGGCGGACCGGTTCCAAAAGGACGACCAGCCCTTCGACTTCGGGCCGTTTCAGGGTCGGCTCATTTTTCACTCCGGTTGCGGATTGAACAGCGGGGGCGTATCGCCTTTCCCCCACGGGCCGGTGCGGCTGACCCTGGTGCGTTGGGGGACGGAACCCGACCAATGCGGGCGCATTGAGGTCGGGCCGAAAACGGAATTGAGCGCGACCTCCATCGTATCGCAGATCGGCGTCACCATCGGCAGCCGCGTGCTTTTTGGCCCCGGCGTGGTGATCATGGACTGCGACGGACACGCGGTGGACCGGCGCCTTCCCGACCTGCCGGAACACCAGCGGCGCGCGCCGGTGCGCATCGAGGACCATGCTTGGATCGGCATGGGCGCGCTCATCATGAAAGGCGTAACCGTGGGGCATCACGCCGTCGTCGCCGCGCACGCGGTGGTGACACGGGACGTTCCACCGCACGGCGTCGTGGCCGGAAACCCGGCCCGCCTCATCAAAACCTTCGGCACGCCCGCTCAGTAGCTCGTGACGCGGTACAGGACCGCGTTGCTCGCGCCCACCGCATCCGTGAGATTGCTGATGGCGGACTCGGCGACGAACGTGGTCGCCGTCTCCCACACGCCGCCCGCGAGGTCGTAGGTGCGCTGCAAGTCGTTGGTCGCGCCCACGGTGAGGTTCGACACGGTGACGAGGACGGCGCCGCTGCCCATGCCGAGCACGCTGAAACTCGCGGGCTCGGGCGGCGTATAGGAACCGCCCAGGGGCGTGACGGATTCCCACGTGGTGCCGATGCGAATTTCGTCGAACACCGCGTTGCTGCCAGCGGTGCCCTGCTGTATCCGAATGCGTCCGAACCGGGCGTTCCCATCGCCGCTGAGGTTGACCCCGAGGAGATTCAGCGAGGCCGCGCCGTTCTCCGGAACCCCTGCGCTGAGGTCCGGGTTGATCCAGATTCGTGTATCGTCAAGGGCTCCACCGCCGACGTTGAAGTCGACCCGTATAACGATGAAGGCGGCATTGGTCACCGCCAGGGTCGTGTTCGTGATGATCGCGTTGGTCCCGTAGGCCTGGGCGCCCCAGTTGGTGCCGCTATTCAGATCCCCGACGAAGAGCATCTCGTTGAAGGCATTCACCAGGGACAACCCCGCGTAACTCGAGTTGGTGCGCACCACGGCGATGAAGCTGATCCAGTACGTCCCCGTACCCGTGCTGTAAGGTGGCGTGAAATGGCGGAAGCTCCCGCCGCCCGCAACCGTCAGCTGCGCTGCGCCGCCAACGGTGTTGAGCACCCCGTTGTTGATGTAGCCGAGGCTCTCTGAAACGACATTGTTGGCCACGCCCGTCGACCAGACGTTTGTCCATCCGAAACTCGTTGCGCCGCTCGCGCCGGCCAGCGCCCCCGCTCCCGGCGTGATGTCGAACCCTTCGTAGGCCACGAGGATGGCCCGCGCGTTCAACGCGGAGAAGAGGAGGACCGCCAACAGCGCCAGCATTCCCTTTTTCATGTCGACTTCCACCCCGGTTTGAACCGCGTGGCGGGCGTCGATCCCGATCGGGCGGTTCCTGTTGACTTGATGATTGAAATGACAGATACCGGCAAATGTAAACGTTGTCAATTTGATATTTTGATCATATTTGGGCAACGCCGCGCGGAGCGCGGCATCCATCACAACCGGTTCAGAAACAGGAGAAGCCCATGTCCTTCGGTCATTTCGACGATGCGGCGCGCGAGTTCGTGATCACCCGGCCCGACACGCCCCTGCCCTGGCTGAACTACCTGGGCCAGGACGAGTTGTTCGGCCTCTGCACCAACACCGCGGGCGGCTACACGTTCTGGAAGGACGCGAAGCTGCGCCGGCTCACCCGCTATCGCTACAACAACATGCCGATGGACCTGGGTGGGCGGTATCTCTATGTGCGGGACGGCGATACGGTCTGGAACCCGGGTTGGAAGCCGGTCAAGGCCGCACTCGACCATTATGAATGCCGCCACGGGCTCGGCTACACGCGCATCACGGGCGGGAAAAACGGGATATCGGTCGAGCAGTGCTGCTTCATTCCGCCCGGCGAGAATACGGAGATCTGGGCGGTGACCGTTCGCAACACCGCTTCGACGCGGAAGCAGATCCGGCTGTTCAGCTTCGCGGAGTTCTGCCTGTTCGAGGCGAACAACGACGCGACAAACTACCAGCGCACCTACTCCATCGGCGAGGTCGAGGTGGAGGACGGCGCGATCTACCACCTCACGGAATACCGCGAGCGGCGCAATCACTACACCCTGTTCACCTGCACGCGACCGGTGCAGGGATTCGACACCGACCGCGATGTCTTCGTCGGCGTGCACAACGGATTGCACGAAGCCGCCGTCCCCTTCACGGGCGCCTGCCGCAACAGCATTGCGCACGGCTGGAACCCGGTCGGCGCGCACCAACTGGACCTCGACCTCGCGCCGGGCGCGGAGGAGCAATTCGCCTTCCTGCTCGCCTACTGCGAGCAACCGGAACCAAAATTTACAGCGCCGCGCGTGGCGAATAAGTCCGCCGGGCGCGCGGTGCTGGAGGCCTACCGCCGTCCAGGCGCCGTGCAGGCGGCGTATGCGCGCATGCGGGCGCGGTGGGACGAGATGCTCGCGGTGTTCCGCGTCGAGGGCGCGAACGAGCATCTCCAGCGCATGGTCAACACGTGGAATCCGTACCAGTGCATGGCGACGTTCAACCTGTCGCGCTCGGCGAGCCTGTTCGAGACCGGCATTGGACGCGGCATGGGCTATCGCGACAGCAACCAGGACATCCTCGGCTTCGTGCACATGATTCCCGACCGCGCCCGCCAGCGCATCCTCGACATCGCGGCAACGCAACTGGCGGACGGCACCTGTTTCCACCAGTACCAGCCGCTGACGAAGAAGGGCAACGCGGAGATTGGCGGCGGGTTCAACGACGATCCGTTGTGGCTGATCCTCAGCACCTGCGCCTACATCCGGGAGACGGGGGACGCCACGATCCTCGACGAGGCAGTGGGCTACGCGGACCGGCCGGGCAGCCGCGACACGCTGCTGCACCACCTCGAAACGAGCATGGCCTATACGCTGCGCGAGCGCGGCCCGCACGGGCTGCCGTTGATCGGCCATGCCGATTGGAACGACTGCCTGAACTTGAACTGTTTTTCGAAGGAGCCGAACGAATCTTTCCAGACCGCGGGCGACGTCACCGGCTCGCAGGCGGAATCGGTCATGATCGCGGGGCTCTTCCTCTACGCGGCCCGCGACCTGGCGGCGCTCTATTCGTGGCTGAAACGGCCGGCCGACGCGGAACGTCTCCTCGCGACGCATCGCGAGATGCTGGCCGCCATCGAGCGCGAGGCCTGGGATGGCGGCTGGTACCTGCGCGCGTACGACGCGGCCGGGAACAAGGTCGGCTCGCGGAGCTGTGAGGAAGGCCGGATTTTCATCGAGAGCCAGGGCTGGTGCGTGCTGGGCGGCGCGGGCGCGGACAACGGCCGCGCGCGCCAGGCGCTGGAGAGCGTGCACGAGCACCTGTACACGCCGAACGGCATCGTGCTGCAGCAGCCCGCCTACAGCCGCTATCATCCGGAGCTGGGCGAGGTTTCGAGCTATCCGCCGGGCTACAAGGAAAACGCGGGCATCTTCAGCCACAACAACACCTGGATCCACCTCGGCTGGTGCCTGATCGGGGAGGCGGAGCGGGCGATGGAGTACTACCTGTCGATCTGCCCGTCGGCCAAGCTGGACCAGATCGAGACCTATCGCTGCGAACCATACGTCTACGCGCAAATGACGGCGGGGCGCGACGCGGCGCGGCCAGGTGAAGCGAAGAATTCGTGGCTCACCGGCACCGCGGCCTGGTCGTGGGTGGTGGCCACGCAGGGGCTGCTCGGCATCAAACCGGACTTTGACGGGCTGCGCGTGCATCCGTGCCTGCCGCCCGGCGTGTTCGGCGTGCGGATCACCCGCAGGTTCCGGGGCGCGACGTACGACATCCGCGTAAGTCCGCGCACGGGCACGAAGTCGTCCGCCGTACTGACGGTCGGCGGCGCGCGGCTGGACGGCGACCGGGTTCCGCTCGCGGCAGCCGGAACAACGGTGCTCGTCGAGGTGAACTGGACCTGAGCGTTGCGGCAGGCTGCGCGGTCAGCCGCGCGTGGGCGCTCCACAGGTTTTTCGGACGACGAGTTCCACCGGCACACGAAGCTGGAAGGGCTCGGACCTTTCACCGCGGGCGAGGCTCAATGCCATGCGTGCGGCCTGGATGCCAAGTTCGCGGCGCGGGACGCGAATGGTGGTGAGGTCGAGCCAGTTCGCGCCCAGTCCGTCGTCAAACCCCATGACGGCCACCCGCCCCGGCACGCCCACCCCGAGCTCGCGCAGCGCCATCAGCATGCCGATCGCCATGGTGTCGTTGCAGGCCAGGATTGCGTCAGGCCAAGGCTGACGCGCGGCCGCCCACCGGCGGATGGCCGCGGCGCCGCTCTCCTCGTTGAAGTCACCGGACCAGAGCAGCGCCGGGTCCAGCGACGTGCCGGCCCGCTTCAACGCGGCACGCACGCCGGCGAGCCGCTGCGCGGCGTCATAATTTTCCGAAGGCCCCCGCAGGAAGGCGATGCGACGATGGCCGATGCGCAGCAGGTGTTCGACGGCGAGCCGCGCGCCGAGCGGGTTGTCAATGGCCACGCAGGGCAGCTTGTCCACGAAGCGGTCGAGCAGGACGATCGGCAGTCCGCCGCGCAGCACATCCCGGAGTGAACCGGGCGTATTCACCTGGATATTGAGGAAGATCGCCGCATCCACGCGCCGCTCCTCCACGAAGCGGCGGATCAGGTCCGGCGCCGTGCGCCCGCGATGCACAAAGGCGGTGAGCACGTGGAAGCCCGCCTCCTCGGCGGCCTGGTCGATGCCGGCCAGCACCTCGGCGTGGAAGAAACTTTCCATCTCCGGGAAAATGACGCCCAGCGTGTCGGATCGCCGGCCGATCAGCATGCGCGCCGCATGACTCGGGCGGTAGCCCAGTTTCTGGATGACGCTCCGAACCCGCCGCCGCGTTGTCTCATGCACGAGCGGGCTGTCGTTGATCACGCGCGACACGGTCGCCGACGAGACCCCGGCGGCCTTGCAGATGTCGAAAATGGTGGCTCGCTTCGCGTGAGTGCGCATGGGATGTAAATTAATGAAAGATTATGACGAACGCAAGATGCGTATGAAATCGAATACATCGGATGATTTCGCGGGATCGCCCGCTCCGGCCCGCGCCCGGACGTCGCCCGGTGTAATCCTTTACATATGGGCCAAACCCGCATATCGTGAAACGCATGACATGGGCTTCAAGGAATTCGGCGAAGCGCCGCGCGGGCTTCTCGCTGGTGGAACTGCTGGTGGTGGTCGCCGTTCTGGGCGGCCTGCTGGCGCTGCTTTCGCCAGCCCTGCAATCCGCGATGACCGCGGGGCGGCTGACCACCTGCCAGTCCAACCTGCGCCAGGTCGGAGTGGGCGTGATCGCGTATGTGCAGGAAAACGGCGGGATGATGCCCCCGAAGGATCCCACCAACTGGGTCATCAACGGGGCCACGGTGGGCTACCCGCAGTTTTCGGATTTCATCGCGCCATACATCCAGGCGAAGGAAACGAAACGGCATTCGGTCTGGCGCTGCCCGGCGGATCGCCGCTTCAAGGGTGCGTATAATCTCGATGTCAAATGCAGCTACGGCATCAACATCCACTCGATCCCTTCGGAGTATGGCAATGCGCTCCCCTACTCGTATTCAGCCATCGCGCGGCGCAGCCAGGTGATCCTGCTCGGGGAGACCACGGGCTGGGGCTCCGGCTCGGACCGTGAGGTGTATTGGGGGCCGGTGGCGGGCATCAATACGGTGAACATGGAGTTCCGGCATCCACGCAGCCGTCCGGGCGAAACGGATATTCCAACCCCCGCCCCCACGCTGGACGAATTGGCGAACGCCACGGCCAACGTCCTTTTCTATGATGGGCACGTGGAAAACCGGAGTTACAGCAGTTTGGTCCGCGGCAATTTCCGGGATTGAACCGGGAATCTGCGCACGCAGAAAGGCACCCATGCGCAACACCATGATGTTCATAACACTCCTTGGAATGGGCCTGGCCGGTTCGTCGGCATCCGCCTCGGAACCCGCTGCCGGGCTTGCGCAGGACCACTACCGGGTGGAGGACGGCGTGGCATTGAAGCATCCGCCACGTTTCGGCGTGAACGTGACGTTCGGCTCGTTCGCGCCATGGAATGTGGACCAGCGGGTCAACGCCTGGAACCTCTTCAACAGCCTGGAACCCATGCTCCTGCAATATGCCGGGCAGTGCGACGGCGGCGGCGTGGATTTCGCCCAACACAAGTCGGCCCCGGGATTCTCGTTCTGGGACTGCGCGCGATCCGGTTTCTGGGATGGCGCGGAGATCCGCTTCTATCGCATCGAGGGCGGCGTGATGACGCAGCTGCGCACTTCGCGGGTCACGCGAAGCGTCACCGGGAAAGATCCGGAGACGGGCGAAAAATCGGACGAAATCCTGTGGCTCGCCGAGGCGGGGCCCGCGATCCAGCCCGGTGACTTTTATGTGCTCAACGACCGGCGCACCGAATTCTCACCGCACATCCGGCCGGCCCTGCTGGAGGATGCGTGGGGGAGCAACTTCCGGCTCGACGGCTACTGCAACTTCACCGGCAAACTGAACTGGCGCTTTGATACCAACACGTTTGCGCCGGAGGGCGGCAGTACGGCCAGCCTGCGGATGGACCTGATCGAGGCCTCGCCGGAAAAACCGGCCGGCCCCTGGCATTGGTTCCTCATCAACAACAGCGACGAGCCGCACATTCACCTGCGCTTCATGCCCGGCAAACAGTACCGGGCCCAGGTATGGCTGCGTCAGGAAGGCATGGCCGACCCGCGCGCGAAAATCCAATTCGGATGCTTCACCACGCACGTGGTCGAGGTGGGCACGGAGTGGAAGAAGTATGAATTCGACCTTCCCGTGGATCAGCCGGAGCGCCCCCTGCCGAACCGGCAGAACGACGGCAGCCGCCTCACGGTGGCCGGGTATTCGCCGGGCACGCTGTGGATGGACAATCTGCTGGTCTGGCAGACCGACGTGGAACCGCATGCGATCATGCCGTATGTGAAGGACGTCCTGCGCGAGTTTCAGCCCGGGGTCATCCGCCTCTGGGAAGGCCTCACCGCGCCCACGCTTGAAGCATGGCTCGCAGGTGGATTTGCGCAGCCCGCCCTCGGCCGCCATGAGAAGTCCGATCGACTCCCCCCGGTTTCCCTGGCGCAAGCGCTGGAACTCTGCAAGGAGACGGGCGCCGACCCGTGGTTGATCCTGAACCCCTACTTCACGCGGGAGGAGCATCTTCAACTCATGGAATACCTCGCCGGCCCGCCGGATATCGGCCACGGGCGACGGCGCGCGCAGGACGGGCGCCGGGAACCCTGGACCACGGCGTTCACTAGAATCCATTTGGAATGCGGCAACGAAATGTGGAATTCGATCATGCCGAAAAACCTGTCGGGGCAGCCCGAGGTCTACGCGGCCTTCGCGGATCGCCAGTTCCGCGATCTGAAATCGTCCGCCCATTATGACGCGAAGAAGTTCGAAATGATCGCGAATGGCTGGGACAACGCGGTGCAGCCACGGGGCTGGACGCACCGCGTGGCGAGCAACAGCCGGCACGCCGATCGCGTCGACCTCGCCTGCTATTTCGGCGGCTGGGAGGCGGGCGCATCGGCCCTCGCTTCCGAACAGGGCGCGACGGCGGATGTTTTTCAGGACAAGCTGTTCACCACCCCGATTGAGTTCGGGCGCAAGATGGTGCAGGCCCTCGTGTTGGACCCCGGGCTGACGCGCGCGCTCTGCGGAGTCCTGCGCGACCAACCCGCGATGCGGGCTGAAGGACTCGCGACATTTGAACCGCGCTGGGTTCGCTGGAAGGACGAGCAACTGGCTCCGCCCGCCGCACCGACCACCGCGGAATCCGTCGCCGGCCTCTGGGCCCTGGACACCAACTTCAACGGCTCAATCCGCAGCGTGTTGAATCACCGACGAAAAGAGATGGAGCGCGTCTTCTGGGCCGTTTCCCACACCGTGATGGCCACCGTTCCGTCGCTGCAGCCGAAAGCACGCGCCGCGCTGCGCCTGCCCGACAACGAACTTCTGCTTTCGCTCTGCGAGGGGCTCGCCGACCCCAACGCGCCAAGCCGGCTGCTCCCGTTGATGAAGACCAATTCCGCACTCATCGCGGCCTGGCTGGAGGGCGACTTTGCCACCGGCGGCGCGCGCGCGGATCTTGAAGCTTTCGCGGCGAACGGCGAAAAGCTCACCTACAACATCACCAACCTGCTGAACCAAAAACTGCGGGACGCGATCACCGATGCGGCGCGCGCTCACGATCCGGCCTTCACGGATGCCCTGCTCGCCCTTGCGGTGGATGAACGCTTGCGCCACGGACTGCGCCAGCTGGACTACGCCATCATGTCCATGTTCGGCGAACCAACGGCGCGACGCGTGGAGCAGTTGATGATGGCGATGAAGCTGCACCCCGCATTCGCGCGCGACGTGGTCGGATATCTCGCGGAGGATAACAACCTGTTCCAAACGGTCGCGCGCGACGCCGCGGCCGGGTTCAGCACGCATATGGTCCAGCTTTTCAGCGGCACGGCATCATTCTCCGGGGAGCAGGACACCTCCCTCCTCCTCAATATGGTTCCCGCCGGGGTGCGCAGCGAATTGCTGGGCCGCTATGATCGGCTGGCCGCGCAGATGAAAGGCACCCTCAGTCAGGAGAGCCAACTGCTCCTCACCGCCATGTTGAGCGCGGCCCTGGGCGACACCGCGCCGGCCGCGGCGCTGGCGGAGGACCCGAAAGTGCGCCAATTGATGGTGCAGCAAATGGAAACCAGCCTGCCCCAACCGTTCCTCGAGGCGGCAAAGAAGGATACGGCGTTCGGAGACCGGCTGCTCAAGGAATTCGCGCACCGCCCCTCCTCCACCGCCAAGGGCCTGGCCATCTATGAGGGCGGTCCCGGCTACTCCCTGCCCGGCCCCAACCGGCCGCCATCCGACGACGACGAAAACATCGGCAAATCGCTGGTGATGGGGACCGCCACCCTCGACTGCTTCATGCAGTTTATGGCCCTCGATGTCGCCCCGCTCGGCTACTACAAGTTCAAGAGCGGCTCGCACTGGTCGTCCCACAACAACCCGATTGACCTGATCCCCTACCCGTCCTGGCTCGCGCTACAGATGGTGAACCGGGAGGCGCGCGGCGACCTCCTGCGCGTGGCGCGGGTGGACGGGGTCGCCGTGGACGTGCCGGATAAGGAAATCATGCGGACGACGAACGACGGCAGGAACAAACCCGAGACCGTGATCGGCCGAAAAGGCATCCCGTTGTCCGCCTGTCACGTGTTTCGCGACGACAAGCGCTACAGCATCGTGTTGATTAATCGCGATTTTGAGCACGCGCGGCCCATCCAGGTCGATCTGCCGGAAGCCGGCCGCCAGCCCACGC
Organism: Kiritimatiellia bacterium; assembly: GCA_035327585.1. Taxonomy (GTDB): domain Bacteria; phylum Verrucomicrobiota; class Kiritimatiellia; order CAIVKH01; family CAIVKH01; genus JAMLJG01. The sequence continues at coordinate 32,911 of DAOLDD010000027.1, read as the reverse complement.
GCATCGTCGCGCTGACCCACGAGGATCCCCGCACGCACAATCGCAGCGCCTACAACGTGCGCATCTCGGAACGCGAAGGACCGCCGCTCGCGCGCACCCTGCGCATCACGGTGCCGCGTGCCTCCGCGCTGGTGGTGGTCGGGGAAGCCGACTAGGATCGCCGGTGTTCGGAGCAACTGGTGTCGTCCACCCCGCCACAAAACCTGTTCGAGCAATTCCGGCGACCGCCACGCGCATTTTCGCCCGTACCCACCTGGTGGTGGAGCGGCGAACGCGTCGAGGTGAAGCGGCTGCGCTGGCAGATGGAGCGGTACGCCGAGGGCGGCGTGTACAACCTGATCGTGTTGAACCTCGCCGCGGCCGGACCGATGCACGGGTGCGACGCGGATGATCCGCCGTTTTTCTCCGAGGCGTGGTGGTGCACGTTCCTCGCGGCCTGCGCGGAGGCGGAGCGGCTCGGCATGCACATCTGGTTTTACGACCAGATCGGCTTTTCGGGCGCAAATTTTCAGGGCCGCCTCGTGATGCATCATCCGGACTGGGCTGGCCAGGCGCTCGAACGCGTACCGTTGGAGGCCGAGCCCCCGCCGCGCGCACGACCGCTGGCCCGCCTGCGCGCGCACCTCGCGTGCACCGTCGAGCGCGGGTTTGACTATTTGAACCCCGACGCCTGCTCCGCCCTGCTCGACACGATCCACGGGGAATTTGAACGGCGGGCCGGCCACTATCTCGGCAACGTCATCGCGGGCTCCTTCCAGGACGAGTTGCCGAACGTGCCAATGTGGAGTCGCGGTTTCGCGGACGCATTCCGGGCGCGCACCGGATACTCGATTCTCGACCGGCTCGACGCGCTGTGGATGGGCGATGATCCGGACGCGGCGCGCGTGCGTCTCGACTACCATCGCGTGCGGGCCATCCTCGCGGAGGAGGCGTTCTTCAAGCCGCTGGCCGCCTGGCACGAAGAACACAGACTCCTGTGCGGTTGCGACCAGCAATCGCCCGCCCGCGCCGCCTCGCCCGTGGGCAGCACGGAACAATACGCGGACTATGCGCGCACGCACCGCTGGTACAGCGCGCCCGGCAGCGACCATGACGGCCACGCCAAACTGCACAGTTCGCTGGCCCACCTGTACGGACGTCCTCGCGTCTGGCTCGAGGCCTTCCACTCCACCGGCTGGGGCGGCACACTGGAGGAGACGTTCGACTGGCTGCTGCCCTGGCTGCGCGCAGGCGTCACGCTCTACGCGCCGCACGCCGACTATTACAGCACACGCGGCGGATGGTGGGAATGGGCCGCGCCGTCCACCTGCTGGCGGCAGCCGTATTGGAAACACTATCCGCTCTTCGCCGACGCGATCGCCCGCCTGTGCTGGCTGCTCTCGCGTGGACATCATGTGTGCGACATCGCCATCGTGTTTCCCACCAGCACCGTGCAGGCGGGCCTGGCCCTGGACGGATCCACGCCGGAGGCCCGACGCGCGCAGGAAACGTGGAACGAACTCACCGGGTCCATGATCTGGCAGCGCTTCCAACCGGGCCTGCTCGACCAGTGGAACCGCGACTATGACGCGTTGGATGAGGACTCCATCGCGCGCGCCGTGGTACGCGACGGGCGGCTGGCGATCGGCGGGGAATCCTTCTCCACGGTGATTCTGCCCGCGCTCACCGAGCTGCCCGACGCCGCGGCGCAACGCCTGAAAGAGTTCGCCGCCGCGGGGGGCCGATTGCTCGCCATCCACGCTGCGCCGGATTCACTCGCGGAGCATGCGCGCGTGGTCGGCGGGAGCGCGGATATCGAGACGCATATCACGGCGCAGCCCGCGCACGTCGAGGCGTCCGTACCCCTGCTGCACCGGCGCGTCGACGAACTTCACGTCGTGCTCGTCACCGCATGCCGCGGCATGGCCACGGTCGTGCATCCGCCGCCGGGCGAATGGTGGGCCCGCCGCGGCTACGACTTTTCACCGGACCGCTACGCGACCTCGCAGGAGGTCCTGATCCGCGACACCGGCGTCGCGCCCTTCCTGCTCGACCCGTTTTCGGGCGAGCGGCGCGCGGTCTCCTGGCGGCGCACGGGCGGCGGCACGATCGCAACCGTGCCGTTCGACACGGGCCCGGCTCAGGTTCTCGCGTGGTCGGGAGCGCGCGGCACCAGTGAACCGCCGCCAAAATTGCAACGCCTGCAAAACGTGCCCGCGACGTTTTCCAACGAGTGGAAATCCGAACTTGTGCCAACCCTCGACAATCGCCACGGCGACTTCACGATGCCGCCGACAACCGAATCATTCCCGGTGCAAACCTGGTCGCTCCGGCACCGCGTTGAATCCGAACCCGGCCAGGGCGCGCGCGAAAACTGGCACATCGCGCCGCCGCGCGACCAGGCGGATGAGGTCATCGCGAGCTTCGGCAGACGCGGCTGGCAATCAGGACCCTTGCCGCTGGGGGGCCTGGAGGCGGCGGATCCGCGGGAGGTCGTCTATTCGCTGTCGCGCGGCCTCCACAAGGACCCCGTACACAATGAAACGCTGGGTCCCAAGGGGCATATTGCCGAGGACTTCATTCACTTCGGCATCACACTGCCGGGACAAGGCGTGCGCTTTCATACGCAGGTGCGAATGGAGCGGCCCACACGCACGCATCTCGCCATCGGATCGGCGGGCGGCAAGCGGGCATGGATCAACGGGAACTGCGTCACGGAGGATTCATCCGGCTTTCTCTGGCTTGCGCCGGTTGAGTTGCGGGCGGGTCTCAACGAAATCGCGTGGGAGGTGGCGCCGGAGGAACCGGTCAACCTGCGCGCCTATTGGGCGCTCGTGGATGACCCGGACGCCTTCGCGCGGCCGGAGTGGATGACCGCGCCGGGTGAACCCCGCGCCGATACGCAAATACGATTCGCGACCGAATGGACCGTGCGCGGCGATGTCAGCGGCGCGCGGCTGCACGTCGGATGCGACGCGCCGTGCCGCCTGCTGATTGATGGCCGCGAGGTGGGCCGCCAGGGCGGCTTTGATCCCTACAAGATCGGTATGCGCGTTGATCGTTATGAAGCGGGCCCGCTGACCGCCGGGGAACACCGCGTGGAACTCGAGGTGCTCGATGTCGGTCAGCGCGTAACCTTGCTGGTCGATGGACTGACCGATGGCGGTGAGCGCTTGTTGAGCGATGCGCGCTGGCAGGTGGCGCGTGAGCATGGCGGGATGAGACCGGTTCGGCTGCATCGTATTCCCTTCAAGGAAATCGGATGGGCGCACCTCTGGCGGCGGCCGCATCCGCTGCCCGGTGCATCCTGGCTGGAGGGTCCGCAGCCGGAGGGCGTCGTGCGCGCGATACGCCCGGAGTCGCCCGCGCCAAACAGCGCGATGCAGGCGGAATGGCTGTGGTGGAAACTGCCGCCGGGCGCGAACAGCATGCAGGTGCCCACCAGCGCGCCGTGCCGCTTCTGGATGAATGGACGCGAATTGACACGCGACGCAGGCGGAAGCGTGAAACTGCCGGATGCCGCCCGCCCGGGGCGTCGCTGGATCGCGGCGCGCTTCGAACCCACGCCGGGACGGCACGGCGGAGGACTGGTGGACGGTCCCATTATCTACCGCACCGGCGCGGGCTGGATCACGACGGGCGACTGGACGGAGCAGGGCCTCGCGTGCCACTCCGGCGGCGTGGTGTACCGGCAGAACGTCACGCTTGCCGCGCAGCCCGCGCGACAGACCTGGCTCGACCTGGGCCGCGTGCGCGGCACGGCCGAGGTGCGCGTGAACGGCGAGCCCGCGGGCGCGCGCTTCCTCGCCCCCTACCGATTCGCCGTCGGCTCGTTGCTTCGCGCGGGCGCAAACGAAATTGAAGTTACGGTTTTCAATACGCTGGCGCCCTGGCTTGAAGCGCACAGCCCGACCCGCAACATCTGGGCGGGCACCTGCGCGGGCGGTTTGTTCGGCCCCATTTCGCTGAAGGAGATCCACGATGCGTGAACTGACCCGCCTGTCCAACGCCCGCTCCCGTTCCATCAGCCCGGAAATCCGACCGGCGGCAAGGATCGGGGCGCCGGTGCATGGTGAGGAGCGAACCGGGAGGGGAAACGCCATGGCGTATGCGCAGCGACTGAATCACGCGGAGTTTTTCCCAGCGTCATGAGCGACGACCGCCAATCGTTCTATTTCGTGCGGCACGGCCAGCGCGAGGATTTCGTCGATCCGGGCTGGAAGGTGCGGGCGGCGCGGCCGCACGATCCCCCACTTTCCACCCTGGGCCACCGACAGGCGTCGGATGTCGCGAGGGCGTTGCGCGGCCAGGGCATTACGGCGCTCTACAGTTCGCCCTTCCTGCGGACGCTGCAGACCGCCGCGCCGGTCGCGGAGGCGCTGGATTTACCGATCCGCCTCGAGCCCGCGTTCAGTGAGTGGCTGAACCCGGATTGGTTCACCCAGGCGCCGGACCTGCCGGATGCAACGGCGGCGCGGCCCCAGTTCCCCCGCGTGGATCTCCGGCACGAACCGTTGCGCCACGCACGTTTTCCCGAGGCGGCGGAATCGCGCGAGGTGTGGGATCGCGTCGGCCATGCGCTGCGGGAGATCGTTCGCCGCACACCCGGCGAGCATGTCGCCATTGTCACTCATGGTTCGCCGCTGGGCCAAGCGTTCGGATTTCTCATCCCGCGCACCGAGGGGGTCCATTACGAAGTCGCGGCCATCACGCGGATTGATCGCGCGGGCGATGCATTTCGCCTCGTCCACAGCGGGATCGGGCACTTGCGTGAAGCCGACATCTCCCTGCGATTCCACTGAGGAGCGGCCCCATGAACCAGAACCTGACGTCTCGCCAGCAATGGATCAACAAGCAGTGGTGGCTCTCCGGCATCGACCTGGATGTGGAACGCCAGCAGGCCCGGGACGAGGGCCGCATCATGACGCGCATCGAACCGGCGCTGAAAAAACTGATGGCGGTTCCCCTCCCCCCCGGCGTCGACGGCCACGTCGGCGGAGCGCGCGATGAACGGTGGATGCAGCGCGCCTGGGCGGCGCTCGACGCCGTACAGGCCACGCCACTGCGCGCGGGCTATCCGCACCATGAGCCGGACGACATGCCCGGCATCCGCGACGCGCGGCCCGCTGCCGTTCCGCTCCCGCGCTGGAGCGGGTCGCGGCAAACGCATTTCGAGCGGGTGCACGGCGCGTTGCTTGGCCGGCTGGCCGGCTGCATGCTGGGGAAACCGGTGGAGTTCTGGACACGCAACCAGATCCGCATCCAGGGCGAGATCACGGGCAACTGGCCCCTGGGGGACTATTTCCGATGGCCATCGGCCGCCGAGACGGTGCGAATCCGGCGTCGCGACAAGGGCGCGCTGTTCAGCCCCAACCTGCCGCACCAGGTCAACAGCACGCGGCCCGCCCTGAAGGGCGCCTGCGTGGACGACGACATCAACTACACCGTGACCGGCTACGCGATGATGAAGCGCTACGGACGCGACTTCACGCCCTCCGACGTGGCGGCCTTCTGGATCAGCCGCATCCCGCTGGCGTTCGCCTGCACGGCCGAGCGCGCGGCCTATCGCAACTTCGCGGCGTGCATCGTGCCGCCGGAAAGCGCGCGGCATCGCAATCCGTACCGAGAGTGGATTGGCGCACAAATTCGCGCGGACTATTTCGGCTACGCGAACCCAGGCCAGCCCGAACGCGCGGCGGAATGGGCGTGGCGCGACGCATGCATCAGTCATGTGCGGAACGGCATCTACGGCGAGATGTGGGTGGCGGCGATGCTGGCCGCGGCGGCGGTCGCCGACAGCTGGCCCGCGGTGATCCACGCAGGACTGGCCCAGATACCGGCGCGATGCCGCCTGCGCGAGGCGGTGGAGAACATGCTGCGTCGCCACGCCGACGGCTGGGATTACGAGCAGGTGGTGGACGAGCTGCACCAGCGCTGGCAGGAACGGAATTTCCATCACTGGTGCCACGTCATCCCGAACGCCGAGGTCGTCACCCTCGCGTTGCTCTGGGGCGAGGACAATTTCACCCGCACGATCGGGGGCGCGGTCATGGCGGGCTTCGATACCGATTGCAACGGGGCCACAGCGGGCAGCCTGTGGGGCATGCGATTCGGCGCGCGCGCGATCCCGGCGCTCTGGACGAAACCGCTCCGCGACCAGCTCCAGACCACGGTCGAGGGCTACCACCGTTATTCGATCAGCAAACTGGCCGGCGAAATGGTGGATCTCGCCCGCGAACACGCGCGATGAAGGAACCTGCGCACATCGCAGCGGTGGGCTGGAATTCGGACCCGCTGCCGCTACACGATGGCGCTGGACCGCGTCACCTGGAACGCGCCGCCGCGAATCCACGCGATTTCCGTGAAACCGAGCCGGGTGGCGTTGGCGCGCGTGGGGCCGAAGAAACCGCTGCGATACCAGCGGCCCCGCCATGAAATCATCTCGCCGGCAAGGCCCAGGTCGACCGGCGGCGACGCCTCCAGGGGCGGATGGACGCGCGCCGTGCGGGGAGGAAAGTGCAGCGGGTCATCCGAAACCTGGTACTGCCAGTTGGCCAGCATGATCCATGTGCCGTCCAGTGGATGACGCATGACGGTGAGGCTCTCGTTGTTGCCCTGCCGGTGATCGGGCAGGTCCGGAAACCACGCGCACGTGCCCTCCACCCGCCACGAAAGCAGGTCGCTGGAACTGGAAACATACACGTGGTGCAGCCCATCCTCCGAACGTCCGCCCGTGGTGTAGAGGAGCCAGCGCTGCCCCGCATCATCCCACACCACGTGCGGATCGCGACCTGGCACCCCGGCGCCGCGCGCGAAATCCGATACCTTGGTCCAGTCCGTCAAATCGGTGGCCACCGCGACGCCGATGGTTTCGCGGTGTCCCTCGTAAATCCAGCGGTGATCCGGACCCGGCTTGCCATAGACCATCGGTCGGTGCGGATGCACGATGCCGGTGTAGAACATGAAGAAGCGCTCGCCGGCCTTGACGACATTCGGCGCCCACACCTCGTGCTGATCGAAAGCGCCCTCCCGCTGCGAGGCGTGCAGTACATGGCCGCGCATTTCCCAGTTCACCAGATCGCGACTGATGCTCCACGAGAACGTTTCCTCGTTGCCGTTGCAGGCGTGCCAGTAGCCCTCGACGCCGCTGATGGAAAACAAATGCCACCACCCCTCGTGGAACAACAACGTGTGGTCCTTGATGAATTCGCCCGGCGGCGCGTAGTTGCATTCGGTCGGCGACGGGCCGGGCCCACTGGGGATGGATGAGCGATTCATGCTATTTCCTCCGTCTCAACAAACGCCAGAATAACAACGGGGCTGAAATCACGAATGAAACGTATTCGCGCAACATCCATTCAAACCACGCGCAGGAATTCGAGGCCCAGCAGGGCCGCCGTTTTTTCCAGCGTGCCGGCGTGATGTCCCACGCCGATGGCACAGTGGTGCGCGGGCCCGGCCTTGCACCATGCGTCAAGGAATGCCTTCGCGCCGAGTTTGAAGCGGTAGCGGCTGTTGGTGTTGCCGATGTGCAGGACCGGACCGGGCACCGATTCGCCCTCCGCGGCGAGCAGCATCAGCCGGCCGTCGCCGCGCTGCACCACGGACAGCAGCGTCACCGGCCCGTGCTTCACCGTCATCTGGATCGACAGGCCGCAACCGGGTTTGCCGTGATACACCGGCACCGGGACGAGCCCGACCCGCCCCTCCGCGATCGCGAAATGCGCCGGGCCATCGTGGCCGAGATAGACGACGTCATCCTTGAAATCGGTCAGGTAGAACTCGGAAAAGGAACCGCCCGCCCCGAGCAGGTCCAGGATCTTCATCGCCTGCACATTCTTGATTTCGCACTCGCCCGCCACCGGCACATGCCGGCCGGTCAGCAGCGTATTGCCCGCGATGACCGAGGTCGCGATGTCCTGGTACGGGTTGCCGGCGACGCCCTCGTAGTAATAAGCGAGCGAGCCGAGGCGGTGCGTCTCCACGAGGCGATCCAACGCGCAGGAGGTTCGCGCGGCGCGCTGCAATTCGGTCACGGCGCATGCGCGGGAAACGTCGAACGCGGCGCGGAACTCGCGCAGCTTCGCCCTCACGTCGGACGCAGTGACCCGTTCGCGCAGCGCGTGCAGTTCACACATTTCCACCACCTCGAAGTGACAGCCAAACGCCGCCGCATGCTGGGTCATGTCGCTGTAAACATCGAGCATGCCGTTGTAGTAGTGACCGAGAACGCCGACCCGGTTTTCGCGCATGCCGTCGACGACGCGCGCCGCGCGCACCCACTCAGCGATCCCGCCCCACGCCTCCTCATCGTCCAGATAGCCCGTCACGAGGTGGAACGGAATCCCGGCACGGTTGAATACACAGGCCAACTCGGGACAGGAACACGCCTGGCAATGCGCCAGCCAGACACCGGTCATCCGGCCGCGATCGCCAAGTCCATTAAACGCGGCGTAATCCAGTTGCGCCACCGGCTGCAAATTGAGCACCACCACGGGCGCCTTCACCTGCTGGACCACCGGCAGCACGGTGGAGGAAAGCGCGTAGGTCGAGACGTACAGAAAGACCAGGTCCACTTCGGCACGCCGCAGGCGCGAAGCCGCCATGCGCGCGCGCTCCGGGCTGTCCACCAGCCCCACGTCCACCACCTTCACACCGGGCCCCTGCAGACGCCGCCCGATCCGCCGCTGATAGCCCTCCAATTTTTCGCGCAGCCCCTTGAACTGGGGCCAGTAGGTGTCCAGTCCAATCCCGAACAGCCCGATGGTCGCCATATCCCGGTCCTCCCCCTCCGCGCCCCGCGCGGGCACGGTTGACTTTCATCGATGTAAACGTATACATTAAGACGAATAGCGCAATGTCAAAACCGGCGATCGCGCCATCCGCCATGTCTGCGACGTCCCGCAGGATAGATTTCCGCCACGCCCCGCCGAGCCGATGGACCTGTATCGGGCGGCCGGACGATCGCTTCAAAACCGTGGTCCGGGAAGATGGCGCCCTGCTCTATGATTATGTGCATCCGGCCCGGGGCGGCCGCCTCGCCGGCGCCTTCCATACGGTGATCGAATTCGGAGTGCCGGCGGACCGCGCGCCCCTGGAGATCACCCAGCGCAGTGATCAGCCCGGCAACTCCATCGTCCTCACGACGCTCCGCTATCCAAAGGCCACGCTTACCCTGTCCGCCTTCGGCCACGCGGATGCGGCGGGCCGGCGGACGGATGTCGTGCTCTGGCGCATCGAAGCCCGCCCGGGCGCGCGCCAGTTCGCGGCGGCGCTCGCGGTGTCCCCCGCCTTCCACCGGTATCGCTCGTCACGGGTGGAGCAGTTCCCGGCCGTGGATGCGGTGCGGCTTGAGCAGGCCCCTGTGCCTGAACCGGTTCCCGCTCCGTTTGTCATCGCGCTTTCGTCCGACAGCTACCGGCGCAGCGGCGAGCCCATGGATTGGTACAATTTCGCGGCAGCGTATCGCATCCCGCCCGCGGGCGCCCTCAGCCGCATGGCCCTGCTGGATGCGGGCGAGGCACTCGAAGGCGCGGTCCTGATCCCGCAGGGACATGCGGAGACGGCGGGCATGGACTACGCCTGGGCGCGCCGGGCGCTCCAGCAGGAGCGCCGCTTCTGGCGGCGGCAGCGCATCATGCGGCTCCCCATCGAAGTGCCCGATCCCGCCGTGCAGGATTTTCTCACCGCGTGCGCGCGCAACATCCTGCAAGCCCGCGAGGTGCGGGACGGTCTGCCCGAATTCCAGGTCGGCCCCACCTGCTACCGCAATTTATGGGTGTGCGACGGCTATTACCTGCTGCAAACCGCGCGCTATCTCGGGCTGCCCGACGACGCGGAGCGCGGCACGCAGGCGCTCCTGCGGCGCGTCCAGCCGGACGGTTCCATCGCCGACATTCCACACCACACGATGGAGACCATCATCTCCGTCGCCACGCTGGTCCGGCAGGCCGAATTGTCGGGCGACCGCGCCGGGCTGGAGCAGCGCTGGCCGGTCATCCAGCGCGCCCTCGGCTACATCCGCGCCCTGCGCCGCAAAGCCCGCGCACTCGACCCGCGCGCACCCGAATATGGACTGCTGCCGCGCGCCTATCCCGACGGCGGCATCGGCGGCATCCGCGCGGAATACCTGACCACGCTGTGGACGCTGGCCGGACTCAAGCTGACCGCCCGCGCCGCACGATGGCTCGGGCGCGCCGGCGAGGCGGACGACATCGCGAAGGACCTCGAGGCGTTGATGACCGATTTTCGGGCCCATGCGAAACGCGATTTGCGGACGCTCGACGACGGCACGCCCCACCTGCGCATGTGGATGCGCGGCGACGGCGACCACGTGACGATTCCCGGATTCAAGGGGCGGCTCATGCCGTGGCAGCGCCTCGGACTGGCCAGCGGCACCTGGGCCTTCAGCCAGGCGATCTACACGGGCGAGATCTTCGCGCCGGACGACCCGCTCGTACGCAACCTGCTGAATCTCTTCGACCGGCTGGACAACGCGCAGGGCCTGCCCGAGGGCATGGGCTGGCTCCTGGATCGATCGCTGTGGAGCTACGGACCCGCCTTCGCCGCACAGGTCTGGCTCTATGCGGGGCGGCCCGACAAGGCGGTGGACTATCTCTACGCCTTCGCCAACCACGCCGCGCCGACCCGCGTCTGGCGTGAGGAACAGAGCCTCGACGCCACGGGACACGGCCACAGCAACGGCGATATGCCGCACAACTGGGCCTCCGCGGAATTCATCCAACTCGTTCGCAACCTGCTCGTCGTGGAGCGCGGCGATGGAATCGAACTCCTGTCCGGCCTGCCGCCGGAATGGTGCCGGCGCGGCATGCGGTTCCGGATTGAGAAGACGCCGACGCGCTTCGGACCCGTGACGGTGCGCGGCGGCATCGACGCCCGCGGTCGCGGTGAAATCACCGTGCGCACCGACCCGGCCTGGCCTCAACGCGCGGCGCAACTGCGCATGAGACTACCGCTCACCGCGCGCCGGGCCGGAATCCTGCTCAACCGAAAACCGGTCACCCCGGACGCGCATCGCTTCATTCTCCTTCCGCCCGCATCGCACCACCAGATCAATTTCCAAACAAGCTGACTGCAACCGGTCACCCGGCGCGGTATAAGGTGAACCAATGAAACACATTCGATTCCGCTGGCCTGATTGGAAACCGGGCGCGCTCACAACGAGTTGGGACGACGGCACGGAATTCGACAGAAACCTCGTGGCCGTCTTCAACCAGTACGGACTCAAGGGCTCGTTCTACCTCAACAGCGGCGCGCTCGGAAAAACGGCCCGGGAAAGCGGCTGGAAAAATTTCGTTAAACCCGACGAAGTCGCCACGCTATACCGCGGCCAGGAAATCGGCAGCCACACGGTCAGCCACCCGCATGTCTGGCAGGTGCCCGGGGAAGTCCTGCGCCGGGAATTCCTCGCGGATCGCGAACGCCTGGAACAACTGGCCGGCTATCCGATCCGCGGCGCGGTCATTCCCTTCGGCTGGCCCGCCGGCGGCGCGGTATTGCCGGACCTGCTGGCCGCATGGGGATTCCGCTACGCGCGCTACAGCCCGCCCAACGATCGTTTCGATCACCCGGGCGACTTCCTGCGCTGGCAACCCAACGCCCATTGCAGCGCGGATCTCGAAACACTGTGGCGGCAATTCGAGAGTCGGCTGAAGGATATGCCGGGCGCGTTGTTCTACCTGTGGGGCCACAGCTACGAATTCGAGGACCGGAAGGAATGGTCCAAAATTGAAACCTGGTCTCGCATCGCTGGCGCCACCGATGGGGTCTGGCACGCCACGAACGGCCAGATTTATGACTACCTTACCGCCTGGCGGCAGGCCGCATGGTCCGCCGACGGTTCGATCGCGTACAACGCTTCCGCTCAAGCCCTGTTCTTCACGGTCGATGGCGCGCAGGTTCGTCTCGATCCCGGCCAGACGCAACGCATCGCGTAAAACCAACGCAGCGCCTTCGCGCGTGCGTTGGGCGGGCAAACGTGGAATGCTCCGCGCATGGACACAGCGGATGGCGGCGTGCGGCTCAACAAGTTCATCAGCGACACGGGCATCTGCTCGCGCCGCGAGGCGGATCGCCTGATTGAGGCCGGCGAGGTCCGGGTCGACGGCGCGGTCGCCACGCTGGGCACCCGCGTCGCGCCGGATGCGCAGGTGATCGTAAAGGGCAAGCCGCTGCGTGCGCGGCCGCGCACCGTATACCTCGCCTATCACAAGCCTGTCGGCATCACCTCGACCACCGACCGCTCGGTGCGCGGCAACATCGTCGATGCGGTCAACCATCGCGCGCGTATCTTCCCGGTGGGCCGGCTCGACAAGGATTCCGAGGGACTGATCCTGCTGACGAACGACGGCGACATCGTGAACAAGATCCTGCGCGCAGGGAATGCACACGAGAAGGAATACGAAGTGTGGGTGGACCGCCCGTTCGACGACGCTTTCCTGAATGCGATGTCGCGCGGCGTCCCGATCCTCGGCACGGTGACAAAGCCGTGCAAAACCTGGCGGCTGGGCGCCCGCTCGTTCGGCATCATTCTCACGCAGGGCATGAACCGGCAAATCCGGCGGATGACCGAGCACCTCGGTTGGACCGTCACGCGCCTCCGCCGTATCCGCATCATGCACCTGCACCTCGGCACATTGCGACCTGGCCAGTGGCGCGAACTGCGCGGGAAGGAACTCGAAACCCTCAACGGCCTCGTGGCGGACTCGGTGAAAACGGAAGAGGCCTCCTAAGCCACCCGACGCACTTGGCGGCCGGCCCGTGCTTTGCTAGTTTCCGCTCCGCATCCATGTATACGGACTTTTTCTCCCGCATCATTCCCGCGCGCAACTGGAAGGGCGACCTGTTCGGCGGCCTGACGACGGCGGTCGTCTCGCTGCCGCTCGCGCTGGCGTTTGGCGTCGCCTCGGGCGCGGGCGCCGAGGCTGGTCTCTACGGCGCGGTGCTCGTCGGCCTCTTCGCCGCGCTGTTCGGCGGCACGTCCACGCTGATCTCGGAACCGACCGGCCCGATGACGCTGATGTTCACGGCGGTGCTGACGAATGTCGCGTCAAAACACCCCGAGCACGCCCTGGCGCTCGGCTTCACCACCGTCGCCATTGCGGGCATGACCCAGATTCTCGTCGGCTCGTTCAAACTGGGGCGCTTCATCACGCTGATGCCGTACAGCGTGGTGTCCGGCTTCATGTCCGGCATCGGCGTGCTCCTGATCCTGCTGCAACTGCCAGCCTTCGTCGGGCTGCCCTCGCCGGGCGGCGGCGCGATCGGCATCCTGCGCGCGCTGCCGGACTTGCTGAACGATATCCGCTGGCCCGAACTGGCGCTCGCGGTCGGCGCGCTGGCGGTGATCCTGTTGCAGCCGGCATCGTGGCGACGTTGGATTCCGCCCAAACTCACCGCGCTGCTGCTGGGCACGCTGGCGGCGCACTACCTGATGGGCGATGCGGGCCTGCGGCGGATCGGCGAGATTCCGATGGGGCTTCCGTCCTTCCGTTTTCCCGTAGTGTCGCCGGACCTCGTGATGACGATCCTGCTCGACGGGATGATTCTCGGCCTGCTGGGCTGCGTGGACGCGCTGCTGACGGCGAAAATCGCGGACAGCCTCACGCGCACGCGCCACGACTCGAACCGCGAACTGATCGGCCAGGGGATCGGAAACGTCTTGTCGGGCCTGTTCGGCGGCCTGCCCGGCGCGGGCGCGACGATGGGCACGGTCGTCAACATCCAAAGCGGCGGCCGTACGCCGCTGGCCGCCATCATCCGCGCCCTGATCCTGCTGGTCGTCGCCGCCGCCGCCGCGCCGATGCTCAAGAGCGTGCCGCTCGCCGTGCTGGCCGCGATCACAGTCAAGGCCGGGGTGAGCATCCTCGACTGGAGTTTCATGCGGCGCGCGCACCACGTGTCGATGACATCGACCTACCTGATGTACGGCGTGCTGCTGCTGACGGTGCTGGTCGATGTGATCATCGCGGTCGGCGTGGGCATGTTCATCGCGAACATCCTGACCATCGACAATCTGTCGAAGGTGCAGGAGTCGAAGATCAAAACCATTGATCCGACCTCCGACGAGGGCGTGCAGTTGTCGCCCGAGGAACGCACGCTGTTCGACCTCGCGCACGGCAAGGTCGTGATCTTCCACATGAGCGGCCCAATGATTTTCGGCGTGGCCGATGCCATCGCGCGGCAGCAGGACGCGATGAAGGACGCGAACGTGCTGATCCTCGACCTGAGCGACGTGACGATCTTTGGCACAACCGCCGGTCTCTCCATCGAAAACGTCATCCGCGATGCGATGGCCGGTGGCGCTTCGGTGATCGTCGCCGGCGCGACCGGCAAGGCGCGCGACCGGCTGGAGCGGCTCAAGCTGCTCGGACCCGACGCCCCCGTGCTCGACCTCCCCACCCGTCTCGAAGCCCTCAAAGCCGCGCTCGCGGTGATTCCGACGGAGCAAAAGGCCTGAACCCTATTGGCAAGGGCCTGCCGCCCTCCATTCCTTGTAGACGCGGGCGCTGACCGCGTTGAATCAACCTCCGTGCGCGACTACAGCGGTCACGGGTATTCCCAAACCACACGGAAGATCGCGCTGGTGGCAGGGTCGCCGGACGCGAAGGCAAAGTTAATTTCCCGCTGCGCCTGGGACGTCACGACGCTCCATTGCGCCGTGGGGTCCGGCGCGCGTTGGAGGACCATGCGCTTGCCCACCGCGGCCTCGCCGCCGATGTGCAACACGCCGTCCAACCATGAGATCTGCGGCGTGGGGAAAAACGCCTCGCGCATGCCGGGTGCGGGTCCATTTGTGGAGCGGTCCCAGAAGTGAAAACCGGCTTTCCAGTCCCACGAGGCCCAACCCAACCCGCGCCGGTCCATCGCCTCGCGCATCTCGCGGTAGAACCGAACGCGTGAGGCGGGGTCCGACGTACCATACGCGCCAAACTCGCCGACATGCACCGGTCGCCCGTAATACGCCGACCATTCGCGGGCGAGGTCCAGCGCGCCGGCGAACGCGTTGCTGCTGCACGGATTCTGCGCGGTCGGGAGCGTATTGTACTGGTCAAACCACGCCACCACCGACGGGTCCTGCGCGGAAACCGGATGCGGCGTGACCGGCGCGGGCGGGGGACCGGGATACACCACATTGGTCGTGTACGGCTGGGTGCCGGCCCAGGTCGCGCCCTGATGCGTGTAGAAAAACGGCGCGTAGCTGTGCACGGTCACCACAAGGTTTGAGTCGTCCGCCGGCAGACGCAGGTTCGCCAGTTCGCCGATGCCATTCCACTGGCCCGGACCGACGAACATGGGCCGCTCCGGATGCATCTGGCGCAACCGCGGCAAGAGGTGGGCGTAAACGCCGTTCATGAATTCGGTCGTGGCGTTGTTGTGCGGCTCGTTGAGGATCTCGAAGGCGAGCGCGTCGGGGAACCCGCTGTAGTGCGCCGCGAGCTGGTCCCAGATGGCGTACAGCTTGTTCGTCGACGCGGCGGGGTCGCTGTAGAATTCGTTAAAGTGGTGCAGGTTCAACAACACGTTGACGCCGCGCGCGAGCAACCCGGTGACCACCGCGTCCACCCGCACGAAAAACGCATTCGAGATCGTGTGCGCGGGGCCCGGTCCCGTGTGATAGTTCCAACTCACCGGCAGGCGTACGTGGTCGAACCCCAGCGCGCGCACCGCGTCAAAATCGGCCGGCCCCAGCGGACCACCGCCCCAATCCTGACCGGCCGGCGCTTCAAAAAAGTTGCTGAAGTTCACGCCGCGCATGAAACGGCGCGCCGCACGATGCCCGGCGGAGTCGGGATCGGCAATGCGCGGGTTGTCCACGAATCCCGCGGGAAGCTTCGCCCGCGCCCAGGCGCGTATCTCCACCGGGACGCCGCCGGTGACCGACAGCGTGGTCTGCAACCGCCGGTCGTGCCACGCCGCGACGTGGTTCGTTCCGTCCACTGCCGCCGGCTCGCCGCCCACCACCACCGGACCGCCCCACGGATTGATCCACCCGACGGGCCGCCCACTCGCAAGCGTCTCAAAACTGCCATTCGTCAGCATGGCCCCGGTCGCGGTGACCGCGTCCCAGAGGACCTCCTGGAGATAGATCGTTCCCGTGGGCGACATCTCCCACGGGCCGAGCAGGTCGATGGTGACCAATCCATTGCTTTGCGGGACGAAAACCAGGCCCACCTCGGTCCAGTTGAAATGCCGGATCGGCCAATAGCCGACGCAGGTCCGCGCCTGCTCGTCCGGCGACAGCCAGGTCATCCGATCAACCGACCCACCGCCCGTGGTCGCGGCGCCCGCCGTCAGCGCCCCCACGGCGGGTTGCGCCGACACATCCAGCCGCGCGGTCCCCGAAAGTTTGGGTGGGTTCGCCAGGGCTGGCGGCGCGAGGAAACCGAGCAGCAAGGCGCTGGCACAAAGGGCACGCATGCGCAAAACGTACACCCACCTGCAACAATTGTCGCCTACCCCACGTCCACCACGGCGGGATCGTAGTCGGCGGGGGCTTCGAAGCCGAGCAGTTTGATGCAGGTCGCGGTCAGGCTGGTGATGCCCAGTCCGCCCTTTTGCGCGGCGGCCGACAACCGCACGTTCGCCGTGCCGGATGGATCCCAAACGAAACACGGAACCGGGTTGAGCGAGTGGCTCGTCTTCGCCTTCGGCTGGCCGGTGCGCGCATCCATCACAATCTCGCCCTTCTTGTTCCGCTCATACATCTCGTCCGCGTTGCCGTGGTCCGCGGTCAGCACGAGGATGCCGCCCGCCTCCCGGATCGCGTCCATCAGGCGGCCGACGCACAGGTCCGTGGCTTCCACGGAAATCTGCACCGCGAGCGGCACGCCGGTGTGCCCCACCATGTCGCCGTTGGGATAGTTGATGCGGATGAATTTGTGTTTGTTCGCGCGAATGGATTCCAACACGACGTCGGTGATTTCCGCCGCTTTCATCCATGGGCGCTGCTCAAAGGGCAGCCGGTCGGACTTGATCTCGACGTAGTCCTCCAGCTTCTCGCTGAATTTGCCGGAGCGATTGCCGTTGAAGAAGTACGTCACATGCCCGTACTTCTGCGTCTCGCTGACGGCGAGGATGTTCACGCCGCTGGCGGTCAGATATTCGCCCATCGTCTTGTCGATGGCGGGCGGCGAGACGAGATACTTCTTCGGCGTGTGCGTGTCGCCGTCATATTCCATCATGCCGGCGAATTTCACCCGCGGCCGCGGGCCGCGGGCGAAATTCGCAAAGGTTTCGGATTCAAAAGCACGGCAGGTTTCTATGGCGCGGTCTCCTCTGAAATTAAAGAGGATGACGCTGTCGTTCTCGTGCAGCTTGCCGACGGGTTTGCCGTCGCGGGCGACGACGAACGGCGGCAGATCCTGGTCGATCACCGCCGGGTTGTCCGCGCGATACTTCTCGATCGCGGCGCGCGCGGAAGGGAATAGCGGGCCCTCACCCTTCCAGTGAATGGCCCAGCCTTTCTCCACCATGCGCCAATCCGCCTCGTAGCGGTCCATCGTGATCACCTGGCGCCCGCCGCCGGACGCGATCGCGAAATCCGCGCCATCGGTGGACAGCTCCTTGAGCACCGCCTCCAGTTCATCCACATACACCAGCGCCGACTGCGGCGGCACATCGCGCCCATCGAGCAGGACATGGCAGCGCACCTTCTTCGCGCCGGACGCCTTCGCCTCTTTCAGCATCGCGACAAGATGCCGGATATGGCTGTGCACATTGCCGTCGGACAGCAGCCCGATGAAGTGAAGCTGCGTGTTGTGCTTCACCACGTTCTCGACCAGTTCCTTCCACGTCTCGCCCGCGAACAGCGCGCGGCTGTTGATCGCGTTCTCGACCAGGCTCGCGCCCTGCGAGAAGACGCGGCCCGCGCCGATCGCGTTGTGGCCGACCTCGGAGTTGCCCATATCCTCGTCGCTCGGCATGCCGACGGCGGTCCCGTGCGCTTTCAATTCGGTATAGACCGCGTGTTTCTTGAGCCACTCCCAGTTCGGCTTAAACGCGGACGCCACGAAGTCGCCCTCCGCGTATTTCCCGATCCCGGTCCCGTCCATGATGGCGAGCACCACCGGCCCGCGCGGCCCGGCGAACGACGTTGATTTTTTCAATGCGGACATGACTGCTCCTGGGCTGAAAAGTTGAGCCGCGATGCTAGGCGCGAGCCGACGCCAATCCAAGACTTTTGCGCATCCGGCATTCCCTGAAATCACGGCACGGCGCCGCCGGGCTTGCGGCGCGTTGGGCCAACGCGCCCTACCAACGGAGCGAGCCTATTCCACCGTGACGCGGTAAATGCGATGACCCTGGGCAGGCGGGGCGAGGGTGGAGTTTGTGCCTTCGTCGTCGACGAAATTGCGCACGCCGCCGGTCGGATCGGTCTCCTGCCACGCGCCGAAGCCGAGATTCGTGTTCGCGAAAGGCGACCACGCGACGCCGTTCGTGTAGTTCGCGTCGGCGTAGAAAATCCGATAGAGCCGACCGGACACCGTTGGAATCGTGATGAGGCGGTTCGTGCCCGACGCGGTCGCCATCGCCTGCACACGGAAGAATGCGTTCGAGTTCGCGGGCGACGTGCCGGCGACCCACTCGTCGAAATTCGACACGCCGTCGCCATCGGCGTCGTCGCCCGGCGCGTTCGTCAGCGTGACGAAGTACGTCCACTCCCAGTCGTCCGGCAGCCCGTCGGCATCGAAATCGAGCGGCACGATGATCGTCGTCGTGTTCGTCACCACGCTGTTCGTCTCGCCCTGCTGGTCGTCGGAACTGAAGACGACGAGACTCGTCGTGCCGGCGAACGAAACCGGCAGCGCGGTCCACGCGAAAACGCCGTTCGTGAACGTCGCGCCGGCGGGCCCGCTGACGAAGTTCGTCGTCACGGGGTCGCCGTCCGCGTCCGTCACCGTCACCGGAAAGCTGGTACTCGAACCGAGCGCGAGGACGTGCGGGCCAGGCAGCGTGATCGCCGGCGGCTGGTTCGGCGCGTCGAGCTCCACGAGCTTCAGGTATTGCACGACCGCGCCGTCGTTCGTGATCGGCTGGCCGATATCGACCTTGAGTTCGACGAAAATGCCGTTCGTGTAGAGATCGAGCCCGGTGCGCGGCCAGCCGTTGGTGAATTCAAAGAATGCGTCGCTCGCGGCGAGGTTGCGCACGGTGTAGAGCTTGTTCGTGTCGAGCCCAAGCTCGTTCCAGACCGGCTGCAGGTTGAATACATTCGCGGCGTTGGTGTGATTGAGTCCGTGCTCGATGAAGCGCGTGAAGGCGAGCACGACGTCGCTGGTCGCGGGCCCCGCGCCCGGCGTCTCCCATTTCGCGACGGCGTAGATGCGCGCATCCTCCGGGCCCGCCGTCGTCGCGAGCACGCGGTGGTTGCGGCTGCGCAGCGCGGGGCTGTTCAGGCGGGCCCAATTGATGCGCCCATAAAGCGTGTCCATGCCTTCCGTGAACGCAGGCGGATGGGTCCAGATCTGGAGCTGGTTCCAGCGCTTGAAGTGCGGCACGTATTTCCCGAAGTTCAATTCGTGGTCCGCAAAGCCGTCGAGCGCCGCGTTGGGATTCGCCGGATCGTGCAAGCCGATGCCGCGCTCCTGGCCATAGAAGATCATCGGCAGGCCGGCCATCGAGGAGATCGCGGCGTAGCGCGACAAGGTGAGCCAGCCGTCGTTGTCCGGCATCACCTCATCGTGCGACGTGACATTCAGCAGGATCGCGCCGCCGTTATAGGCGAGGTCGCGCAGGTAGAACGCGTACGACAGCGCGGACGAATCGTTGATCTTCGACTGCGTGAACTGGAAGACGAGACTTTCGTTGAGGATGTCGAAGTGGCGGTTCGACCGATAGCCCGGCTTGCCGCCGTCCAGCGTCTCGGCCATGAACACAAAGTTCCATTTCTTCGCGCGCGTGCGGTTGATGATGTATTCCCAGATCTGCGGCGGCAGCCCCTGCCCGAAGTCGCAACGCAGCGCGTCGATGCCCCGATCGTCCTGCGCGGCGTCCCACGTGTTCGACCCGGAATGCCCGGTCTTGAGCAACCAGTATTCAGGGTAGTAGGCGAAGTATTTCCAGAGGTCCTTGATGTCCGTCGTCATGCCCGCGAAGTCGTAGACGTCCTCCTCGTTGAGGTAATCGCCGTTCTTCTCCGGGTTGTTGCGGACGAGCGCGGAGTATTTGCCGAAGTACAGCTCCGTCACGTCGTTCCACTTGCCGAAGTCGCCGCGGTCCGGCGCGGTGGCGAAATCGTTCAGGTACGCGCTGGTGTAGAACGTCGCCGGCTCGCCGTAGTCCGTCAGCAGCGAATACCACTGCGGGCGCAGGTGCCCGATGCGGCTCGTCGGCGATGTCGCGAAGCCGAGGTCGACGCCGCCCTGCCCCATCACCGCGTCCCACGAGGTGTGGTTGAACACGCCGTCGAGCATGATGTGGATCGAGCCAACCGACCCGGTGTAGGCGTCGCACTGCGCGACGAAGTTCGTGAACTCCGCGAACGCGCCGGCCTCGGTGTTGTCCGCGCCCATCGGCGGCATCACCGCCCAGTAGTCCTTCGTCGCGTACGGGCTGCCCGGCGCGTAGGGCGATCCCGTATTCGGGTCGTTCTCCGCGCGCTCGAAGCCGTTCGGGTGGATCGGCTGGAACCAGAGGCAGTTCGCCTGGAGAAAGTTCAGGTATTCCAGATTGAACGGATCAAAGCCGTCCACGTCGCCGCCGGGATCGCCCGCGCCCAGCAGGTCGCGGAACGTGCTGCGCCCGGCGAACGTCGGCGCGGTCGCCTCCGTCGTCAGCGTGTTCAACTCGTACAGCGTCATGTCCAGCGCCTTCCTCGGCGACACGACGATCGCGTGGTCGCGGCGACCGTCGCTGGAATACCAGAAGTAGTTGGTGTTGCCCGCGATCTGGTACCGCGCGGTGAGCCGATATGCGCCGGTCTTCGTCACCTTGCCGGTCCAGACGAATGCGCCGCCGCCCGCGTCCGTCATCGTCCACGCACGGAAATAGGCGCCGGTGTCGGCGATGGTGATGAGGTTGCCGTCGGGCGGCTTGATGCCGTCGGGGTAGCCGTCGCCCGCGATCCACTGGTTCGTGTAGTCCACGTCCGCGTAATCGCGCCGGTCGAGGTTGCTGAACACCTCCACGTTCGTGATGCTCGGCGCGACGGGCGTATAGCGGACGACGAGGTCAAACGTGTCGCCCGCGATTTCATCGACAAAGAACTTGGTCGTTGTGTAGTCGGCATTCTGACCGTTTACGACGAGCGCTTGCACGCCGGTCGTGCCGAGCGAGAAGCTGAACGTGTTGTTGTTCGTGCCCGACGTGCCGAAATCGGCGAAGCGCTCGACGCTGTTCGTGTTTTTGAACGCGCCGATGCGGTAGCGGAACAGCGTCAACTGCGGCAGGTTCGTCGCCACGCCGACCCACCACATCGCCTCGCCACCCTCGTAGCTGTCCTGCTCCACGTGGCTGAACTGCATCGGGATCACCGCGGCGTTGGTCGAGCTGCCAAAGCTCGCGTGCGGGGCGCTGCCGTCATCGGTCAAATAGACATACGCCTCGTCGACGAACCGGTTCGAGCCCGTGCCCTCGGCGTAGCCGATCTTCACCCAGAACTGCACGTTCGACGCACCGAGCAGCACGCGGTTGTCGTTGTGCCAGATGAAGGCCGCCGCGAGCCCGGGCGCGGCGTCGTAGGTGTAGGTGAACGGGTTCGCGCGCGCCGCCGCGTCGGTCCCGTAGCGCTCGCTCACCGCGTTGTTCGTCGTGCCGAGGAAGGTGTTGGTGCGGTCGGTGTAGCGGATGTGGAGATAATATTCGACGACATTGGTCGGTCCGAACGCGTTCGCCGGAATCAACCCGCGCCAGTACTTGTTGTTGCCGACCTCGCCGGATTCCGCGTTGAAGACCATCGCGTTGCTGGACCACACGGAGTCGCCCACGCGGCGATAAACCACATGCCCGCCCGACTGGTCGCCCGGCGTGCCCGCGCCCTGGAACTGGTTCCCGTTGTAGATGTAGACGGCCTGATTCGTCGCAGGGTTATCGAGTGGGTTCCGCATCGTCGTGCCCGGCGGCTCGCTGTTCGCGGGAACATGCCACGCGTTGCCAAGGTTTGGCGTCGTGTAGCTGTAGTTCGCGCCCGCGTTGTTGAGCCAGCGCAACGTCGCGAGGTCCGGGTTCGACGCGATTGTGTTCGACGCCGCGGTGGACGAGAACCAGTAGTACACGACGGTTGCGTTCGCCGGCTGCGCGGGTATCGCGACCGACCGGCTCGCGCCGGACCCCGACGCGAGCACGAGCGTGGAACTCGTGAAGGCGTTCGTCGTCCAGCGCAGCCAGACGCGCTCATTGGACGACGGCGCGGCCGACAGGTTCACCCACGCCGTCACCACGCCCAGCCCCGCGCCCGCCGCGTTGTTGCTCTGCGAGACCAGCGCCACCGGCGCATTGGTGGTCTCCATGATCAGCAGGGTGGTGTTCACGCCGATTTCCGTATCGGCCATGTTAAAGGTGTAGTGGCGATTGGAAACAGCCGCGTGCGTTCCATCCGCCCCATCAGCGAACGCCGTGACGATCGCATCGTTGGCGACAAAGCTGCCCGGCGCCCACTTGGGCGCATAATTTGTGACCGCGAACAGGAACTGCGCCGAAGCGTCGGTATTCGTCGCCTGGATGGTCACGCGCCAGCAGAACAGCGCATTGCTCATCGCCACCTGGGCGCCAAACGCATCGCGCAGCTCGCCGCGATAATTCAGCCCGGTCAACCCGCCCAACGCCGTGCCGGTTGCGAGCAACAACCCGGCCAAGGCCCCTGTCCACCACGCGCATCCGCTTCGCATCATAAAACCCCCATCGCGCCCAAGCGCATTGGAACAATACCCTAACACAGTCCGCACGCGAAGTCCCATGCATCCGTCAACAATCAGAATGGCGGGTCCGGCACGGAAACGCGGATCTCAAAGGGCCTGTACTTCACACACGGGCGGACCGCGGGTTTATTCAAATGGAAGTCGGTTGCGCAGAAACCGCCCGCTTCGCCGCGGGTGGGACGCCGACTTCTTACGGGGATGTAACGCCGCGGCGCTCTGTCGCTATGTAGTGCCAAAGGAGGCGAAAGCCATGGGCAAAGCGGGACAAAATTCCGGCGTGCGATGCCGGTCGGCGCACTGCATGATGCCCTTCCGGGAGGTTGTGCCATGACGTTGCAGCATTTGCTGGGACGGATGCTTCGCGGTGTTTTACCTTTTGGGGCGTTTCTGCTTCTGCTGCACGCACCCCCGCGCGCCGGGGCGGCGACCTTCACGGTGACCAATGCCGCGAACAGCGGCGCGGGTACGCTGCGCGCGGCCATCACCAACGCCAACACCGCCGGGGCGGGCACGCACATCATCGCGTTTAATCTCGCCGCGCCATTTCAGGTCACGCTCACCAACGCCTTGCCCAGCATGACGAATTCCATCCTGATCGACGGCGCGACCCAGCCCGGCTACACCGGCGCGCCGGTGGTGGTGGTCCGGGGGCAATACGGGACCGCCGAAGCCGGCCTGCAGTTCTGGGCTGCAGGCGGAGGGGTCCGCGCTTTGCGCATGACGGGTTTTACCAACAATGCGGCCATCAACGTGCATGGAGTGTCCAATCGGGTGGCCGGTTGCTGGCTCATGACGAATTCAGGCGGGGTGGTGGTGAACTCACTCGGCCGCCATGCGTTGATCGGCGGGGTGGGCGCGACCAACCGCAACGTCATTTCCGCGAACAACAATGCCGCCGTGCAACTGGTCGGCGCAGGCGGGAACAATGTCGTGCAGGGGAACTACATCGGCCTCGACGTCACCGGAAACGTTGGGCTCACCGGACAACAGTACGGCATTACGATCTCCTGCCCTTCGAACCGGATTGGCGGAACCACCGCCGCGGAACGAAATGTGATTGGGAGCTCCAGTCATTCGGCCATCCTGATCGTGGCTTCAAATTCCACGGCGAACATCGTACAGGGCAATTTCATCGGATGTAATCAAACGGGAATTGGCGCGGTATCCAACGGCTGGGGCGTGAACATCATCGATGCTCCCGGCAACACGATCGGCGGTTCTGGATCGGACAGCCGCAACATCATTGTCGCCAACGGGGCTACGGGCATCGGCATATCCGGCGGTCCGGCCGTGAACAACAATGTGCAGAACAACTACATTGGCGTGGACGCTGCCGGCACTGTCCTGCCCAATGGCACCCTTCTCACATTCGGCGGGGGAATCAGCCTGAATGCCAGCAGCAATTCCGTGCTGTTCAATTTGATTTCCGGCAATATCGGGCCGGGCGTGGAAATCAAAGCCGGCCAGCGGGGCAATGTCCTGGCCGGGAATATCATCGGCCTCGATTCGACCGGCTCCACCGCCCTCCCCAACACCTACGTCGGCGTCGCCATCACCGATGCGCCCTCCAACACGGTCGGCTCCATCCTCTTTCCGAACATCATCTCGGGCAACAACCAGCAAGGCATCCGCATCGCCGGGGCTGATGCCATCGGCAACATCGTATTGAACAACCGGATCGGCACCGACATCACGGGTTCCCTTCCACGCGGCAACGGCTCTCACGGCATCTATCTTGAAGATGCCCGCCAGACGGTGATCGGACTGACCAATGCCGGCAATCTCGTATCCGCCAATGGCCAATCGGGAATTTATATCGTTGGCGCGCAGGCGGAATCCGCCGCCATCCACTTCAACTTCATCGGGGTGGATGCGACCGGTACGAACGGTTTGGGCAACGCAGGGACCGGCATTTTCGCGCAGGGCGGTGGACACCACATCGGGGGCATGGGGCGGAATATCATCTCGGGCAATGGAGCGGTCGGCATCAACATCGGCGGCGCCGGGTGCAGCAATGTGGTTATACAGGGCAATTATATCGGCGTCGGGTCAAACGGGGTCACCGCCATTCCCAACACAGCGGGCATATCCATCGAGTACGCCACCGGCCCGGGCCTGGTGGTGAGCAACAACGTCCTGTCGGGAAATATCAGCGAGGGGTTGGCGCTGAATCATGTGAACAGCGACCTGCGGGTGGCCGGGAATCTGATCGGCCTTTCCGCGGCCGGGTCGGCAATTGTTTCGAATGGCGGGTTCGGGATTTACGTCAGCGCGTCGGACGCGGTTCGCATCGGCGGCAGTTCGGCATCCGAACGGAACGTGATCGCGGGCTATGGATGGGACGGGATCGCGCTATTCAATTCGGGCAGCAATGCGCCGGTCGTGATCGCCGGAAATTATATTGGCCTCTCCGCATCCGGCGCCATCCTGCCGGGCTGGAAGGGCCGCCATGGCGTGGCGGGAACACAAACCCGGGCGACCCAACTGGGCGGACCATCCACCTTGTGGCGAAACCTCATCGGCGGCAACCAACGCGGTGTTTCCCTGTCCCACTGCACGAACTGGACCGTGTCGTACAACTACATCGGGACGGATGCCTCCGCCACGCTGGGTCGCTCCAATGACATCGGCGTCGTCCTGGCCGTCGGATGCGTCTCGAATGTTTTCGAGAACAACATCGTGGCGGGCAACACCAGTCACGGATTCCTGCTCAATGACGGCGCGGCGTGGAACCGCTTGCGGGCGAATCGCATCGGCTTCGGCTCCATCGGCGCGCTCCCCAACGGAGGCCATGGCGTTTACCTGGTGAATGCCCGCGACACGCTGATGGGCGGATATGACGCGACCGCGGAGGGCAACCGGATCGCGTTTAATGGCGGATCAGGCGTCGTGCTCGGCGACTCGACCAACAACGCGCGGAATCTGATCCTCGGCAACGTGATGTATTCCAATGCCGTGCCGGAGATTGATCTGGGCGGCGACGGCGTTACGCCGAACGATCCCGCGCCCGACGCCGATACCGGGCCGAATGGATTGCAGAACAAACCGCAATTGCACTTTGCCTCCGTGGGCGCGACGAATGTCGCCGGGGCGATGACCGGTCGCAGCGGAACGTTGCGGCTCGAGTTCATGGCGCGCACCCCCGCGGCGGGCGCCGTCTTTCTCGGCGCCACGAACCTGTACGTGCCGCCCATCGGCACGACGCCCTTCAGCTTCGCGCTCCCGCCGTCCGGCATCCCGTCCGGCTCGGTGGTCATGGCCACGGCCACATCCGAAGAAGGCACCTCGGAATTCGGCGACGCCGTCACCGTGGGCGCGCCGACAGACAGTGACGGCGACTTGATGCCGGACTGGTGGGAGATCGCCTATGGACTGAATCCGGCGGTTTCCAACGCGCCCGCCAGCGACGCGGATGGCGACGGCGTCAGCGACCTGGACGAATGGATCGCCGATACAAATCCGGGCGATGCCGATTCCTTCCTGCGGATCGAGGCCGCCAACGTCGCGCCTGGCTTCACCGCCTTCGTACCCTCGTCGGGCTTGCGCAGATATGCGCTCGCATCCGCCACGGAACCCGGCGATCCGATGTGGACGACGGTGCTGACCAATGTTCCCGGCACCGGGCTGCTGCTGGCCCTTCCCGACCCGGCGGCCTACACCCAGCGCATCTACCGGGCGGAGGCGCGATTGCCGTGATCGAAACGCGCCAGCCGGGCGATGAGGAGGCGCTGGTGCTGGCCGCGCAGGCGGGCGACGCCGCCGCGTTCGAGGCGCTCGTTCGCGCGCATCTGCGGCAGCTCCGCGCGTTTATCGCCCTGCGCGCGCCCGTGGCGCACCTCGTGGACGAGGTGGCGCACGACACGTTCGTGCACGCGCACCGCCACCTCCGCGAGTTCACGGCGGGCACCTCGCTCCGCGCGTGGCTGCGCGCGATCGCGTTCAACCTGCTGCGCGCCGAAATCCAACGCCATGCGCGGGAGCAGGCGGGCCGCATGAAATACGCGGAGCGTGTGGCGTTGGAGGAGGAACTCGCGTCGCCCGCGCCGGGCCGCGCGGGACCGGAGGCGGACGCCTTGGAGGCGTGCGTGCGGGAGCTGCCCGACGAATCGCGCCGCCTGCTCCAGCTCAAGTATACCGAGGCGCTGGAGTCCGACCTCATCGGCCGCGCCCTGCAACGGTCGACGGCATGGGTCCGGACAACGCTGTTTCGAATCCGGGAGTTGCTGCGGCTTTGCGTGGAGGAACGACTCGCCTCCGGGCCGGGAGGCGCCGCATGAACGAGCGGGAACTCGTCCAGCGCTTTCTTGATGGCGATCCCGCCGCGGCGGCCGGGATTGAGGGCAACGCGGAGCTGCGGAAGGAGGCGGTTCGCCAACTGCGCATGGATGCGGCGCTGCGCGCGCTACACGATCCCGAACTCGCAATTGAGCGCCGCGTGCGCGCGATCATGGCGGACCTGCGCGGCGCACCGGCGGAACAGGCGTTGCGGGACATGGCCGGGGCGTTGCGCCGCGGACGCAGATGGCGCTGGCCGCTCGCGCTGGCCGCCACGTTCGCCGCCGCCCTCGGGCTGGGCTTGTGGTCGCGCGCGCCCGAACGCGGGCCGGTGCATACGGGCGATACGCTCGTGCTGCGCGCGGGCGAGACGGGCCGTTACCGCATGGCCGATGGCACGACGTTTGACCTGGACGGCCCGGCGGACCTGATCGTCGGCCGCACGCTGCGCCTGCGCGAGGGCCGCCTACAGGTCCGCGCGGCCAAGCGCCCCGCGACGGACCCGCTCGTCGTGCTGTCCCCGCACGCGCGCGGCGAGATTCTCGGCACCACGTTCGTCCTTGATGCAAAGCCGGAAGGCACGCGCCTCGACGTCCGCGAAGGCCGAGTTCTCTTCATCCCGCACGACGGGCCTGAACGGTTGATACTCCGCGGGGAATTCGTACTCGCGCGCACCGAGGCCCGCGACCCGATCCACCACCCGTTCGCCTCCGACAGCCCCTGGAATACCGCGCTTGGCGAACGGGCGGTGTATGAACCGGTGACGGAACTGAATCTCGCCGCCGGCCTCCACATCGAAACGCGCACATGGGCCATTCCGATTTATGTCGCGGCGGCGGCCGACCCGGTGCGGAAGCTGTTTTTCCGCAGCAACGGCCAGCTCGCAGGCCATGTGCGGATTGATCCCGAGACGCCGCCGTTCACCGGCGACAACAACACGTATCTCGCCCTCGTCGACGAACGGCTGGAGACCGCATGGGAATTGAGCGGACCTCGGCGCGATCCGGACGGCAACTATCGCGCGGGCGACATCGGGTCCGCCGCGCTCGGCGGGACGGGCTGGGACACGGCGGCGCCGAGCCACAGCGGCGCTTCGCTGCTCGGCGGGTTGATCCGGCGCGGCGAATTGCAGCGCGGCCTGCCGCATGCGCTCGCCCTGCTGGTGCCCGCCCGCGCCATCAATCGCGAGGATCAGCCTTACGAATGGCCGGCCACGCGCGCGCTCTCCTCCTGGCGCCGCTACGGCACCAACGGCGCGCTGCGGCTCGGCACGCTGCTCGCCCTGCCGCCGGAGGCGGACCTGTCGGCGCTCTCCGGGCCGGCGCGGCGCGTGGCTGAAGCCTTGCGCGATTACGGCGCCTACATCGTCGGCACCTTCGACGGCGGACAAAAGGATGTCGTCCTGCTGGCCGATCGCGCCTGTGAACCGGAGGTCACGCCGGAGCTGATGGCCGAACTCGGCCCGCTGTTGATTCACCTGCATCGCGTCGCGAACAACACGCCGGCATCGCCCGGCGGCGGCGGCATCGCCCGGCGGCCCGCCCCGCCCCCGCTGGTTCACACGAAGGAACGCGCAGCGCCGTGACGAGGAAATCGCACCCATGAACTCCCCCCTGCGTCCATCCATCGCCCTTCTGCTTCTGATGCTGACCGCGACGTTCGCGCCTGCGCTGGACCAGAACAGCAACCAGCAGAGCGATGTCTGGGAAATGATCTTCAACGCGGCGGGTCTGGCTCCGGGGGCCGATGCCGATGGCGACGGGTTCAGCAACCGCGAGGAGGCCATTGCCGGCACCGACCCGTTTGACGCGGCATCGTTTCCCTGGATCGAAGCCGCCTCACGGCACGGCGACCACCTCACCAATCGCTTCGTCTCCGCCGCGGGCAAGGTCTACCAGTGGCACGGCGGGGCGGAGCTGGGCATGTGGACCTTCGTTACGAACGTCACCGGAACAGGCGGTGAGCAGCAGGCCGGCATGGCCCCGACCGGCGGCGCGTACTTCCTGCGCTTTGCCGTGTCCGACCAAGACACCGATGGCGACGGCCTGACGGATTGGGACGAACTAGCCGTCGGCTTCGACCCCGCCACCAACCGCACCGACCGCTACGAGCAGACCGACAACCAGCGCGTCGCGGCGGCGCTGAACGCGATGAGCACGGTGACGGTGGCCGTACTCGATGGCGCAATCAGCGAACGCTGGCCGGACCCCGGCGTTTTCGCCATCCGCCGTGCCGGCGGTCTCAAGCCGCTGGTCGTCCACTTCACCCTCGGCGGCTCCGCCACGCGCGACATCGACTACACCATGCCGCCCGGCAACCAGATCGCGATTCCGCCCGGCGTGCGCGAGGTGTGGGTCGAGGTCATGCCCGTCGCCGATGACGACCACGGCGAGACGGACGAAACCATTTCGCTGACCGTCACCGGCGGCAGCGGGTACGTCGTTGGCGCGAACTCCAATGGCGTCATTCTGCTCGCCAATGAAACGCCCACCTCGCCGCCATCGCCCAAAGCCGCGGCGCGATTTCTGGTGCAGGCGGCCTTCGGCCCGGACCAGGACTCGACCAACGATGTCGATCAGCTTCCCGAAAACGTCGAGGACGTCATGGCCATGGGCTTCGAGGCGTGGATCGACGACCAGTTCACACGACCCATCGGTTTCCTTCAACCGTTCACCGAATATGCAATGACGAGCATACCCGAGTTTTACACCGACCCCAAGCAGGCGGCGTGGTGGAACCGCGCGATGGGCGTGCCCGCACTGACGCCCACCAACGCGCCGCAACTTCCAGACCCCCTGCGACAGCGTGTCGGCTTCGCGCTGAGCCAGATCCTCGTCATCGGCGACCGGCCCGAAACGCTCGCGGTGCAACCCGCCGGCATGGCGAATTATTACGATATGCTGCTCACCCATGCCTTCGGCAATTACCGCGATCTGCTGATGGACGTCACGCTGCACCCGTGCATGGGGTTCTATTTGAGCCACCTGCAAAACCGGAAACCCGACCCGGCCAGCAACATCCATCCGGACGAGAACTACGCGCGCGAAATCAAACAGTTGTTCGCGATCGGACTCTGGGAGCTGAACCAGGACGGCACACGGCGACTCGGCACGAACGGCCTTCCGATTCCGTCCTATGACAATTCGCACATCACCGAATTCGCGCGCGTGTTCACCGGCCTAAGCTACGGCCCGAGCAACGCCCCGGCGTTCCTCACCGGGCAGGCAAACTTCACCGTGCCGATGAAGATGTGGGACGACTACCACGACTGCGACCCGAAGACGCTGCTCAACGACGAGGCCCTGCCCGCGCGCACGCCCAACGCGCCGTTTCCGGGCGCGGCGGGTCTGGCCGACCTCGACGCCGCGATCGACAACCTTTTCTGGCACACGAACGTCGCTCCATTCATCGGGCGTCAATTGATCCAACGCCTGGTCACCTCCAATCCATCCACCGGCTATGTGGCGCGGGTGTCGGCCGCGTTCAACGACAACGGGTCCGGCGTGCGCGGCGATATGAAGGCGGTCATCAAGGCGATCCTGCTCGACGACGAAGCGCGCAATCCGGCCTTCATGAGCGACCCCGCCTTCGGAAAAATGCGGGAGCCGTTCCTGCGCGTGGTCAATCTCGCCCGCGCGTTCAACGCCGCCGCTGACGCCGGCTACTACGCGCTCGATGATTTCAACATCGACCACTATCAGCAGCCGATGAACTCGCCGAGCGTCTTCAATTTTTACCTGCCGGGTTACATCCCGCCCGGCGCGCTAAACGAGGCGGGGCTGGTCGGGCCGGAGTTCCAGATTCTCAACGCCGGCAGCTCGATTTCAGCGCCCAACTATTATCTCGGCGCCGTGCGAAACGGTCTGCATCGCTGGGGAACGTCGTTTCCCGATCGCTCGGTGCGGTTGAACCTCACGCAGGAGATCGCGATGGCCGGTGACGTGGATGCGTTGATCCGGCGGATGGATCTCGCGCTGATGTACGGCACGCTGTCGCCGCGCGAGTTTCAAGTCATCCGCGAAGCGGTGCAGCGCATTCACACGGGCCTGTGGCAGTGGGACCAGGAACGGGTGTATCTGGCGATTTATCTGATGATCACGTCTCCGGAGTGCGCCGTCGCGCGATAAGGAGTGGCACCATGAACCATGCGAAATTGCTTTCCCGCGAAGAAACCCGGGCGCTCCAGCAGCGGCTGTTGTCCCGCCGCCAGTTTCTTGGACAGGCGAGCTGCGCGGCGGTCACCGCGATCCCGGTCCTCAACACCATTCTCAACCTCAAACTCGCGGGCAGCGTGGCCGCGGCCGAACCGGGGCCGGGGGAATATCGCGCGCTGGTGTGCGTATTCCTGAACGGCGGCAACGATTCGTTCAACATGCTGGTCCCGCGCGGCAACACGGAATACGCCGAATACGCGGCCATCCGCCAGGACCTGGCGCTCGCGCAGAACGACCTGCTGCCCATCAATCCGCTCGCCTACAGCGGGCCGCAGCTCGGCGTGCATCCCGGCATGCCGGAACTCCAGCAGTTGTTTGAGGACGGCCACGCGGCCTTCGTCGCGAATGTCGGCACCCTGGTGGAACCGGTGACCAAGGCGCACTACCAGAACGGGAGCGTGCCATTGCCGCTCGGCCTGTTCTCGCACAGCGACCAGATTGAACAGTGGCAGACCTCGCTGCCCGACACGCGCTCCGCCGTCGGTTGGGCCGGGCGCATGGCGGACCTCCTGAAATCCATCAACACCAATGAAAAGGTGTCGATGAACATCTCGCTGTCCGGCAGCAACGTATGGCAGTCGGGCCAATCGGTCTTTGAATATGCCATCACGCCCAACGGCGCGGTGGGCCTGCAGGGCTACGCCGCCCAATGGCAGCAGTGGCAGGACGTGATCCAGGCGCGCAGCGCGGGCATCGACAGCCAGCTCGGCCTGCATTACCAGAACCTGTTCGCGCAGACGTTCGCCAAGTCGAAGCGCGATGCGTTCGACGCCTACGAGGTCTTCGCCGCCGCCACCGCGCCGGACCTGCCGCCCGGCGCGACGTTCCCCTCCACCAACCTCGCCCAGTCGCTGCGCATGATCGCGCGGACCATCGCCGGTCGGGGCGCGCTCGGCATGACGCGGCAGACGTTCTTCGTCAACTTTGGCGGTTGGGATCATCACGACGAGGTGATCAACAATCAGGCCGCCATGCTGCCCGTGGTCAGCCAGGCCGTGGGCGCATTTTACAACGCGCTCGAATTGCTCGGCGTCGAAAACCAGGTCACCTTGTTCACCGCATCCGACTTCGGGCGCACGCTGACCTCCAACGGGCGCGGCTCCGACCACGCCTGGGGCGGCAACCAATTCGTGATCGGCGGCGGCGTGAATGGACGGCGCATCTTCGGCCTTTATCCATCGCTCCATGAAAACAATCCGCTCGATGTCGGACGGGGCCGGTTGATTCCGACCCTTTCGGCGGATGAATACTTCGCCGAACTCGCCCTCTGGTTGGGCGTCAGCAAAACCAGCCTGCCGCTCGTGCTGCCGAACATCGACCGATTCCACGACACGACCAGCGCCGACTGGCCGGTGGGTTTTCTCGCCTAATTTCCAATCGGCGCGGGATCAAAATCATTGCAAGCGTTTTCGGGATATCCGATGCCAACGCGGTGATTGGCGGGAACGGCATCCGCGGCCCGGTCGTCTTCTATGAACACACTTCAACCGCCGCGCGCATCCTATGAACGATCTCGAAATCGTGTGAACAACAGGGGGGTGGACGCCGCGCTCCGCGCGGCGTTTT
>DAOLDD010000026.1:0-51254 GCA_035327585.1 Kiritimatiellia bacterium | reverse complement strand
CCTCGCGCTACGGCACGGCTGGTGAGGCGGTGGAGCGCGGGCATGGCGGCTCGCCATCCTCCCTGACGTCGCGGGGCTGGGGCGACCGCCTGATGAGTGAACTCACGCGGCCCATTGGGAAGCTCATCCACGACAAGGCGGCGCGTGACGCGGTGATCCGGTCGGCGGAGATCCTCGCCACGGCGACGGGCGGCAGTGGGCTGCTCACGAGCGGTCTATCCAAGCTTGGCGCGGTGGGCCGGGCGCTCACCTCGTGGAAGACGCCTGTGTTGACCGGGATCGGGTCTTTGGGGATCGGCGAGTTCCGGCAGAACAACCCCACCATCGATCCCCGCACGGACCACTACCTGGCCCTCGGGCAGCAGATCCTCGGCTACACGTCCGCCATCACCGGGCTGGGCGCGGCGAAGAAGAACGTGGGGTCCGCGCTCGACCGGCTGGAAGTGACGACGAACTTCGGGGGGACCAGCAAGGTCTACTCGGGCAGCGAGGCCCTTGCCGCCTCGTTCCAATCGCTGGGCGACAAAATGAACGCCCTTGGGCGCGCGGTTGGGAATAAGCTGCCGTCCGCGATTACGAAGCCCATGGACTGGCTGTACCGCGCGTACACGAGCGTTGCGGACTTCACGGGCTCGTCG
The DNA here is from genome assembly GCA_035327585.1 of Kiritimatiellia bacterium. Classification (GTDB taxonomy): domain Bacteria; phylum Verrucomicrobiota; class Kiritimatiellia; order CAIVKH01; family CAIVKH01; genus JAMLJG01. Next base: position 50,616 of record DAOLDD010000026.1, on the reverse strand, counting down.
TTGAAGGAGTTGGCTGACATGCCGCAGGCGGCGGGCAAGCTCCGACTCTCCCGCGAGATGTCGCGTCAGGCGAAGGCGATTTCGGAGACGGCGGGGGCGCTCTCCGAGGCGCAGAAGGCGGCGGCGAGCGACGTGCTGTTCAAGGCGCACCAGTCCTCGCTCGCGGGGGATGCGCGGCTCGCCCGCTCGCTTTACGACGAGGGCGCGGGGCTTTGGTACGAGATCGACCGGGCGCTTGGTTCATCCGGCAACGCGGCGTCCAAGCTCATGGAGGAAGCGGCCCGGTTGTCGAAGGATGCGAAGATGACGTTGCTCAAGGGGGCCTATGTCGCGGTCGGGTTCGGGGCGAAGGAGGCGTATGACGAGCATCGCATCCGCTCCACGCAGCAGGAGATGGAGCGCGCGTTTGAGGAGGGCCGGTCCTACAGCCTCCCGGCGGTTGCGCCGCGCAGCACGGTCGGCACGGCCCTCGCCACCGCCGCCGGGACGCTGGGCAACCCGATTGAGAAGCAGTTCCGGTTCGGCCAAGACAAGTATCTGGCGTCGGTTGCGGCCTACCGCGCGCAGTATGACGCGATTGGGAGCGCGGAGCAGTCGGGGGAGTTGTCCGCCGCCGAGGCGCAGACCGAGCGCGATCGACCGGCCCGGTACAAGCCGAAAAACATGGCGGGCAAGGCCGCGTGGACGTTCGCGCCCGCGTCGGCCGCGTTCCTGTCCTGGAAGGTCAATGATGCCGTGGCGGCCATAAAACAGCCATCGCGCGTGGAGCGTGTCGCGCGCGTGCTGGACGGCGACACCGTTCAACTCGAATCGGGGCGCACGGTACGCATGATGGGCGTGGACACGCCGGAGTCGGTCCACCCGACAAAGCCGTCCGAGTATCTCGGCCCCGAGGCGTCGGCCGAGTTGAAGAAGCGGCTGACGGGCAAGTATGTCCGTGTTGTGGAGAGTCCGGGCGCGTCGACGGACAAGTACGGGCGGGGGCTTGGGTACCTGGAGACGCTGCCCGGTCCGTTCCATCGCGCGCTGGCCGTGCCGGGGCTGAACAAGCTGTTGCCCGCCGTGGACCAGAACAAGAAGATGATCGAACTCGGGTACGGTCAGCCGCGCTACCTCGAACTCTCCGGCGGCCACGCCCGCCAGATCGAGTACGACAAGGCGACGGCCCGCGCGATTGCGCGTGGCGTCGGGGTGCACAGTCCGGCGGGGCTGGAGCAGCTCGACTACCACTACAAGCCCTGGGACCAGAAGAAGCGTGAGGAGGCGTCCCGCCTCGGGTTCACGCTCCCGGACGAAGGGCCGTCATCCCTCGCCACACCCCTCGGGATCGGGCTCATGACGACCGGCCAGTCCGGCGTGTTCAAGCACATGGGGGGCTCCGGCAACGTCGCCGCGCAGTCCTGGAACGCCCTGCTCGCTGTCCTCGGTGCGCGGGAGTTCAACCAGCAGGCCGCGCAGAACCCGGTCCCGAAGACGTACCGGCGGGTCAAGGCGTTGAAGACGGAGCGGGAGCGGAGGGCGGAGGAAGTGTTGGCGCGGCGGCGCGTGAAGTAATCAAGTCCCCTACTTCACGGCTTTACAGAGTGAATAGTCACCATATAGTTCCCTCTGACAGACGAACGAATCGCAGCAATTCTGTGACAAGTCATGATGGAGATGTGAGCGAAATCCTCACGATTCTATTCGGCGGGACCGTAGGGAATGCTTTTCAGGATTTATAAAGGGGCACCATCTATGAACCGGTTCTTACCCCATCGTCCGCTTTACTGCCTGTTAATACTTTCTGCACTGGTAACGTTTTCTTCTGGCTGCACCTATATGAAGGCGGGGAGAATAGCCAAAGAAGGCGAAAGGGAACTCGTCCAGGGGAATTTTGATTCTGCCATAAAAATGCTGGAGACGGCAAAGGGCATCGCTCCTGACGCGCCTTACGCACGCGGCCTTTTGGGTGAAGCCTACCTCAGATCTCACAGGCCGGATGATGCGTGGGTTGAATTTTGTGCCGCGATATACCAACCAACTGAACACACGAAAATATACCGCACGTCCATATGGACCGGCGATGCTCACGAATCGTACATTCAACACAACGTTATGTTCAACAAACACGAAAAGCGAGCTTTTGCTGGCTTTTCAACGCTTTGGAATGCCTATAAACGCAGCGGGACAATTCGCCTCGGTGCAAGAAAAGCGGACATTACTGCTTCACTCGGACAGCCTAATCGAATCATAAAAATGGATAATGCCTATCACCGCGGTCGCCCTGATGAGGTATATGCACTAGCCTATATTTATGGTGTAAACACGATCTTTTTTTTAGATGATCAAGCGGTCCAAATCAGAGAATTGGTTTATGAGAGCGGCAGCCTATCCTACAAATGGCTGAAATAATGTTCACTCATCCAGATCGCTAGTATCCGATCAATTCCCCCGCCGTTTGTGTTGCCAACCCTCGCCAAATATTTTGTCCCTTGACACTGAACATCCGTTCAGATACGGTATAGACAGATTTCAGGAACTCGTGTCCTGAGATGAAAAGAGGCCGGACGGGGCCGTTCACTCGTCCGGCCTCTTTTCATTTTCCGAGCCTCGAACGGGCGGTCCGGGTGAACAACTAGGAGCACGTATATGGAACAGCCCGTTCAAGTCCTCGCAGCCTCGCCGAAGCCCTATCAGGGCGTAGGCGGGCAGACGCCCGCACCGGCCCCCGAGCCGGTAGCACCCGAAGCCGTCGATGTTCAGCAGGTGAAGACCATGCTGAACCTGCCCGAGACGGCGACCGACGTGGAACTCATCACCGCGCTGGTCAACCTCGTGGCCGGCCTGCAGCAGAAGTACGAAGCCCTGCTCGCCGATGCCGTCGCCCTGGAGGACAAGGTCGCCAACCGCGACCTCGAAGACTTCAAGGACCTGCTCACCAACGACACCGAGGCGTACTGGCGCGACCAGTTGATCGCGAACCGCGATTCCGCCCTCGCGGTACTCGGGCAGCTCCGCACGCTCAAGAGCGCGGCGCTGGACCCCACCCCGCCCCCGGCGCCCGCGCATGTGCCCATCCGCAACCGGCTCGCTGATGCGCCCAAGTCGATCTCGACTCTGGGCCAGGAGCAGGCCGGCGACCCGGCGCTCGCCGTGAAGATCCGCAACCGCGCCAGCCAGATCCGGCAGAGCGAGCGCGTCCCCTTCTCGGTCGCCTTCGCCCGCGCTGAAAAAGAACTCACCCCCGCCTGAAGGAGAACCCCATGCCCACCTCAACCCAGTCCAATGTCCAGTACGGCCCGATCAGCCTGCCCGCCGCCGAAGACCTGACCGACAAGGAGGGCCGCCTGGTCCTCGTGACCAACGCCAGTGGCGTGGCCAAGGTCAGCCTGCCCAATGACGTGGCCGACCGCGTGCTCTTCGTCCTCACCGAGGGCGGCGCTTCCGGTGCGAACGTCGTTCTCTCGCCGCTCACCCCGGACCAGCAGTTCCGCGCGTTCCTCGACGGGGCGTGCGTGCCGGGCGACCGCCTGACCCTCGCGGCCATCGACGGCACGAAGGACGGCACGGTCCGCAAACTTCCGGCGGCCGCGGACGATTACTTCGTCTTCGGGATCGCCGAGGAGGCTGGCGCCGATGGCCAGCTCGTCAAGTTCCGCCCCTTCATCGAAGGCATCGTCACTGTAACGTAAACCGCAACCACAGATCCGGCTGAGAACGGCGGCCACAAGGAGTAGTTATCCATGAGCCGTCTCGCTTCCATCAGTTCCAAGCCGATCCTCCGGGAGTTTGCGCAGGGCGCAGCCCAGGACGCGATCATGCCGGTCGCCGACTTCCTCGCGCCGACCGTCCCCGTCGCCACCAGCGTCGGGCGTTTCAAGAAGTACAACGAGAAGCATCGCTTCCGCATCCCGCAGACGATCCGTCCGCTGGGCGGGCGCGCGACCGAACTGCGCTTTGAGGCGCAGGACCAGACCTACAACTGCGAACCGCACGCGCTCGACTATCCGGTCGACAACCTGGAGCAGCTCGAAAGCGAAGGGCTGGAGAACATGCTCCGCGAAGGCGCAGTCGCCGTGGCCGAGGTCGCGGCGCTCGCCCACGAAAAGACCGTGATCGACGCGGCGCTGGCCGCCATGGGCGCGGGGACCAACAAGGTCTGGAACAGTTCCGCCGATCCGGTGGCCGATGTGGACGACACGATCCTCTCGGTGATCCGGACCTGCGGGTACGGCTCGCTCATGGGAGTTGGCGTGCTCTTCGGCGCGCAGGCGTGGAGCATCTTCAAGAACGCGGCGGCGGTGAAGAACCGGTTCGTCATTGGCAGCGGCAAGGGCGGGATCGGGCTCGCCGTGCCGACCGAGCAGTCCGCGGGCCAGCTCTTCGTCGGCTCGCCCGACGTGCGCACCAGCTACATGGTGTACGACACGGCCGCCGAGGGCCTGCCCGCCAATCTGGCCTTCCTGCTCGACTCCGCCGTGCTGGTCTTCGCTCGCAAGGCGAACCCGACCCGGCGCGATCCGTCGTTCATGAAGACGTTCCGTCTCATGAACCGGTACATGGTGCCCGGCTCCTACGTCCGCGAGGACGGCCGCGCCGAAGTCGCGAAGTTCGACTGGAGCGAGGACGTGCAGGTCACCAATGCCGCGGCGGGCGCCCGCCTCAACATCGCCACCTCCTAACCGCGGTACGGACGGCCGGGCTCCAGACCTCCGGGCCCGGCCTTCCACCGCTTACCGCCATGAACTGGGTCACACTGGATGAAGCAGCGGTACTGGCGGCGATGCCGTCGGACTTGGCCGCGCATTACGCCGTGTGGCTCACCGAGTACCCGGACAAGGCGGGACGGCTGGCCGAACTGACGGCGAACACGGTGACGGAGTTCCGGGATGCGATCCGCAGCAACCCGGCCAACTCGCTTAATCCGGACCCGGCCACGATCCCGCAGTCCGCCGTCCGCCACGCCCAGAGCATCATCTACTTCCAGTTGGCCATGGAGATGGGACTGGACATCGACACGGAAGGAACCCAGTCCATGACGCGCGCCGACATGTTCCTGCGCCAGATCGCCTACAAGCACTTCACGGCCACGTCCGGCGAGGTGCCCGGTCCGTCGCCGAGCTACACCGTACCCGCACCCGGAGGCGTGCCTCGGGCCTTGTTGGCGGCATTGGTTCTGGTCGGGCTCTTTCTCGTGGAGCCTGCGCAGGCGGGCTGGATCGGGAAGAACGCGCAGATCAAACCCTTCGTGTACTGGGTCTCGACCAACAGCTACCTCACCTCGCTGGGCGACCCGACGTCGCTCTACTTCGTCGTGGTGAGTCCGCCGTCCACCAACCGGATTTTCCCCTGATGAAGACTACCCTGCTCATTCTCATGGCCCTGCTCACCCTCGCGCTGGCCGCGCTGGGCGACGTGGTTTCGGCGACGACCACCAATCAGGTCGTGGCCTTCACCAACAGTCAGCGCAATGCCCTGTGGACGCCTACGGCGCTCATCGTGACCGTCCCGAGCCCGACCAACTTCACCCTGCACATCTTCCGCCATGGACAGGGCGGCGTGGTGCTGCTCGCCCGCAAGGATGTGGTGGATACCGGGACGCTCATCTGGGCGCCGGATGCCGAGTACCGCTTCCCCCAGTCCTCGGCCCTGGAGGTGGTCGCAACGACTTCGAACTTCACCGCCCAACTGCACCGGAGGCCCGCGCTATGATCCGTTCCATTCTCTGCATCCTGATCGCACTGCTGCTCACCTCCCAAGCGGATACCTGGCTCGCTGATGGCCAACCGGCTGGCGCGTCCAGTTCCAGCACGCCCGTATCCATCACCAATCTGACCGGCGGCTTCAACCTGAGGGTCTATTCGCCCACCAACATCCTGGTGGACGCCATGGCCCAGTCGATTGTCCGCATTTCGTTGGGATCCGATCCCGCCGTCGTGCTGGCGCCGACCAATGCGTTTGATGGCCGACGGTTGGAGTGGCGGGTGTCGGCCTTTGACATGAACCAGACCATCACGTTCCCGGCGGAGATATTCCGCATCCCGTCTTCTTCCACGATGAGCAACACCGTGGTTGTGGAGGCGTGGACCACCAGCATTTTCCTGACCGAGCGCGATGAGGAAAACGACCGCTGGCTCATCACGTCCTATATCTGGGGGTATTGATCATGCACATCCGCACCTTGCTTCTGACCGCGCTATTCGCCTCGTCCGTGCTGGCGCAGGACTTCACGTGGCACACGAACGAACTCGACCAGATCGTGCTCGATTCCTACACGGGCACGGATGTGGACGTTGTGATGCCGGATGAGATCGAGGGGCTGCCCGTGGTCCGTTTCGGGGAAACCTTTCAGAGCAGCGAGACGCAAATTGAGTCCCTCGTCCTCTCCACCAATATCACGTTTCTGGAAGACTGGTCGCTTGCCGATCTACCTTCGCTCAGGTCGGTCGTTCTCCCGCCAAATCTTTCTGGCTTGGGTCATTCTGTTTTTCAGGGCTCCGGCATTGTGACGGCCACTGTCCCAGCCAGTGTCACGGCGTTTGGCGAAAACATTTTCAATCAGTGCAGGTCGCTGGCAACCGTCTATTTCGAGGAGGGGTGTTCCGTTGTTCCGAATGGGATGTTCTCCCTTGCCGCCCCGCTTTCATCGGTATCGCTGGCTTCTACGATCACCCATATCGATTCCGGCGCGTTTCTTGGCAGCGCGCTTTCCAGCATCACGATTCCGCCATCCGTAGGCTCTCTTGGCGTCGGTGCTTTTACGGAGTGCGAGTCCCTTGGCTCCGTCTACTTCGAGCCGGGTGCCCTCACCAATATATCCAGCACGGCCTTCTATGGCTGCTTGTCGCTTACGAACGCGACCTTGCCGGATGGCGTTGTTTCCATCGGCAACCAGGCATTTTACTGGAGCGATCTTCGCACGATCGTCCTGCCCAGCTCCGTGACTTCGCTTGGCACGGAGGTCTTCTTCGGCTGCAGTAGCGCCACCTCAGCCATTATTGGCGCGGGTATTGTTCATCTGCCTGCCGGTTCGTTCAGGGAGTGCGCAAGTCTGCTTTCAGTACAGTTTGAGGGCGATACGGCATCCATCGACTCGCACGCATTTCGAGATAACGTCGCGCTGCCGACCCTTGCTCTCCCGGACTCCCTCGGCACCATTGCAGCAAGCGCGTTTCAAGGCTGCATCACGTTGTCCGAGATCCTGCTGGGCGCGAACAGCGCGCTTACCAACGTCTCTCAAAACGCGTTTTCTGATTGTGCGGCGCTTTCGAGTATTTCCGTTCCCGTTCGCCAGTCGCCCCTCCACTACGGTGCGGGAAATCCTGCGCTCATCGTGATCCCATCGAGCGAGTCGGGGGGAGGCGGCATCAACGGCTCGTCCATTCTAGGGATGCCATGACCGGCCTCAAGACCATCGGCTTGATTGGCGTGGTGGCCACCGCGGCGATCCCGGCGTCCGAGTTCGCCATGTCGCCCGAGCAGATCGAGGCGATTGCTCTTGGCGCCTGCATGTCGTTCTCGGGGGCGTGGCGGTCACGTCGATGCTCATGGCGTCCCGGATGTCCCGGTACGCCATCGCCCGCATCGAGAGTGTGGCCAGGATGCAGGCCGATTCGTTGAGCCATCTCACCGAGGCCATCCACATGGCGGCACTCGCCAACCAGAAGCTCGCGCAGCAGGTGGCGTCGAGTCCGTGCCTTCTGGCCCGCATGTCGGCGGACGCCCCGCTCGCCCCGCCGGTCCAACAGGCGTTCGACCGGGCAAAGCAGGCGCGGCCCAGTCCGTGATACAGCGATGGCGCAACGCTTCATCGGACGGTTGGTCACCGAGGGGATTGCTTCCTATCGCTGGAAGCTCGTCGAGGATTTTGGTTACGAGTCCCGGTCGGGCCGGATATTCACCGTGCCCGCCGGGTTCGAGACGGACTTCGCGAGTGTGCCGCGGATATTCTGGCCGATCCTGCCCCTGAGCGATGCGGTCTACGACAAGGCCGCGGTGCTCCACGACTACGCCGTGCGCAACCGCCGCGCCCTCGCCCTCTCGCTCATGGACTGCCACCGGCTCTTCCGAGAGGCGTTGCTCCTCTCCGGCACCGCCCGCTGGAAGGCCGGCGTCATGTATGCGGCGGTGGTGGGGTTTGGGTGGGCGGTTTGAGCAACCGTGACCGTCCGCATTCTTGCGCCATTCAGGAGACCGTGTTCTTGACCTTGTCGGCCTCGGCGGTCATTATCCCGCTCCGTGTTGAGTATGCCCGGCCGCTTTGGCGATCCCTTCGGGGTGAATTCTGGCGACGGGCCGAGTAAAAAATGTGCCGCTTTTGTGCCGTCCTTGAGTTGCCTTTATCGGTCTTTATGGTACGCTTTGAGACGACGGGCTGAAGCGGTAGAAATCGAATAATACTCAGCAAAATAGCGATTTTTTGAGCAATTTGCCGGAGTGGCGGAATGGCAGACGCGCTGGACTCAAAATCCAGTACCCTCTAAAGGTGTGTGGGTTCAAGTCCCTCCTCCGGCAGGCTTACCCGTCGAGGGGATGCACGAACAGGCCCGACCTCAGCTTCGGTTCAAACCACGTGCTCTTCGGCGGCATGATCTGGCCCGCGTCCGCGATGTCCATGAGCTGCCTGACGTTCGTTGGATAAAGCGAGAACCCGACCGCCGCGCGCCCGTCGTCCACCCGCGCCTGCACCTGCTCCGCGCTGTCCACGCCGCCGACATATTCAATACGGCTGTTGTTGCGCGGATCAGCGATCCCCAGCACGGGACCGAGCAGGCGATCCTGCAACACCGACACATCCAGCGCCGACACCGGATCGGCGCCCGGGTCGGGCGACCAGCTCAGCGCATACCATTTGCCGCCCAGTCGCATGTGCACCTGCGCCGCCGCGTCGGGCCGCGCCTCCGTCGTGTCGCGCACCTCAAAACGTTTCCGAACCTCGGCGAGCAGCGCATCCGGCGTCAGCCCGTTCAAATCCTTCATCAACCGGTTGTAGGCCAGCACCTGGAGCTGGCTCGCGGGGAACAGGACCGCCATGAACCAATTGTACGCTTCGTCACCGCGATGATTCGGATTCTTTGCCGCATGTTCACGACCCGCGCGGGCCGCCGCGGCCGCCCGGTGATGGCCGTCCGCGACATACGCGACGGGCACTGCGGCAAACACGCGCTGCAACGCGGCGGCGTCCGGCGCGCGCCACACTTCGTGACGGATGCCGTCGTTCGCACAAAAATCAATCAACGCGGGCTGCGCGGTGATCGACGCCACGAGCGCGTCCAGTTCGGGACGATCCGCGTGGAGCAGGAAGATCGGCCCGGTCTGCGCGCCGATTTGCAGGACATGCTGCGTGCGATCGTCCTCCGTCGGCTTCTTCGTTTTCTCATGCTTCTTCACGAGGTTCGCGTAGTAGTCGTCCACATGGCAGCCGCCGACGATGCCGGTCTGCGCGTGGGCGCCCATCGTGATGCGATAGATGAAGAGCGAAGGCGCGGACGCGGGTTGCAAATCGCCGCTCCGCAGCAGCCGCTCCAGGTTGCGGCGCGCGGTCTGGTGATGCACCCCGGCCGCGGCGTCAAACGCATCGGGCAGGTCCACTTCGGGGCGTTCGACATGGAGGAAGCTGGACGGATTGGCCTGCGCTTCGCGGCGCGCGTCCTCCAGATCGCCCACATCATACGGAAGGCTGGCAACGGCGGCGGCACGATCGGCGGGCGGCTGCAAAATACGAAGCGGTTGAAGGCGCATGCGGATTCTCCCCTGGCGAAAGGCGTCGGTGTAGCATGCACCCGCGGACGTGTCACGGAGTTTGCAGCCGCGGGGCGTGAATCCTATACTGCGCGCATGAACAGCCGCACCCCAGCCGTCCTGCCGCTCGTCTTCGCGCTCGCATTTTCCGCCGGAGCCGCGCCAGTCCCGGTCGCGCCGCTGGCGCCCATCGAACTGCATGGCCACGAAAACGTTTTCCTGCTGCAAAATCGACTCGTGGAGGCCGCGATCTTCCCGACCCTCGGCCGCCTGTGCACCCTGAATTTCCGCGGCGAGGAAAACGTACTGCGGTTTGACCGTGGACTGGCGGAAGCGTCGGTCCACCCGCCCGTGGAACCGCCCGGCGACTGGCGCAACTTTGGCGGCGACTGGCTCTGGCCATCGGCACAGGAACACTGGGAAAAATACTTTGGAAAACGCTGGCCCGCCCCGACGCTGCTTGACGTGCCTCCGTGGACCGCGCACGGCTGGATCAACGACGACCAGTCCCAAAGCGTCGCGATGGAAATCGACCTCGGCGCGCCCCTGCACATCACAGTCCAGCGCACCTTCACGCTGCCGCCGGATTCCACCGCCATCACCGTGCACCAGCGCATGACCCGCACGGGCGAATCCGCCATGCCCGTCACCCTGTGGAATATCAGCCAGGTTGGCGGCGCCTCCCGCGTCGCGCTCGCCACGGAGACGAATACCCTCTTTGTCGGCGGCTACCGCGTACTCGATTTCGACCCGCCCGCCCCGACGCTGCTCAATCAGGAGGACCCGCACGTCCTGATCATCGACGTTGGCGCCGCGGAAGAAGTGAAGCTCGGCAGCGACTCACCGCGCGGCTGGATCGCCGCCCAGCGCGGCGACTATGTCCTGCTGGAACGCGCCACGGGCTCTCCCGGCGCCACGAACTTCCCCGACGGCGGCTGCCGCACCGAGCTGTACTCCAACCGGGGCCTCGGCTACAGCGAGATCGAAACCCTCAGCGAGGAACGCGTGCTGGAGGTCGGGGAAACCATCGAGAACATCCTCACCATTTCCCTGCATCGTATGCCGGCCTCGATCGACAACGCCGCCTTCGCCGCGCGCCTTCGCGAACTTGCCGGCGACCCGCCCGCACCGCTTGCGGTTCAGACGGACTGAACGCGACGCCGCACCGTCATGCCGCGCGCACGCAGTGCGCGGAGGAAGAGCGTGACCGGCACGATATTCTCCGGCGCATGCACGCCCGCTTCGGCGATTTCCCCGCGCGCCAGCATCTGCGCGACGATCGACGGAGGGCAGCCGGTGTCGATGTCGCCCGAACTCGCGCGCCACGCCGGCTTGGCCCGCGCGACGCAATCCGCCGTCACGCGCTTGCCGTCACCCTCCACTTCCACGCGAAGGATTTCCAGGTCGCGCGTGTGTTCGCGCGAAGCGACCAGCGGTTTGAAGTCGGCCAGCCGCCACCCCGCCTTCCAGCGCCGCTCGAATTCCCGCACAAAGGCGCGGTCATAGCCGAGCAGAAAATCGACCGACCGCACACCGCGATCGCGAAAACTATCCGGCAACGTCGCCACCTCGCTGTGCCGCGTCGCCAGGCACCAGACGCTCCCGAACGGTTTCGGGAACACACGCTGCTCCCACCGCGAACGGGGCGGAATCCGGACAAAACGCCCGGCACGAAGGGCGAACGCCGGAAGCGTCAACTCCTCCACCACCGTCTGCGGGGAAAAGCCGAAAGAAAAATCTCCGGGGCTCGCCTCCGGATCGTACCAGCAGGAGCGCACGCGGATTGAACGGACGCTCCCCAGTCCCTCCGCGGCCCAGCGCGCGAGCACATTCGTAATCCCGGGCGAGCCGCCCATGCCCGGGATCGCCACCAACCCCGCGCGCTTGAACACGCCGTGCAACTTCAACTGTTTGCGCGTCCACGTGAACAACCCGCCGAGATCGACGTAATGGCAGCCCGCTTGCAGCGAGGCGCGCATAACGCTCAGGTTGAAATCATGCTGCGTGCAGTTCAGCACGACGTCATGACCACGCAGCCGATTCGCGAGGTCCTCCGCGTCCGAAGCGTCCGCCCACACCGCGCGCACCCGCGCGCGCTTGAACGAAGCGGCGAGCCGACGGGCGCCAGCTTCGTTGTAATCCCCAATCGTGATCCGCGCCGCCCGGTCCGTGGCGAACAAATCACGCACCGCAATCCGCCCCATCGCGCCGCACCCGCCTAATACGACATAGGCGCGCGTCATGGCGACTCCATCTGCGACTCGATCACATCAAGCCCCTCATCAAGTTGGTCCACCGTGATCACCAGGGGGAACAAAAATCGCAGGACATTGCCGTGCGTGCCGGAGGCGATGAGGATGACGCCGTGTTCGAGGCAGCGTTTGCTGAGTGCAGCGAGGTATTCCTTGTCCGGCGCCTTCCCAGCGCGATCCTTCACGAAATCCACGCCGCACATCGGGCCAAGTCCCCGGATATTTCCAATCCTTGGAAACTTTTTAAACCACTTTTGCAGACGTTGAAAAAGGCGGCGCCCCAGCGCATCGGCATACTCCGCGATCCGCTCCTCTTCATACACCGCGATCGTCGCCAGTGCTGCTGCGCACGAAACGGGATTCCCGCAGAACGTACCGCCGAGGCCGCCGACCTGAACGCCGTCGAGCAAATCGGCCCGGCCAACGACCGCGGACAACGGAAGCCCGCCCGCCAACGACTTCGCCAGCGTCATCAAATCGGGCTCAATGCCGTAGTGCTCGACGGCAAACCATTTGCCCGTGCGACAGAACCCCGTCTGGATTTCGTCGATGATCAGCACAATCCCGTGCTCATCACACAACGCGCGCAGGCCCTGCACGTAGCGTTTCGGCGCGACGATGAATCCGCCCTCACCCGTCACGAGTTCCATCCACACGCACGCCACCTGTTTCGGATCCACGTGCGTCGCGAAAAATTCTCGCACCCTGTCCAGCATGCGCGCGGCATACGCGTCCTCGTCCTCGCCCGCCATCGCATCGCGATAGAAATAGGGATACGGCAGACGGTACACCTCCGGCATAAACGGCCCGAATCCGCTCTTGTACGGGACCGTCTTGCTCGTCAGCGACAATGCCAAATACGTCCGCCCCGCGAAGCCGTGTTCAAACGTGATCACGCCGGGACGACCCGTGACGCGGCGCGCGATTTTAACAGCGTTTTCCACCGCCTCCGCGCCGCTGTTGAACAGCACACTCTTACGCGGCGCGCGCGTCGGCGCGATGGCGTTCAGTTTTTCGGCGAGCGCGACATAGGGCTCGTACTGCGCAACGTTGAAACAGGTGTGCAGGAACTGCTCGCTCTGCGCGCGAATCGCAGCCACCACGCGCGGGTGCGCGTGCCCGACATTCACCGTTCCGATGCCGCCCGCGAAATCCAGGAACGTATTGCCATCCACATCCGTCAGCGCAGCGCCGCGACCGGACGACGCGAATATCGGCGTCACGATGAACGGGCTATCCGACACCGCCGCCTTGCGCCGCGCCATCAGCGCGACGGACTTCGGCCCGGGGATGGATGTAACCAGTTGAATCGTCTTCATGTGTTCTGGCTCGCAACCATATCGCAGTCAGTACCGCTTCCGGCCCCCTGCGGGCTTGCCCCGCAGGAGCCCAAGTTCTTTGCGCTAAATAATTCCGGATACGCTCACATCACCCTTCACAACCTCTCCGCGTCCTCCGTGTCTCCGTGGTGATCATTCCGGCCTAATACCAGCCGATCGGCGCCTCGCTCAGATTGATGTGCACCTGTTTCGTCTCCAGGAATTCCTCCTGCCCGTGCAGACTCATTTCGCGGCCGTGCCCGCTCTGCTTGTAGCCGCCCCACGGCGACTCGACGTAGCAAGGCTGCATGGTGTTCACCCAGACAATGCCCGCGCGGATCGCCTTCACCACGCGCAGACACCGGAAGATGTCGCGCGACCACACCGCCGCGGCGAGCCCGTAGGGCGTATCGTTCGCGATGCGGATCGCGTCCTCCTCGTCCTTGAACGGAATGACCGCGACAACCGGACCAAAAATCTCCTCGCGCGCGATCCGCGCCGCGTTGTCCGTCGCGAAAATCGTGGGTTCCACAAAGGCCCCTTTCAAGCCCTTGGGAACCCCGCCACCAGCCACCAGCCGTCCCTCCCGTCGTCCCATCGAAATGTATTGCAGCACCCGCTCGCGGTGTTCCTCGGTGACCAACGGCCCCATCTTCGTGCTGCGCCGCATCGGGTCGCCCAGCTTGATCCGCTTCGTCTTGTCCTTCATCCGCGCGAGGAACTTCAGGTAGAGCGGTTCCTGTACGAGCACGCGCGAACCGGCGGAGCACACCTCGCCCTGGTTGATGAAGACGCCGAACAACGCGCCATCCGTCGCCGCGTCGAGGTCCGCGTCCGCGAAGTAGATGTTCGGCGATTTGCCGCCCAGCTCGAGCGACACCTTCTTCAGGTTCGAGTTCGCCACGCCGCGCAGGACTTCGCGCCCGGTCTCCGTGCCGCCGGTGAACGCGACCTTGTCCACGTGCATCGACTCCACCAGCGCGCGGCCCGCGACCGGCCCGTCGCCGGTTACCACGTTCAGCACGCCCGGCGGCAGCTCGGGAATTGCGGCCTTCACCAGCTCGGCGAAGCGCAGCATCGTCAGCGGCGTCTGCTCCGCCGGTTTTACGATCACCGCGCAGCCCGCGGACAGCGCGGGCGCGAGCTTCCACATCGTCAGGAGCAGCGGATAGTTCCACGGTACGATCAACGCGGCGACGCCGACCGGCTCCTTGAGCGTCAGATTCAGCGCGTTGTCCGGCACCTGCAAGGTCTCGCCGTGGATTTTCGTCGCGAGTCCGGCGTAATATTCGAGACACGTCGCCGCATCGGCCATGTCGAATTCGCTTTCGACGATCGGTTTCCCGCAGTTACGGGTCTCCAGTTCCGCCATCTCCGCGGCATGCTTGCGGACGAGTTCCGCCATGCGGAAGAGCACGCGCCCGCGCTGCTGCGCCGTGGACTGCCGCCACGGGCCGCCATCAAATGCGGCGCGGGCCGCGACGACCGCCCGCTCTACGTCCTCACGGCTCGACTCGGCGACCCGCGCGAGCGTGCTCCGGTTCGCCGGATCAATCACCGCGCGCGTGTCCGCGCCGGCGACCCACTCGTTATTGATGAAATTCTTCCAGGTTTTCATGGCCCTTTGTCCCTCTGTGCCTATGTCCCTTTGTGCCTAACGCGTGGCGTTGTACTTCGCATAAGGATACCAATACGGCTTGACCTCCTGCTTGTAGTCGAGATGGACGTGCTTCGTTTCGCGGAAGGCGTCGAGCCCCTCCTCGCCGAGTTCGCGGGTGTGCCCCGTCTGGCGCATGCCACCGAACGGGCCGGCATCATTGTCGGTTAGCGGGTCGTTGATCCAGAAGGTCCCGGCGGTGATGCGCTCCATCGCCTTCATGGCCCACTCCATGTTGTTCGTGTAGAGGTTCGCGCCGAGGCCAAAGACCTGATCGTTCGCGCATGCAATCGCATGATCAATGTCGCGCACGCGCATGACCGGCATCACCGGGCCGAACGTCTCCGACTTCACGAGCTCCATGTCGTGCGTGACGTGCGTGAGAATTGTCGGCTCATAGAAACAGCCGCGCTTCATGCGCGGGGGGACACGGCCACCGCACCGCAACCGCGCGCCGCATGCGACCGCATCCATGACCCGCGCATGCACAGCGTCGCGTTGCCGCGCATTGATCATCGGGCCAATGTCCGTCTTTGGGTCCATGCCGTTCCCGATGCGCAGCGACTTCGCAAAGGCGACGGCGCGACGGATGAACCGGTCGGCGATGTCGTCGAACACGTAAATGCGTTTCGCACTCGTGCAGACCTGCCCGCTGTTCAGGAACGCCGCCCAACACGCGGCACGGACCGCGACATCCAGGTCCGCGTCGCTGCACACGATGAACGGGTCGTTGCCTCCGAGTTCCGCGTGGAACTTCTTCACCCGGTCGGCGCAGAGTTTACCGACATGCCGCCCCGTCGCCACGGAGCCGGTCAGCGCCACCAAGTCCGTGCCGGCATGCGTCACCAGCGCCTCGCCGGCCTCCGGCCCGGTGCCCAGCACGATGTTCATCACGCCGGGCGGCAGCACCTCGAATGCATCCGCGAGCATCAGCGTGGCGAATGGTGTTTCCTCACTTGGCTTGAGAATGAACGTATTGCCCGCCGCGAGCGCGGGCGCGACTTTCCACGACATGAGCAACAGCGGATAATTCCACGGCACGATGCCCGCCACCACGCCGTAGGGCTCCTTGATCGTGAAGTTGACCTGATGCTCCGCGACCGGCGGCAGCGACGCGCCGCGCGCATTCCGGCCGATTTCGGCGTAGTAGTCGAAACAGGCGGCGGTCCACTCGACCTCGTCCCGGTTCTCGCAGAAGGGCTTGCCGCCCTCCTTCGTCATCATCGTCGCCAGCGGTTTCTGCATCGCGCGCATGCGGCGCGCGACTTCGTGCAGCAGGTGCGCCTTCTCCACGCCGGGCAGCCAGCGCCAGGTCGCGAAGGCCTTGCGCGCGGCGCGTACGGCGGCGTTGACCGTGGCTTTGCCGCCCACCGGGATACGTCCGATGATCGCGCCCGTCGCGGGATTCCGGACGGGAATCAGGTTTTCCTTCGTCGCCAGCCAGCGGTTGTTGATCCAGTGGGTATTCATGGCATTGCGAATTGCCAATTTCCAGTTGCCGATTGCTGAAGCTAGTCCTTGCCTTCTTTGGCCTCCTTCATCGCCTTGTCCCGGGATTTGCGGTCGAGCTTCTTGTCGAGTTCGGCCAGCGTATCAGCCAGGCGTTCGAGCATTTTTTCGAGCAGGTCGTAGCTGATGTTCAGCGCGGGCTCGATGCGCACCGTACGCGCGCCCAGCAGCGTTCCGGCGACCAGCACGCCGCGCTTGAACAACCCCGCGGCGAGGTTGTAGCCCACATTTTTGTCGTGGAATTCGATGCCGATCAACAGCCCCTTGCCGTTGATCGACCGGATGATGTCGGGATACAGCGCGTGCAGTGAGCGCAGGCGCTTCATCAGGAACTCGCCCTTCTCGGCGGCCTGCCGGGGCAAATCCTCCTCCAGCATCACGTTGATCGCCGCGATGCCGGCCGCGCAGGCGAGCGGATTCCCGCCAAACGTCGAGCTGTGGATGAAGGGATTATCCTCCAGCACCTTCCAGATTTTCGGCGTGCTCATGAACGCGCTCAGCGGCATCACGCCGCCGCCCAGCGCCTTGCCGAGGCACAGGATGTCCGGCGTCACGTTCCACAATTCGCAGGCGAAATTCCGCCCGCAACGGCCCATCCCCGTCTGCACCTCGTCAAAAATCAGCAGGATGCGGTACTGGTCGCACAACTCGCGCACGCGCGGCAGGTAGTCGTCCGGCGGCGGCAGCGCGCCCGCCTCGCCTTGCACGGGCTCCAGGATGATCGCGGCGATGTCCTCGCCGAGCGCGTCGAGTTTCCGCAGTTCGCGCTCGAGGTCCTTGATGTCGCCGTAATCGACGAAGAACACATCCTCCAGCAACGGCGCGAAGGGTTTGCGGTACACTGCCTTGCCCATCACCGACAACGAGCCCATCGACTTGCCGTGGAACCCGCCGGTGGCGGCGATAAAGCCGACCTTCTTCGTATAAAGACGCGCGAGCTTGAGCGCGCCCTCCACGGCGTCCGTCCCGTTGTTGATGAAGAAGCAATCCTGCAACTCGCCCGGCGCAAGTTCGCCGAGCAGTTCCGCGAGGTAGCCGCGCAGCGGGTCGAGCAGCTCCTGCGAACTCAGCGGCATGCGCGCGAGCTGCGCCTGCACCGCCTGGATGATCTTCGGGTGGCGGATGCCCATGTTGTAGACGCCAAACCCGCCGAGGCAGTCGATGAACTTCCGCCCCATCAGGTCTTCGATGATGGACCCCTGCCCCGTCCATTCGATCGCGGCAAAGTCCTCCGCCTCCGCGACGGATTTCCGGTAGTGGAGGAAACCGCGGTTGAAGTAGTCGTCGAAGTTTGTCAGCGTCTTTTCGAGGATCTGCTGCTTCGCCTCCGGCGAGAGGTCATGTCCGCTGACCATGTCGAGGTAGTCGCAGGATTTGCGATAGACCATCTCCGTCTTGTTCAGCGGGCAGGCCGGCGAATCCGGCTCGGCTACGCTTGTTCCCGCCCAGGTTTGGGCGGCGGCTGCTTTGGTGGGCTCCGGTGTCATGGCTGCGCCCTCCGGGTTGGTAGGAGTATACCCCGACCCCGCCAGCGCGCCAAGCAATCCGCCGCATCCAGCTGGACGCGAAAGAGATACGCGACTTGACGTCAAAAATACGGGCCGGAACAGTGTTCCGGCCCGCATTTTCAACACAACATATTGCGATCCAATAAATAACAAAATTCACGGATCGCGCGCATCCGCGCGCCGCTACTGGGCTTTGATCTCAGTCCAGAGGCGGTCAAAGAGCGCGGTCGCGTCGCCCACCGCCTCGATGAACTCGCACCGGTCAATCACTTCATCCGGCGGATAAATGGACTCATCTTCCAGAATTTCCGGGTCGATAAATGCCTTCGCAGCGGTGTTCGCGCTGGCGTAGCTGACGCCGTTAACGATCTGCGCGTTGATTTCCGCCTCCATGGCAAACGAGATGAACGCGTGCGCATGTTCCGCGTTGCGCGCCTTCGCCGGGATGCACAGATTATCCATCCACACCACGGCGCCTTCGTCCGGAACGGCGTAGCCCAGGCGCTCGGGATCGCCCGCGACCACCTCGGCCATCTGGCCGTTGTAGCCGTGCGCGAGATCCACGTCGCCCGAGGCGAGGATGTTGTGGAAATCGCCGCTGTTGAAGGTCTTCACCAATTTCTTCTGCTCCTTCAGCAGGTCCGCCGCCTTGCGCAGGATTTCCGGATTGGTCTCATTGAGGGAATGGCCGAGGTATTTCAACGCGACCGCGAAGCACTCGCGCACGTCGTCGAGCATCAGGATGCGACCGGCGTTGGCGGGGTCGAAGAGAACGGCCCAACTGTCCACGCCGTCGGGGAACTTGGTCCGGTTGAAGCCGAGGCCCGTCGTGCCCCAGAAATATGGGACCGAGAATTTGTTCTCCGGGTCGAAATGCTTATTAAGGAATTTCGGGTTCAGGTTGCCCCACGTCGCGATCTTCGTGTGATCTATTTCCTGGAGCAGGCCCTTCTCGATCAGGATCGATACCATGTAGTCGGACGGCACCACGAGGTCGTAGTCGGCGACGCCGGACTGCAGTTTCTCCAACAGCGCCTCGTTGGAGTCGTAGGTGTCGTAATTCACGCGGATGCCGGTCCGCTTCGTGAATTCCGCGATGACCTCATCCGGCAG
Source organism: Kiritimatiellia bacterium (assembly GCA_035327585.1). GTDB lineage: Bacteria > Verrucomicrobiota > Kiritimatiellia > CAIVKH01 > CAIVKH01 > JAMLJG01. Next base: position 31,538 of record DAOLDD010000026.1, on the reverse strand, counting down.
GTACTCCGACCAGATGAAGATGTTGAGCGTCGGTTTCCCCTGCCCGCCGCAACCGGTAAACGCCAGGAGGCCGCAGAGGGCCAGTGCACATGCGCCGAGTATTTTTTTCATCGCTTCGTTTCTCCTTTTCCAGGTTCCTGTTGCAGCCGCTGGGCGAGAATGATCATAACCACCGTCACCAACAGCAACAAGGTGGAAACCGCATTAACCTCCGGCGTCACGCCGCGCTTGATCATCGAGTAGATTTGCAGCGGAAGCGTGGTGGCGCCCACGCCGGCGACGAAGGAACTGATGACGTAGTCATCGATGGAAATGGTGAACACGAGCAGCGCGCCGGCGACGACGCCGGGCAGGATCAACGGCAGCGTGACGCGGAAAAAGGTTTGGATCGGTCCCGCGCCGAGATCCATCGCGGCCTCCTCCAGCGAGCGATCAAAGCCCGCGAGGCGGGCACGCACCACGATCGCCACGTAGGAGATGCTGAAGGCGATGTGTGAGATGATCACCGTCCAGATGCTCAGGCGCCACTCCACCGCGCCAAAGAACGTGACGAGGGCGGCGCCAAACACGATTTCCGGGATGATGATCGGCAGGAACAGCGTCGCCTGCGTCGCGCCCTTGCCCTGGAAGGTGTACCGGCCCAACGCCAGCGCGGCCATCGTGCCGATCACGGTGGAAAACACCGTGGTGACGCCCGCCACGAGGAGACTGTTCTTTACCGAATTGAGCAACTGCTTGTTCGACATCAATTTCCCGTACCAGTCGAGTGTGAACCCCTCCCAGCGGGCCGTCTGACGCGCTTCATTAAACGAAAATATGATCAGGATGATGATGGGCGCATAGAGGAAGACGTAGACAAGGGAGGAATGAAATCCCATCAACTTGCGCTCCCAGCGGAACGGAGCCGCGCCGCGCGGCGCCGGGGCGCGGGCGCCGACGAATTCCGGTGTTGTTTCCAGGTGATCAGGCATGGGGATGGAAGGGGATTCGATGGTGTCGGGTGTCAGGTGTCGGGGAGGAGGTGAATCTACAGCATGGACTCCTGGCCTTTTTTCTTCGACCACCAGGCGTACGCGAGCAGCAGGGCCAGCACGACGGCCGTCAACTCGAACGCCACCGCGGAACCAAACGGTTTGTTGCCCGCGGTGGAAAACTGGTTCTGGATGAGATTGCCGACGAGCATGCTCTTCGCGCCGCCGAGCAGGTCCGACACCACGAACTGGCCGATGCTGGGGATGAATACGAGCACGATGCCCGCCACGATGCCCGGCATGGTCATCGGCACCGTCACGCGCCAGAAGGTCGAGGAATGGTTCGCGCCGAGATCGCTCGACGCCTCCAGCAGGGTGAGGTCCAGCTTCTCCAGCGAGGCGTACAGCGGAAGGATCATGAACGGGAGTTCGCCATACACGAGGCCGATCATCACGGCGAACTCGTTGTAGAGCAGCTCCATCGGCGCGTTGATCAGGCCCGCCTGCATCAACACGGTATTGATCAGACCCTCCGTGCGCAGGATCAGCATCCACGCGTAGGTCCGGATCAGGAAACTCGTCCAGAACGGGATCACGACAAGCGCCAGCAGCAGGTTCTTCCACCGCGCCGGCGCGACGATCGCGATGTAGTAGGCGATCGGATAGCTGATGACGAGGCAGAGCACCGTCGTCACCACGGCCATCCACAGCGACCGCCAGTAGATCGGCCAGTAGAGGGACTCAAACGATTGGCGGTAATTCGCCAGGAAGTCGCCGGAGAAAATATGCGCCCAGATGTCCGGGATCGGTTTGAGTCCGCCGTACGTGCCGCGCACGCCGAAACTGATCACGAACATGATCGCGAGCGGTAACAGGAAGAACACACCCAACACCACCCACGACGGGGCGGCGAGGAGATAGGGGCTTTTCGTGGACTTCTGTGACTTTTCGGACATCAGCGTGGAATGACGAATGACGAAATCAGAATGACGAATGAGTTGCGGCATTCGTCATTGGTCATTCCGTCATTCGTCATTATTGCGTTTTCTCCATCACCACCGTATCCCGCGGGTTCCAGCTCATGAACGCCCGGCCGCCTACGCGGAAGCGGCTGCTCTCCTGGAACGGCCGGTCGTTCTGTTCGTAAATCATGTACCGTTCGCCGTCGTCGCTGCGGACGACCCAGACCGTGTTCACGCCCTGGTAGACGCGATCCTCAATGGTGACCTCGATGCTGACCTCGCCGTCGGACGTGCCGGATTTCGTACGAAGATCCAGTTTTTCGGGGCGGACCACGAAGCGCACGGGGTCGTCCGGCCGCCACGCGTCCGAGACCGCGCGCACCCGGATGTCCGCATCCGTACGCCCGCCGATGGAGAGCAGCCCCTCGGCGATGGATTTTACAACGCCGGTGAAAAAGTTGGGGGCGCCCATGAAGTGCGCGACGAACTCCGTCTTCGGGTATTCAAAGACGTGGTGCGAAGCGTCGAGTTGTTCGACGCGGCCCTGGTTCATCACCGCGATGCGGTCGCTCATCGTGAGCGCCTCCTCCTGGTCGTGCGTGACGAACACGAAGGTGAGGCCGAGCGACTTCTGGAGATTCTTGAGCTCGAGCTGCACCTCCTTGCGCAATTTCTGGTCCAGCGCCGCGAGCGGTTCGTCGAGCAGCAGCACCTCCGGCTCCATCGCCAGCGCGCGGGCGAGCGCTACGCGCTGCCGCTGGCCGCCGCTTAACTGCGCTGGTGGACGATCCTCAAATCCTTCCATCCGAACGAGCGCCAGGGCCTCCCCTGCCTTCTTGCGCGCCGCGCCGTTGGCGAGCCCCTTGTAGCGCAGGCCAAACGCCACGTTCTCGAGAACCGTCAGGTGGGGGAACAGCGCGTAGGACTGGAAGACCATGTTGACCGGCCGCTTGTAGGGCGGCAGCCAGGTCACGTCCCTTTCGCCGATGAGGATTTGCCCGTCCGTCGGGAATTCAAACCCGCCGATCATGCGCAACAACGTCGTCTTGCCGCAGCCGCTCGGACCGAGCAGCGAGAAAAATTCGCCGCGCCGTATTTGCAGCGAAACGCGGTCTACGGCGACAAAATCGCCGAACCGCTTGGTCACCCCCCGTATGTCGACACTGATGGATTCGCTCATCGCTCCGTATGACGGGACAGAGTGCGGCGCGCGGAAAAAAAATGCAACGGGTTATCGCGGCGGCGGGAAATATTTCAGCATCCGCCCCATCGGGCGCTCACGCCGGAAGCAGCGCGCGGATCGCCTTGTCGAGGTCGTTGACGCGGGCGACGATGAGGCTCTTGTCGGCGTTGGCGTCGTCGGCGGAATAGGCGTATTCGACGTTGATGCCGGCCTTCGCCCAGACGTCGATCGCGCTGGCGAGACCGCCGGGTTCATTGGCCACGGTCAACAGCGCGACGTCGCGCACGATGACGAGATGGCCGGCCTTTTGCAGGACCGCGACCGCAGCATCGTGTTGGTCGACGATGATGCGGAGGTAGCCGATGTCGAGCCCCTCGGACAGCGACAGCGCGAGCATGTTGATGCCGCTCTCGCGCAGCGTGTCGATCACGGCGGACAAGGTGCCCGGCCGGTTTTCAAGGAACACGGAAATCTGTTTGCCCGGTTTCGCGCTGAAAAGTTTTTTGCTCATGGGAGGGATTTTACCACGGAGCTCACGGAGTGCACGGAGGTAATTTAATCGACATATTGCATTGCCGAAGGGGCGCAAGAGTCTTCTCCGCGTCCTCCGTGTCTCCGTGGTTGAATATCCAGGCTGGTCGGAATCAGAAGCGCAACGCAGCCTTGCGCAACCGGGCCTCCAATTCCGCGAGCACGCGGTCCTCGTCGGCCTCGTCGCGGGCCTCGAAGGTGGAGGAGAAACGGAGGAAGGAACCGACGTCGTCCCACGGCACGGTGGAGACGGAACATTCGCGGATCAGGAATTGCGAGGCGTCCTCGGCGGTTTTGAAATCGACGGCGCCCGCGCCCGCGGGGGCCTGCGTATAGAGGAAAAACGTGCCGCCCGGCATCGCCGCGTCGAACCCGATGCGTTTGAGAATCTGCACGAGTTTGGACAGGCGACGGCGGTAGTGCTCACGGATGCCCTCGGAGAGCTGCACATCGGCGATGCCCGCGCAAGCCGCGTGCTGGATGGCCTTAAACTGGCCGGAGTCGCAGTTGTCCTTCACCTCGGCGAAGGCTTGGACGGCTTTCTTCGAACCGGCGACGAAACCGAGCCTCCACCCGGTCATGTTGTAGCTCTTGCTCATGGAGTGCAGTTCAATGGCGCAATCCCTGCCGCCGGGCCGGCCGAGAATCGAGATGCGCTCGCCGTAGATCAGCGTCGCGTAGGCCGCGTCCTGCACGATCAGGATGTTGTGCTGGTTGGCGAACGCGATCAACTCATCGAAAAACTTCGCGGTCGGCGCGGCGCCGGTGGGATTGTTCGGATAGTTGACGTAAAACAGCTTCGCCCGTTTCGCGAGCGCCGGGTCGATGGCTTTCAGGTCGGGGAAGAACCCGTTTTCCTTTTTCAGCGGCAGCTTGACCACCTCGCCGCCTAGGTACTTCGCGTGCGTCGCCATGACGGGATAGCCGGGGACCGTCTGGAACACGACGTCGCCCGGATTCACGAAGCAGAGCGGCAGCATCGCCAGCGCGGGTTTGGAGCCGATGCTGTGGTTGATCTCCGTGTCGGGATCGAGGTCCGCGACGCCGAAGAATTTCTTCATGTATTCCGCGGCGGCCACCTTGAACTCGCGGATGCCGTTGTCGGCGTAGCCGCGGTTCGCGGGGTCATCGACCGCCCGCTTCAGCGCGTCGCGGATCGCGGCGGGCGCCATGCGGTCCGGTTCGCCGACGCCGAAGTCGAGCAGCTCAACCTCCGGGCGCGCGGCTTTCGCGGCGGCCTTCGCGCGCTTGATCTTCTCGAACTTGTAGATTTCGTTGCTCGTGCCGAATTTGGCGCCGCCGATACGTTCCGCGAAGAGGTTTTGGATGTCCATGGGGATTGGTTGATTCGTTGATTGGGGGGATTGGTTTATTGGAGTGCCGCGAAGAGGTCAACGCGCAACGGCGGGTTGGCCGTAACGCGCCGGGGGTTCTTTGACCACCTCCAGCGCTTCACCGGGTTCGGGTGGGTACGCGCTCATGGGCGTATTCTAGCCGTAAACCGGGTCTAAATCCAACCGCAGATCACACAGAAGCCGCAGATTGGTAAAGAACCTCCCAACATATCCGCGCAATCGGCAGTTCCGCTTTCGCGTATTTGGCGGGCGCTTTCCTGCGCGTTCTATTTGATCGCCGCGCCGATGAAGACCATGACGAACAGGGCGACGGTTTCGACGATGCCGAGGGCCATCAGGTAGTTGCCGAAGCCCTTGCCCGTTTCCGCCATCGCGTCCGCCGCGCCTGCGCCGACCTTGCCCTGGTACCAAGCGGACATGCCCATGGCGATGCCGCCGAAGAGGCCGGTTCCGATCATGCCCCAGAACATCGCGGGGGTCTCGGCCGCCGCCTTGACGATGTTGTTCATCAGGATCATGCCGTAGATCGTCTGCGACAGCGGCGCGCCGACGAACGTCACGAGGATGAACGGCGCCGCCTTGCTCTGCGCGAAGCATTTCTTCCATGCACCAACGGCCGCCATGCCGGCCGTTCCCGCGCCGAGGGCCGAGCCCACCGCCGCGAGCGCCACCGATGCCGCTGCACCCATCCGACCCAAACCCGCCATTACTTCCGCTTCCATGTCCGTACTCCTTTCACGTGATCACTGTTTAGATTCGCCCGACGACGACGCCGCGCCCGGCTTGCGCGCGAACGGCGCATAGGGCTGTCCGGTCCACTGCATGCCCATGTGGGACGAAAATTCGAGGGTGTTCAGGCGGATGCCGTGCACCAGCACGCCCATCGCGGCGAGCGTGATGTTGAGCGCGTGCCCAAAGAAAATGATGAATGCGCCGATCACGCCCGCGAGCAGGCCGGACCCCGCCGTGCCCATCTCGTTGAAGGACGACGCCACGGCGAACGACGCAAAGCCGACGGCGAAGAGGCGCAGGTACGACACGACATCGACGAAGTTGCTCACGAGGCTCAACGGCAGCATGACGTGGTTGAACCACTCCGCCTTGAGCGAACGCACGGGCGTCATGAACAGCACGATCAGCGCGATGCCGACGATCAACATCCACAGCACCCAGCCGGGGAACGGATGGCCAAGCACCATGTTGCGCGCGGCGAAATACATGGTCCACGTCGTGCAGGTCCAGCCGATCTGCGCCAGCGCCTGCGGGCTGTTGATGGTGCGGATCGCGTTCCACGCATGCGCGACGGTCAGGTGGATGGCGCCAATCAGGAAGCAGAGGTGCTTCACGTTGTCCTCGTCGCCGAGCCAGGCCACTTTCAATCCGGCGAGCGCGGAGGGCGTCGCGGCAAGGCCGAAGTACGTCCCGGTGATGACGCCCCACACGACGGTGGCGCCGCTCATGATGGCGAGCAGGCGGAAGGGTTCCGGCGGCGCGGAGGGCAACTTTCGGCGCGCCCACCAGGTCAGGCCGAGGAAGATCACGCCGTACCCCGCGTCGCCCACCAGCATCGCGAAGAACAAACTCAGGAAGAGCAGGAAAACCGCGCTGATGTCGATCTCGCGGTAGCCCGGCACGATGCCAATCGCGTTGAACACGGTCTGGATCGGGCGCACCCACGCGGGGTTGCGGATGAGCGTCGGCGCCGATTCGCCCTCGGCCGGATCGCGAACCAGCAATCCCCAGCCCTGCCGCGCCGCCGCTTCGCGCAATCCGTCGACCTTTTCCCGTGGACAGAAGCCGCGCAAATACGCCACCGGCGCGGCGGCGCCCATGCCTTCGCGCGCCTCCAGGAAACGGACCCACTCCTCGGCTTGCGTCGCGAGCGCCTTTACGGCGGGGGCGTCCCCCGCGTGTTCCTGCAACGCGCGGCGCGTGCCCGCGAGACGGCCCTCCAAATCCTCAATGCGCCTGTCGATCTCGTTGAGCGACAGTTCCGGCATGCGGAGTTCGTGCGCTTCCAACGTAACGGGCGCGCGGCTGATCGCGGCCACATAGGTGCCGGACTTGTCCGCGCGCAAGGTCTGGATCACAACGCCTTCAGGCGGATTGAGAGCGCGCCCGGGCTCAACGCGGTAGAGGCGAATGTGGATGCCCTTCCGGGCGAGTTCGGCGACCACCTGCGGGTCGAAAGATCCGAACGGCTCAATGCGGCGGCGTTCCTGTCGGTACTCTTCCAGCTCCTCCGTTTGATCGCGGAGTGATCCGAGCAGCGACCAGATTTTATCGACCACCATATCCGCCGGCTGGCCGGTGGGCGCTGGCGCGGATCCCGCCGGCAGCGCCTCCACGGCGCGCTGGATATGCGCGAAGCGCGCGCGAGCCTGTTCCAGATCGCGGCTCTCCGGCGGCCGCACCGGCATGAGATGCAATACGCCCAGGTCGCGGAGCGCGCGCAAAGAGGCCTCGCGATCGGACGCGAGACACAGCAGGGTCACGCTTTGCATCGGGACGATCATGCCGCGATCTCCACGGATTTGCCCTTCGCGATCTTGGCGCGCGCCACCTCGGCGGTCTGCGCGTCGCCGAGATAAATCCGAATGGTGCGGATGTTCGCCTGCGCCTCGGGAATCTTGACCTTCTCAAACAGGTTCACGCGCTGCGACGTGGTCCGCAACTCGGCGGCGAGCAGGCGGTGCTGTTCCTCAAGGATTTCGTGCTCGATCTGGAGACGGACCAGGTCCTCCACCACCTTGCGCCCATCGTCCACCCAGGGGTCCGTGCCGTGCAGATCCGGCTCAATGGGCTCGAATTCGACCTCCTGCAGGATCGGGATGTTTACGCCCGCGATGTTGCCCGTGGAGGTCTTGACGGCGCTCAATTTCACCAGCGCCGACAGGTCCACCGGCTCGGCGAAAAGGCGCACCCACGGCAGCGTCGCCGCACGCAGGCGCTCCATCTCGTCCCGCACCTCCTCCATGCGCTGGTCGAGCTGGCGCATCTCCATCTGCAACTGCTGCTTCTTCAACAGCAGCGTCGGCAGATAGCGCTTGAAGCGCCGCAACGCATCGCGCTGGGCCTTGAGCTCGTTTTTGGTGTGTTTGATTTTAGCCATGGAGGAAGCGGGGAGTTGGGAGAAGGAATGGGAGTTGGAAAGGGGAGTTAGGAGGGGGAGTCCATTCTACGTTCAATGCCTCGCATGTACGCCGCAAGCAAACGACCGACCTTCGCCAGATCCTCCCGTAGATTCAGGGTTTCGCCAAATTTGAGATCTTCCACAAGAATCAGAAAATAGCGCAGCTCCTGCAGTGAACCTTGGGAAATATTCATAAAACGCAACTTTTCGGTGGTCGATTTCCGCTGGAACCCCTCCACGATATTGGCCGCAACCGATACCGCGGCGCGACGCATTTGGGTGACCAGGCCAAACGCTTCGGATTTTGGAAAAGTCGCGGACAGATGATAGATCGACAGGACGAGGGAATGGGAGCGCTGCCAAACAACAAGATCCTCGAACCGCATGGCCGGACGTCTGTTTGTGACTTCTCCCATTTTCTTCTCCCAACTCCCTGCTTCCTCCGCCTCCTGTGCCTCTGTGCCTTCTCCCCTATCCCTTGGGCCAGAATTTATCCGTCATCTTGCTTGGAATTCCGGCTTCCGCGGGTTCAAAGCAATCGGCGAGGATTTGCCAGCCGAGGTCGAGGGCCTTTTCGAGCGGGATGTTGACGCTGAGTTCCATCATCTCCTTCTCGAAGCGAACGCCGTATTTCAGCAGCTTCTGGTCCCACGCGCTCATGCGGAAGCCCATCGCCTGCTTCTCCAGCGTCTCCTTGTAGGAGGCGTAGAGCTGGATCATCGAGTTCATGATCGTGCGGTGGTCGGCCCGCGTCTTGTCGTTCACGAGCTGCTTGAGGCGGCTGAGTGAGCCGAACGGCTCGATGCGCCCGTTGCGCAGGTAGAACTGGCCCTCGGTGATGTAGCCGGTGTTGTCCGGCACCGGGTGCGTCACGTCGTCGCCCGGCATCGTCGTCACCGCGAGAATCGTAATCGAGCCGGCGGTGTCGAAGTCGACCGCCTTCTCGTAGCGCGACGCGAGCTGGCTGTAGAGGTCGCCCGGATAGCCGCGGTTGGACGGGATCTGCTCCATCGTGATCGCGATTTCCTTCATCGCGTCGGCGAAATTCGTCATGTCCGTCAGCAGCACCAGCACGCGCTTGTTCTGCAGGGCGAACTGTTCCGCGACGGCGAGCGAGATGTCGGGCACCATCAGGCACTCCACCGTCGGGTCCGCCGCGGTGTGCACGAACATCACGGAGCGGGCCAGCGCGCCCTTCTCCTCCAGGATGTCGCGGAAATAGAGGTAGTCGTCGTGCTTGAGGCCCATGCCGCCGAGCACAATCACGTCGACTTCGGCCTGCAGCGCGATGCGCGCGAGCAGCGGATTGTACGGTTCGCCCGCAACGGAGAAGATCGGTAGTTTCTGCGACTCGACCAGCGTGTTGAACACGTCGATCATCGGGATGCCAGTGCGGACCATGTTGCGCGGGATGATGCGCTTGGCCGGGTTCACCGACGGGCCGCCGATCGCGGTCATGTTTTCCTCGATGGCCGGCCCGCGGTCGCGCGGCTGGCCGCTGCCCGTGAACACGCGGCCGAGCAGTGCGTCTGAAAATGGAACCTCCATCGGGTGCCCAAGAAAACGCACCTGTGCATCCGTCGAAATGCCGCGGCTGCCCGCGAACACCTGCAGGAAGACGCGTTCGCCTTCGAGGCGAATCACCTGGGCGAGCGAAGTGCCCTGCGCCGACGTAACCTGCGCGAGTTCGCGATAGCCGACATCGTCGGCCTTCACCACGATCACGTTGCCGGCGATCTGTTCGATTTGCTGGTAGGTCTTATGCATACGACGTCACCTCCGCCAGCATTTGCTCGGCGCGGGTTTCCAATTCCTTGAATTCCGGGCTGTCCTGCGCGACGCGGTTCCAATCCTTCGTAAGCTGCGTGAGCCGCTGGAAGAACTGCCGCGCCGGTTCCTTCTCCGTGAAATTCGTCTGCGTCTTCAGCACCTTGTGGATGCGCCCGAAGATGTACTTTTGCCGCTCCGCCGGCGTCGCGGCGTCCACCTCATGGTAGGCGTCCTGCTGCAGGTACACCGCGTCGAGGTATTCCGCCTTCAAATACGTGACGAAGTCGTCAATCGAGGTGCCCTCCTCGCCGACAACCTTCATCATCTGGTTCACCTCGCTGCCGCGCCGCAGCACACCGCGCGCGAAAGCAACCTGTTCCTCGGACACGACGCCCGCGTATTTGCTCCACGAATCGAGCGGCTGGATCGCCGGGAAGCGGCGCGCGTCGGAGCGCTCGCGCGAGAGGCCGTGGAACGCGCCGACGACCTTGAGCGTACTCTGCGTCACCGGTTCCTCAAAGTTGCCGCCCGCCGGGCTCACCGTGCCGCCAATCGTGACGGACCCCGTCGACCCATCGCGCAGTTTCACCACGCCGCCCCGCTCGTAGAACGCCGCGATCACGGACTCGAGATAGGCGGGGAACGCCTCCTCGCCGGGGATTTCCTCGAGGCGGCCCGACATCTCGCGCAGCGCCTGCGCCCAGCGCGACGTCGAATCCGCCAGCAGCAGCACGTTCAGCCCCATCTGGCGGTAGTACTCGGCGAGCGTCACACCCGTGTACACCGACGCCTCGCGCGCGGCGACCGGCATGGAGCTCGTGTTGCAGATGATCAGCGTGCGCTCCATCAGGCTCTTGCCCGTGCGCGGATCCTCCAGATGCGGGAACTCGCGCAACGTCTCGACCACCTCGCCCGCGCGCTCGCCACACGCCGCGATGATCACGATGTCCACGTCCGCGTAGCGGCTCGTGATCTGCTGCAACACCGTTTTGCCCGCGCCGAACGGGCCGGGAATGCAGTAGGTGCCGCCGCGCGCAACAGGGAAAAACGTGTCAACGATGCGCACCTTCGTCACCAGCGGATCGGTCGGGCGCAGCCGCTCGGTGTAGGCCTTGATCGGCAGCTTCACGGGCCAGCGCTGCATCAGGGCGATCTCGTGGATGCGATCGCGGTCGTCCTTCAATTTCGCGACGACGTGTTCGACCGTGTAGTCGCCCGTCGGCGCGAGTTCCGTGATCGTGAGCCGGCCCCGCAGTCGGAATGGGACCATGATGCGGTGCTGGAAGATGCCCTCCGGGACCGTGCCCAGCGTGTCGCCCGCCTGCACCGTATCGCCGACTTTCGCCTTCGGCTTATAGGCCCAGGTCTTCTTGCGATCCAGCGACGGCAGGTATTTGCCGCGTTGCAGGAAGAAGCCGCTCTCCGCCGCGAGTTCCGGCAGCGGGTTCTGCAACCCGTCGTAGATGCTGCCCAGCAGGCCGGGCCCCAGCTCGACGCTCAACAACTCGCCGGTGAATTCCACCGTGTCGCCCGCGCGCAGGTCGCCGGTATCCTCGAACACCTGGAGCTCCGCGACGGTGCCGCGGATGCGGATGACCTCCGCCTTCAGGCGCAGGTTGCCCGTCCGCGCGTATGCGACTTCATTCTGCGCAACCGGCGAGCCGAACTCGACCCGCAGCAGGTTGCCGTTGATGCCCTTGATCTTGCCCAGATGCGTTGTGTTCATCAGCCTATATTCCCTCAAAAATCAACCACGAATGGACACCAAGAGGCACGAATGAAGCCCTTTGGATTCGTGAGTATTCGTGTTCATTTGTGGTTCACTTTTCTTGATACGCCGCGCGGACGGCGGACACGGTTTCGGCGAGGCGCTTGCGGCCGTCCTCGTCCGTGGCCACGCCCCAGCGGGACGAGAGTTTCAGTTTCAGCGCATACGCCAGCACGGCGTTGAGCCCGAACGGCTCCTCGCGCGCCCACTCGTCGAGCAGCGACCAGCGAAACCGGTCGAGCGACAATTCGCGCTCCAACGGGTTCGGCTTCGCGAACGCCTCGACCACCGCCTGTTCGATATAATTGCTGAAGCCGTCGTGCGGGCGCAGGTGCGGCGCCGGGTCCAGATCCAGCCGTACCGCGCGCGTGCGGGCCAACGCGTTGCGAAGCTGGGTGGTCGCCGCATGCCAGCGCGCGGCCAGCGCGGATGTTCCGCCGCCCGCGAGCAGCGCCTCGATTTCGCGCACCGTATCCTCGTCGAGCAAACGCCGCGCGTCGGCGAGGAACGTCTCCGCGGCAAGCGGCGGCGGCGCACTCAACGAGAGCGCCGGCAGGCTCGCCACGAAGTAGTAGAAACTCATTTCGCGCCGCCCTCGCGCGCCACCTGGTAGACGATGTCCGCGAGATGCGGGCGCAGGAAGTTCGAGAGCGCCTCCGCGATCGCCTCCGGCGTGAAGTTGTGCGTCACGCGCCCGTCCTCCAGCGCAACCTTGAAGCCCTTGAAGATGCGCTCGTCGCCCTGGATCACCAGCCCCTGCTGGAGCTTGTCGTGATACTTGTCCTTGAAGAAGTTGATGAGACGCGCCTGGTCCTTCGGGCTCACCATCAGTTCGATGCGGCGTTCGCGGTCCGTCCGGCCCACGTAGTTTTCCGCCAGCTTGACCAGCATTTCCTGGACGGTCTCGAAGGTTAGCGACCCCTCGGCCGCCTCGGACGCGAGGTTGGAAACGATGTTCTCGACGCCCTGGCCGACGGAAATCAACAAATCGCGCGACGCCTGGCGCAACGTCTGCAAACTGCGCTCGGTGAACTGTTCCGCGTCCTTTTCCGCCTTCTGCAGACGGGCCTGCGCTTTTTGCTCCGCGTCGGCCACCAGCGCCGCCGCCTGCTGTCGCGCCTTCGCCAGGATGTCGGCGGCCTGCTTTTCGCCCGAGTCAACGGCCTCGCGCTGGATGCGTTCAATCAGATGTTGCAACTCTTCCGCCATACGCGCCTCGCAGTCTGATCGCAGGCTCTTCCGATTCGGAATGAACCGGCCGCCTGGAAAAATTGCCTCAAAACTATCGCAAACATCATCCGCATTCCAACCGGAATCGGATAGAATGCACGGGATTCGTGGAATCCCCGATATCGCATGCCAAAACCCACTTTTTCGCACATTCAAGCGCTACACTTAATCCGGACCACGCGGTACATTTCGCGCGATGCGTGCATTCTTATGGACAATCCTGTGCGCGGCGACGGCGATGTCGCCGCTTTTCCCGGGCTCCGCGTCCGCGCGGAGTCCGGATCGTGAAATCGTCTCGTTTAGCGTCACGTGGGACGCCGGGTTCGGCAACAACGTCCATGTCGCCGGTGGACATCCCGATGTCGGGAACTGGTCGCCCGTCGATTCGATCAAACTGCGCTGGACCCCGGGCAATGTCTGGACCGGCCAGATCGCTGTCCAAAAGGGGACGGAACTCGCTTACAAGTTCATCGCGCGCAATGGCGCAAGCAACCAGTACTGCAACGGCACGAACGCCGTGTGGGAAGCGGACCCGAATCGCACGAATGTCATCGCCGCCGCGTCGCCGCCGCCATTCATAGGAAAGTCGGTTTTCTACTATTCAGCCTGGAGCAACGCCTCAATCGTTTTCACCTCCGGCGCCGATACGAATTTTTACACCATTGCCATGACCAACACCGGGCCGGGCCGGAACCCGGGTGAGTTCCTGCACCGCGCCGATGGCGTGGGCGAGGCCGGCGAGTGGATCCAGTTTGTCATGACCGACGGACTCGGGAACTACGACCGGGCGCCGTTCACCAACGGAGTCGGATTCCTGGGCCGCGATTATTTGACGCGACTGGATACCTTCCTGCTGCAGGATGGCTATCTCTATTCATACTGGCCGGAGCCGTCCGTATCCGCGCCCCGCGTGGAAACACGCTACGTGGATTCCTCGCATCCGCCCATCAGCGGGCGCACCGTCCGCATCATCCTCCCGCGCGGGTACGACAGCCACTCATGGAAACGGTATCCCGTCATCTATTTCCAGGACGGCCAGAACCTGACCAACGGCGCGAACCCCGGCGGCACCGGCGCGTGGAACGCCGACGTCACCTCGCTGCTCGAAACCAGCCAGGGCCGCATGCGCGAAACCATCATCGTCGGGGTGGACAATTATCCCGAGCGCCGTCGCTGGGAATACAACCCGCTGGGCGACACCTATCCCGGCGAAAATCCCGGTCGCGCGGACGCCTACCTCCAGTTCCTTGCGAACAATGTACGTCCCACGATCGACACGCACTACCGCACACTGAACGATCGCCGCAACACGCTGATCGGCGGCTCGTCCATGGGCGGCATTTGCAGCCTGTACGCCGGATTCGAGACCAACGTTTTCGGTGGCGTCCTCGCGATGTCCCCCGCCGTCACCCGCGCGCCGAACTACAAGGCCGCGCTCCCGGCGAAGCCCAAACAGCCGATGCGCATTTACATGGACACCGGAACCGACGAAGGGCAGATCGGCACGCTGCCGGGCGGCTACTACTGGGACGATCCGTGGCATGCCTACGACAGTCTGCTGGCCATCGGCTACGTGCCGAACCTCGACCTGCTCATGCGGATCGGCTGCGGCCAAGGCCACAACGAGGCCGCGTGGCGCGCTCGCCTGCCCGCCGCGTTTCGCTTCCTGCTCGACGCGCGGGATGAACCGAACCTGCTCACGCACCGCGTCCACCCGCCCGTCATCCGCGCCGCGCAGCTAACCGGCGGCCAGTGGATCAAGCAACACGACGCGCTGGCGCACCAGCCGTACGTCCTCGACGCCGCGCCAACGCCCGATGGCCCGTGGACGGCCATCGCCACCACCGCGCCCTCCATGTCGGCATGGAGCTACCCGTCCATCACCAGCACCGTCTCTGACGCGACCGCCATCCTGCGCCTGAGGGCGTTGTAGAAGAAGGGACAAAGGGACAGAGGGACAAAGGCACAAAGGGCAGATTGGAATCTATCCCAAAACCGTTTTGGCCCCCGGCGGGCTTGCCCCGCCGGAGCCCAAGTTCGCTTCGCTACTGCGTAGCCAGGGAACTTTCGCTCCCGCGACACCCGCCTCCGCCTGGCTTCCACCGTCGCGCTTCGCGCTATGGCGGACAAGTCGGCGAGACAAGCGAGGTCGCGGGGGGCGACAGCAGTGCTTTGGGAAGCCTCTAACGTCCCCAGCTCAAGGCACGGGGAAACGTGAGGTCAGGGCGATGACCTCTTCGCGGACGGCTTTGATGACGGCTTCGTCCTGCGGCGCCTTGAGAATGCGCGTGATGAAATCCGCGATCTTGTCCATCTCCCCTTCCTGCATGCCGCGCGTCGTGACCGCGGGGGTGCCGAGGCGGATGCCGGAGGTGACGAACGGGCTCTTCGTATCGAACGGGATCGCGTTCTTGTTCACCGTGATGCTGGCGAGGTCAAGCGCGACGGCGGCGTCCTTGCCGGTCACGCCGAGCGGACTCAGGTCGACGAGCATCAAGTGGTTGTCCGTGCCGCCGGAACAAATCCGCAGTCCGGCCTCGACCATCGCGTCGGCGAGAACCTGCGCGTTGGACACGACCTGGCGCGCGTAGGCGCGGAACGACGGCTGCAATGCCTCGTGGAAGCAGACGGCCTTCGCCGCGATGATGTGCATGAGCGGGCCGCCCTGGATGCCGGGGAACACCTGCTTGTCGATGTCCGCCGCGTACTTCTCGCGGCACAGCACCAGTCCGCCGCGCGGGCCGCGCAGCGTCTTGTGCGTCGTGCTGGTCACAAACTCCGCGTACGGCACCGGGCTCGGGTGCACGCCCGCGGCGACGAGGCCCGCGATGTGCGCCATGTCCACCATCAGCAGCGCGCCGACGCTGTCCGCGATCTGCCGGATGCGCGGGAAATCGATCACGCGCGAATAGGCGCTCGCGCCCGCGCAGATGAGCTTCGGCCGGTGCTTCGTTGCGAGTTCGGCCAGCTCGTCGTAGTTGATCCGCTCGGTTTCCTTGTCCACCCCGTACGGCACCACGTTGTAGTAGCGCCCGGAGAAGTTCATCTTGTGCCCGTGCGTCAGGTGGCCGCCGTGCGCGAGGTTCATCGCGAGAATCGTGTCGCCCGGCTGCAGCACGGCGAAATAGACCGCCATGTTCGCGCCGCTGCCGCTGTGCGGCTGGACGTTCGCGTGCTCCGCGCCGAACAACTGCTTCGCGCGGTCAATCGCGAGGCGCTCGGCCTCGTCCACGCACTCGCACCCGCCGTACCACCGCTTGCCCGGGTAGCCCTCGGCGTACTTGTTCGTCATCACGCAGCCCGCGGCCTGGCGCACCGCGCGGCTCGCGTAGTTCTCGGACGCGATCAGTTCGATGTTCTGCCGCTGGCGCACGTCCTCGTGCTGGATCGCCTTGAAAATTTCCGGATCGCCCGCCGCCAGCGCGTCGAGCCCGGCCCCCGCCGCGCCCGCCGCCTCGATCTTGCCCACGCGCCGTTCATGGCGGCCGCCCTCGAACGCCGCGCCCATCCACGCGTCGAGCAGCGCCGGCACCGCGTCGGCCTTCGTCGTCTTGGCCCCCAGCACCAGCACGTTCGCGTCATTGTGCGAACGCGCCATGCGCGCCATATCCGCGTCCAGCACCAGCGCTGCGCGCACCTTCGGGAACCGGTTCGCGGTCATGCTCATGCCGATGCCGGTCGTGCAGATCAGGACGCCCTGCGCCACCGCGCCGTCCGCCACGCGCCGCGCCACCGCCGTCGCGAAATCAGGATAGTCCACCGACTCCGGGCCGAAGCTGCCGACATCCTCGAGCTCGACACCGCGCGCCGCCAGCTCCTGCTTCACCCGTTCCTTGAGCTCCATCCCGCCGTGATCCGCGCCAATCGCCATCTTCATAGGTGCCTGTCTTTCCGTCTCCGTGGACAATTCGTTCGTTTCCTGCAACACCGACAACAACACATCCGCCATCGCCCGATCAATCTGGTCCCGCGTGTGGCGGTACACGTCGAGCGACTGCCCGATCGGGTCCGGCACATCCCCGCCGCGCCGCGCCCCGAAATCCGTCAGCAACCGCACCCGGTCCGCCGCCTCCGGGAAGACCGCCTTCACGACCTGCGCGTGGCCGTCCGTCATCACTATAATCCAATCCGCCGCATCCACCAGCGCGCCTGTCAGCGGACGGCTCTTGTGCTTCGAGAGGTCGACGCCCCACTCCTTCAGCGCCCGCACCGCCTCCCCGCTCGCCGGCAGCCCCCGCCCCGCCGCGACGCCCGCCGAGCCGACGGTCCACCCCGGCCGATCCCCCAGCCGATGCCGGAAAATCGCCTCCGCCATCGGACTCCGGCAGATGTTGCCCGTGCAGACAAACAGGATGTTGTGGGTGGACGACATGGAGGCGGAACCGTGAAAAAAATTTACAGACGTTGGAAGTTTTAAAAAAAGAAATTACAGACGTTGAAACTTTTGGGGGCGCGCCTCGGCCCCCGTCACTTGCCTCGCGATCCGCTACTCGCCACTCGCCGTCTTCGCGCGGATGTTGAGGGCTTTCAGGCCGAGCAGGACGTCGGTGGCGCGTTGCAGGGCGGGGTCGCCGCGCATGCGGTCGCGCAGGGCGCGGTCTTCGGCCTCCTCGTCGAGGGTCTGGCGATGGTCGAGGCCGGCGCCCGGGGTCGGTTCGTACTCGACGCGGGGGGCGCGCGCGGCGACGACGAGATTCGGCGTGACGCCGGAGGCGCCGTCGAGGGTGAGGCCGTTGCCGGTGACGAGGCGGCGGGTGGCGACGTAAAGCACAAGCCCGCCGGGCAGGTCGACGGGCGTCCGGATCGCGGGATCGCCCGCGGTGGCGCGGCCCACGACGAGTACGCCGCGCAGGCTGTCGGTGGCGACGGCGGCGTAGACCTCGGCGGCCCCGCGCGTCCATTCATCGACCAGCACCATGAGCGGCAGATCGAGCGCGGCGGTCGCGGCGGGGGCGCGGTGCGTGGCCACCTCGTTTTCGTCGCGGTCGCGCAGGGCGAAGAGGAGCGAGCCGGGCGAGGCGAAGGGCGCGGCGAGCGCGGCGATGCCGTCCAATTCGTCGCCGCCCGCGCCGCGCAGGTCGAGGATGCCGCCCGCGAGGCCGGCGTCCGCCCACTCGCGCAGCAGGGTGAGCAGCGCATCGCCGGCGCCGGTGGAGAGGTTGTTGACCTGCGCGTAGCCGATCCGGCGCGGCCAGGTTTCGCGCGTTTCGAGCAGCGGCAGCGGCTGGAGCGCGGTCGCGACGGAGACCGTCGCCGTCGCGCCGTTCGCGCGCAGCACGAGCAGGTTGAGGTTGGTTTCGCCGTGGCCGCGCAGCATACGCAGGACGTTCGCGAGCGGCAGATTGGTCGCCGACGCGCCGTGGATGGCGAGCAGCCGGTCGCCGGTCGCGACGGCGGCTTCCTCATCGCCGGAAACCGCGACGACAACGGGCAGGCCGTTGGAAACGGAAAGTTGGAACGGCGGTACACAGGACTGGCCGGCGTGTTCCAGGCGCAGGCGTGCAAAGGCCTCCGCGGTGAAGACGCGCGCGGCGGGATCGAACGTGCGGGCGACGCACTCGTACAGCGGCGCGCGGTCGGCGACGGCGTCAAGGGCGAGGCCGTGCGCGGCGAGGCGGGCGAGCAGGTCGTTGACGTCGTGCGCGAGCGGATGCAGCACGGGCGCGGACGCGGTCTCCGCCACGGGAGCGGGATCCGCGAGTTCCTCGGCGGGAGACGATGCGACCGGCCCGGTGACCAAGGCCAGCGCGAGGAATCGAATCAGGCGTGCATGCTTCATGTGGCGTCCCGTTGCGCGCCGCCGAGCGCGCGCCACGCAATATCCTTCCGGTAATGCGCGTTGGCAAATCGGATTCGCGCGGCGGCGTCATACGCGCGCGTCACGGCGTGGCGCAGGCCGGCGCCGGTCGCGGTAACGCCGAGCACGCGGCCGCCGTCGGTGACGACCGCGCCCTCCTTCAGGCGGGTGCCGGCGTGAAAAACAACGACGCCGGGCAGGCGCGCGGCGTCGGCCAGCCCGAGGATCGGATCGCCCTTCTTGTAGGCGCCGGGATAGCCGCCGGCGGAGATGACGACGCATACGCAGGCGCCGTCGTGCCAGTTGACGTGGTCGTCGCGCAGCACGCCGTCCGCGCACGCGTCGAGCGCGGGCAGCAGGTCGCCCTTCCAACGCGGCAGGATGACCTGCGTTTCGGGATCGCCAAAGCGGCAATTGAATTCAAGGACCTGCGGCCCGTTGCGCGTCAGCATGAGGCCCGCGTAGAGCACGCCGCGGTAGGTGATGCCGCGCGAGCGGAGTTCACGCAGCGTCGGCTCGAAGACGGTGGCGCGGATCACCGGCCAGAGCGCGTCGGTGACGACGGGCGCGGGGGAATAGGCGCCCATGCCGCCGGTGTTCGGGCCCTGGTCGCGGTCGTAGATGCGTTTGTGGTCCTGCGCGGAGGCGAGCATGACGATGTGCCCGCCATCGGTGAGGGCGAGGATGGACGCCTCCTCGCCATCGAGGAATTCCTCGACGAGCACGCGCGAACCGGCGGCGCCGAACGTGCCGCGCACCATTGCCTCGTCGATCGCGTTCTCCGCCTCGGGCAGCGACTGGCAGATGAGCACGCCCTTGCCCGCGGCGAGGCCGTCGGCCTTCACGACGAGCGGAGGCCGCAGCGACCGGGCGTAGGCGCGGGCCGCGCCGGGTTCGGTGAACGCGCCCGCCTTCGCGGTGGGCACGCCGGCCTTCACCATGACGTCCTTGGAGAAGACCTTGCTGCCTTCGAGTTGCGCGGCGGCTTTGTTCGGTCCGAATACGCGCAGGCCGGCGGCGAGCAGGCGGTCGGCCAGCCCCGCGCAGAGCGGCGCCTCGGGACCGATGACGGTGAGGTACGGGCGGTGCTCGACGGCCCAGGCGACGAGCGCGTCGAGGTCCGTCGCCGCGATGGGCAGGTTTTGCGCGACCTCCGCGGTGCCCGCGTTGCCCGGTGCGCAGAAGAGGCGGGGTTTGCTGGAATCCTGCGACAGCTTCCACGCCAGCGCGTGTTCGCGCCCGCCGCCGCCAACAATGAGAATCAAAGGGGTATTCATGGGAGCCGGCAAGTGTACGGCAACCGGCGTTCAAAGAGAAGGAACAATGCCGCCCCGCCCCGTCGTCATCCTCAACTTCAAGACCGCCCGCTCCGCGAAGTCCGGAAAGGGGTCAGTTCCTCTTTTTTACTATTCGCGCGGCACGAATGGCATTCATTGTAAAAAGAGGAACTGACCCCTTTCCGCTTTGTGATTTCGTCTGGCCTCGTCCGCGGGGCGCGGGTAGGTTCGGGGGATGCGCGCACGGACCATGGGGATGGCCCTGCTGGGATTGTTCGCCGCCACGGCGGGCTGGGCGGCGATTGAACGCGACGAGTTTCGCTGGCGCGCACGCCTGCCGGATTCGCTCGCAAGCGGGACGCTGGTCCGCGTTCAGATTCCGGCCCACGTGCATGACGGGAGCCAGTCGTTTCCCGCCGACCTTCGCCTGATCGATGACGCGGGGCGCGACTGGCCGTTTTTTATACGCACGCCCACGACGACGGATACGTTGGAGCGGCTGCCGCTCGCGGCCCTGCCCGCACCCGGCGATGAGCCGCCGCGCGACGATGCGCAGACACTGTATTTCGACTCGGGCCTGCGCAACACCCCCCTGCGCCGGCTCGCGCTCGCGGCGGATGAAGGGGAATTTTCCCGGGCGGTGAAGGTGTACGGGCGGCACACGGCAACGAATCGCTGGCGCTGGATGGCGGACGGCGGACTGCACCGCGCGGAGGGGCGGGAACGGGACTGGATCGACCTGCACAACACGACGTTCCGTTTCCTTAAGGTGGAGATTTTCCACGGCGGGGAGCCGCCGCTTTCCATCACGAACGCCGTCGCCATCATGGAGCCGCAGGAACTCGTCGTGCAACCCGCGTCCTCCGACCCGGCGTGGTTGTACTTTGGCGCGAAGGAGCACGCATTGCCCCGCTTCGACCTGCAGTATCGCACCCCGCGCAGCGCGCTCAACGAGGCCGAGACCGTTGCGCTTGGAGCGCGCGAGCGGAACCCCTACCGGCTCGGCCGCGAAGTCTGGCGCTATGGCCGCCTGCTGCTCGCCGCCACCCTCGCCCTCGCCGGCACCCTCGCCCTCGGCTGGCTGCTCAAACGCCTCCGCACGGGTGGATGAGTGTGTATGTCCGAACTTGAAGCCATCTTTTTTGTTGCCTGCCTCATCGGGGCCGCCATCGGCTGGGGATCCTGGTACATCCAGCTGACGCGCATTCCCGTTGCGGTGGGTGGACTGCCCGCCCGAAGCCTGCTGGCCGCGACACCCCCGTTGTGCGGCGCGCTGCTGCTGGCCGTACTGACGATCCACGCGGCGCATGATGTGCGCGCGGACGTCCGCTATATTGCGTTTTACATGGCGCTCGGCGCCGCCTGGCTTTACGGGGTCGCCCGCGGGCTGCCCATCGTCAATGTCGCCCCGCGTGACGACGCGATAGAGCGAGGTAATGTCGCGGCGGCGTGGACGAGCGCCGGCTGTGTCGCGGGACTGCTGCTCGCCTTCGCGGGCGCCAATATCGGCGATGGGCCGGGATTCCATGTTGTGCTGTTCAGCGCGATGCTCTCCACCATCGGCTGGTATGCCGCATGGGCACTGTGGACGGTGCTTACGCGCGCGGACCACGCCATCAACATTGATCGCGATCCGGCGAGCGGCATGCGCGGAGCCGGCATGGCCATTGGGATTGGACTGATCATGGGCAGGGCGGTGGCCGGCACCTGGATCAGCGCGGATGAAACCATCGTCGATTTCCTCCGGGATGGCTGGCCGATCTTCCTGCTCTTGATCCCGTCAGCGCTGCTGGAGCGCCAACTGCTGCCGCGAACCCCGGAGGATTACCGACCCGCGCTGCTGTTCGGCTGCCTGCCAGCCCTGCTCTACGTGGGCGTGGCGCTCTTTGGCGTGCTCGCCGTCGGCTGGTGGTCATGAAGCCGCCCTATCGGCTGGCCGACCCGCTGCGGGAGGAGGCGTTTGCGAAGCTGCGGCGCGACGCCATTTTTGACTGCTGCAAATGGGACCCCCAGGTAGGCGATGTCGCCGTGCTGGCGCCCGCCCCCTTGATTCTGGAAGCCGGCGCGTGGCGCATGCTGGCGCGCTGGAGCGAGCAGTTGGCGACGGAAACCCTGGCAGCCGAAGCCGCCCTAGCCCAGCAGCCGGCGCTCCACCCGACGCTGGGTCTGCCCCGCGTGCTGCGGCGCGCGCTCACCGCGGCGGCGGGCGTGGCCTCCGCGGACGCCGTACCCGGATCGCGCATCATGCGCTTCGATTTTCACTTCACCGCCGAAGGTTGGCGCATCTCCGAGGTGAACGCGGATGTCCCCGGCGGCCTGAATGAAGCGGAGGGATTCACCGCGCTTATGCAGCGGCACCATCCCCGCCTTGGCGTGGCGCCCGGTGTCGCCACCGCGCTGGCGCGCGCGGTGCTGCGCACGACGAATCCCGGCGCCCCCGTTGGACTGGTACATGCGACCGCCTACAGCGATGACCGACAGGTCATGGCCTATCTCGGCCGCGCCATTGAGATCGCCGGCGGGCGCGTGGAGTATCTTGCGCCGGATCACGTGGCCTGGCGCGAGGGCCGCGCATTTGTGGATGCGGCGTGGTCCACGGAGGAACTCGGCGCCATCGTGCGCTTCTATCCCGCCGAGTGGATGCCGGCGCTGCCGCGCGCCACGGCGTGGGGAAACTTTTTTGCGCCCACCCGCACGCCGCAGACGAATCCCGCGACGGCCCTGCTCCCGCAAAGCAAAAGGTTCCCGCTCGTGTGGGACGAGCTGCCCGTGGATCTTCCCGCCTGGCGCGCGCTCCTGCCCGCGACCGCGGACCCCAGGTCGGTCGACCTGGCCGATGAGACCTGGGTGCTTAAGCCGGCCTGGGGCCGCATCGGCGAGGACATCGGCATGTCCGGCGTAACGCCGCCCGCCGATCTGAAAAAAATTCGCCGCGCTGCGCGCTGGCACGCCTCGCAATGGGTTGCGCAACGACGTTTCACGTGCATGCCCGTGTCCGATGGCGAGCACCCGTGGCATCCGTGCCTCGGCGTCTACGTGGTGAACGGAACCGCCTGCGGTCTCTACGGGCGAATGGCGCAGGCTCCGCTCATCAATGCGCGTGCGCTGGACGTGGCCGTGCTGATTGAGGAAAACGATTCGGTACCGGAGATCCCCACATGAATACGCCATCCGCCTTTGAATCATGGGCGCCGCTGGAATCCCCATGGTCGCCCTGGGTGAAGCCCGTCCTGTTCGCGCATGGCCCGAGTACGTTCCCACCGGGATTCGATACCGAACCATGGAAGAACCAAACGATGCCGCAATTGCCCGATGTCTCGCAGCGCATGGCGCTCGTGATGGATCTGCCGGGCGGGGAAAGCGTGGATGCCGGCCTCGTCGCGGCCCGCGCAGGCTACCGGCCGGTGCCCCTGTACAACGCCGTCACGGGTCCCTCCCCGCTCGTCGATGTGTCCGTCATCCGCCATCGCTTGATATGCGACGCGGACAACCTGCGCGGCTTCCGCATCGCACGCGACGCACCGCCCTGTTTTCTCACGGACATTAATCGGGACGGCCGGCGGCGCTCGCTTCGCCGGGGCTTTGACAATCGCTGGGTGCTGTTGCCCCAGGATTTTCCCTCCGCGCGGTTCCTGTTGAGCCAGGACATCCGGGCCATTTGCGTCGTGATCCCGCAGGATCGTGCGCTCATGTCGGATCTGGCCCATGTGTTGCACGGCTGGCAAACCGGCGGGCTGAACATCCATCTTGCCGTCGCGAATCGTCCGGAGGCGGCCCGTCGCGTCAACGTGTCCCGTCCGTCCCACTTTGGCCGCATCTGGTATCGATGGCTGGTGCTGCTCGGCTTGCGCCGGCACAGCGGGGGCGGCTTCGGCGCATTGATTCCACAACCCTCCGCATCCTACGCGGGGGGCGGCTTCGGCTGACACGCGCCCACCCAAAATCGGCGGCAAGCGGTTGCCTTTGCTTTGACAGGCTTCCACCCGTGAAGCATAGTCCACCCACAGGAGCGCAGAAGCGGGCATGAGCAAGGGGAACCACATTGAGGCGGGCTTGCAGGACGTACGCGAGTTGATCGCGCGCGCGCTGGAACGCACGGCGATCAGCAAACTCTACAGCGAACCGGCCGCCCTCGTCGCGAGCGGAAAAATGCTGCGTTCCCGGCTCATTTTCCAGGTCGGCCCGGCCGGGCGCGTCGACCACACCACCCTCGTCCACGCCGCGGCCGCGGTGGAAATGGTGCACGCGGCGAGCCTGCTGCACGACGACGTGATTGACGGCGGCTACCTGCGGCGCGGGGCGCCGACGTTCTGGGTCGAACGCGGCATCTCCGGCGCGATCCTCGTCGGCGACATGCTGCTTTTCAAGGCGGTCGAACTCACCTGCGACGTCGAAAGCGGGCGGCTCACCCCGCTGCTGGTCCGCCTCACCGGCGAGGTCTGCGACGCGGAGTCCGAACAGGAACTGCTGCTGCGCGGCAAGGCGCCGAGCTGGGACAACTGCGTGCGGATCGCACGCCGCAAGACCGGCGCGCTGTTCGCCTTCGCCGCGGGCGCGTGCGGCGGCAACGACCCGACCCTCACCGCGACCCTCGTGGAAAGCGGCTACGCCGTCGGCACGGCCTACCAGCTCGCCGACGATATTCTGGATGCGAACGGCACCGAGGAAGTTTCCGGCAAATCGCTGGGGAGCGACGAGGCCCGCGGCAAGACCGCCGTTGGCGCGCTGAATCCCCAGGAGCAGGCCGAGGCCGTCGCCTACATCGACAACCTCTGCCAGCAAGCGGAGGACACGCTTGCGGAATGGCCCGCGGTCCAACAGGCCTGGCGCGGCTTCATGAACGCCGACATGCGCCCCGCCTTGCGCAAACACCTCGCGGTCCCCGCGAAGTAATCCCGCTCACCGGCGCATGTCGCCGCCGATGTGATAGAGGTAGTGGGCGTACAACAGGCTCAGCCCCAGCCCATCCACCCCGCCGCGCCAGCCGCGGTGCGTGATATAACTTCGCCAGAACCCCCGCAGGCCCGCGCGCAGGGATCGTGGACGCTCCAGGGCCTCGCACGCGAGATGGCGGCGGTGCTTCGCGCGCACCTCGGCGAAGGAGTCCGCCCACCGGTGCTCAATCCGGTTCTCCGATGTGGCGGGAATGCGCACCGACGCGAAGCCGGGTTTCACCTCGACGCCCCGATGGATGCGCGGCAGCAGGGTTACGCGACCCCGGTGCACCAGCCGCGGCAAATGGATGACCTCGCGGCCCCAATACGAAACATGCAGCGGGCGCCCCCGGAAAAAGTAGCGCATGGGGAGCCCGGCCACGGCGAGGTTGGGATGCGCAGCGATGGCGCGCTGCAGGTCCGTCACCAGCGGCGCGGGGAAAATTTCGTCCGGATCGGCGAACAGCACCCATTCGCAGTGCAGGTGGCCGATCCATTCGGCGCGGGTCGGCTCGACGAACGGAGGATCGGGCGGTGCGGTGACCACACGGGCGCCCGCCGCGCGCGCCACCGCCGCGCTGTCATCCGTCGAGCCTTTGTCCACCACGAGGATCTCGCGGCAAAAGGAAAGCGAAGCGAGGCAGGCGCGCAGGGAACTCGCCTCGTTATGACACACCACCAGTGCTGAACAATCGACCCACGGGGTCATGCTGGACGGATCACACGTTGAACAGGAAGTGGCAGACGTCGCCATCCTGCATCACGTAGGATTTGCCCTCAACGCGTAATTTGCCGGCGGCGCGGATGGCGGCTTCCGTCTGGTGCGCTTCGAGGTCTGCCACGCTGTAGATTTCCGCGCGGATGAAGCCGCGCTCGAAATCGCTGTGGATCACGCCGGCCGCCTGCGGGGCGGTGGCGCCGATGGTCACCGGCCAGGCGCGGATTTCCTTCTCGCCGGCGGTGAAAAAGCTCTGGAGACCGAGCAGGTGGTAGGCGGCGCGGGCGACGGACGCGAGGGCCGGCTCCTTCATGCCGAGCGACTCCAGCATCTCGTTGCGATCCGCCTCCTCCAGCTCCGCCAGCTCGCTCTCGATCTTCGCGCACACGACGACCACTTCGCCGCCGTTTTCCCGCGCGTAGGCGCGCACCGCTTCGACCAGCGCGCCCTCGCCGGTGAGGTTCGTCTCGTCGACGTTCGCCACATAGAGGATGCGTTTCCCGGAGAGCAGGCCAAGCTGCTTCACGATCAGGCGTTGTTCCTCGTCAAGTTCGAGGGAGCGCACCGGCTTGCCGGCGGCGAGCGCCTTCTGGCACTGCTCCAGCACCGCGACCCGCGCGAGCGCCTCCTTGTCGCCGCCGCGCGCGATCTTCTGGTTCCGGTGCAGGTTGTCCTCGACCTGCTGTAAATCGGCGAGCAGCAGCTCCGTCTCAATCGTCGTGATATCGCGCACCGGGTCCACGTCGCCGTCCACGTGCGTGACGTCGGGATTCTCGAAGCAACGCACGACCTGCAAAATGGCGTCCACCGTGCGGATGTGGGAAAGGAACTTGTTGCCAAGCCCCTGCCCTTCGCTCGCGCCGCGCACCAGACCCGCGATGTCCACCAGCTTGAGGGCGGACGGCACGATCGACTTCGTCTTGATGAATTTGTTGATCGTCGCGAGCCGGGGATCCGGCACCGGCACGATGCCCACGTTCGGCTCAATCGTGCAGAACGGGTAATTGCTCGCCTCCGCCCCCGCGGCGGACAGGGCGTTAAACAGCGTGCTTTTGCCGACGTTCGGCAACCCGACAATACCTGCTTCCATGGTGAAATTCCCCGGGGCTGAAAAGCGACGATATTGCGTGTCCCGCCCCCGCCGATGCAAGCCCCGAACGTCGGAATGCGGGGCCGGGCGCGTTACTCGGCGCGGGGTATGAAGACGAGCGAGGCGCTGTTGATGCAGTAGCGCAGGCCGGAAGGCGGCGGGCCGTCGTCAAACACGTGGCCGAGATGGCCGCCGCAGCGGGCGCAGTGAACCTCGGTGCGGATCATGCCGTACGATCGGTCCACCGTCGTGCCGATATTGTTCGCGTGGATCGGCTCATAGAAGCTCGGCCAGCCGGTGCCGGATTCAAATTTCGTATCGACCACGAACAGGTCCGTGCCGCAGCCGGCGCATTGGAAAATGCCGGATTGTTTGGGAATCTCGCAATAGGCCCCGGTGAACGCGCGCTCGGTGCCGTGCTGGCGCAGCACGCGGTACTGTTCCGGCGTGAGGCGGTGTTTCCACTCCGCGTCGCTCAACGCCACGCGCTCCACGTCGATGAGCTTGTTTTCGGCCACCGAAAATATTTGCAGGGTCCCGGTCGCGGGCATCGCTTCCTCCTCCGCCGCGCCGCGCGCCCACCACCAGGCGGTTCCCGCGAGCGCCAGCGCCGCTATGCATGTCAGGGGTTTCATCACATTACCTATGTCGCGCGAAAACCGGCGGGCTTACACATGGCATTCGGTCCAGCTCACGGCAGGCGGACGCTGGTGCGATAGTGCCGT
This sequence comes from Kiritimatiellia bacterium, assembly GCA_035327585.1. Taxonomy (GTDB): domain Bacteria; phylum Verrucomicrobiota; class Kiritimatiellia; order CAIVKH01; family CAIVKH01; genus JAMLJG01. The sequence continues at coordinate 4,094 of DAOLDD010000026.1, read as the reverse complement.
TCGGGCGCCTCGTTGGTCACGGTGAAGGTGACGGCCGACCCGGTGCCGGTTTTCTCCGGCGGGTGCAGCGTCCACTCCTGCGGGCTGGCCAGCAGGTTCGTGGTCCAGTGCAGGCGGTACACCCGCGCGGTGGAGGTCGGGTCCACGAGCAGGTGCAACACGCCGGGCGTCGCGGCGATGGCTTCCGCGCGGGGGAACCCGGCTGCCGGATCGTTGGGGTCCAGGTCCGCGATCCACGCATCCCCGATCGTCATGCCGCTCGCGGCGAGGCCGGAGGGCGCCGCATTCGTGCGGCTCCCGAAATGCAGCGCTTCCCACGCGTCGGGCAGCCCGTCATCGTCCTCGTCGTACGCCAGTGAACGTTCCACCACGAGGTCGTTGACCCACAACGCGTACTGGACATCGTCGCCCGCATGGCCGCCGTTGTAGAATTTCGCCTTGGCCGCCGGAGCCGGCAGGCCGCTCGACACGAAATTCGTGGTGTATCCGTCGTTGCGGATCAGGCGCACGCTCAGTTGCTGGTTGTCGAGTTGCGTTGCCGCGACGTGGAGGATGGCCGTCGATGACCACACGGTGGAAACGGTCACGGCGCCACCGTTGCCCCACTTGAACGTCAACACATCGTCTGGGCCGAAGTTCACGTTGAAGAGCTCGTAGTTATCCGCCGCCAGCACGTTGACCCCGCGCGCGCCGCCGTTCCAGTTGTACGCCAGCGTGACGCGGAATATGTCGCCCGACCGCAGCGACGCCTCGAACGGGCGCACCGCCTCGGCGTAGGTTCCGCCCGGACCGCCATAAAAGCGAAACGCCAGCCCATTGGTGGAATTGACGTCGCCGCCACCGGCGAGCGAGGAGCCGAGTGAATTCGTCGCGCCGGCGCCCACGGCGAATTGCCAGGGCAGGAAACCGCGCCCGCGGTTCGCCCCATTCGTGAAGGGATGCGTCGCCCCGTAGAGCCCCGCATGGTCCGACGCGGGTTCATACTCGTAGGGCCGGAACACCACCCGATCAAGCCAGCCCGCGTCCGCGCCGGCCCGGATGATGATATCCTTGGAATAGCGCCAGCGCACCGGGTGCGTCCCCGCGGCCAGCTCGTGGACGTATGGCGTCCAATCCACTTCGCCGGAAATCGCGGCGCGCTCGACGCCGCCCACCTCGAAATGGAGAAAATCCCAGCCCCACTCGGAGGACACTTTCCAATCGAAGGACAGCAGGCCCGGGCCGGCGATCGTCGTTTCGATCCAACCATCGGCGTCGTTGTCCAGCGGTCCACTTTGCGCCGCGTCCTGCCCATCCGCCGTCACGAACGTCTGGCCAAACCAGACCGAGGTGCCGCCGGTCGTCCAGGGCAGGTGGCAGGCATCCACCGAGTCACAAAGCGTCGGCTCCACGGTCAGGCGCACCTGGCGATACAGGTTCGAGCCGGCGTCGAGGTCCACGAACGTGACAACCGCGGTGTAGACGCCCAGCCCAAGCCCGGCGGAGGCTTCCGTCCACGCCACATGCACGAATGACGTCTCGCCGGCGGACACCGAACCCGACCCTGGAGCCACCGCCAGCCAGGGATCCCCGGAACTCGCGCTCCAGGCCACGTCCGTCGTCCCGCGATTCACGATGCGGAAATTCAGCCCGGTCGGAACGAAGGGGCCGCCCAGCGCGCCGCGCACCGTGGACGGCGCGAAGGGCAGGATCCAGATCGGATCGTCGCCGAAGGGCGGATAGTCGACGAAATTGCTCTCCACGAAGCTGAGCGGCTCCCCCTCGCCTTCCGACAGACCGACCAGGCCGTCCCGCGCCGCCATGTCGAGCCACGTGATCCGGATGGTTCCATCGAAGAACACTTCCAACTGGAACGTGTTCCCGGCGGCCTGCCCCCATTCCGGCACCTGGTCGTAGGTCACCACCACGCGATCCGCCATCTGCTTCCAGGAAACCGTGCCGCCCGCGGCGGGATTGAGGTCGTCGAAGAACGCGGAGATACGCGGCCACGCGAAGTGCGCGCCGAGATTCTCGTTGTATCCGGAGTCGCCGGAGCCGAACGTGATGTAGCCGTTGGAGCCGACAAAGAGACTCGAATGCGAGGCGCCGTAGAGCGCGACGGTCGCCCCGTCGCCCAGCACGAGTTCGACGTACCCGTCATCCGGAAGCGCCAGGTTCGTGCTGCCCGCCGGATCGGTCCCGAACGCATCCGCGAAGTCCGCGAACGCCGCGTATTGTTCCAGCGTATTCGTTGGCACAAACGTGACCCGGCGGTAGGCCAGGTCGAAATCGAACGCGGCGAAATGCTCCGTAAAGAAGTCGGACGCCTCGCCGCCCACACGCGCGGATGCGTACCGCGCCGCGCCCACATACGACGTGCCGCCGACCACATGAATGGGCCAGAGGCCGTAGAAGACGTCGTCGCCGAGCGCCAATCCGTCATCCGTTGCGGTTTCAAGCGCGCCGCTGTACACGAGGTCGCCCGCGCTCCACGACGCGGGAAAGTTGCCCGTGCTCCGCCGAACCAGCACGTGATCGAACTCCGCGTTCGCGGGTTTCGTCCACGTCAATTCCACGCGATTCGTGTCCGGCACCGCGGTCGCGGCGAACGCAGCGACCGGGACGGCCGCCGCGGGCAACGCGGCCAGTCGCACGCTTTCTCCGACATGCAGCAAGCCGGCCGTCACCGTTCGGTTGCGCCACACCGCGTGCGGGCGCGTGCCGTCCATCAGCCAGGCATGAATCTGCTGCCATGTCGCGCCGGGAAACAACGACCACAGCAGCGCGGCGGCCCCGGCCGCGTGCGGCGTGGCCATCGAGGTCCCGCTGTACACGCTGTAGGACGAGCCGGGCGTCGTGCTCAGGATGTCGGAGCCGGGCGCCGCGAGGTCCACCGTCGTCCGCCCGTAGTTCGAGAAACCGGACCGCGCGTCGTTCCGGTCGCTGCTCGCGATCGCTAGGATATTCGGGCTGGTGTAGGACGCGGGATAGCCGGCCACCGCGTCGTTGTCCGAGTTGTTGTTGCCCGCCGCCGCGACGAAGAGCTGGCCCGCCGCGCCCGCCGCGTCAATCGCGTCCTTCAGCGCCTGCGAATAACCGCCGCCGCCCCACGAGTTGTTTGAGAGCCGCGCGCCCTTGTCGATCGCGTATTCGATCGCCGCGATGGCGTCCGCCGTGTAGCCCGACCCGCCGTCGGCGAGGAATTTCAGGGACATGATCCGCACGCGCCAGTTCACCCCGCCCACGCCCACGCCGTTGTCGCCGGACCCGCCGATCGTGCCGGCGACATGCGTTCCGTGCCCGTTGCCATCCATCGGATCACCGCTCGTCGGCGCTCCGTTGCCGTCCGTCCAGCGTGCCCCGTACACGTCGTCCACCAGGCCGTTGCCATCGTCATCAATCCCGTTGCCCGCGATTTCGCCGGGATTGACCCACAGGTTGTCGACCAGGTCGGGATGCGTGTAGTCGATGCCCGTGTCGATCACCGCGACAACAACGTTGGTGCTGCCCGTGCCGAGCGTCGCCCACACATTGGTCACGGCGATGTCCGCGCCGGGCGTGCCGCCGTCCTGCCCCGTATTGCGCAGGCCCCACAGTTCGCCGAAGCGCGGGTCATTCGGCGTCGTCAGCGCGCGCAACGTGTAATTCGGCTCGACATAGCGGACATCCGCCCGCGCGCGGTACGCCCGCATGACGGCATCGCGTCTCGTGCGATCCTTCACACGGACGACCTCCACGGGGACCCGGTTGAAGGAGCGCACCCGCTCCGCGCCCACGGCCTCGTGCAGCGTCCGCCGGGCCGCGCCCGACATCCCTTCGCGATAGCCGACCAGCAACAACTCCGGGTGCGCCTCCGGCTCCTCCGCAGCCGCAGGCTTCTCCGTCGACTTCGCCCCGGCGGCCGGGACGCCGGCCCAGCCCAGCGGGACAACCAGCGCCAACGCCGCTGCACCGATGAGGAAGATCTGGAACAAGCGGCGGGTATTCATAAGGCGTCGTGCCCTTATACCCCGCCCCGCCGCATTTTTCCAGCCCGGTGCAACGCAACCGTCATGAACGGTCTCGAAATCGTGTGAACAACAGGGGGGTGGACGCCGCGCTCCGCGCGGCGTTTT
>DAOLDD010000025.1:0-53109 GCA_035327585.1 Kiritimatiellia bacterium | reverse complement strand
GGACGCCGCGCTCCGCGCGGCGTTTTCCGTGCGCGGAGCGCCCGGACCACCAAAATCATGTCGCTATTAAATCGAGACGGTTAATAAATAGCTTCGGCTCAAGCCAACCCGGCGGCCCGCAACGCGGCTTCCGCGCGGGGCACATCCTCCGGCGTGTCGACGCCGAGGCCGAAGTGCGCGGACTCAATGACTTTCATGCGGGCGCCGAGATGCAGGGCGCGCAGTTGTTCGAGTTTCTCCGCCTGCTCCAGCGCGCACGGGGATGATCGGACGACCGCTTCGAGAAATCCGCGGCGGTAGCCGTAGACGCCGATGTGGCGCCAGTGCAGCCCTGCGGCGAGCACCTGCGCATCGCCGCGGGCGTCGCGGATGTGCGGGATCGGTTCGCGGGAGAAATAGAGCGCGCGATGCTCCGCGCCCCACACCACCTTGACCACCGCGGGATTCCGCAGTTCCTCCGCGCTCCGTATCGGCGTCGCGGCGGTGACCATATCCCAGGGGTCCGGCCCCGTAAGCGCGTCCGCCAGCGCATCGATCAGCGCGGGTTCGATCAACGGCTCGTCGCCCTGCACATTGATGACCGCGGCGGCGGGAATATCCTGCACGGCCTCCGCGATGCGATCGGTGCCCGACGGATGATCCTCGCGCGTCATCACGGCCTCGCCGCCGAACGCGCGCACGGCCTCCAGAATGCGCTGATCGTCCGTCGCGACGCGCACATGCGCCGCGCGCGTGCTTTGCCGGGCGCGTTCATAGACCCACTGGATCAGCGGCTTGCCGCACAGCGGGAGCAACGGTTTGCCCGGCAGTCGGGTGGAACCATAACGGGCGGGAATGACGATGACGGTGGAGGGGGACATGGGGAAATGGGGGGATGGAGTTATGGAGTGATGGGGTGTTGGAGTTATGGGGGATGGAGTGTTGGGTACCCAATACTCCATTACTCCACTACTCCCAATCTCTCCCCTTCCATCGTTAGCTTTGAATATAGTGGATCAACTCTTCCCTCGAACATGTCGCTGTGCCGAGTTTGCCGACGACGACGCCGGCGGCGTAGTTCGCCAGTTCGGCGGCGGACTCGAAATCGGCCCCCGCGGCGAGCGCGAGCATGCAGGTGGCGATGACGGTGTCCCCCGCCCCGCTCAAGTCAAACACCTCGCGGGCGCGGGTGGGTACATGGCGCGGCGGCTTGCCCGGGGCGGCGAGCAACAAACCGTGTCCGCCCAGCGTCACCATCAACATCCGCGGCTTCCATTTTTCGAGCAGGATATCGGCCACGCGGAGCAACGCCCGATCCTTGAGCGGGTCGTCGTGCGGCCCCGCGTCTTTCATCCCGGCATGGGCGAACGCTTCCTTGCGGTTCGGCTTGGCCAGCGTGAGGCCGTCGAGTTGCAGGTCATAGTTATCCTTCGGATCGAGCCCGACCACGATGCGTTTCCGCCGGGTCGCCGCGAGCAGGGCATCCACCACGGGTTGCTGGACCACGCCCTTGCCGTAATCCTCGATAATCACCGCGTTCACACCGCGCAAGGCGTCGTCCAGGCGGCTGGAGAACTCCGAAAGGTGTCGGGCCTGGAACGTCGTCGGCTTTTCCCAGTCGACGCGTACCACCTGTTGCCGGTCGGCAACAATCCGGGTTTTGACCGTGGTCGGCACGTGGCCGAGTCGCAGCACCGCGCCGGTTCCAATGTCCGATTTCTTGAGCAGGCGAAGCAGCGCCTGGCCCTGTGCGTCGCGTCCCACGACCCCCGCAACGGACGCGCCGCCGCCGAGCGCGCGCACATTGGCCGCGACGTTGCAGGCGCCGCCCGGCACGCTGTGCTCGCGGGTGACGTGCAGCACGGGCACCGGCGCTTCCGGCGAGATCCGGCTGACCTGGCCCTGGATGTAGTGATCCAGCATCAGGTCGCCCACGATAAGGAGATTCTGACGGGAGAAGCGCGCGGTGATCGCGCGGGCCCGGGCTCGACTAATGGACATGCGTTTGCTCCCAGGCCCCTGCGCGGGCCTCCGCCTGCACCTGCGACTGCGACTTGTCGCGCCTCACCCAGGAATCGTTTCCAGGACCTTTAACTTCCTGCAGGTTGATGTGGATATCGGCGACAGGCACCGTCACCTGGATGCGCGTCGCGATGCGGCGTGCGTCCTGCGAAACCCAAAGCGTCATTTTTCCTTTTCGGACGAAGAGCCCCTCGAACGAGGCTTCCGGCGTGATGCGGATGCTGCGCACCCGTCCGAAGCCGTCCATTTTCAACGTGTCGACTTTGCCGGCGTTGATCGTGACGTCATAGACCTTCTCGTCCGCCATGACGCGGTATTGCGCCGTCTCGCCCGGTTGGAACTCGCGCTGGCGCATGAAGTACATGAAGGTCACGAGGTCCCGGGTATCGGGCTCGATCTCAAATTCCTTCGTGCGATCCTTCGTCCGGTGACGCCAGTAGGCCTTGCCCGCCGCGTGGTCGAATGTGGTGACCTCATCCGTCTTGTAGCGCCCCTCATTCAGGGTTTTTGTAAAACGCACGGGTAAAAACGTGGTGGGTTCGATGATGGCTTCGATTGTGTCATCCACGCGATAGATCCGGTCGAGAAAGGAATTGCTGCGCGTGCGGTAGCGGATGGCGATCAGGCGGCGGCCGTCTTCCTCCACCCATTCAGTGGTCACGCGGGTTTCGCCAACGCCCATCACGCCCCAATGCAGCTTGTAGACCAGTTCCTCGCCGACGTTAAACCAGAGCGGGGCGCCCGCCGGCGCCGTGGAATCATCGGCATGCGCCGTCCGGGCGAATATAAGTCCACCCAACAGGAGCGCCGCGCAGGCGGCGCGTATGGCGTGTTTAGTTTTCATGGGAAGGTTTGGCGATGATCTTGATCAGCCCGAGCTCCAGGAGCAAGTCCGACGGCGTGGAGGTGTGAATCATCGCCTCGTGGGTGGCGAGCAAAATGCCCTGGGCGCGCACCAGTTCAGCGCGCGTATAGTGCCGCGCCTGCGCGCCGAGCCGCCCGGCCCGCCACGGGTTGACCTTGGCGGGGTGCAGCTTCTCCGGCAGGGATTCCAGCAGGGACTCCGCGTCGCCCGCGCCCTGCCACTCGGCCTTGAGCCACGGCGCTGAGCCGCTGACGCGAATCCAGCGCTGATCGAGGCAGGTCCGGTAGATCAGCAATTCGCGGATGCGCGACTGGAGGCCCATGATGAGCAGGAATTCCTTCTCCCCCTGGAAGAGCAACTGGCGCAGCGTTTCCAGCGTCCGGGACAAATCGCGATCGCCCATCGCGTCGGCCAGGTCCCAGCCCGCGGACTCGCGGGTCGATGAAACGATCAGGCGCACGTCCTCTTCCGTGATCGTCTTGCGCGCGCCGGCATAGATGGAGAGCTTTTCGATCTCCTTGAACAACTGGCGGGTATCCGTCCCCACCTTCGCGAGGAGGAATTCGGCCGCGCCGCCCTCGGCGCGCAGGCCCACTTCCTTTAGCAGATCCTGCACCACGTCGCGGAAGTAGCGTTCCCGCTCCGACGGCTTTTCCGGAGCGCTCAGCTCCTGCACCTCGCCGGTGGACAGGCAGGTTTTGTAGAAGGCCGAGCGTTTATCGACCTTCGCGGCGCTGATCACAAGCCGCTGCCCGGGCGGCAGGCCGCGTTTGAGCTCCTCCACGAGTTTGGCGACCTCGGCCTTAACGGCGACCTGCCGACCGACAAAGCCCTCGTTGAAGAAATCCGCGTCGCGCAACCAGACGGTCTTCGACGCGCCGAAAAAGCCCATCGTGGCGACGCCCGACCGGCAGCGCTGCAACGCGCGGATCGCCACCTCGGAGGACTTGTCCGCACGCCCTTCGATGGTTTCGAGCCCGAGCGCCTGCTGATCGGGGGGACATAGCCGGTCCACCAGTGCGCGCGCCTGGCGGCTGATGAAGAATTCATCCTGCCCCCAGAACAACCAAACCGGGCCTTCCGCCTCGTCCGGTGCGCGCTTCGTGCTTTCCTGCGTTTTCGCCATTACAATCTCCGGGGCGCCGCCAACTGCCGTCGCACCGCCTGCTCCATATCGACACTCGAATAGGCCGACCCATTCAATCTTGCGTCCATCGCGACGCGCCAATCCGTGCCCGCGGCCACGTCGGCGATGAATTCCGGCATCTTGGAGGCGCCGATGCGATCCTCAATGAGGGCGACCAGTTCCTCGGATGCCCGGTAAAATATGCGGGCCTCTCGCGGATCATCCGGCAGCACATGGCGGCTCGTCAAGACCTCCAGCGGAGGCATCGCATCCGCCGGCAAACTGGGCCAGGCGCCGGCGATGCGCCGGCCGCGGGAGGCCCGATAGGCGCGACTCACGACGAAGCCGAGACGCCCCGCCAGTCCCTCGTCCAGCCAGAGCGGAACCGCATCGCCGTGCGACTCACGCAGTACGAAGTGGACGATTTCGTGCGCCAGACGGTCGGGGCGCGCCGCCTGCTCCGGATCGTCCTTCAGAAAAATTTCATCGCGCAGGTTGAACGCAAGGCTGTCGGGCCGGAATCCCTTTTCGCGCGTCAGTTCGTCCCAGCCCTGATGGTGCGGCAGCAACAGGATTCGCACGGGGCGACCGGGAACCGCCACGCCCAGGCGGCGGCTGATTTCCGCCACCGCATATTCCGCCTCCTCCAGCAGGCCCGCCGCCTCGTGGGGATCCAGCGCATAGACGTGCGCGTAGCCGCCGCGCACGAGGTGGAGCGGCGCCCGGACCGCGTTCACGAGCCGGCGCGCGATCGGGGAGAGTCCCGCGTCGAGCGGGGGATCGCGGTGCAGACGCCACCACCACGCCGCGCCGAATACGAGCGCGGCGGCAATCCAGACCCAAAGCAGGCGGCGATATGTGAGCGGGGCAGGCACCTTGACACCCTACAACGGAGAACTAGACTGCCCGATATGGCGAATCGCGTCAAACCCGCCCCGTGCCCCGTGTGCCCCGCATGAACAACCTCTGGGCGCCGTGGCGCATCGAATACATCCTGTCGCCCAAGGATGGGTCCTGCTTCCTGTGCGCGATGTTTGGCGAAGACGAGGACGCGAAGAACCACCTGCTCTGGCGCGGTGCCACCTGCGCCGTCGTCATGAACCGCTATCCCTACACCGGCGGGCACCTGATGGTCTGCCCCCATCGCCACGTCGCCGAGCTCGCCGACCTCACGCGCGAGGAGCGCATCGAATTGATGGACCTCACGGAGCGCTGCGTTCGCGTGCTGAAGCAGGTCATGAACCCGCAGGGTTTCAACATCGGCTTCAACCTCGGCGCGGCGGCTGGCGCGGGACTCAAGGATCACCTGCACCAGCACATCGTACCCCGCTGGATCGGCGACACGAACCTGATGCCCGTGCTTGGCGGCGTGAGCGTGGTGCCCGAGGCGCTCGACACGCTCTATGCGAAATTGAAACCGGCGTTCGATGCCTGACATCACCCTCCATTTCGACAACACCCGCGAGGCGCAGGAACTGCTGGGCCGGCGCGGCGAATTGCTGGCGCGGCTGGAACAGGCGTTTGGCGTACGGACCACCGCGCGCGACCTCTGGCTGAAAATCGAGGGCGAGGCCGGGGCCGCCGCCCGTGTGCAAAAATTGATCGACACTCTCCGCGTCGCGCGCCAGAGCGGCGTCTCCCTGCGCGAACCGGGCATCGCCTACGCGGTACAGGCGTTCCTCGACGGGCGCGAATCGGAACTCGAACGCCTCTACGACAACCGCATCGACGTCGCTGACGGCAAGTCGCCGATTTTCGCGCGGACCTTCGGCCAGTTGCAGTATCTGGAGGCCATCCGCTCGCGCGATTTTGTTTTCGGCATCGGGCCCGCCGGCACCGGCAAGACGTACCTCGCCATGGCGATGGCCGTGTCGAGTCTGCTGGCCGGCGAGGTCAGCCGCATCATCCTCACCCGCCCCGCGGTCGAGGCTGGCGAGAATCTCGGGTTCCTGCCCGGCGACCTGCAGCAGAAGGTGCTGCCCTACCTGCGCCCGCTCTACGATGCATTGTACGACATGATGGGCCCCGAGCGCATCGAGCGCTGCACCGAGCGCGGCGTAATTGAGGTCGCACCGCTCGCCTACATGCGCGGACGCACCCTCAACCATGCGTTCGTGATCCTCGATGAGGCGCAGAACACCACGCAGGAGCAGATGCTGATGTTCCTGACGCGCCTCGGCTTCGACTCGAAATGCGTCATCACCGGCGACCTCACGCAGGTGGACCTGCCGTCCAACAAGACCTCCGGCCTGCTCGAAGCGCGGCGCACGCTGCGCGCCGTCGAGGGGATTTCCATCATCGAGCTGACGGAAAAGGACGTCGTCCGACACCCCATGGTCCAAAAAATCATCCAGGCCTACCGCGCCGACCGCGAGACCACGCAGCCGAAACCACGAAATTTCTGACCACGAATGAACACGAATCCACACGAATGGAAGCAGAGGCAAATCCATTCATTCGTGATTATTGGCGTCCATTCGTGGTTCGTTCCCGCTTTCCGGAGGTCCTGAGATGAAAACGCACATCCTGATCGCGCAACCGCGCCGCGTGGCAGCGGTGAACACCGTACGACTGCGCGCATTGGCGGTATGGCTGCTGGCACGCGCCGCGGAGGAGCGGACGGGGTTCGCGCTGGCCGAACTGTCCATCGCGCTGGTGGACGACGCGGGCATCGCGCCGCTGAATGAACAATTCATGCGCCACAAAGGCGCGACGGACGTGATCAGCTTCCGGCTGGAACCGCCGCCGGGCCAGACACTCGCGGCAGGCGAAATCGTGATCAACGTGCAGCGCGCGCTGGCGGAGGCGAAACGCCGCCGCATCGACGCCTCGGGCGAACTGGCTTGGTACCTCGCCCACGGCATCGATCACCTCGCCGGCGCAACCGATAAAACCGCGGCCCAACGCGCCGCCATGCACAAACGCGAAAAACGCTGGCTCCGCGCCGCCGGTCCACTCGCCGGAAATCTGCTGCGCACGTGACCCATGCGCAAGTGGGCATTGGCGTTGAACCGCACAACGCGATGGATCAGCAGCACCTGGCGGCGGTCGAGGGGGCAAACTGGCCTCACTGAAACATCCTTGGCGGCAAGGCCTGCTTTGGCTTTGGTCACCTCTATTCCTTGAACAGGTCGCTATGCGTCCCGGTTCGTTCCAAGCGGAGTTCATTGTCCGTGGACGTGTAGATGAGCAGCCAATCCGGTTCAAGATGACAGTCCCGTGAACCTTTCCATGGACCGATGAGAGGATGGTCCCGATGTCGGGGCCCGAGTGCGCGTCCATGCGCAAGCTCAAGCACAACGGCTTTTCGTGCCGTGTAGTTTTCAAACCTACACGGCACCTCGTCGGAATGCGCTTGACAGCAGAAACGCCGAGGAGTGCAATCCAGACAACGGCGGGGGGTGCATCATGAAACGGCATCGGGCGGCAGTTCTGCTTTGCGCAGCGACGGCACTGGGCGCGGGGACGGCATCCGGGGACTTGGTCATTGACTTGGATTCAATCACGCCCGGTATCCAAACCACACTTTCCGTGGCCTCTGGCGCGTCGGTCACCGCGATCATGTATTTCGACCCGACGGTTTCCGGACCCATCGCGGTCAATGGATTTGGCATCGACATGAATTGGACGCCCACCGGCGCGGGCGCGGCGACGCCGTCCTCCCCGCCGCTCGCGGGCGGATTGGCCGGCGCGCCACCAACAGAAGTCGATATCGTCTCAGGCACTCCCATCGGCCCCGGTTCCCCACTGGCTTCCGCGGGCGCGCCGCCCTCCGCCGGTACACTTTCCATAGGCGGCGTCGGCTATGTGGACCCAACGGGTACCTTTTTCATTGGCGGCCCGATTCCGGTTCCGGTGGATTTGTACGGCGTGACCTTCACCGTCTCCGGATCGCCCGGCGACACGATTACCTTCACGCCCAGTGGCATCCTGCCGCCGGGCGTGGGATCGATCCCTGGGATCGGGCCGTTCATCTCTGGGGGCGATCCCTGGCAGGTCGCGCCGTCCGCACCGTCACCGACGCTCACCGACGTGGTCACGAGCAGCGTAATCACCATCATTCCCGAACCGGGCAGCGCCGTGCTATGTGCAGTGGGTCTCGCCCTGCTCGCGGCACGACGTCAATCGCACGCTTCGCACGCCCATCCATGTAAGCACGGGACGACGAACGCAGTTCTCGACGATATTTCCCCACGCTCACATGGAATCGCGCCGCCACAGCAAGCAGGCTGAACAAGTGACGGCGCGTGGCCAAACAGGCTCGCCACGGCCTTCGCCGGCGTAAAGCGCCTATCGCGAAGACCGGCGCCCGCCATCCCCCCTGACGCCGGCCGACGCTCTCGGCCCACCTTCATCAGCGAATCCCTGATCCCGCAATCGGGGTGAACCCGACGGTCTCCATTGTGGACATGCACGTCCAGAATTCCGACGCTGATGCCCATCCAAAGGGGTGTCATGATCGGACTCTCGAAGACCAGCGGATACGCGTTGCGGGCGGCAATCTGCCTCGCCAATAAACGCTGTGCGCATGGACAGATCAGTACGATCGCTGATTGCACCGGCATTCCCGCCCCTTACCTCGCCAAGATTTTCAAGCGCCTGAAATCGGCCGGGCTCGTCGAATGCCGCCGCGGACCGAGCGGTGGCGTGTGGCTGGCGCGTCCGGCCTCGCGCATCAGCGTCCTCGACATCTGCGATGCGATAGAGGGCGTCGACTGGCTGTCGCCCTGCCTGCTCGGATCGCAAATCTGCGCGGATGAGCGCGCCTGCGCATTGCACGCCTTTTGGGAACGCGAGCGGGCGGCCATTCGCAAACATCTCTCCCAACGGTTTATTTCCACGATGGTCCACAAAGACCAACCCCATCGCACGACGCGCCGCAAAACGAGTTCCAGGAGGATCGCCGCATGAGCACCAACGAATCCGCTTCCCCCGCGCATCGACCAACCATTGACCGCCGAAATTTCCTGCGGGCGGGCACGCTCGTCGGCGCGGCAGCCGTGATCGGCGGTACCGCGCTGGTGCGGCGGCGTCGGGCCGGGTTGACGCCCGACCCCGTGGGCGAGGAAACCGTCCGCTCGCTGCCCGGCCTGCCGGATGTCGCGGTCGCCGAAAATGAAGACGTGCTGGTTCGCATGCAGCGTGAATTGGGCAAGGCCATGGCCAAGCCGGTCGAGCAGCGCCGCTGGATCATGGTCATCGACACGCGCAAATGCGTCGGCTGCGACGCGTGCACCATCGGCTGCATCGCGGAAAACAAACTGCCGCCCGGCGTGGTCTATCGCCCCGTCGTGAAGGAGGAAATCGGCGAGTTTCCCAACGTAAAACTCACCTTCACCCCGCGCCCCTGCATGCAGTGCGAGAATCCGCCATGCGTGCCGGTCTGCCCGGTCAACGCGACGTGGAAACGGCCGGACGGCATCACCATCGTCGATTACGACAAGTGCATCGGCTGCCGCTACTGCATCACCGCCTGCCCCTACCAGGCGCGCACCAGCGATTTCGGCGAGTCCTACACCGCAGGCGTCGCCGCGGGCGCGGGCGATGCGCCGGATCGGGCGGTGGACGGCACGGCGCCGTGGGAACAACTGCCGAATTACGAATACGCGAAAGCCTGGGCCCGTACGGACGGCAAAAAGGCCTCGCCCAAGGGCAACGCGCGCAAGTGCCACTTCTGTCTGCACCGGCTCGAGGTCGGCCAGTTGCCGATGTGCGCGACGACCTGCATCGGACGCGCGACGTATTTCGGCGACGCGAATGATCCCGACAGCCTCGTGACGGAACTGGTCACGAAAAATCGGGTCCAGACCCTGCTGCCGCACCTCGGAACCAAACCCCGCGTGTTCTACATCGTCTAAGGAGCAACGCCATGTCCGGAATCACTGAAAACTTTTCCTACCGGTTCAACCGCCGCGCGGATTTCGCGATTTCCCTCGTGCTCGGCCTGCTCGCCATCGCGCTGGGCGCGGGCGGCGTGTGGAAAGTCGTGTTCGCCGGCGACCACGGGGCGCTCGGCAGTTATGTGCCGTGGGGGCTCTGGGTCTCGGTCTACGTCTACCTCGTGTGGATGGAAGTCGGCATGATCCTCGGCTATTACGCGCTGAAGCATGTGCTGAAGGTCAAGGGCATCGACCGCCTCGGCCCGGTGATCGTGATGGCGGCGATCTGCTGCCTGTTGTCCGCGCTGATGATCATCGGCATGGACCTCGGCCACCCGTTCCGCGCCTGGCGCGCGTTCGTCTTCGCCGATTTCGGGTCGATGATGACATGGATGATCTGGCTGCACAGCTTCTACCTCATCCTGCTGATCGTCGAGTTCTGGGCCTATCACAACGACTACGAGGAGCTGATCAAGTGGATGAACTGGATCAACATCCCCACCGGCGTCGTGCTGATCGGCGTCATCGGCTCGCTGTTCGGCGTGATCGCGGCGCGCCCCTATTGGAACGCATCGATGCTGCCGATGGCCTTCACGGTGTCGGCGCTGATCGCGGGGACCGGCTTGATCCTGTTGCTGCACCTGCTGTTTTCCCCACAGGCGGGCAGTGAGGTGTACAAGCAAACGGCGCGCGAACTGGGCCGGTTTTTGATGTGGGCGCTGGTGGTGGGGCTGGTCGGCGCGGGCGCGAACCTGCTGGTCACCGGCTACCAGAACGTGCCCGCGAAGGCGGAAGCGATGCGGCTGCTGTTGTTCGGTCCCTACTGGTGGAGCGTCTGGATCGTGCACATCGGGCTGGGCACGCTCGTTCCGCTGGCCCTGCTGCTCTGGGGCCGCAACTCGGCGCGCGCGCTGGGCACGGCGGCGGCCCTGCTCGTCGGTACGTTCATCATGGTGCCGTTGAACATCATCATTCCGGGGCTCGCCTACCCCAGCCCGGAACTCGCGAACATCGCCCGCGCATTTGTGCATGAGCGGTTGAGCTTCGACTACTTCCCCGCCCTCACCGAGTGGCGTGTCGTCCTGTTCGGCCTCGGCGTCGCGCTGACCCTGTTCGCCGTTGGCTACCATTTCTGGCTCGACAGCTATTACCGCCGTCTCGCCCGCGAGGCCGGCGCCACCCCTTCATAAGCACGCATTCAGGAGCACGGGCATGAAAAAAGAACGCATTGAACGGTCGGAAGCACTCAGCCGCCGCGACTTCCTCGCCAGGGGCGCGCTGCTCGGCGGCGGCGCCGTCGTCGGACTCGCCGCGACTCCGGCCGAAGGCGCTGCCGTCCTCAACAGCCAACGCCCGGATGTCCATTACGATCTGGCCGACGCGGAGAACACGATCTATTCAGTCTGCCTCCAGTGCAACACCGGGTGCGGCATCAAGTGCAAAATCCAAGACGGCGTCATCAGCAAGATCGACGGGAACCCGTACAATCCGTGGACCCTCGTCCCGCATCTCCCGATGAAAACGTCCGCCGCGTCGGCGGCGCTGGTGGACGGGGCGCTGTGTCCCAAGGGCCAGGCGGGCCTGCAATCGGCGTACGACCCGTTCCGCCTCCGCAAGGTCCTCAAGCGCGCGGGCAGGCGCGGGGATAACCAGTGGATCAGCATCCCCTTTGATCAGGCGGTGAAGGAAATCTGCGCGGGCGGAAAACTCTTTTCCAGCGTGCCCGGCGAGGAAAACCGCGAAGTGGAAGGTCTCTCCTCCCTGGTCGCACTGCGTGATCCGAAGGTCGCGAAAGAGATGGACGCCGACATCAAAGCGATTCACGCCGAAAAGGACAAAACGAAGAAGGCCGGACTGGTCGCGGCCTTCAAATCGAAACACGCCACGCACCTCGACAAGCTGATCGACCCGGAACACCCCGACCTCGGCCCCAAGAACAACCAGATCGTCTGCGCCTGGGGCAGGTTAAAGGGTGGTCGAAGCGAGTTCTACAAGCGCTTCGCCGCCGGGCTCGGCACGACCAACGCGCACGGCCACACCACGGTCTGCCAGGGCTCGCTCTACTTCACCTGCAAGGCGATCAGCGAGCAGTACGAAGGCGGCAAATTCACCGGCGGCCAGAAATTCTATTGGCAAGCCGACCTTGAGAACAGCCGCTTCGTCCTGTTCGTCGGCGCGAACCTGTTCGAGGCGAACTACGGACCGCCGAATCGCTCGGCCCGGCTGACCGACCGGCTCGCCACGGGCAAATGCACGATCGCGGTCGCTGATCCCCGCTTCAGCAAGCTGGCCAGCAAGGCCTGGAAATGGCTGCCCGTGCAACCGGGTACGGACAGCGCGCTCGCGCTCGGCATCATCCGCTGGATATTCGAGAACGACGCCTATCAGGCGGCATTCCTGCGCAACGCAAACAAGGCCGCCGCCAAGGCAGCCGGCGAAGCGAGCTGGACCAACGCCACGTGGCTGGTCGAAATCAAGGACGGCAAACCCGGCAAGCTGGTGCGCGCCGCGGATATTGGCCTGTGCGAGGCGGAGAACCGGACGCTGAAGGATGGTACCGAGTTCGTCGAGAAATTCATGGTCGCGATGGTCGACGGCCAGCCGGTCAAGGTTGATCCCAACGACGAGAGCAACGCCGTAGTCGGCGACCTCTTTGTGGACGCGACGCTCGCGGATGGGCGGCAGGTTAAATCCGGCCTGCAAATCCAGCGCGAGGCGGCGTACGAAAAAACGATCGCGGAGTGGGCCGCCCTCTCCGGCGTGCGCGAAGCGGACATTGTCGCCGTCGCGAAGGAACTCGCGAAACACGCGCCGCACAGCGCGGTGGACATCCATCGCGGCCCGGCCCAGCACACCAACGGCTTCTACGCGGTCTTTGCGTGGATGTCCCTGAACATGCTGCTCGGCAACTACGACCACCAGGGCGGCATGGTCAAACCGACCACCTACGACATCGGCGGCAAGGGCAAAGGGGAATGGTTCAAGCTGGAGGACCAGCCCGGCGCGATCAAGCCGTTCGGCATCAACTCCATCCGGCACGGGATCGATTACGAAAAGACGACGCTGTTCGCCGGCTACCCGGCGAAGCGCAACTGGTATCCGCTCGCCAGCGACATGTACCAGGAGATCATCCCGTCCATCGGCGACGCCTACCCCTACCCCGTCAAGGCGCTGTTCATGTACATGGGCGCGCCGACCTACGCGCTGCCCGCGGGGCACACCAACATCGCGGTGTTGCGCGACGTGGAGAAGCTGCCGCTGTTCATCGCAAACGACATCGTCGTAGGCATGACCTCGATGTACGCGGACTACGTCTTCCCGGACCTGTCGTTCCTCGAACGCTGGGAGTTCCAGGGCTCGCATCCGAACATTCCCAACAAGGTGCAGCCCGTGCGGCAGCCGGCCATGCCGCCGATCCCCGAGTCCTGCACGGTGTTCGGGCAACCGATGCCGATTTGCTTCGAGTCCATGATGCTGGGCATCGCGGCGGAACTGAACCTGCCCGGCTTCGGGCCGAACGGATTCGGCGACGGCAAGGCGCTGCAACATTACGATGACCTCTACCTGCGCGGCGTCGGCAACCTGGCGTTCGGCGAGAAGCCCGACGGTTCGCAGCAGGCGCCCGATGCATCGCCCGAAGAGCTCGAGATCTTCATGAAGGCGCGGCGGCACCTGCCGAAGCAGGTCTTCGACGCCGAACGGTGGAAGACCATCGTCGGCGAGGCGATGTGGCCGAAGGTGGTGTATATCCTGAACCGTGGCGGTCGCTATGAGGACCACGCGAAGGCTTTCCCCGCGACGGGTATGCTCGGCAATACCTACGGCAAACTCTTGAACCTGTATCAGGAGAAGACAGCGGCCACGATCCATTCAGGCACGGGCAAGGCGCATCCCGGCTACGCGACCTACGTGCCCGTGCGGGATTTCCTCGGGCAGGAACCACAGGCACAGCGCGAGGGACATCCGCTGGCGCTGATCACGCACCGCACGATCAGCCAGTGCAAGAGCCGCACCATCACGAACCCGTGGCTGACCCCGCTGATGCCGGAGAACGCGGTCCTGATCAACCCGGTGGACGCCGCGCGCCAGTCGCTGCGGGATGGCCAGTCGGTGAAAGTCGTGAGCGCCACGAATACGGAGGGCGTCTGGCCCATCGCCGACGGTCAGGACAAGACGATGGTGGGCAAGCTGCAGTTCACCCAGACCATGCGCCCCGGCGTGATCAGTTTCGCGCTCGGTTTCGGCCACTGGGCGACCGGCGCCTACGACATCGAGATCGACGGCGTCACAATTCAGGGCGAAGCGCGCCGCGCCAAAGGCATCCACGCCAACGCGGCGATGTGGACCGATCCCCACGTCAAAAACACCTGCATGTTCGACCCCGTCGGCGGCAGCGTATCGTTCTACGACACCCATGTGAAGTTGGTCCCGGCTTGACCGAAACCAAAACGCAAGACAAAGGAGCGAGCATGAGACGCATACTATTGCCCTGCCTGCTGGGCGTGGGCCTGTTGACCGGATCCGCACAGGCGGAGGAAGCGAAACCAAAACCCACGTGGACGGACACCCTCACGCTGAAAGGCGACCTCCGCTATCGCATCGAGAATATTGAAGAGGAAGGCAAGGAGGACCGCTATCGCCACCGCATTCGCGCGCGCGTCGGCGCGGAGGCGAAGCCAGGCGAAGACCTCACCATCGGTCTGCAATTTTCCACCTCGGAAAACAACGATCCCGTTTCCGGCAATCAGTCGCTGGGCAACGGCGCCAGCCGGAAGGACATCTTCCTGGACCTCGCCTATCTGGACTGGCACCCCGCCACGATCAGCGGCCTGCACGTGATCGGCGGCAAAATGGAGAACCCCTTCCTGCGCGTCAGCGATCTGGTCTGGGACAGCGATCTGAACCCCGAGGGCCTCGCCATCAAACACACACTGGGCGGCGACGGCCTCGACCTGCGCCTGAGCGCCGGCAGTTTCTGGGTGGAAGAGCGCAGTGCGACCAGTGATGACGCCATGTTGTACGGCGCACAAGCTGTGGGCAGCTTCAAGAAGGACGACCTGAATATCCTGATCGGGGCGGGCTATTTCCTTTTTGAGAACCTTGAAGGGTTCCCGGTGATTGACGTGACCGGCAGCGACCGCGCCAAGGCCCGCGCGTTCGGCAACGACTCCATCAAGGAAACGGAGCTGGTGGATGGCGTGGAAACAACGACCGACGTGCTCTACGGCACCGGCTTCGAGATCGCCGAGTTGATTGCGGAAGTTGGGTTCAACGTCGGCGTGCCGGCGGCGGTCTTTGGCAACTATGCCGTCAACCAGGACGCGGATGAAGACGACACCGCCTATCTGGTCGGATTCCGCCTCGGCAAAACAAAGGAACCCGGGTCGTTTGACTTCGCCTACAACTACCGCGAAATCGAGGCCAACGCCGTCCTGGGCGCGTGGACCGATGCCGATTACATCGGCGGCGGCACCGATGGCAAGAGCCACAAGTTCTCACTCGGCTACCAACTCACCAAGCTGCTCAAAGGGCAGTTGACCTATTTCATGAGTGAGAAAGGTCTGAATGGTGCGGGCACTGATTACGACCGCGTCCAGGTCGACGTCAGCGCAAAGTTCTAATCGTTGCCGTGGCAGCGCGCCGACGAAGGGTTGCCTCGTCGGCGCGCTTGCCGGGGCCAAAGGGCGGACGCTAAGCTGCGTTTGGAGGAGTGCCCCATGAAAAAATCATCCGTTCGTCCGCCAAAACCGTATCTGCGCTTCGGCAAACGCCATCCCGACATCATGGCCGCATACGAGGCGCTGGGTTCCGCCTGTCATCAGGCGGGTCCGTTGGACACGGCCACGCGTGAGCTGGTCAAGCTCGGCATCGCGCTCGGGGCCGGTCACGAGAACGCCGCCCGCGCCCATGCGCGACTGGCCCGCGCCGCGGGCGTCAAACCGGCGGCCATTCGCCATGTGGCACTGTTGACGGCGACGTCGCTTGGATTTTCATCAATGATGCGCGGCCTCCAGTGGCTGGATGAAGAACTCGGAAGCAAATGAACGTGATCCCCCGCCCGCTCGCAATCCGACATATTTATATTTCGCCCGGCCATAATTATTTTGGCCACTACGGCGGACCCGCGGGAGGCCACGCCATACAAGAACAAACGGAATGCCGATGCCTGGCCGGGCGCGGCATCGAGGGCGACCGTTTTTTTGATCACAAGGACAATTACAAAGGGCAAGTCACCTTCTTTTCTTGGGAGATTTTCGAGGCCCTGCGAAAGGCGACAGGCGCGCTCGATTGTCCGCCGTCGGCCATGCGCCGTAATGTGATCGTCGAGGGCGTGGAGTTGAACGCGTTGATTGAGCGCGAATTTGAGATGCAAGGCATCCGCTTCGCCGGCACGGAGGAGTGCCGACCCTGCGCCTGGATGGACGAGGCCGTCGGCCCCGGCGCGGAAGCCTTTCTCAAGGGACGGGGCGGACTGCGCGCCCGAATCCTCACGGACGGCGTGTTGCGCGTGGGCCCGGGCGAGTTGGTTGTGGTATAGTCCGCCCAATGAGCCTCGACCAATACGGCCGCAAGATTGATTACCTGCGCATTTCGCTGACGGACCAGTGCAACCTTCGCTGCGTCTATTGCATGCCGGAGGACATGGCGTTCCAGCCGTCAGCGCAAATGATGCAAGACGACGAATTGCTGCGCATTGGCCGTATCTTCGCCGGCCTCGGCTTCAGCAAGTTTCGGCTCACCGGCGGAGAGCCGACGGTACGGGCCAACGTCGTGGAAATCGTCCAGCAACTCGCGGCGCTGCCCGGCGTACGGGAAGTCGCGATGACCACCAACGGCGTCCTGCTCAAACACCTCGCGCGACCGCTCGCCCAGGCCGGCCTCACGCGCATCAACATCAGCCTCGACACGACGGACCCGAAAAAATTCCGCCAGCTCACGCGCTGGGGCAACGTGGACGACGTCATGGCCGGCATCCAGGCCTCGGAGGACGCCGGCTTCCCCATCAAACTGAACGCCGTCGTCGTGCGCGGTGTGAACGACCGCGAGGACGCAGTAGCGCTGGCGCGCCTCACGCAGGACCACCCCTGGCAGGTGCGCTTCATCGAAATGATGCCGCTCGGACGCATCGCCGATTTCCAGTTGAGCCACATCGTGTCCGAGGACGAACTGCGCGCGACGATCGAGGCGGCGCTCGGCCCGATGGAACTGCAACACGGTGGCCGCCTCGAAGGCGAGGCGCGCGTCTACCGTCTTCCCCGCGCCCGCGGCACGGTCGGCTTCATCTCTTCCGTAACCAAACCCTTCTGCGCCGCCTGCAACCGCGCCCGCCTCACGGCGGACGGCAAACTGCGCCTCTGCCTGCTGCGCGACAAGGAACTCGACCTGCTTAACCTGCTGCGCGGCGGCGCGGGCGACGAGGAACTCACCGCGCTGATCGAAAAGAGCATCTGGTACAAACCCTGGGGCCACGGCCTCGCCGAACAGTCCTATCCGACGCACCGGGTGATGTCGGAAATCGGAGGGTAGACGGAGGGGAATTCGGAGAGGGCAGGGAGAAAGTGTTTTTACAGACGTTGTAAGTCGTGAAAAAAGTTTTTACAGACGTTGAAATTTTTCGGCGCACGGCGGGTGGGCCATGCTGACGGTCGCGGAAGCGGAGGCGCGGATCATGGCGCGCGCGGCGTTGCGGCCGGTGGAGCGAGTTTCGCTTGATCGCGCGGCGGGGCTCGTATTGCGGGAGGAGATTCGGACGGACCGCGATCTGCCGCCGTTTGACCGGGCGACGATGGACGGCATCGCAATTGCGTTCGCGCCGGGGCGCGAGCGCTTCCAGATCGAGGGTGTCCAGGCGGCGGGGCGGCAGGCGGGGCGGCTGGTCGATCCCGTTAGCGGCTGCATGGAAATCATGACCGGGGCGATGTGCCCCGACGGCGCGGATACCGTTGTGCCCTACGAGGATGTCGTGATTGAAGGCGGGCGCGCCACGCTCAAAGCGACCGTCGAACGCGGCCAGTACCTGCATCGGCAGGGCACGGATCGAAAAACGGGCGATGTCCTGTTGCCTGCAGGCGTGCATCTGCGCTCGCCGCAGATCGCCATCGCGGCATCCGCCGGCCTGACGCAGGTGGTGGTCGCCAAGCCGCCGCGCTTCGCGGTGGTTTCGGTAGGCGACGAAATCGTTGAGGCGGGCGCGCCGGTCGAACGATTCCAGATTCGTCCCTCGAATGCATGGGGTATCCGCGCCGCGTTGCAGGGACTCGGTTGCCCGGAGGTCGAGTTGGCGCGACTGCCGGATGATCCTGCACGCATTGAGCACGCGCTCGCGGACCTGCTGGCGCGGTGCGACGGCTTGATCCTGAGCGGCGGCGTGTCGCGCGGGAAATTCGACTACGTGCCGGATGCACTCGAGCGAATCGGGGTCGCGATGGATTTTCACAAGGTGGCGCAGAAGCCCGGCAAACCGATGTGGTTCGGCGTCGTGCCGGACGGCAAACCCGTGTTCGCGCTGCCGGGCAATCCGGTGTCGACGCTCGTCTGTTTTCACCGCTATGTGAAACCGTTTGTCCTGCGCGCGCTCGGCGCGGCGGAGCCCGCGTCGGCGTATATCGCCATACGCGGTGCAATTCAGCCCCACCCCGTGCTTACCCTGTTCCTGCCGGTCACACTCTCGGCGGACGGCGCGGAGCCGCAGGCCTATCATGGTTCGGGAGATTATGCCGCGCTCGGGGAGAGCGACGGATTTATTGAAGTTTCGCCGACCGGCGGGCCGGTGCGGTATTATGCGTGGGACGTATGAAGAACGGAAAACGGAAAACTGGAAGACGGAAGAGGGAAGACGGAAGATTAAGTCACGTTGACCCGCGTGGTCGGCCGGGCATGGTCGATGTGGCGGACAAGGCGGTGACGCATCGCATCGCGAAGGCGCAGGCAGTCGTGTCGCTGCCGCCGGGGGTGCGCGCGGTGCTGAAGCGCGGTGAACTGCACGCGCCGAAGGGGCCGGTGTTCCAGACGGCGATCCTCGCGGGCACGATGGCGGTGAAGCGTACGGCGGAATTGATTCCACTGTGCCATCCCCTGCCCCTCGAGGGCTGCCGCATCGAAATCGCGCTGGATCGGCGCGGACGCGCGGTGATCACATGCGAGGTATCCGTTCACCACAAAACCGGCGTCGAGATGGAGGCGCTGACCGGAGCCAGCGTCGCGGCGTTGACGATCTACGACATGTGCAAGGCGCTGTCGCATCGCATGGTGATCGGCGAGGTCAAATTGATTTCAAAAACTGGAGGGCGCCGCGCTGTCGGCGTCGCATTCTCGGGCGGCAAGGGCCTGCCGCCCTCCAGAAAGCGAACCACATGAGCGCGCCTGAACTCAATGGCCTTGTCCTCGCGGGCGGGCGCAGCACGCGCATGGGGCGCGACAAGGCGACGCTCGTCTACCGCGGACAGCCGCAGGTCGATGTCGCGCGCGAATTGCTGGCCGGGCTGTGCGCCGATGTGTTCGTTTCCTGCCGACCGGATCAATCGGACCTGACAGGCGCGTTGCTGCATGATGCGTACGACAACATTGGCCCGCTGGCGGGCATCTTGACGGCGATGGACGCGCACCCGCGCGCGCCCTGGCTGGTGCTTGCGTGCGATCTGCCGTTCCTGGATCGCGCGACGCTGGAATTTCTCGTTGCTCATCGCGATGCGACAAAACCCGCGACCGCGTTTCGCGGGCGAATCGACGGGCTGCCGGAGCCGTTGTGCGCGATTTACGAACCCGCGATGCGCGCGATCCTGCACCAGTTCGTGCGCGAGGGCCTCACCTGTCCGCGCAAGGCGTTGATTCGTTCGAACACGCACCTGCTGGAGTTGCCGAATCCGTTCGCCTTGGAAAACGCGAATCGCCCCGAGGAGGCGGAGCGGGCGCGGGACGCGGCATCCGGCGGGATCGCCCTCGACGAAGCGCCGAAGGAGATGAAGCGCACCTGCGACGCGTGTCCGCCGAGGGCACGCACGATTCACGTCCACCTGCACGCGATCCTGCGCGAGCAGACCGGACATTCGACGCTGGCCCTGGAAACGTCAGCGCACACGGCGCGCGATGTGTACGCCGAACTCGCGCGGCGGTTCTCGCTCGCGTGGCCCGCGGAACAATTTCGGGTGGCGATCAACGATGCGTTTTGTCCGTGGGACCACCCGGTACGCGAAGGCGACGCACTGCATGTCATTCCGCCGGTGGCGGGAGGGTAAGAAATTGCCAATCGCCAAATTCCAATTGGCAATTGGCAATTGAAAATTGGACCTGAGCCATGTTCAGACTGACCAACCAGCCCATCGACGCGGAGGCGCTGCGCCGCGAACTTGTTTCGCCGGACGGCGGCGCGTTGGTGGAATTCACCGGGACGGTGCGCGACCACAACGCGCAGCGAAATGTCGTGGCGCTGGAGTACGAAGGCGTCGAGGGACTCGCGCAAAACGAGTTCGCAAAAATCGAAGCGGAGGCGCGAAATTCCTTTTCGATTTTGCGCATGGCGTGCGTGCA
The DNA here is from genome assembly GCA_035327585.1 of Kiritimatiellia bacterium. GTDB lineage: Bacteria > Verrucomicrobiota > Kiritimatiellia > CAIVKH01 > CAIVKH01 > JAMLJG01. Next base: position 32,711 of record DAOLDD010000025.1, on the reverse strand, counting down.
CCGAACGGGACGCTTGGAACCCGGTGAACCGGCGGTATGGATGGGCGTCACCGCGGTTCACCGCGAAGCGGCGTTTGCCGCCTGCCAATACGGAATCAACCAGCTCAAGAAGCGCCTGCCCATCTGGAAAAAGGAACATTATCGCGAGGGCGATTCCGGATGGATTAATTCGCCCTGAAGCGCTTAATGAATATATCATATCCGCTTGCTGCACAACTATTTGCACCATTTTCTTAACACATGGCTGCAAAGTGTGGTATAGCTAGTTCATGACTGATCGCTCGGAACAACTCTCACTTCCGCTGGTTGAGGGACCCGCAGTGTCGGTTGTTGAGCCTGTCGAGGCGGCTTCGTCCATCACGAGGGACGAGTTGAATGCTTTGCCGATTCGCTCGTATCAGGGGCCAGTGGTGCTGGTGGACAACGACGAGGATACCGCGCGCGCGATCGTCGACATCAGCAAGGAAAAGCTGCTGGGGTTCGACACGGAAACCAAGCCGGTTTTCCACGCGGGCGTTTCGCACCCCCCCGCCCTCGTCCAACTGGCCGGCGCGGAACAGGCGTGGATATTCCAGTTGCGCAACCTCAAGAGCCTGAATGAATTATTCGCGATCCTGAGCAATTCCAAAATCATAAAGGCCGGGGTGGCCATTGCCGACGACATCAAGAAGCTGCGGGAAGTGCATGATTTTCGCCCGGCAAACTTTGTAGAGGTCGGCGACCTCGCGCGAAAACTCGGCTATACGCAAACGGGCTTGCGCACGCTTGCAGGCCTGGCCCTTGGGTTCCGTGTCTCCAAACGCGAGCAACGTTCCAATTGGGCACGCTCCCAACTGACACCCTCGCAAATTAATTACGCCGCCACGGATGCGTGGGTCAGCCGCGAGCTCTATGTCGCGCTTTCGCAGCGCGTGGCGGAACGGGGCGCGGGAAACCGGGTAGTGGGTAGCGGGTAGTGCGGGAGAACTCCGGCTCCGGCGGGACAAGCCCGCCGGGGGCCTTTTCGGCAACATATTATCAACGGGATCAACACGTGGCGCGGGCGGCGCGGCGGAGGCGATCCATCAACGCGGCGCCGATTCCGATTTCGGGTACTTTCGCGCAGTAGATCGTACGAATCCCTTGCGCCTCGCATTCGCGGAAGAAGTGAAATACTTCGCGCGCGTACGCCGTCACACTCCGGCATGAGCGGGAGTGGCTGAATACGGCGGGCGGCGCACCGATGCCGATCCAGGCTGCGCGCGTCGTTGCGGCACGAGACGGCTTTCCACCCAACACCACGCGCGCTTTCGGCGCATAGTGGCGGTGCCTGAGGCCGGGGCTGCGGCCGCGCTCGCGATCACGGGCATTCGCCATGCGTGTGCGCGGCGCGATGGCGCGCAACTGCTCGAGCGACACCGAACCGGCGCGCAGGACAATGGGAACCGGGCCGGTGCAGTCCACGACGGTGGATTCGAGTCCCACGCGGCTGCGATTGCCTTTCAACACGCAGGCGATACGTCCATCCAAGTCCTCTTTCACCGCCCGCCAGGTCGTCGGGCTCGGACGGCCCGATCGATTCGCGGAGGGCGCGGCAACGGGCGTGCCGGCCGCGCGAAGAAACGCGCGCGCGAGCGGGTGAGCAGGCAGGCGCACACCGACGGTGGCAAGTCCGGCGGTGACACGATCCGGTAGATCGGGATGCCGCGGAAGCACCAGGGTGAGCGGGCCGGGCCAGAAGGCATCCATCAGTCGACGCGCCACTGGAGGCACCGTTTCCGCCACGCGGAGCACGTCCGCCCGGGAAGCGACGTGCACGATCAGCGGATTATCGCCCGGGCGGCCTTTTGCGCGAAAAATCGCCGCCACGGCACGAGCGTTCAACGCGGAAGCGCCCAACCCGTACACCGTCTCGGTGGGAAACGCCACCACCCCGCCCCGCTGGATACAGCGGGCGGCGCGCGCAACGGCGGTCGTGTAGTGCGTCTTCATGTCAGCGCGGCTCGAGTCGGAAACGGTAAAATGCATTGGAGATGGATGGCGGCGCGGTGAGACGAACCACCTGTCCGGTATTCATCGGCAAGGCGTGGTTGGCCGCGACCGCCCACGGCGTCCAGACGAGCAAATCGGAACTGGTCTCCACCACGACCCCGCGATTGAACAATTCATACACGACTTCGACGCCACCGGGGCCCAGCGCGATGTCGCCGCTCCATGCACTTGCGGCGTTGGTGGGATTGGAATAGCCAAGATATTCCGCCCAATTGCTGGCGCCATCGTCATCCGGATCGGCCTCCGGCGCACCTGCGGGCGAGTTGGTGGACCCGAAATGGGCGAGACGCCACTCGGCGTAGGACTGCCAGCCCGGCAGTTGCTGGTTGATCCAGTTGGCGACGAGTTGGATGCCTTCATAATCGAGCATCGACGAGGCCAGCGGCGGCATGCGCGAAAATCCATACGCGTTCGACATGCGGCTGAGCACGACGCTGTTCGTCTCGTTGCCCGGCGCGACCAGCAGATTGTTCGTATTGCCCTTGTTGTCCACGGGCGGGACGCGGATGAGGCCGCAGGATTCGAGCAGGATGTGCGCACGGCCGTCCCACTCGCTGCCCGCCACCGAGCCGCCTCCCTGGTGGCAATAGCCGCAATTCACGGCGAGATAGGAGCGGGCCCGTGCTTCAAGACTGTATTCGACCTCCGTGGGCCGCACATGGCGCGGCAATAACAACGGATTATCGGCATCATTGGTGAAATAGCTCGCGGCGGACAGCAGGTTGATGAAGTCGCCGGCGACACCGGAGAGCGATCCGGTGCGGTTCAACTGCCGCGTGTTGAATCCGAGCACATGGCCGGCATCGGGCCGGTGACACACGAGGCATTCCGCCCGGCTTGGGATCGTCCAGCGTTGAGTCGCGGGGGTGCCGCTGTTGGTCACCGGCAGGTCGATCACATCACCCATGTCCGGCACGAGAAAGGCCTCCGTTTGTTCCGCGTTCCATCGATAGCTGACGCCGTAGGCGCCGTTCGTGGTGCGAACGAGCACGCGGGTTTCGACGCGGCGGGCCGTCGCGGTATTGAAGCGATCCAATTCGAGGTCGAAGTGTTTCACCCAGAACGCGCCCGGCGGCGTATCCCACGGCGCGTCGCGGTGGAACCCGAATCCATCGGTCAGATTGGTGATCGCGAACCAGCGCCGTTTTACGGCGAAGTCCGACCAGAACGGAAGGTTGATGGAATAGGCCACGACGCCGGTGGCGGGCGCCAGCGTGGCGAGGTCGGAGAACAGGCCCGTTTCGGACAGGCGTTCGGGATAGGCCGGTAGATTCGTCTCCTCGACGAGGCGCTGGATTCGTCCAAGATTATGATTCGCCAGCAGCAGGCTCCCATTTGCGGGGTCCAGCGCGAGTTGCACCACGCCCCCCTGCCCCGCGATGCGCGCGACATTGGTGCCCGCCGGGCTTCGCTCGATGCTCCACAAGTGTCCCGAAATATGGTCAATGCATACGTAGGCGCCGGTGAGTTCGGGATAGTAGGGCGTGCGCATGACGACGCCACCGATAACCGCCGCCCCGCCGAAGGGGCCCGAATCGTGCGCGTAATCCCAAACGAGCGGCGTGGCGGTGAAGCCCGTTGGCGGTGCCTGCGGGCCGGGCAGCGAGCCCTCCCGGTAGGGCCAACCGGCGTTTCCTCCAGGCGGCAGGATGAGCACTGACTCGCGCAACAGGTCGCCGACATCACCGACCCAGAGGTCCCCCGTTTCGGGATCAATGCTGAACTGCCAGGGATTGCGGAAGCCCACGGCGAAAAACTCGGTGCGCACGACGTCGGGGTTGACGGCCTGGCCATTGAATTGGGTTGCGCCGATGAACGGGTTGTCCGGCGGAATGGCGTAGTTCGTCGCGCCCGCGATGGCCGGATGCGGATTGGGCGGCAGGCTGCCCGGTCGCTTGTCGGGGTCAATGCGCAGGATGGCGGACCAGAAGTCCTGCGTGATCACCTGCGCGTTGGGATTGGAAGCGCCCGGCTGCCCCTCATCGCCGAACGCGACATACAAATAGCCGTCCGGTCCAAACGCGGCGTTATTGATATTGTGGAAAACCCCGTCGTTCTGCTGGTCGATCAGCACCAGTTCCGAATCGGGGTCGGCCGCGAGTTCGTTGGTCGGGCTGCGCGTGAAGCGGCTCAACCGCGCAGTGCCGCCGGTGTGGCAATAGGTGACGTAGATGTATCCATTGGTGGCGTATTGCGGATGGAATGCGAAGCCCTTGAGCGCCCGCTCCTGCGTATCCAGCAGAACCCGCTCCGAAATATCCAGGAAGGCCGGGGCGGAGGTGGACTGCGCCAGATTCGTGATGACGAATATTCGCCCCTGGCGACTTGCGAAGAAGATCCGGTTCGTTTCACCGGGCGGCGCCTCGATCGATAGCGGCGATTCCAACTGGGGCAGTTGGGGGAACGCATCCTCGACGCGATACCGCTCAACCGGCGGGTCGAGGGGAATCGACAGCGACTCCGCGGCATAACGGACCTGCGCATCTGCATGGTGCGGAAATCCGGCCAGCAGGATGACGGCCAGCGCGGAGACGGTTTTGAAAGTGATCTGCATGAATAACGGCTGTAATGTACACGAAATGATGAATGTGGACTCCAGCTTTTCGGCGGTTTCGGCGCCGACGCCTCGCGTGCGCATCGAAGCCGTCGCGAGCGGGCTGCCCCACGATGAAAGGCCGCGCCCGGGATTCATCCACCTGTGGCGAACCCAAACCGCGCACTTGCGTCCGCTGGCGGATGTCCTTGAAACAACGCTCTCCCCGGAGGAGCGTGAACGGCAGGCCCGCTTCGTGCGCGCGGAGGACCGCCAGCGCTTTGGTTTGTTCCGCGGATTCCTGCGCGAAGTGCTAGGCGCCATGGTGCAAACGGAACCGGCGGCGCTACGGTTCATCCTTGAGCCCGGGGGCAAGCCGGGGCTCGACGCGAAGACGCATCCCGGCGCGCCCGCCTTCAATGTATCGCACAGCGGCGACGTCTTCGTGGCGGCCTTCGCGTGCGGGGGCGCGATCGGCGTGGACGTGGAACAGGTCGACCGCCGGACGGACGTTTCCGGCGTGGCCCGGCATTCCTTTCATCCGCACGAATACGCGCACATCGCGGCGGCGGACGACGCCCGTCAGCGCGCCTTGTTCTTCCGCTGGTGGACGGCGAAGGAAGCGGTCCTCAAAGCGTCCGGCGCGGGAATCGGGGCCGGCCTTGCGCGGTTGGATTTCAGCGCGTGGGTGGACGAGCCCTGCGCGGTGATTCGGGATGTGAACCAGCGCGCTTGGACGGTCTGGCACTACGGGGCGGACGGCGTGGCGGCATCGCTCGCGGCTTCCACCCCGTTTACGGCCGTCAGGGTGCGCGAGACATCCGGCCCGGGCACGGCATCCGGCGAGCTGATCACGCGCTCTTCGTAGTGCCACTCGGAAAGCCGCACGCCATTCAGCGCACAGAGCGCAACGAGGTTCGTGAAGGATTCGTCGCCGAGTTGCGCCGTGATGACGATTTCATCCACGCGGTAGTCGCGCAGAATCGACGGGAGATCCGCGCCGGTGCCGAGCACGACGTAGCCGCCGACACGGCGGAAGCGCAGGTTCGTGTCGTCATCCACGAGCCCGACGATCATGCGCCGCTGCGAGGTGTCAAAGGTGTTCAGCGCGCGCTCGCGCAGGTAGAGCAGGCAGCGCCCGCCCGAACCGTAGAGCAACACACGGCGTACGACTCCGCCGCGGCGGTAGTATTGTTTGTCGCTCCACATCGAAAGACCTTCCAGCAACGCGCGGAACGCCATGCGGCTGCCGACTGTCATCACGTGGGCAACACCGGTATAGATAAACAACAACACGAGGTAGCGCGGCCACGCGGCCGGATGCAGGAGCGAACTGATCGCGAGGCTGACCACGGTGCTCGCCAGCAGGCTCACGCTCAACAGCAGGTAGTCATTCGAACGCGCGAGCGACCAGACGCGGCTGTAAATGCGTGTGGCACAGAACATCAGGAACGCCGGCGCAACCCAGATCGGGATGGAGACAATCCATGCCTCCCACGGATTATCCACGGGCTGGACCAGTTGGACGGCGGCTGTCGCGAGGCCAAGTGCGACGATGAGACTCACGACGTCGCTGATCGGATAGAAGAAATAGGCCGCGACTTTTCGTTCCGGGCGCGACAAGCCGCGGATCAACGCGCGGCCCGTGTCCCATAGTTCAACCTCCGCGAGGTGCCGCACCACGACGTAGGCGCCGGCCACGAAGGCGAGCAGGAAAATGCCCAGCGCCTGGTCGCGGAAGGCCAGCGAGACGAGGCCCGTCACCACGAGCAACCCGTTGATGACATAAAGCAGCACCGCGATTTGGTATTGGTTTAGTCCGCGCTTTCGCAGGCGGTGGTGCAGGTGCTCCGCGTCCGGCTGCATCAATCCGCGCGCGCCCCCCTCCCCCGCGGCTTCCGACGAGAACGCGCGCACGGAACGTCGCCAGATCGCGAGAATGGTGTCGAAGACCGGGATGCCAACCGCGAGCAGCGGCACGCCGAGCGACGCGAGGAAGGTGCCCTTGGAACCCGTCGCGACGGCGATGGAGGCCAGGCTGAAGCCGAGAAACATGCTGCCGGTGTCGCCGAGGAAAATGCTCGCCGGGTGGAAATTGTAGCGCAGGAACGCGACGCACGCGCCAGCCAGACCGAGCATCACCAGCGCGTCCGAAGGCATGCGGCGAATGAAAAAGGCGCCCATCAACCCGATCCCGGCGATCAGCGCGAGACCCGTGGCCAGTCCGTCGAGCCCGTCGATCAGATTGAACGCATTCGTGAGCGCGACGAACCAGAAAATGGTGACGAGAAAATCGATCGAGAGCGGAAGATCGAAACCTAGCACACGACCCATGCCGTTTCCGCTCGCGAACATCACGCTGGCGGCGACAATCTGGCCGGTCAACTTAACGGCGGGTCGCAAACCATGGATGTCATCCACCAACCCGACCAGTACGAGGATGCCGGAACCGACGAGGAAGCTGTTGAGCCACGCGAGATTCAAACTTCCCGCGCTCCATTCCCACGGAAACTGGAGCGCCAGCAGCGCCGCGCCATAGAAACCGACGACGACCGCGAGTCCACCCCCGCGCGGCGTCGGCGCGCGGTGCGTTCGGCGTTCGTCCGGGATATCCACCACGCCGGCCCGCAACGCGAGACTGCGAATCAACGGCGTGAGCAGCAGCGTCAACAGATAGCCCGTGCTCCAGACGGCGATATATTTGGTCACAACGGGCAGGAACCAGGCCAGCGGCAGCAGCAGCAGAATCGGCAGCAGGGTGATGAGGAGAAGCAGGCGCTCGCCGGCCAGCCCACGTGATGTGGAGGAGCGAAGCGGATCGGCGAATGCGAGACTGAGCGTGTGGCTCTGGTTGTCACGGTAGCGAACGGCGGCCGAAGTGTAGATGGAGCGCGGGATTTGCGCGTCCGGCATCACGTCCGGCGGGATCGCAAATTCGACGTGCAGGCGAATTACGCCTTCAGGGATGCGCGCACCCTCGATCAGCATGCCGCCGAGCGAAAGATCGCGTGCGATTCCGTCGACCACCTGCTTGCCGGCGCCTTCGCCCAAATGGATACGGACGGGAAACGAACAGGCATAGCGCGTGTGCTGGCGCCGTTCGGAGTCGGACGGCTTGTCGATAAACCCCAGCCGGGCGAGCGTGCTCCGCCTGGGCGCGGGTCGTTCCTGCTGGGTCTTGTTGGGCATGGCCTCTGATACTACGCAGGCGGCTGAATCCGTTGCAATGACGTTGCGCTAACTCCGCCGCACGCACCCTTCGATTCGCGTACACAGGATGTCCAGATTGGTCGCACGGTCAAATGTACGCTCCGCGAACGCGCGCGCGGCGGCCCCTCGGCGTGTACGCTCCCGGGCATCACGCGCGGATTCGACCGCGGCGCACAGCGCGTCAACGTCGTTTCCGGGGATTACCCAACCCGCGCCCGATTCCTCCACCCACTGCGCGGGCGCGTTATCGCGGCCACCGACAAAGATCAACGGTTTGCCGACGGCGAATATCCCCTGCAGTTTGCTGGGCACCATGCAGCCCTGCCATTGGGCGTCGAGGCTCGCGAGATGAACGTCCGCACTGCACAGATGTTCACGCAGGCGATCGGATGGCGCATAGGGGAGCAACCGCAAGTTAAGGGCAGGGTCGTTCGCCAGGGCCGCCTCAACTTCGCCGCGCCGCTTGCCGCCCCCGGCAAAGACCCAGTGGATCGAGCGGTCATCTTTGAAACGCGCGGCGGCCGCGAGGAATTCGCCCAGCCGATGCCCGCGCCCCATGTTGCCGGAATACATCAGCACCACATCGTCCGGCCCCCACCCCTGCTCCGCGCGAAACCGCGGCGGATCGCCCGCGGGCCACGGCGCCAAATCCGGATGGATCCAGAGCGGAACCGCGACCACCGGGTCCGGTGCTCCGGAACTATAGCGCCGCAGCCGACGCGCCATGTCGTCGCCAAGACAAAGCACCAGCGGACTCCCCCGCAGTTCGCGCCGGGTAAGGGCGGCGAGCAGACGATAACGACGCTGATCGGCCTGCAAAAGCCCATGCGCGGCGAGCACATCCGGGTAAATGTCCATCACCCAATGGGTATGCACCGCACCGTGCCGCCACGACGCGGCAGCGGCAAGCAACCCCACATGCGGGGGCGTCGTCAACGCCAGCACGACATCCGGCTTCGACCCCGGCGCTAGCAACCGTGCCGAAAGCGCGAGATAGAACGTGCCATAGTCCACCAATTTGCCCAGCCCCGATCGCCGGCCAAACCCTGTCGCCCGCACGCGCAACACCCGTACCCCGTCCATCCGCTCGTCGGGCGGATAGAGTTCCGTTCCATTGTACGCACGCCGGGAGCAAATCACCGTAACCGTATGGCCGCGAAGGACCAACGCTTTTGCGAGGTCGTGCAAATACTGCCCGGTCGGCGCGCTGTCCGGCGGGTAGTACTGGTTGATCAGAAGGATATTCACCGTTCGGAGCAAACTTTGCGCGATTTTTGCGCACTTTGCACCAGTTTTCACGCCCATGGCTGCGTGGAACCCACCCACACACCAATCGGACTCGGTGTCGGTCTCGGCCTCGAAACGCCGCATTTTGCGGGGCCGAGGCCGATTTCGAGGCCGAGTTCGCGACCGATCGCCCGGTGATGAGATGCTTGCCAATGCTGTTAAACAGACCTGCTGAATATAATTCTCACAATTGAGAGCACGCTTCCTCCGGCAGACCATCGATCCATCATGGATTCCCTGATAATTCGGTAATTTGTCCGTAATTTGCGTCACAATGCCACCTCGTTGGCATGGCATGGCCCGTCTCCTGCTATTTCTAAAATTGGAGAGAGCAGTCATGAATCAAGCCCAACGGACCCGATGCAGAATGTGGAATGGCAAAGCGGTGGCGGTTTGCATGCTGGGGCTTGGCGTCCTGCACGCGGACGCGGCCATGCTGGGTCGCGCGGCAATGACAGTTCGCGACACGGCGAACCTCGCCCTCCCCGCCACGCACGACAACGACCTGGCGTCCGGCGTACTGGTGCAATCCACCCAAGCCACGGTCCGCGTGGTGGTGGATCTCGGCGAACCAACGACCGTGCACCGGGTATTCCTGACCGCAGCGAAGTCCGCGCTGGAAACGAATACAAACCGACCGGCAATTTCACCGGCCCGTACGCTGACCGCCAGCGTGCGGATCGCGACGAATGCCACCTCCACGGGCGTCCTGCTCGCCTCCCGCGAAATCGGCAGCGTGACGGGCCGCGAAATCCGCGTCAGCGCGAACCTCCGCTTCAAGCCCGCGACCGGCCGCTACCTGCGCCTCGAACTCGCACGCGGCGATCTGCCGCACGGCTGGAATGTCGGCGAGATTGAAGTGTACGGATGGACCGGCGACCGCAGCGCTCACCGGGGCGACGCCGTGGTTGTCGCGACGAACGCGCCCGCGCCGCTGCGCCTCACCGCGGACGAACTGTCCTACTACCTCGGCGAAATCGCGGGCAACCCCATCCCCGTCATCGCGCCGAACCAGACCAATCAATACCCCGGCACGATCTACCGCATCGTCGACCTCAAGCCGCTGGCGAATTCCTACACGCAAATGACGAACAACCTTGCGAACGGCACGCTGCCATCCATCCCCGTGAACGTGCTGCGCGAAGGGCGCGAAGTGGTCTTCCGCGCCTGGCCCTATCGCAACGTGCTCTGGAGCGTCTGGGAGTTTCTCGATCGCCAGGGCGTGAAGTGGGTTTATCCCGGCGCGCACGGCGACCACGTCCCCACCGATCGCGGCATTCTGCCCGACGTGGCGCCGCTTCAGTACACGCCCTCGACCGAGTTCATCTACGCGAACTTCGGCGTGGAATACCTGCGCAACGATCCCGACGCGTTCCTGCACTTCTGGCGCAACCGCTGGAGTCACACTTGGGGCGGTCACCAGCGCGATACGTTCGGCGGCGAGGAAGTGCCGAAGAAACCCTACCCCAACGTCACGATCCACCCCGACCATGTCGAGGGCCTCGCCGGTTATCCGCACAACTTCAACAACGTCCTGCCCCCGCGCATCCTCGAACAGAATATGGACTGGTGCGGCATCCTGACGAACAGCCGCTGGGCGAGCTGGGTCGGCGAGGCGAACTTCAACCGTCGCGCGCTGCCCCGCGACAACCAGTCCACCTTCGACCTCACCCACCCCGGCCCCCGCCAGTTCATCATCAACAAGCTGATCGCCTACTGGCCGGAGCACGCGAAGTACCACGGCACGCTGGTGTGGATGCTGCCCGAGGATTCAACGCTGTTCAGCGAGGACGAACAATCCGTCGCACTGCGCCAGCCGCTCGTCGAGGACTACGAACCCTACGCGATGCCCTATCCGTGGGCGGTTTCCGGCGATTACTACGACTTCATCCGCGCCATCGCCGAAGGCATCCAGAACGCAATTCCCGAGGCCATCGTCGGCGCCATGGCCTACTCCAACACGCACCTGCCGCCGACGAACCACCCGCCGCTGCCGGACAACGTGCTCGTCGACATCTGCCTCTACGGCGCGCGCAACCTGCCGATGACCTCGCCCAAGAATGCCGAGATGCGCAAGCGGCTGAACGACTGGCGCGGTCTCGCCACCCACCTGCGGCACTACGACTACGATCTTATCCACAGCGAGTCCGGCGCGCTCAAGATGCCCGTCCCGCTCGTCAGCGCCTTCGCTGACCGCGCGAAGTTCTATCACGAACTCGACATGCTCGACGGCGGTACGCAGGCCGACCTCGATACGATTCCCTACAACCCGTGGAACTACTACGCCTACCCGCGTTTCCACTGGAACGTGGAACTCGACGCCGCCACGGTCATCGACGAATTCTTCACCGGCTACTTCAAGGAAGCCGCCGGACCGATGAAGAACTACTACACCACGCTGGAGCGCTACCTCATCGCGAACAACGTTTCCCTCCAGGCACGCGGCTACGACTACGGCCTGCGCGTCGGCGCCTACCCCATCGCCGTCCTCCGCAAGATGCACCAGCACCTGCTCGCCGCCGAAGCGCTGGTCACCTCGTGGGTCACCCGCGAACGCATCCTTCGCATCCGGGAAGGACTCGATTGGATTCTCGAGCGCCGCGAGCTGATGTACGAAGACCTCGTCGACACCAGCATATTCCCGCGCGTCACACCCACGCAGGGCGTCACCATCGACCTCCGCTTCGCAGCCATCCAGACCGCAGGCCAGGACGTTGGCGACGCGTGGTTCATGTTCAGTTGGGCGCAGGTCGGCGACTACGTCACCATCGAGCAGCCGGGCCGCTATCGCGTCACCATCCGCGCGGGCATCGGCTACAGCAAGTCCGAGCCCGGCAACCGGCAGATGCTATTCCACATCGGCGGCATCCAATACGGTCCCTTCATGATCGACCACGAAACCGTCGAAACCTACACGCTGCTCGTCGAAATTCCCGCCGGTCTCTATGAGATCGCCGTTGAGGACCTTTACAATCGCGGCCCCTTCAAGGTCGCGAGCATTGCCATCGAGCGGGACAACCCCGACCCCATCGTCCCCTTCGCCCTGCGCGGCACCAGCAGCAGCCAGTACACCTACGACTTCGCCAGCACCGATAATCCCGCCGCCCTCATCGACAGCGATTGGGACGGCACCTCGGACCTGCTCGAGACCTTCGCGGGCACCGACATCCTCGATGACGCCTGTTTCTTCGCCGCGCGCGGGCTGAAGCCCGGCCCCAACGGCCCGCTGGTCACCTGGTCCAGCGTTCCCGGAAAGTCCTACGCCCTCTACCGCGCCGACGCCCTCGGCGGCGCGCTGCATCTCGTCGCCGACAACATCGCGGCCACCCCGCCCGAAAACGCCTACGCCGACGCCCTCGCCGGCACGGGCAACGGCTTCTACCACATCGCCGTCCGCTGATTTCGCCAGGAATCACTCCGCGAATTTGCGCGAATTGACGCGAATTTTAGCCGCGAAATCGGCCTTCCCCTGAATCCGCTTAATCAACGGCGTGTTGTGGCCGCGCTCTATGAGCGCCCCTCTTTGGCGTTTTTCGCGTGTTTCGCGGGCCCGCTCCCCATCCGCAATTCGTTTTTGCAGACGTTGCAAGTCTTTTGAAAAGTTTTTACAGACGTTGTAGATTCGCGTGATGGAAAACGCGCTGCTGCCTGCGCTGCCGATGGAGCCCGAGGAGTTGCGGGTTCTGGGCAGTCTGATCGAAAAACAATTCACCACGCCGGAGTATTATCCGCTCACGCTCAATGCGCTCGTCGCGGCGTGCAACCAGAAGAATAACCGCGATCCGGTGGTGGCGTACGACGAAGCCACGGTTGTCCGCGCGCTCGACCGCCTGCGCGACCGGCGTCTCGCGGCCATGGTCACCACCGCGGGCAGTCGGGTTCCGAAGTATAAACACGTATTCCCCGAAACCATCGGCCTCGACGAGCGCGACACCGCGGTCCTGTGCGAGTTGATGCTGCGCGGCCCCCAAACCGCAGCCGAGTTGCGCGCGCGCGGCGAGCGGTTCACGCCGATGGGCGAAGCCGCCGAGGTGCAGGCCGTTCTGGACGGTCTCGCCCAGCGGCCCACCGGTGCGCTCGTCGTAAAACTCCCCCGCCAGCCCGGCCAGAAGGAATCGCGCTACGCCCACCTGCTCGGCGAGCCGCCCTCGCTCGACGCCGCCCCGCCTCCACCGGAGCCCGCCGCAGTGCAGGTCCGCGCCGAGGCTCAGCGCATCGCGCAACTCGAAGCGGATGTCGCCGCCCTCCGTGCCGAGGTCACCGACCTGCGCGCCCAACTCGAAACCTTCCGCCGGCAATTCGAGTAGCAAAGCGTCGGCACGGAATCTTCCGTCCACGTTCTCGTTCACGTTCACGAAAGGTCTGTCGCCCGTGAACGGGTACGTAAAAGAAGGGTGCCCACGGAAGGACACGGAAACTTACTGACGGAGACCGACACGCTCGATGATCTGCTGGATTGCTCCGAATCCGTCATCCAGAAAATCCCGTCAATCCAGTCCTCACTCCGCCGGTTGGCCTTCGACGCGACGCCGGCGAATGAGGCGGGCGGGATTGCCGGCGACGATGGTTTGCGGCTCCACATCGCGGAAAACACTCGAGCGCGCGCCGACGACCGCGCCCTCGCCCACCGTCACGCCGGGCCCGACAAACACATCGGCGGCGACCCATGCATGGGCGCCGATGCGAATCGGCTTCGTCACGAGCGGAAAATGCGCCTGGTCCACATCGTGCGTCGCGGTGCAGAGAAACGTGTACTGGCTGACCACGCTGTGCGCGCCGATCTCGATGCGGTCGACGGCGTAGCAATCGACGTAGTCGCCGAGCACGCTGAAGTCGCCCATCGTTAAATTCCACGGCGCCCAGACACGGGCGCTGGCGTACACCCGGGTCCCCCGCCCCATTCGCGCCCTGAAGCAACGCAGCAGAAACCGACGCCACGCGTGCAGCGGCCGGGGCGTTGGCCGAAAGAGACAACACCAGACGATGCCCCACAAGGCGCGGGCGAGCCGGTTACCCGCCGACAGTTCGCTCTTGAACCGCGACAAGTCGAGCTGCGCATCGCGCGGCGGCGTCATGTTGCGCTCCCCTCGCGCGCCGCGCGGAGACAGGTGCGCAACCGGGCGGCGAGTTCCGAGACGTGCGGTTCCTTCATCATGTTCACGTGCGATCCCTTGACCTTGAACAAGTGTACACGTTCCGCCATGTGCAACCAGCCGCATGAGGGATCGCCGTACAATCCGTATTGGCTCTCCTCCGGGAAGAAGAAGGTGATCGTCCCCGGATAGTCGGTGGTCCGGTAATTCGCGAGCATGCGCGTTTCCATCACCCAACTATTCAGCTCGCGCCGGCCCAGCCGATCCGGGCTCGTGCGCGCCATCTGGTCGATCAGGCGCCCTTCGCGTCGCATCGCCCACTTGGCGGCGAGATGACGTTTCCAATCCTCCCGCCGTGCGCGCAACGCGCCGAGCAGCCGCATCAGGAAATACTCGCCCCGATGCGACGCCGGACGGAACGGGCGCGCGTCAATCAGTCCGAGAAACGCGACGCGCTCGCCCGCCGCCTTCAATTGCCGGGCCATTTCGAGCGCGACATGGCCGCCAAAACAATAGCCCGCCAGTTGGTACGGACCCTTCGGCTGGACCGCGCGCAGATGGCTGAGAAACCAGCCGGCAAGACCCTCGATAGAATTGATCCCCTGGTCATTTTCATACAGGGCCGGGCATTGGAGACCGATGCACGGTTGGTCCGGGTCCAGCCGGGGCATCAGATTCGCGTAGATCAAGAGGTCGCCGAAATCGGAGGGCAGCAGAACCAATGGAGTCCGGTCGGGACGCCCCTCCGTGAGCCGCACCACCACGCCTTCTCCCGTGCGTTCGTGCGCGCCCCGCGGCAATGGCGTCAGCGCCGACGCGACGCCCGCGACGGTGGACTGGCGAAACAGCGATGCGACTTCCAACACATAGCCGGTTTCATGCAACCGGTTAATAAGTTTCAAAGCTGCCAGGGAATGGCCGCCCAGTGCGAAGAAATCGTCCTCCACCCCGATGCGCTCCATCCCCAGCACGTCCGCGAACAGACGGGCGACAAGTTGTTCGCGCTCGGTCGATGGCGCTACCGTGTTGGAGGGCCGGGGGTCGAGCATGTCGGGATCCGGCAACGCCCGCCGGTCCAATTTTCCATTCGGCGCAATGGGCAATTCATCACGCACGACGAACAACGCGGGCGTCATAAATGCGGGCAAGCGTTCCAGCAGATGGGTGCGATACGCCTCCGCGCCCGCCGTTTCGCCGCGCGCGGAGGGTACGATGTAGGCGACGAGTTGTTTTTCGCCGCTCGCCGATGGCTTCACCACAACGGCGCAGATCTTCACCCCCGGATGCGCGGCGAGCACGGCTTCAATTTCGCCCGGCTCGATCCGGTAGCCGCGAATCTTTACCTGATCGTCGCGCCGGCCGATGAATTCCAGTTTGCCGTCCGCCCGCCAGCGCGCCCAATCGCCCGACCGATACAACCGATCGCCCGGCGTTCCGGACAGCGGGTTTGGAATGAACAGCTCCGCGGTAAGTTCGGGCCGATTCAAATACCCGCGCGCCAGCCCGTCGCCGCCGATGCACAGCTCCCCGGCCACGCCGACCGGACAGGGACGCCGCTGCGCGTCCAACACGTAGACCTGCGTCCGGTCAATGGGCCGCCCCAATGGCGGGGGATCGCCAAACACGCTGTCGCGCACCAACGGCTCCGCGGTTGTGAAGGTCGTGCTCTCGGTCGGTCCGTAGCAGTGGATCACCACGAGGCCGGGATGCATATCGAGCAATTTGCGAATGTGCCGACCCGAGGTCACTTCGCCGCCGGTCAGCACCTGCCGGACCGTGGCGAGGCATTCGGGACGCTCATCGACCAGCGTGTGGAAGAGACCCGTGGTGATCCACAGCAGCGTGGTCTGCTCCTCCCGCATCAGCCGCTCAAGCGCATCGAGCGTAAACGGGCCGGACGGCAGGATCGCGAGCCGCGCGCCATTCAACAGCGCCCCCCACAATTCGAACGTCGACGCGTCGAAGGCGAGCGGCGACAGATGGATCATGCGCTCATCGGGGCCAAGACGCACATAGGAAACATCCTTCACGAGGCGGACGACGCTCTTGTGTTCGACCACTACGCCCTTGGGTTTGCCCGTGGAACCAGACGTGTAGAGGATATAGGCCAACTGCGAGGGTTGATGCGGTGCGCCCCGCTCGTCGGACGACAGATTGCCCGCGGGCAGCCCGCGCCATGCGGCTTTTTCATCATCCAGCGTGAGTTTTTGCGCGCTGAACAATGCGGCATGCGCAGATTGCGTAACAACGACGGACAACCGCGTGTCGGCAATCTGCATTTCCAAACGCTCGCGCGGATGCGCCGGGTCAAGGGGCACGTAAGCGCCGCCCGCCTTGAGGATGCCGAGCAATCCAATCACCAGGTCGAACGAGCGATCCGCGCACAGGCCGACCGGCTGATCGGGGCGCACGCCGAGCGCAACCAACGCTCGCGCGAGTTGATTCGCCCGTTCGTTGAGCTGGCCGTACGTCAACGTCCGGCCCTTGAATGAAAGGGCGATCCGATCCGGCTGCCCCGCCGCCTGCTCCTCGAACAGGTCGTGAATGCAATGTTGCGGATACGGCCTCGCAACCGGATTGCAGGCCGCAAGCAGATGGCTCTCTTCTTCCGGCGTCATCAATGGAACGAGTCCAACCGGAAGTTTTTCATCCGCCGCCAAGGCGCGCGCAATGTTGAGGAAATGGCCGAGCCAGCGATGGATGGTCTCCGCCGTGAAGAGGTCCGTGTTGTAATTGCACTCCATCCGGAGCCGGTCGGCGTAGGCCACGATGTTGAGCGAGTGCTCGAACTGGTATCCCGTGCGCGGGTTGATCACGATGTCGGCCTGCAAGGCATCGAATTGAATGCCGTGCATCGCCGGGTCGACGTTGAACGTGGCCTGGATGAGCGGCGGCCGCGACGGATCGCGCGGCATCTGGAGGGCCTGGAGCAGCGTGCCAAAGGTGATGCCCTGGTGTTCGTAGCCCTCCAACAGCGCGCGTTGCGCCTGTGCAAGCAACTCCGTAAAGGGCCGATCCGGTTCAATACGGAAGCGCAGCGGCAGCAGATTCGCGCAATGACCGACAAGCTCCTTGCCGTCCATCAACTGCTGGCCCGCGGCGGGCACGCCAATCACGAGGTCGCGCTGCCCGGTCAATTTGTGCACGAGGACGGCATAGACCGCCATCAGGGTCGAAAAGAGCGTGCAGCGATTGCGGGCGCCCAGTTGCTTGATCGACTCCAGCAACGCCCCCTCAACCGGGAGGACTTCCATGGCGCCTGCAAAACTTCGCACGGGCGGACGCGGTTTGTCCACCGGCCACTCAATCGCGGGCGGCGGCGCGGCCAGCGCATCGCGCCAGTAGGCCAGGTCCGTCTCATGGCGCGCGTCCGCGCGGTAGTCCGCCATCAGGCGCGCGTAGTCGCGGAACTGCACCGGCGGCGGGCGTGTGTCTCCCGAGCCATGGCACGCCATCGTATAGAGCGCGGCGAGGTCACGCGTCATCACATCATACGACCAGCCGTCGCAGACGAGGTGATGCACCGTGAGGCTCATGACGTGGTGATCCGCAGCGAGCCGTATCACGCGGGCACGCAGCAGCGGCGGCGCGGCGAGGTCGAACGGGGTTGCCACCTCTTCGCGGATCAGCGCCGCGCACGAGGCTTCGCGTTCGGCCGCGGGTCGGGCGCTGAGATCGTCAAATCGCAACGGCGGCGCTCCGGCGTCGGATACGGTCTGGTGCCTCCCCTCGGAATCGAAACCCGTGCGCAGGGCTTCGTGGCGACGGACCAGGTTCCGCAAGGCCGTTTCCATGGAAGCGCGATCAAACGCACCTTTGAAGGTAAAGGCGCACGACTCATTGAAGGAAGGCGCGGCCCGGGGATCCAGCCGGGAAGTCAGCCAGATTTCCTGTTGGGACTCGGTCAACGGGAACGGACCGGTTTCCGGAATAACCGGCGCAGCCTCACCGATGAAACCGCCGTCGCGCATCCGCTGCACCGCCTGCCGGATCGCGGCTTCGATGCGCGCGATGTCCTCCTCGGAATGCGCGGTGGACATGAAGCAAGGACGCCCCTCCCAGACATGGATGCCCAATTCGCGCAGATGGTGGAAGAGCAGGCTGAAATGTTTGAATCTTTCGCCGTGGCCGAAATACCAGATCGATGCACAGGTATTGATGTGCAGGTCGATCCCCTCGCCCGCAAAATATCTGTTCAGGGATTCGACAAAACGAGCCGTGCGTTCCGTAAGCGCGCGCTGGAGCGATGGCCCCTGAGCTTCGAGGTGGTCCAGCACCGCCTTCGCCGCAGCCATCGCCAGCGGATGCCGCACGAAGGTGCCGGCAAAAAAGGTGACGCCGGCCTCGGGTATCGAGTCGTCGCCGTACCGCCACATGCCGCCGTCAAACGCATCGAGATACGCGCGTTTGCCCGCGATGACGCCGATCGGCAGCCCGCCGCCCACGATTTTCCCGTAGGTCGCCAGATCCGCTTCGATGCCGTACCACGCCTGCGCGCCGCGCAAATCCAGGCGGAACCCGGTCACGATCTCGTCGAAAATGAGCGCGACTCCGGTTTCCTTCGTGATCGCGCGAACCTCCGTGAGGAATTCGCGGGGTTGGTATTCGGGCCGCCGGCTTTGGACCGGCTCCACGAGGACGGCGGCCAGCGACGCGGCATTCGCGCGAATCCAGTCCAATCCCGCCGGATCGCCCCATGGCAGGACGTGGACCTGGCTCACCAGCTCGCGCGGGATACCCGGCGCTATCGGCAGCGTGCGCGGTTTGCCCTGCGCCCAGAGGCCTTTCGCGAGCACCTCCTCGTGGATGCCGTGATAATCGCCGGAAAAATAGACCACCTGGTCGCGGCCGGTAACCGTGCGGGCCGCGCGCACCGCGCCCATCACCGCCTCCGAACCTGTCGTGCAAAACGTCACACGGTCCATGCCGGAGAGTGCACAAAGACGCTTCGCCAATTCGCCCGCGAGGATATTCTGCGGACCAATTTCGATTCCGGTCGAGAGCTGCTTCTCGATGGCCGTACGAATGAATTCCGGGTTGTGGCCGAAGAGATACGTGCCAAATCCCATCGTGACATCGATGTATTCATTGCCGTCGATGTCCCAAATGCGCGAGCCCTGCGAACGAGCGGAGACGATCGGATACGTCATCTCCTTCCACGTCGAACGGAATCCGGAAACGGCGCGCGGATCGGAAAAATGAGAACGATGCTGCTGCGTATATTCCTTCGAGCGGCGCGTTCGCGCGATGTAACGCGCCATGAGCTCATCCAACGCGCGACGCTGCCGGGGCGTCAAATCATCCGCCGCCGCCTTGTTGATCGGCGCAAACGGCCCGTGCCGCGCGGGCGGCGCGGTTGGGGCCGGCTCCTCCATGCCGAACGGACCCGCGGCAGCAGCGGCGGCGGGCACTTCGGGCTTCGCCGCGGTCGCAACCGGCGCCTGTGCAGCAGGGCGATTCGCCGCCACGTGCGCGGCGATCGCGCCGGGCGAGGAAAGCGTGTCGAGCATCTGCCGCAGCGTGATCTTGACGAGGAATTTTTTCTGGATCGCCTGGCTGGCTTGCGTCAGGAAGAGCGAGTCGAATCCGAGTTCGAGAAACGACCGGCGCGGATCAATACTCGCGCGGTCCATCCCGGAAAGGTCCCGAAGGATGGCCAGCACCTCATCGAGTACAAGATGCTCCGGCGACACGTCCTGCTGTGCAGGAAACTCCGCGGAATGCGATTCCTCCACCCGGTCTGCATCGGAGATATCCACCTGTGTGCCTGAGCGATCAATCCAGAAGCGCTGGCGCTCGAAAGGATACGTCGGCAACGCGAGGCGTCGGCAATTGATTCCGGCGAACCATTCATTCCAATCCGGTTCCCAGCCCCATGCGCACAACTGGCCCATCGCGACCGCCGCATCCTCGATGCCCGTATCGCCCGCGTCCTGGCGAGGCAGCGAGGCGACGACCCCCAGCGCGGCGGGGCGCGCGGGATGCTGGCGCGCAAACTGGGCGAGCGCCTGACCGGGCCCCACTTCGAGCAGCAGCGCACCCGGCAGGGCGAACGCGCGTTCCAGCGCCGCACCGAAGAGGACCGGCTGGCGAATCTGGCGCGCCCAATACGCGGGGTCCGCGAGGTGTGCGCCGGTCATTTCCCCTGCCGTGCACGTCGAAACCCATGGAATAGCCGGCGCCTGCGCAGATACCGTGGCGGCCTCGCGTGTGAAGGGCTCCAACATGGGATCCATCATCGCCGAATGAAAGGCGTGCGATGTCGGCAGCAGCTTCGCGAGGATTTTCTTCTCCTCCAGCGCCGTGCGCAGGCGGTGAATCACAGGCGTCGGCCCGGACACGGTACAAAGTTTCGGGCTGTTGATCGCGGCCACCGAAACGTCGTCCGGCAACAGCGGAGCCACCTCTTCGGCGGGAAGGCGCACGGCCAGCATCGAACCCGCGGGCAGGTCCATCATGAAACGCGCGCGTTTCGCCAGCAGGCGCACGGCATCCGGCAGGGAGAACGAGCCCGCGATCACCGCGGCGACGTATTCGCCGATGCTGTGGCCGATGACCATGGCCGGCCGCACGCCGCGTGCGATCCACAGTCGCGCCATCGCGAGTTCGATTGTAAAGATCGCCGGCTGCGTCAGCCATGTTTCGTGGATGCGTTTTTCCGCATCGGCGCGCTTGTCCGCTGGCGGGAAAAGGGTCTCGCGCAAATCCACGCCAAGCTGTTCGAGCAGCAGCATCGCGCATTCGTCCACCGTTTCGCGGAAGACCGGCTCACTCCGATACAGCGCCTCTCCCATCCCGACGAATTGCGCGCCTTGTCCGGGGAACAGCATCACCACCGCGGGTTCCGCCGCATGCGCGGGAAGCTGCATGGCGGGTTCGGAACTCGCGGTGCGCAACCGCGCAATCGCATCGGACGCATCCCGTGCCGCGACCGCGCGACGGCAGGCGAAGCGGTGGCGCCCGACGGCAAGCGTATAGGCGACATCCGCCAGCGCCACAACGGGATTCGACTCCAGATAATCGGCCAGCCGCCGGCTCATCGCATCCAAGGCGGACGGGGTGCGAGCCGAGAGCAGCAATACTTCGCGCGCATGCCCCGATTCTTCTGGAGCGCGCGGGGCACGCGGCGGTGGTTCCTGCATCACGACATGGGCGTTCGTCCCGCCGACGCCGAACGCACTCACCCCCGCGATGCGAGGCCTGTCGCCACGCGGCCACGGCATCGTGTTGGCGACGGGCACGAAGGGACTCGACGCGAAATCGATGCGCGGATTCGGCGCGGTGTAGTGGAGCAGAGGCGGAATCTGTTCGTGCTGGAATTGGAGGATCGTCTTGATCACGCCCGTCGCGCCCGCCGCGACGTCCAGGTGTCCGACGTTCGTCTTCCCGGTGCCCAGTGCGCAGAATCCGGTCCCGGTCGAACCGCCCGCGCGAAAGGCCTCCGTCAGCCCCGCAACTTCGATGGGGTCGCCGAGCGGCGTGCCGGTGCCGTGCGCCTCGATGTAAGACACTTCCTCCGGGCGCACCCCTGCCGCCGCCTGCGCCATTGCGATCACGTCGGCCTGCGCCTTTACGCTTGGTGCGGCGAAGCCCACTTTGTCGGATCCATCGTTGTTGACCGCCCAGCCGCGGATCACCGCGAGGATGGGATCGCGATCAGCCACCGCGTCGCTCAGCCGCTTCAGCAGCACCACGCCGCAACCGTGCCCGAAAATCGTGCCGTTCGCCCCGGCGTCAAACGCGCGGCACTTGCCATCCGCGGACACCATCGCATCCGGCTCGAACGGATAATCGCGCCGCTGCGGGAAGGAGATGGAAGAACCGCCCGCGAGCGCCATGTCGCACTGGTACGTCATCAGCGCGGTGGCCGCCTGGCAGATCGCGACCAGCGATGTGGAACAGGCGCACTGTACACCCATGCTCGGGCCGCGCAGGTTGAGTTTGTAGGAAACGCGGACGGGGAGGAAATCCTTGTCGTTGCCGAGCATCGTCTGGTATTCGCCAACCTGATAGTTGCCGGCGAGCAGCCGGCCGCGGGCCAGATTCCACAGCAGGTAGGTGTTCAGGCTGACGCCCGCGTAGACGCCGATCAGCCCCGGATAGCGGGCCGGGTCGTGACCCGCGGATTCCAGCGCCTCCCAGGCGCATTCGAGGAATACCCGGTGCTGCGGGTCCATGAGTTCCGCTTCCTTCGGATAGATGCCGAAAAACGCGGCGTCAAATTTGTCGACATCCGGAAGGGTTCCGCGCGCACTGACGAAGCGACGGCCCGCCGCGAGGTCCTCCGGCGTGGCGCAGGAATATTCGAGCGTGCTCGGATCGAACTTCTCGACCGCATCCACACCATCCATCAGCACCCGCCAGAACGCCGCCGGATCAGGCGCGCCGGGAAAGCGTCCAGCCATGCCGATCACCGCGATGGATTCCGGGGATGTGGCTTCGCCGTTGCTCATGATCGTTCCACCCTTCCCGCCCCTGCAAAAACCGCGCGCTGGCGGCGGGCGCGATCCAACAGCGCCTGACGGCGGGGGTCCGCGACGGCGCCCGCGATCAGGCCCGCCTGCGCGCGGGCTGTGCTATGGACGAAGAGGTCCGTAATCGGCAGCACGCGCCCCGCCATTTCGCATAGCCGCGTGTGCAGCACAGCCAGTTGAATCGAATTGCCGCCCGCATCAAAAAAGTTAAGCGCAGGATCCTGAACCGGACGGCCCAGCAACTCGGACCAGAGGGCGAGCACGCGGGCCTCGGCGGAACCAGCGACGATGGTCTGCGCCGGCACTTCGGCTGGCGGGCGAGCGGATGTAGCCCGTCGTTCAAGCGAGATCCGGTCCACTTTTCCGTTCGGCGTCATCGGAAATTCGGCGAGCCATTCGATGGACGACGGCAGCATGTACGCAGGCACACGCCGGGCGAAATCCGCGCGAATTTCCGGCACCGGACACGGCGCAACGCGCGGCAGCAACCACGCCGCGAGGCGGGCGTCCTCGCCGCCCGCATCACTCGCGGTCACGACGGCTTCAAGAACCGACGGGTGCGCAGCGAGCGCGGATTCGATTTCGCCGAGTTCGATCCGGAATCCACGCACCTTGACCTGGTGGTCCATGCGTCCGCGAAACTCAAACACGCCCTCCGCATCCTCGCGCACGAGGTCGCCGGTGCGGTACACACGTTCACCCGGGACGCGATCAGGAAAGGGATTCGGCACAAATCGCTCCGCCGTCCGCGCGGGGTCGTTCAGGTAGCCGCCCCCCACGCCGGCGCCTGCGATGCAAAGTTCTCCGATCGCGCCGGGCGGGACCGATCGCATCGCATCATCCACCACCACGAGGCCGACACCCGGAATCGCGCGGCCCATCGGCACGAAGGGGCATTCGTCGAGATTTTCGCGATCGAGGCGATGCCACGCGCAGATGTCCGTGCACTCGGTCGGCCCGTACGTATTCGCCACGAAGGCGCGCGTCACCGGCGCCGTCAACCACGCGCGCAGGCGCGGAATCGAAATCGGCTCGCCGCCGAGCACAGCAGAGCGCACTGTGGCGAGCGCTTGGAACCCGTGCGGCGCGGCGGCGTCCACCAACGGATAGAACGCACTCGGGGTCGTATTGATCAACGTGATGCCATGCCGTTCAATTTGCCGCTCAATGGCGCTGAGATCGAAAGGACCGGGCGGTTGCAGGACGACCGTGCCGCCAACCAGAAGCGGCGCGAACAGATTTTTCTGCGTGAGATCGAAACTGAGCGAGGTGTAGACCAGCGCGCGGCAGCCGGCGTCCAGCCTCATCGCGTCGATGTACCACCGCAGCAAATTCGTGAACCCGCGGCGAAATACCGAAGCCGCCTTGGGTTGCCCGGTGGAACCGGACGTAAAGATTGCATACAACGGATCAGCTTCGCCTCCCCGCGCAAGTTCACCCCCGGGGGACGATGCAACATCCCGGGAGTCCACGACGCGGACTGCCGAGGCTCGGGTCAAACCGCGAAAACGCTCCGCCATCGCCGCACTGGTCAGCAGCAACGCCCAGCGCGCCGACTCCGCCATGTGCGCGATGCGCGCGTCCGGATAGGCGGGGTCCACGGGAATGTACGCCGCGCCGGATTTTACGACGCCCCACAGCGCCACGATGCCGTCCGTCGAACGTTCGAAGCCGAGCGCGATGTAGGAGCCGGGTCCATGCCCTGCCCGCTGCAATTCCAGCGCCAACGCGGTGGATCGCGCATCGAGTGACGCATACGTCAGCGCATCGTCGCCGCAGACCACCGCGACGGCGGCCGGCGTTTTTTTCACCTGCGCGGCCAGTCCGTCCGCGAGGAAATTTGGCGACGTGTCGTTCACTTTTGCACAAAGTCCGGCATCGGGGCTTCACCCGCGATCCATCTATAGACCGACAGCATTTTCCGGGCAATTTCCGCCCAGTTAAACTCGCTGGCGGCCAGATCACGGCCTCGTGCGCTCATTTCCGCACGGGCCGATTCCGGCATCTGGAAGAAGGATAGCAACGCGCGTGCCAGCTTGTCAGGTTCCGTTGAAAGTTCCACGGCCGCCCCCGCGCTGAACCCGGCGGGCAGGTTGCAGGCCGGCGTCATCAGGACCGGCACCCCGTACGCCCAGGCTTCGAGCACGGTTATCGGGAGCCCCTCGCTGAAGGAAGGAAGGACGAACGCCTGCGCGGATCGAAGCGCGGCATCTTTCTGTGCGCCATGCAGGGGACCCAGAAATGTCACGCACGCATCGAGTTCGTAGTGCTTCGTGAGACGCTCAAGTTCCGCGCGATGTCCGCCCTGGTCCCAGCCGGCAATCGCAAGATGCCAGCCGGCCCCGCGCGTTTCACGCCAGGCTTCAAGCAGCGGGACCAATCCCTTCTTCGGATGCAGGCGGCCGAGGAACAGCATGACGGGCGTGCCGGCGGCAATACGTTCATTCCACGGCGCGGCGACGGACGCAGCGGGCGGCGGACCGGGCAGGTCCACACCGTTCGGCAGCACGCAGATTGGCCGCTTGAGACCGAAGGCACGGATCGAATCCGCCTCCGACGCGCAGAGTGCATGCAGGCACGCGGCGGACTCCAGATGCGCCCGCTCGTAGCACATCGCCGCCAGTCGCTTTTTCCACGCGGAATTGCGCAAGGCCCACGCATCCAACATGCCGTGCGGCGAGACGATGACCGGCGTTTTCGCGCGGCGATGGCGTTGCAGCGCTGCGACCGACGGGTACATCCAAAGGCCTGCGGTGTGCAGGAGGTCCGGCGCGTCTGCTGCGAGCGCATTGCGGAGGCGTGGCGAATAGCCCAGTGCACGCGGGCCGCGAATGGGGAAGGCGCGGGCGCGCACCGGTCTCCACGTCGGGGCGTCCGCTTCCGCAAATTCGTCGTGCAGCGCGTACACGGACGGCGTCGCGCCCCCGAGCGTCTGGATCGATTGCGCGAGGCGTCGCACGCTTTCCGAAATGCCGCCATTTGCGCGGGAAAGCGAATTCAGCAGGTAGGCCAGCTTCACCCTGCGTCCCCCGCGGGCGTCAGGTCCTCACGCCCGATCCGCGCGAGCGCCACGCGGGCCGCCTCCAGCAGGTTCGCGCCAAATACCTCCGGCGACACCGCGGCCACGAGCTCCCGCGAACGCCGCCCCATGCGGGCAAGGGCTTCCGGCTCTGCGGGCAGACGGGCGAGCGCACCCGCGATGGCTTCGGGCGCGCGTGGATTGAAGGTGTATCCGTTCTCGCCCTCCCGCACCAAATCCGCGGCGCACCCGCAACGACTCGACACCAGCAGGGGGAGACCGGACGCCGCGGCTTCATTTACCACGAGCCCCCACTGTTCCGTTGTACTGGCCAGGATAAAGCCATCCGCCAGTGCATAGAATGTCGGCAAATCGGGATATTGCACGAAACCGGGCCAGACCACCCGGTCTTGGACGCCGAGCGTGACGGCCAGTTGCTTCAACGCATCCCGCAGCGGACCGTCGCCGCACACCACCAGCGGCGGAGCATCCGGACGACGCGCCGCAAACAGCGCATAGCCGCGCAGGAGCCCGTCGATATTCTTTTTTTCGACGAAGCGGCTCGACGTGAGCAGATAGCGCGGCGGCAATCCAGCGGCGGCGCGTCGGGCCGCCGCGTCGGCGCGCACGCGCTCCGCGCCCTGGATGAAATAGTCGTTATCGACCGCGTCGTAGCCATGAAAAATACAGGCGCGGGGGATGCCGAGTGCGCGCGCGTAATCCGCGTGCGAGCCGCCGCCGACGAGGGCCGCGTGGAATTTGCGTACCAACACCTGCTTGGCGATTTCACGCGGCCACAGTCGGAAATGATCACTCTGCGCTGATTCCGTCATGAGAATCGCGGCGCGGCCGTTGTCGCGACACCATTCCAAACCAGCCTTCGCCTCAATGAACGACCAGCCGGGCAGGGCCACGGCCACCGGGTCGAAAGCGTCCAACTGGGCACGCAGGCGACGGATCAGTTTGCGCCGCCCGATCTGTTCGTATTCGATATCCGGGAAAAGGACCACCGAGAGATAAGCCGTAGGCAGCGCGACGGGTTGCCACGCGTACACACGGTCGATGCCGGCGACCGCAATGGCGGCCAGTTGCGCGCCGGCGCGATCCAACGCGGAAGCCGCGCCTCGCAAGCGGGCCAGATGATAGGGCCCCAAACGTGAAAACAACACCGCCACGCGCGGCGGCACGGCCTTGGATGCGACAGTCATCCGTACACCCGTTTCTGTTTTTTTACGGGCACGGCCATGGGCTCCCGATCCGCCACCATGGCGGCGAGCATCCAAAAACCCCAGAACGTCTTGTAGAACTGGAACGAGAGCGACATCCAGAAAATCAGCAACGCGAAGTGGAAGAGGTAGAACCCGATGAACCGCCAGTTATCGGATCGCCGCCAGAGCCGCAGCAGTGGATGGAAGAAAAAGAAGGATACGGCGATCATCCCGGGCAGGCCGGTCCAGCGGCCATAGTCGAGAAATACGTTGTGGGATAGATAATTTCCGTAGTCCGCGTATTCCGGTGGAATCTCCTCGCGCTCATCATTGAAGGCGATGCCGAGCAACGGATACTTCAGAATGGTGCGCAACGAGTATTCCCAGACGTCGGTGCGCGAAGCCGCCGCGCCATATTCGTCCGCGGTCCGCTGGTAGTAGTCGTACAAAGCATCGATGCGGTCCTTCGTCTTGAATGCATTGGTCAGGTAGACGATCAGCAGAAGGGCGGTCATACCCACAATGATCGGGGTCAGTTTCATCTGGCCGCCGTGGAGCATGCGCTTCGCCTTCATCCGGGCGTAAACCACGCCAACGAATACGATCATCATCGCGAAGCCCGCATAGGCGCCATGCGTCATCGTCGCCACGAGCGGCGGAATGGAGATAAAAAATGCCGCCATCGTCAGCAGGCGGAGGTTGCGAATCTGCACCGGGAACCGCCCCGACACCATTGCGGAGAGGGCGATACCCAGCACGCCAAAGCAGCCCATGAGCAGGGGCGGCCAGATCATGACGGCATCGGCGCGCACGCCGCCCAGCCGGGCGTGGCCGCTGCGTTCCCCACCCCAGGTCGAAAGATCCACAGGCAGGCCGAGTTGGAAGGCCCAGAACGCGGTGGTCGCCATCAGCGTGCCGAGACACATTCCCAACAGACACTTCAAATAGCGTCCCTTCGCCGCATTTACCTGCTGGCAGGCGATAACGGAGTAGGTCAGGGCCTTCACGTATTCACTGTTGAAATGATAGATGGGTTCGCCGGTCACCAGCCAGTGCCAGACCAGCCATGGGATGACGGGCCACAGCAGCGTGATGCCTTTCAGTTCAATCCGGCGATGCAACAGCAGCGTGACGGCGATCCAGGTGACGACGCCGATCTGCGCCGGGTTGAGCGCGGCGCCTTCGGGATACGGAAGAAATTGCGCGCAGGCGATGTAGAAGAAGCCCGTGGTCGGCGTCATCCAGCACAGTGCGCTCATCACGAGAATCATGGGCAGCGCGGCCGCGGAATAGAGCACCGGCTTGAGCTGCAGGAGCATGGTGAAGCAGATGCACAGGGGTAGAATCCAGCGCTCCATCCGCGTGAGCGAGACATTCCAATAGAGGCTGCCGTAGCGCATGGACGCGGGATGCTCCGCGGGCAACACGCCAGGGGCGGGCAAAACGGGTATGGGAGAAGGTGCGTTCACGCGCGGTTGAGTCGAATCCATTCACGGGCTCGCGCCCAGGGCATTGGCGTGCGCTCCGACCAGCGGGAGAACGTCATCGCCACGCCATCGAGGAAACCGGACAGATTGCGGCTTGGATTCCGCTTGATGTAAAGCGCGCGGCGGATCGAGCGGGCGATCCCCAGCGGCAGGCCGAGCAGCAGCGGATAATTCATCGAGGTCAGCAGCACGGCGTTGCGCGCATAGAGATAGTCGTATTCGCCGAAATCGCGGCGCTCATCCGGGTTGTAGAACTGGTTGTGCTCGATCAGGATGGAGGCATCGTACCAGATCCGGTGTCCCGCGGCAAAAAGCCGCGTGGCCAATTCGGGTTCCTCATAGCCGTACACCCACCAGGCGCGGTAGCCGCCGATCGCAAGGATCGTGGGCACATGGAACAGCACGCAGCCGCCCATGAACCAGGTCGTCAGGCCGGATGGCATGTCGGCGGGTCGATCCAGCCGCCCGTCGCGCTTCGCGATGCACTGGAAGGATATCGCGGCCGGCATTCCCGCCGGGCGCGGCTCAACCAGGTGGCCGGCCAGTCCGCCGGTCTCGAGAAAATACTGATCGTCGTCGAGGCAGATCGCATACGGCGTGCCGCAGGCCCGCAGCAATTCGTTGCGGCCATGCGCCTGGCCCCGCTGCCGGTCGCCCCGAATCAGGCGCGCGCCGGGCCATGCCTCTACGGCGCGTTTCATCGCGGAGGCGTCGTCGGAGGCGTCGTCGTAAACCCAAAGCGGCCAATCGGCGGAATCCTTTTCGCGCAGGCGGGCAAAGGTCTCCGCCAGGATTCCCGGGCGATTTCGTGTCGCGATCAGGATGGAACAGGCCGCATGGCTCATGCAATGGACTCCTCATACACCGCGCGATAGCGCTCGTCTACGCGCGCGAGCGTGAACCGTTCAAAAAAATCGCGGCGCGCACGGCCACCCCATCGAACGAGTTCAGCGCGATCACGATGCAGGCGTTCCAACGTGACTGCAAGCGCCTCGACAGTGCGCGGGATCAACACACCCGTTTCACCCTCGGTAACGGCCTCCGCGACCCCGCCGACATCGGTCGCCACAACGGGCAGCCCGACGGACATCGCCTCAATGATCGACATGGGCAGGCCTTCCCACTGTGACATCAGACAGAGCAGGTCCAGGCGCGGCATCAGGTTTTCACGCGGCGACGCCACGTGCCCCAGGAATTCCGCCCAGTCCGGATGCCGCGCGGCCCATGCCGCCGCGACGTCCGCATCGGGCCCCTGACCTGCCAGCACAACGCGGATCCGAATCCCATCGCGATTCACACGCTCCGCCGCTTCCGCGAGGAGCTGCCAGCCTTTTTGCGGGATCATGCTGCCAACGTGTCCGACCACCAGCGGCGCCGCAGAATCCGCGACGGCCCGCGGCGACGGCTCCGTTGCCATCGGGTCGATGCCGTTTGGGATGATGGCGAAGGCGTCGCGCGGAATGCCGAAGATTTCTTCAGCGTGCCGCGTGTTCTGGGCGTCCACCGAGGTGAGCCGCGCGCCATGACGCGGCAGGCGACGCGCCATCCAGCGGTGCAAGGCGCGGCGAATCGGCTTGCCGTGAAAATGCTCATTCACGCCGTGGAACGTCGCCACGACGCCCGTGCGTACATCGGGAACCTCCGGCAGGGGCAGGAATACACCCGACATCCAGGCGTTGTGCAGGTGTACAACGACGGCGTCCGCACCCGTACGCGCCGCCAGATCGCCAATCCATTGCGCCCACGGCGCGGGTCGCAGACGTTGATAAAGAAACGCGGCTGTGCCGATCGTTTTCGGAAGCGGCGCTTCATAAAACGGCATCGCGAGGTTGTTCACCTCCTCGCGATACGCGGCGGGCCATGTGGAATCGACGATCACCGCCAAACCGACGCCGGCATAGGCGGCCGACGCCTGTTGCGCCCGCGCGAGATCGCGCATCACACTCCACGGCCCCGTGACGGGGTGGCACGCGGCATGCAAAACGGCGATTTTACGTAAGCTCTTCATCGCTCGCCGCCTCTCGCGGCGACGGCGTCGTACAGAATCGACGTCAGCCGATCGGCATACGCTTCAATGCTGAAACGGGAGGCGGTCGCCAGACAGCTTTCGCGCATGCGCGCGGCAAGGCCGGGCTCCCGTACAAATCGCCGGATGGCTTCCGCCAGCGCCGCCGCGTCGCGCGCGGGCACAAGGAATCCTGTCTTCCCCTCCTCCACCACGTCGCCGCAATTCGGCGTCGCGATCACGGGCACTCCGTTCGCCAGCGCCTCCACCTGGGTGATGGCGAAGCCATCCGAAATCGTAGGCAACACAAAGAGGTCCGCTTCACGATACAACGCCTGCGCGGCGCCACGCGGCACCGGGCCGCGCCACTCCACGTTCGGCGGCGCGTCGCGCATCGCCTGCGTATGGATTCCGATGGGACCGGCGACCACGAATCGGACCGGCTCATCGGCAAGCGTACGTGCGGCCTCAACCAGATAAGGAATGCCCTTCCGCAGGATGACCGAACCCAGCCACAAGACCGTGAAGGGCGCGGAGGTTCGCACGGGCCGCGGGTCCACGCGCTCGGGTGCCTCGTAGGCCAACGGAATGACGCGTATGCGCGCGGCATCGGCGCCTTGTCTGACCAACGCGTCGCGCGACCATACCGAATTCACCAGCACAATATCCGCCGCGCGCCACTCGGCTTCCGCCCGTTCATAATAACCGGCGGCCGGCGGGCCCATCGGGTCGGCATAGGCCGGCCACCGCTCCGCCTCTTCGCGAACGAGTTCCCATTCCGTCCGTCCCGGGTCAATCTGATCCACGACCGTCAACACGCCTCGCTTTCGTTCGGCCTCCAGCGCTTCGAGGGCCGCGTAGGAAAATCCGAGAAAGACGTTGTGCGGCGGGAGGTCGAGCGTCGCCACCCGGCGGGCAAAACGCTGGTCGTCCTGCATCATTTTTTCCAACAGGCGTCCGCGTCGTTCCGCGAAACGAAGGGTGACGCGGGATCGCAGGCCGAATCCATTCAGGGCACGAACCCGATCCCGGGGCAGTTCGTCGCACGTGGCGGCGAGCGCGCGCGCAAGTGAGGGATTGATGCGCTGCAGCCGCTCCCGCCACGAGGCATCCAGCGGGGAATACCAGTCGGTCACCAGGGCCGCCAGCGCGTCGCGCCGATGCAGGGCGCGGGCCGCAAGAAAATGTTCCCGGGCTCCCTTGTGCGCAACCACGGCCTGAATGCGGTGATTCATTGTGTCGCGGGGTACGATAGGAACACGAGCGCACCACGGACAGCCGAAAATGGCCCCGCGACAAGTCGGCAAAAAGCTTTACTTCACTTGCGCCGCACTCCGCCCTGTGCACAATGAACGGGTCATGAACCGTCTGGCCATAGCACTCGCCTCGATCCGAAGGGAAGCCGCCCACGGTTGGGGACACGCATTGAGTTGGTTCTATTGGCGTTTCGTGCTCCGTTTTCTCCGCAAACGTTGGCCCCACCGCCCCACACCGGAAGCAGCGGACCTGCTGCGGCCCATTACCGTCGTCATTCCGGCGGTGGACAAGGATGCCGATGTGTTGGAGCACTGCCTGCGCAGCGTTCGCCGCTTCATTCTCCAGCCAATCACCGAATTGTGGATCGTCTGCCCAGAGTCGCCCCGCATCCAGGCTTTGGCGGAAGCACATCGGGCGCGCGTCATGCCGGAGGACGCAATATTACCCAAACCCGCGCGTGAACTGAAAACGCGCGGCTGGGTTCTGCAGCAATTCATCAAACTGAATGCCGCCCACCACGTGCCCACGCCGGACTACCTCGTGCTCGACGCCGATACGGTCTTCCTGCGCCCGCAACTGTTCGTGCGAAAATCGAAAACCATCCTGCGCTATTCTGACCAGTACGAACTCCTCTACAATCGCTCGTTGGAACTGGCGTTCGGCACGAAGCGACGCTTCCCCGTATCGTTCGTCACCCACCACATGATGTTCAACCGCGAACGAGTCCAGGCGCTGCTCACCTTTCTCACCGAACGCTTCAAACGCCCCTGGTGGGAGGCAATCCTGCACGAAGTCGACAAAGGGCATCCCATCTCCTTCGCCGAATACGAGCTCTACGGCCACTTCATCCTGCGTGATCCGAAGTGGCGGAAATCCTTCCAGCTTGAATACTGGAACGGGCTCGATCTGGACGGCGCGGACCTGGCACGATTCAACACGTTGCGCGCCGAGGCCAACCCGCGGATCAATTCTCTTTCATTCCACCGGCACACGCAGTAGCGGCCATCGGCATCACCTCTCCGGCGGCAGAGCGCCGGAGCTATAGCGGTTCCCAAAAGTTTCGTCCTGTTGGTTGTAGCGACGGGATTTCATCCCGTCGGCCCGAAT